>JABCTC010000023.1 GCA_018238545.1 Candidatus Heimdallarchaeota archaeon
TTCACACTCTTTGACCATTTCATGCAGAGTGTCCCTCAGTTAGTTAAAGGTCTCCCAGTAGCAAAAGTTGTTCCATTACCATTTAAAAGAAAAAAGAAAGGAAGATTACCCATAAAATTGTTAATGAAAAAATATTATGTTATCGCCCGTCAAGGGAATGCAAAAACACTAACAGCACAAATTAATAAACAAGGATGGACAGAATTAGGTTTTCCCCAGAAAGGGAAGAAGAAACTTGTTGCAAAAACACTTTCCCCCTCCAAAGTACGAGAGTATATTCACAATGGCGCAGAGATCAAACTTTTCCAAGTTAGCAGTGGTCAAGCACCTAGTTACAAACCTCGAGTGGATGTCGTTCTCGAGGGAGCAATGGCCTGTTTCCACTCCTCTACTCTTCTCCACACTTATCTCCCGCTTATCTCAGGTCGGAAGAAAGCTATTCTTGGTCTAGATATTAACCGCTTAGGAGTACATATGTTGGCATTCAACACCTCTGTTTCTCTCCCCCCAGACCTCTTGCTTCTAGCTGAACGTTATACTCATCTCAGCAATAAGGTTCTCCCTGAACTCCATCGGGGGTTGATGCGCAAACGCAAAGCTCGAGATACTCTTGGTTTCTGCAAGTTGCAGGGAGAGCTCAATAGAGTTTATACTCGTCGCATGCGAATCATTCGCGAGCTTACTCGCTGTTTACCACCCTTTCTTGCTGCAGTCATAGCGAAAAAACAGTGTAAGACCTTGAAGATTGAGCAGTTAACTGTTGACCCCTCAGGTACCAAAGGGGCTTTAGCTAAAGCTATTTACACCATGCCCGATAATCTCTTCATCTACCAGAAATCTGTCTGGTTAGCTTCTCAAGAGTTAGGTTATCAAGTGCAATTAGAATCTGTTAGTCCTTACCATACTAGTACTATTCATTATGGTTGTGGAGGAACGTTAGTTCGCAACCAAAGCCAGTATGATTATACTCCTTGCAAAAAGTGTGGACGAAAAGTTAACACTCATACTAATGCCGCACACAATATTGCTTCTCTGTCTGGTACAATCCTTCCTTCCTTATAATCCTCTTCCCCTCACCGCACGCGAGGGGACCCACCTAAACGACGGTTAGACCGCCTCTGGCAAGTTTGACCAAGTTTCATAACGTGCGTTGGGAGAAAGAAATATGCTAAAAGAGAAAAATCGCCAAAGAACTAAATTAATAAACATCTTAACGATAATGAGGATGGTAAATTTGCATGAGTGTCTCGCAAGAAAAATCTTCTAAGAAAGTTATATCTGTTTTAATTATTGTTTTTATTGTTATTGCAGCGTTTACATCCATATTTATTTACTGGTTTAATATTCCACAAAACAATCGTGGTTTGTTTGGCACAACATTACGTTATTACACTAAAGGGACTGAGCGCCTTTATTATGAAGAGTATTCAAAATCTATTGCACAAGATATGAGAGAGATAGGTATTGATGTCACAGAATTGCCCACGGAATATGCGGTGTTTTTGGAAAATATATTCAGCGACAAAGACTTCGATTTAGCTATAATCGAATTGGAAGGGACAACTGCTCCTCATTTAGAATTTTTATTCAAACAAGGAGCTAGCTTGAATATTTTCAAGTTTAATGATACTTATGATGAGGGATATACTACTGATTTGTTAAATAATATTTCAAAAACTACTGATTTTTATGAAAGGAAGAATATGTTCTATTCTGTTCAAAATCATTTAATGACCAATATCTTGCCTATGGTTCCTCTTTTCACACCAGTTAGAACTTTTATTTATTGGGATAATTTGAGATATTTCAATCCCAATTTTGGTTTAGCAGATTCATTGCCCTATATGCAATTTAGTGGTCTTCATCAAAGCCAAACAGCTGTAGATGAATTGAACATTGGTGTACTTGGGAAATGGATTGACTTCAATCCACTAACCGTGGTGGAGAATGGAGAAAAATTAGTCTTGTCTCTAATTATGGACAAACTCACTACTATAGATGACAAAGGAACTCCAACACCTTATGGAATCATTGACGATTGGGATTATGTTAATTCAACTTTTCTTAAATTACACGTTCGAACGGATGCTATATGGCAAACAGACTATGAAGAATTATATGAAAATGAACCCTTCACTGCTGAAGATGTTATTTTCACTCTTGATTTGATGCTTGCTCAACAAGCTAACCGGAACTATGAAAAATTAAAATGGATTGATTCTTATGAAATTGACATTATAAACAATAATTATGTCAACGTGTATATAGATTCAGATCCCAATACAGTTGAAAAAGAACCATATGCGTTTGCAATAGAGGATTTGTCAGTATATCCTTATCCTGAGCATTATCTTAATGTGTCTTCTTCAATAGATCAAATTCTTGATTCTTCTAGATGGGAAAAATTTGGTGAAATTCCCTTTGGTACTGGAAAATATGTTTATTCATTAACAGAAAGTGATCCAAACTTAGCTCTAGTATTTGATAAACACGCTAATTGGTTCAATGTAGGAGCTATTGATGGATCTTCATTATCTGTGGATTTTAATACAATAGAATTACAAAAATATTCGGATTCATATGCCATGAGACTGGAGATGCAAGAAGGTTCTCTTGATATCGCGGATTTTGGTAAAGACCCTGTTGCTGAAGACTCTTTTACACCCTTGGGTACATTCAGAACAGGTTTCAAATTGGAAAACTCAATAGTTTTTCTAGCATTTAATCTTGATAATCAATATTTTGGAGGAGAAAATAATCTTATTCCTACAGCTGATTTGGAAACATCTAAAGCATTGGCAATAAGAAAAGCTATAGCAACTATTATAGACAAAACGAAAATCAACACACAATACCATAAAGGTATGTTCAATATTACAGATACTCCAATACCAACTTATTTCAAAGATTACTATTATCCAAATGTTCCACGGTATGAACGTAGCATTGATCAAGCTATAGACTTTCTGGAACTAGCAGGTTACAATTTCACAGTTTCAGAAAATCCAGCACCTTTCAACTTTATCAGTGCTGGTTTTGGATTAGTTGTAGCATCTATGTTTGTAATGATTGTTTCTAGGAAGAAAAAGAAGTGATGAATGATGAATACTATAAATGAACTTACAGAAATAAACCTAAAAAACAAAGTTTTACTTCAAGCTTTTAGCGGGAGTGGAGCTATTGGAACGTTACTCACAGCATTTTTAACAAAATCTTTAGAAATGGAACAAGTAGCCGTTTTACACCCAAAGAATGTTGCTCCTGTTGCAATTGTAAAGAAAGGGAAAATAGAGAACCCAATAAGGATTTTTCAGTCAGAACAATTTGCTCTAATGTCATGTGAAGTAAGTATACCATACGAAGAATTACCTGAGTTCCTAGAAATACTTGTAGATTTTTATATCAAACAAGGTGTTTCATATATTGTTCCTGTAGGTGGACTTCCGATTTTCCAAAATCCCAATGGAGAATCAAAATGCGTCGGTGTATCAGCTGATGATTCATCTCTAAAATTTCTAGAAGAGAAAGGTGTAGAGTTGTTAGATGAAGGAATAATCTATGGTTCAGTTGTAGAAACAATGGAATTGTGTCAAGCTAAAGGTTTCAAGAACTGTTTTTCACTGATGGCAGAATGTGATCCTAGTGTACCTTCTTACCAACCAACAAAAGAAATTCTCAAAGCTCTTGGTAAATTATTCGGGCTGGAATATGACGAAGAACAATATGAAGAAATTATTTCTGTCATAAAGAAAAGAATAGAAGAAAGTTCTAAATTAATTAGAGAAGAAACTATCGATAAAACAAGAGAAAGCCATCTATGATGAGTTTTTGTCTATTAGAACCTTTTTCATCTATTTTCTTGTGAATTGTAGTGAAAATACCCTGATTCTCATATTATTCCCACAGAAAAAATTAATGAATCGCCCGGAACTGCTAGAAAAGTCAGAGAAGGGATTTTTGTCGAGTTTCAGTGCCTATTACTCTGGTCAGAAAAAAGTTTAAATAGGTTGGAGTTTCTGTTCTAATAGTTAGGGTAGTTCAAACAAGGCAGATAAAGGGGAACTGCAAACTGAACAGGAAGAGTAATCCGATGCTTAACCCCCTCAAGGGTGAACTCGGGAACAATGGTTGAACCCCTTTTTAAATGGTTTGAACCCCCATTGGGCTTAGATAAAGACCTCCTAAGTCCGAAATCCCCCAGAACCAGACTTAGTCTGGAATCAGAAGAATTTCTTCTGTCTGCCAGAACCCCAACCAAAAACCCAAAGCGTCGAGTAAGAATTTCCTTCCTGTTCAGGCAGAAATCCCTTTTTTCAATTCATTCTTCTTTCATTAAAAATATGGTAATTTTAGAAGATAATAGATAAAACGAAGAATTAATACATTTCTTACATTCTTTTACCATGTTATATTTTTCAATATTTCTTTCTAACTAACTCCTTCAGCTAGTAGTTCTCCTATCGCTTCTGTTGTCATGCTAAACACAGACAAGATTTCTTCCTTTGAGTGTAAAATTTCGTAAAGATTTTTAAGCTTCAAATCTTTACCTTTGGCATCTTTTAGAATGATTTCATATCCCAAACCTTTACCCAAATTTTTCTCATCATTAATCCAATCTTTTTGTTCATCAAAAAATTGTGAGAGAAAGCATTTGATACTATTCACATCATTAAGTTTGTAATGTGCTAATTCCAAACTCTTTTCCTTATTTTCGGTTAATATTTTGAAGATCAATTTCCAAGTCAAATTTTTCACCTAATTTTCTTTTCATTATTATTATTCTCAAATTGACTTAAAAAGGAGGCAATTTTGTCTTCGAGTTTATGAATATGTTTTTGTCTTTTTGTCTTATTTGCTTGTAAAACTAGTAACATTTTAGTGATATTACGGGTGTTTTTATAATGAACTCTGGGTCAACGAAAGATGGCAAAGGTACTGCGTGCAGAGCGTATAGAAGTGACGTATCATCCAGCATTAAGCAGAATCTGTCATCAAGCAAAAAATCTCCATAATCGAGCAAATTTTCTGATAAAAACCTCTTTGAAGCAAACAAGTACGCTTCTCTTTTACTATGATCTTGACAAACAGTTGAAACAGGAGGAGTGCTACAGAGTCCTTCCGGCTCATGTTGCACAACAGACGCTCAAACTCCTTTCTAGAACTTGGAAGAGCTATTTCCAAGCTAAACAAGAGTGGAAGAAGAAACCTACATTGTTTTTTGCCATGCCTAAACCACCTAGCTACAAAAAGAAAGATGGAGAAACAGTAGCCATCTTCACCAATCAACAAGCGAAGATAGTCAATGGATGGCTAGTGTTACCTAAAAAAGTGAAGTACACCTACAAGACAAGACTAACAGCTCAAGCAGAGCTAAGAGAAGTTAGAATCATTCCTCGAAGGACACATTACACCCTTGAACTTGTTTATTTGAAGAGTATACCAAGTCTTAGGAAGAAGATGACCAGAAAAGGAGCGATAGATCTAGGGATGGACAACCTTGCCGCTTTCGTGGATAACCTCGGAGGAAGGCCGATTGTTATCAAAGATGCAGGGAAGGGGATAAAATCCATTACGCAATATTATTTGAAAGAACAGAAAAAATTACAAACACAGTATAGTCAGCAGCAGAGAAAACAATTGCAATCGAATAATCGTCTGAAATATGGTCCAGCTTATTACAAACTCAAAGAAAAGTGGAGAAGAAAGCTAAATGATGCTATCCACAAATTAACCAAGTATCTGGTAGACTTGTGGGTCGAACGAGGGCTCCATGAAGTGGTAATAGGCTATAACCCGTTGTGGAAACAAGGAGTGCATTTCTGGAAGAAAACTACCCAGATGTTCGTCACCATTCCCTATCTAAAAATCATTGATGTGCTAAAATATAAAGGAGCTGAGCGAGGGATAAAAGTGGAGACCATCCCAGAAGAATACACTTCTAAAAGCAGTTTCCTGGATAATGAGTTCCCTAAAAAACGGAAAAAGTACAAGGGAAAAAGGATTCACCGAGGGTTGTTCCGTTCTGCTGCTGGTCACTTGATCAATGCTGACGTTAATGCCGCATACAATATTCTGATAAAAAGCGATCCGAAAGCACTACCTAAACGTAGTGTGAACGGGGTAGGAGGATACGTGATGTATCCACTAAGAGTGAGTATAGAGTGTCTTCGCCCCATATCATGACCTCTAAGCACGACATGTACCTAGCTTTGTCTAATAAGACAAGAAGACAAATAAGCATCATAAACCATTTTAGGTGATTCTTCCAATTTATCTGCGAACTAAAATCTATAAGTTTTTAAAGTATCTCTGAACCGATAATTCAGATTATCTAGGTGTTTTTATGGGTCACGGATCATTACAAAAAGCAGGAAAAGTAAGGAAGCAAACTCCTAAAGTTACAGCGAAAGAAAGAAAAAGTCCTATTCCTCGTAGAGGACTTAGAAATAAATATGTCAAGAGAATAATTCTTGGAAAATATGCTGGTCAACCTGCAAGTATGGGTGCTAAGCGTCGATCCCGATAATCCTTTCATTTTTAAGAGAACGAATTTCGATGAAGAATCCAGAATCAGCTCTCATTGATATTAAGGAAGCATTACTTCACCTTAATATTGTTACTGAAGCTAATTTAAATCAAATAAAGAGAGGAATTGCTAAAAAATATCATCTTGACTCTTTTCCAAGGAACAGTGATATTTTGGCTATTTGTACAGAAGAAGAAAAACATAAACTGTTACCTATTTTAATGAAAAGAAAAGTGAGAACTCTTTCTGGTGTAGCTGTTGTCGCAGTTATGACTAGACCATGGGAATGTCCACATGGGAAGTGTATAGTGTGTCCAGGTGGTCCCGATAATGATCGCCCTCAGAGTTATACTGGTTATGAACCAACCACTATGAGAGGCATTCGCAATAATTATGACCCATATCTTCAAGTTCAAGAGCGGATAAGTCAATTAGAGGCAATAGGTCACTCTGCTGAAAAGATTGATGCTATAATAATGGGTGGGACATATACTCACCAACCCTTAGAATATCAGCAAGAATTCATATTGCGTATGTTTGATGCTATGAATGGTGTTGCTTCTACAAATATTCAAGAAGCTCACAAATTAAATGAGACAGCAAAATATCGCTGTGTAGGATTAACTATAGAAACAAGACCTGACCAGATTTCCCACGATAAAATTGACCACTTGATAGATTTTGGTGTAACTCGTTTGGAACTAGGCGTACAATCCGTTTTTGACGATGTTTTAGAGAAAATGAACCGTGGTCATGGAACAAAAGAAATTATTGATTCATTTAAATTTACAAGAGATTCAGGACTAAAACTAACCGCACATATGATGCCAGGTTTACCCGGATCATCTTATGATAGAGACATAGCTTCCTTTTACCACTTATTCAATGATGGCCGATATCGTCCTGATGAGCTTAAGATTTACCCAACCATGGTTATTCCAGGAACGCAATTACATGATGATTATATTGCAGGAGATTATGTCGCTTTATCGAATGAAGAAACAGCAAAACTGGTCGCTGAAATCAAAACTATGGTTCCTCCTTATGTTAGAATTAAGAGAGTTTTAAGAGATATACCTGCCCATCAAATAGCTGGTGGTCCAAATAAAAGTGACCTTAGGCTTGACGCACAAGCTATTCTAAAACGTGAAGGGAAGAAATGTCGTTGTATCCGTTGTAGAGAGGTTGGACGCCATGTTTATCAGAACAAAGGCGATCTTGATATGAATTCCATCCATTTTGTTCATCGTAAATATTCTGCTAGTGAAGGGACAGAACACTTTCTTTCTTACGAAGAAGTTCAAAATGATGTTATAATTGGGTTTTTGCGCCTTCGTGAATTAAGCAAAGATATAATCAGGACAGAGTTTATAGAAGAACCAACAATAGTAGTTAGAGAACTTCATGTGTATGGAGAATCTTTAGAGTTGCGTTCTTCTAGTAATAAACCAGTTCAGTGGCAACATAAAGGCTATGGGAAGAAACTACTATTAGATGCTGAAAGTATAGCTGTAGACAATGGTTACGACAAGATATCTATCATTTCAGGAGTAGGTGTTAGAGAGTATTATCGGTCACTTGGATATAAATTAGATGGGCCTTATATGTCCAAATCACTCAAGGGTTTAGAAGGGTAATCTTATAATAATATCTGTGAGATTCTTCTTGAATAATAGATTCATGTGTTCACTATGCCTGCGAAAAAAAGAGAATTGATGATGCAACAAGTCAAACAATTACTAAATACTGCAGGTTACAGTATTGTTCAACTATCTCTAGAAAGTAAAGCTTGTTTTGATATTATAGCAAAACGATTAGATAAATTACTCATCATCAAACTCTCACCTTACATAGATAGTTTTAGCCGGGATGATTCACACGAATTAAAGAATGTTGCCTCCTTTCTAAATGCATCTCCCTTAATAATAGGTGAACGAGGAAAACGTTTTGATGAACTTAAGGATGGATTGGTTCTATTACGGTATGGAATGCCTGTGGTTGGACTTGAAACTTTTACAAATCTTATTAGTCAAGGAATGCCCCCAATTGTATATTGTAGCCGTGGAAGATACTTTGTTCAAATTAATAGAAAGCTTCTTCGACAATCTAGAGTAGAAAAGAACCTAAGTTATGCAGATTTAGCTCAAAAAGTTGGTATGCTACGAGAAGATATTTCTGTATCTCGAAGAACTATTTATGAATATGAACACTCTATCAATCCTCCTCCCGAAATTGCTGTTATTCTAGAAAATATTTTAGAAACTCCATTGGCAGAAGGGATAAAGATTTTCGATCTTGAAATAGAGACCGAAGAAAGACCAAAATATTCTGTTGACAATCTTTCTTCAATGAAAGAAGATGTATCAAAGATTTTGCAAGATTTAGGTTTTATTAGCCAATTTTGGACAAAATTATCTCCTTTTGATGCATTCGGTGAACACCAGAGTCATGATGTGCGTAGTGGTCTCAACGTTCTTGTTTGTGTATCTGATGATTATGACAAGCGAGTTATCAATCGTGCGGTAATGACTCAAAGCATTGCTTCTTTCACAAAACGAAGAGCAATAATGATTGTTGAAGAGGACAAAGAGGACCCTCTTACTCAGACTATGCCAACTTTCACCATAGATGAACTTCAACAGATGAAGAAAGCTTTTGATTTAGTGAAAAGATGGGTAAAGAAATATTCTGACTTAAAATAAAATGAAAAGGTTTAGAAGATTTAAATCTAGTTTAAACCTTCTTTTGACCAACAATTACGATATGATCTTTTTCATAAGGTTCGATATCTATTTTCTCGAGAATTGTTAACCCAGCAGATTCCAGATCTTTTGTAACTTCATCGAAGATGATTTTGGGGTCTTTGGTCACATCTATGCTCCTTGCCTTAACAGCAAAGAAAAAGTAACCATCCTTTTTGAGAAAAGTTTGAACATTATCTTTTAAAATTTCAGCTTGTCTTGGTTGGGCAACATCTTCGTAAACAACATCAACTAAAGGGACAGTAAAACTGTATTCTTCAGGAAACCTTGCATCTGCAAGTATAGGGATGATGTTTTTTCGTCTCTCTGCAACTGCTACTAAATCTCTGAGAGAGCGTGCTGAAAATTCTACTGCAAAGATTGAACCATCTACTCCAATCATATCTGAAATGTGTGAGACTGTAGTTCCTGAAGCAGCACCAAGATATAGGATTTTAGAACCTTTGGTAAATGGAAAATTTTGTAAATCTTTCATGATTGCTGAACCTAATTTGCTTTTGTGTGGATCAAATGTTCTGTATTCAATACCTTCCTTGGAAACTAAACGTTCTGTGTAAACTTTTTTACCGGGTTCAGCATTGATAGTCGCTAAACGAGTACTTCCATCTTTTGTTTTCAACCAGAACAGATTTGGATGTGGGTGTTTGTGTACTTCTGGCATAATTATCACCTTCTACGTGGGTAAGAACTTTTTCCTCCTTTCTTCTTAGGATAGTATGGCTTCTTACCTTTCCCTTGTTTTCTATATTGTGGTTTAATTTGAGGACCTTTGTGTTGTCGAGGTTGGAATGATCTGTCAATAGGTGGTTTCTTTCCTTCTGGAGCTTCTTTGTATTTCTTTTTAATTTCCTCAACCTTTCTATCTACTTCCAATTTCAGCTGATCCCCAATAAATTCACCTTGAAAGAAATCAACTCTACCCGCGATTGTTAGCCGTCCTGCAATAGCTCTAGAGATATTTCCCCTCTGCCACCATGGACAACCATGAAGTTCAGGTATCTGGTAGATAATACCATGTTTTGGTGGTTTAGCACCAGTTTTTAGAGCTCTAAACAGCGCTTTTTCTGCTCCTAACAATTGAATTGTTGATGCAGGTTTCATTGCTAATTCTCGAAGACCACCTGCAAGTGCTATTAATCTAGCAGCTATTGGCGCACCTACTATTGCTTTCATATTTGGTGCAATTCGTGAAATTTCTCTGCCTATCCAAGCTTCTAGTTTATCTCGTTCTTCATATAAATCGATCATACGAAGCGATAAATCTTGAAGTGGGTGCAAGTCATTTTCTGTAAAATTTGCTCCCATAGAATTTCTTGCAAGGTTTACAATACGCTTGCTTTTCTCATTTGAAAAACCAAATAATCTTACATTTTCTTCAGTGAAATTGTCTTTTGTACCAATTGTGGTTATTATTTTACATAAAGTAAGATGATTTTGAACTTCTCTCATTATTTCAGGAAAATGAACTCCATACCATTCACTAATTCTGGCAGAAAATAGATTGGTGGTCTTATCAATATCATCCATTGAAAGAATAGCGTGAACAACGTTTTTATCCACTCTCTGAGAACTGTGCGCTACACGTTTTTTAGAAAGACTAATACCAACCTCTCTTACCAATTCCTGATACTCTTTTTCATCTGAAATATAGTCCTGTTGAATTAAGTTGTGAAAAAGATTTGTAAGAAATTGTTTGTAAAACTCTGAATTAACATTAACCTCCGATTTCTTGCCTTTACTTCGAACATAATTAACTACATCAGCGCTATTGGTTTCTATAATCTCTTCATCAATTTCCTTTAGTATCATTTGAAGTTCTTCTGAAATGGCGTAAACTGATAAATTGTGTATCTTAACAGCAATTTCTTCTGCTTTCTTAGGGTATGCAATGAATGTCTTCAACACATCATTTGAATCATAAACAAAGAAGCCAGCGACATTAACGTAAACTTTGATAGACATCTCTCTTCTTAAAACAAAGAAAAAAAGGAGATAAAAAAGATTTTGATAATAAGGTGAATTTATTAATAATCTTAAGCAGTAATGGGTTGGTTAGTTTTTGTTTTAGTTATTAGATTCTCTAAAGATGTGTCCATTTCAGGATTTATACCAATTAAAGCTGATCGCATATCTTCAAAGTTTGCTCTATTAACTAAAACTGTTCTGTCTAATAATTGTCTAACAGTGTAGCGAATAGCTCGAGGTTTTTTCTCGTATAAGCTTTCAATAATCTCTTTTTGAGTTAGTGCTCCTTTGTTTTTTAACAATTCAATCACTTCGAGTGATCCCTTTGGTAGTCTTTCTCTTTGCATTTTTTTCACTTTTTCCGTGTGTGTGATATATTCGCACTCTATGTGTAACTGGGACGCACACGTATATATAGTTTTTCTGTGCGGTAAGATGCACAGCCGTCAAGCTGCAAAATTTGCAAAAAAGAAGGGGAAAAACTTTAATTTATTGCTTAGGGTGAACCTTGGAAAATCTAATTCTTAAAACTGGAACAAGAACAATGGTAACAAAAATAAATAAAATAATCCCTGTTGCTATCTGTTGAATTAATGGAAGTTGTTCCCACAATAAAACATTACAGAAGATTTCATTTCGTCCATCCGTTATAGTATGATTCACAAGTTCTAATGGGACATAAATCGTATGTAGACCATATTGTTCAAGAGTTACTGTTGTTTCGTATTTGAGATTCTGACCATTAAACAGTAAAACAATGTGATTAAATGAGTTGTCTGGATGTAGAATAGTTGCATATACTCGATTGTCAGGTAATATGACCACTTCCCCATCCTTATCTTTTATGTTGATACCTATCCTAAACTGTTCTCGGATTAGAACCTCACTGTTTTCAGATTGTAAATTGATTGTAGGTCGATGTGTAGAAATTAACCAGTTAAATGTATCATTAACAAGTTGAAGATTGTTTGAATCCTGTGCCAATACGTATCTATAACTTTTAGCTAAACCTACACGAAGAGGATTGAGTTCCATAGTATCTACAATTAACCCTAAATCTGTAAATGGATATCCTGATCCAAACATTATTACTTTTCCTTGATCAATTACTGTAGATAATGCTGCATTGAACGATATTTCTGTCCCATCAATCTCTGAATTGAAGGTGGCAACTACTTTGTTCTCAAGGTTTTCATCTGAAGTAAATCTTAGAGGCCATCCCCAGAATAGAAATGAATCAGTTGAAATGAAATCGATGTCACTTTGAATGTTACCGTAATATGGAACATAATCAATTGGTACGGTGTTTCCTACACTTGCGTTAAATAATTCTAAAATCTGATTACAAGCATAATAATTGCTTGATAATATTGGATCATCTTCAACATTATCAACCTCAACAAATCTGTGACTATTAACTAGAAATAGTAAAGATCCTCCTGATGAAATGAAGTCATATATAGTGTTCAACTCATCTACGGTATAATTTAGTTCAGGGTCAGAAATTACTAATATATCAGTATTATTTAATTTAAGTGAACCTTCCTTTTGATATGAAACGTGAAATCCTCTATCCTTTAGAACCCGCGAGGTAAAACTATGGGCTCCAAAAGGTGTTGAAGCATCAAACCAAATATTCTCTGTTGAATTTTCATGAGATATATCAAATAAAACATTTCCACCATAGATTCTTGTTTGAATTTGAATATTCATCTTACTAGTTACACCATCATCATTTGTAAAATCAATTGACGAGATAATGTTAGTAATTCTTTGTGTTAATGGTAAACTGATGTTAAATGAGATGTGGTTCCACCCTGCTGTAACATCAAAATAATCTGCTATTTGTATTTTACTGGTATACCTAGGGGCATTAGCATATATTCTTTGATCACTTGACGAGATGAGTTTAATCTTGAATTCTGTAGTCGTTCCTTCGACACATTCATAAAAGTAGGTATTTTCAGGTGAGATTCGTCTAGGATTAATTGAAAAAACATCTAATGATTGTTTCTCATTTATATATTGGTAAGCTTCGTATGGATTGATGATACCGTTACCTTGAGCTAATATCGGTGCATAAATATCATTAGCGGTTTCGAAGATCGCTGTTTCGAAAACATGAGAGTTTGAATCAGGGAATGCCTCCATTAACAGAGCAATAACACCTGCGACAATTGGTGCTGAAACTGATGTACCAGAAACATATCTTATACCACCATTTGATGCATCACTTCCACTAATAGAATTACCAGGGGCAATAATATCAACACCAGCAGAGAAATTCATTGTTAATCCTCTAGAAGTATACACCGCTAGATTGTTTAGATTACTTGCAGCACCAACAGATATTACATAATCCCACAAAGCTGGTGCACCAGCTGAGTTCCCAGATGGACCATAATTGCCTGCAGAAGCAATTACTGGTATTCCTCTTCTCCCAGCTTCATACATTAATTCTTCAATTGGATCTCCAATTGCAGCAAAAGTTACAGAAGTTAAGCTTGCTGAGATAATATCAACATCTCGAAATATGGCGTATGTGAAACCATCAATTAACCAAGCATCTTCACCAAAGCCAGTTTGATCTAGTACTTTAATATTAACAATACTCGCATCAGGTGCAATTCCATAATCATTAGTTTGAATAACCCCTTGTCCTGAAGTATACTTACCATTGCCTGCGAGCACAGAAACGATATGTGTTCCATGACCACTCATATCTTGAATATCTTCAGACATATTTGCTGATACCCAAGCTGTTACAATCTTTTCTTCATCATAATGGAGAAGTGATTGTAGTGCAGGTGCAACAGAATTGTTCACTCCACTATCTAAAACTGCAATGGTAATACCATATCCAAAGTAACCCTCGTTATGAATTCTATCAATTTCCAGCGCATGTCTGAGTTCTGATAGTTCTGTTTGACCTGATAATTCAATATCAATATTCTGAGGAACTGAATATGAATTTGTTCCAATTGGATAGACGTACTTTATTCTGAAATCATCGAAATTTAGCTTCAGAATTTGATTTGAATTGTAAATAATGGTTAGTGCTGGAATAACTTTGTTAATCTCTTCGATAAATAAACCATTTCTTGTTGCATATTCTTGAAAACTATTCCTTTCTTCAAAACTAAAAAATGAAATAAATGCTCTATTGTTGAATTCCATTAATTTCGTTGCAACAGATTTAGAACTCATAGGTTCCTTCCATCTTTCTTCTAGCATGTTTGTTGCTATACCTTTATCTAAGTTTGATTTTAGTAGGTTTGATAAATCTTCAAAATAACTGGGCATATCTTGCGAATTGTTAGTATTTTGTGCAACTACAGCGTTTAATGTACTAAATGGAAATAATAGTAAAATAAAAATTGAAAGGAACAATGGTTTTTTTTCCATACATTAGAAATAAGCTTATTGCTTTTAGATATTTCTCTAGTATTATATATATCTTCTAATTTATTGTCGGATGAATTACAACCCAGATGAAGTTTTTTTAATTGTCTTTCTAATGGAAACTCTTATATTTCAAAAATTTCGATGACTTTTAAGGTGAAATAACAATGCCCTCTCAATGGTTAAAAAGGTCCCGAAAGAAACTATCTGGTGGTTTAATTAGACAAGCAGCATCAAAGAAAAAAAGAGATTTGGGGCGTTATCCAGCAGAAACTCATATTGGTACAAGAAAACTCAAATCTATTAGAACAAGAGGTGGAAACAACAAACTCCGCGTTTTGAGAGATGAGTTTGCTAATGTTTTAGATCAGTCAACAGGTATTTCACAAAAATCAAAAATTCTCAACGTTTTGGAAAACAAAGCTAATCGTGAATATGCAAGAAGACGTATTATTACAAAGGGATGTGTTTTAGATACCGAACTTGGAAAAGTACGTGTCACAAGCAGACCTGGTCAGCATGGAATTATTAGTGGTGTTTTAGTAGATAAAAAAGAAGAGTAACCTCTTCCAAATATTTTTAATAATTAATTCACAAAGGCTATATTATGTTGCGGAAAACTCGCTCATTTGTTCTCTATCCAGAATATTTTGATAAGAAGTTATCAAGGAAAGATGGTAGGAAAGTACCAAGAAGTAAAGCTGTTGAAGATTGCAAATTGTCAAAAATTGTTTACGCATGCAAATATCTTGAATTGAATTACACGATTGAAAAAGACAAACAATATTCAAAGAATTGGTGGAAGAGCGAAGGAAGGGTTGTGGTTAATCCTGAAGGTATCGCTAATAAAACTGAACTAATCAGAAAAATTACCAATGTTGCGAGAAAACTAAAAAGGGTTGAAAAGCCTACACAGAAGAAAACGAAGAACAAACCAAAGCAACCAAAAAAGTAAATGTTACCAATAATCTGAATACTGGAGTTGTAAATTTTGGAACAGTCAAGAATAAAGAAACTAGGAAGAGTTTTACATAGAAGTGATTTAGGTCATGCTATCCTTAAAGATCCACCAAAATTACCCAAAATTGGATCAGATGTTGTTAATGAAAACATGGAACATATAGGCATTGTTAATGATATCTTTGGTCCGGTAAAGGAACCATATGTAAGCATCAGAGTGAAAGAGGCGTGGGACGAAAAAATTACATCTAACACAATGCTTTATGTTATTGATAAAAGAAGATCAGATGTAAGGCGAAGAAAAAGAAAAAGCTCGCCTAAACCTTACAACAAATCTAAGGAGTAGTTTTTTTAAACATATATCCTTCCGTTTATGTCGGGTTTATTTTTGACATTTTCTTGCTATTATTATGAAAGTTCGATTCAAATTTTTTTAGAACGGTATCAACACTTAAATACTGTAAAATGGAATGTATTATTTGAAGATTTACAGTTTGAATTTGGGCTATTGTGTTGAGAAAACATTAGTACTTAGATTCGATATTTGTAATATGGTGTGATGAAGATGATCCCGACACAGAGGATAAAAATTGTAAGGAACTATAGCAGTGCATTGGGGGATGAAATTATAGAGCTTATAGATCGTACATCAAACAAACAGTTACTATTTAGAGAAGTACTTGATTTATTAGGTCAGCATGAATCAATCAAACATAAGATTGATGAATTACTTTATTCGAATATGATACTAAAAATCCCAATAAGAATTGGAAATGTTAAGGACTATGTATTAACAATTCCGAAGAAGGAAGAAACAGGTTGGTTAACGCTGACATGTTCATGTTTTACATGTGACAGAACTGAAGAATGTGAGGTTAATAATCCTGTTAATCCAGTATCGTGTAGATCATTTAACGAATGGTTAATGGAAGAAGATGGAACAGAAAAAATTAGACCATTTAAATTCGTAGAATTTGACATCTTAGACGAAGATGAAAAAGTAAGAATTCCAATGAAATAGTTTTTTTTTCTTGATAAGTAAGTCTTATCAATATCATTTTTTATTGTTCTTAAAATAGAATAAAGTGGTATTGTGAAAGAAGATTTCTATTACCAAAAAGCAAGATCCATGGGATATCGATCTAGAGCTTCTTTTAAATTATTACAAATTAACAATAAGTTCAGTGTTTTTCGTAAAAGTCAAATCATTATAGATTTAGGTGCATCACCTGGAGGGTGGTCTCAGGTTGCTTCTCATCTTGTTGGGGGGAATGGTAAGGTGATTGCTATAGATAAAGCATACATCACTCCATTTAGAGAAAAAAACATTGAAATTTTGAATAAGGATATTCTAAATCGGAATCTCCCCACAATTATCTTGGAAACTTATAGAAAGGTTGATGGATTAATATCAGATTGTTCACCTAACATATCTGGCGATTTTAGCAGAGATCATTCTATTCAGATATCCTTAGCTAGAAGAGCATTAGCACTTACTCAATATCTACTCAAAGACGAAGGTTTTTTCATTTGTAAGCTGTTTCAAGGAACTGAATTACAAGAGTTCATTAAGGAAATGAAAGAGCATTTTAAGATTACAAAGTTGTATAAACCAGCTGCATCTAGAAAGAAAAGCGCAGAAATATATGTAGTAGGATTAAAATATACAGCTAGTAAAGGTTCTTCTGTAGAAATTGAGAAATAGGAGTAGTCGCGATGGAAATCTCTGAAGATTTGTGGCAGCAAGTAACAGAGGGTAGTACCTCTTTCTCAATATACGTAGATGCTGATAGAATCTATGATGCTTCCGTTTTTTATAATCCTAAAATGGCAATCAATAGAGATCTCACATTACTGATTCTATCTTCAATCATTAAAATAGAAAAGAAACGAATTTGCTTCCTAGATCCATTTGCAGGAACTGGAGTTCGAAGTTACCGGATTATAACTGAATTGCCTCAAGATTCTGTAGAAAAAGTTGTTGCAGGAGACATTAATCCTATAGCCGTTAATATTATTACTAGAAATTCAAACAACTTGAATTATGATGAAATATTGGAAATTAGACACTCGAATGCAATTGATATTCTTGATTCTTTGCCGAAAAAGAAAGACACGGTTCATATTATTGATTTAGATCCCTTTGGGTCACCTATTGAGTATATAGAAGAATCACTACGATCTTTACGAATAAATGAAGGATATCTTTTTGCAACAGCAACAGATTTACAAGTGCTATGTGGTAAGTTCCCAGATTCATGTTATCGAATTTACAACGCTATTCCAACTCGATATTTTCTATGTCACGAAGTTGCATTACGAATTTTGGTCTATAATATGATAATTAGTGCTGGGAGATTAGGATTAGCTGTGGAACCTATTCTTTGTTATAATCACGAACATTATCTAAGAGTTAAGGTTAAGGTAAAAGAAAGTAAAGAAGTTGCTAACCAACAGCATAAAAAACTGGGATTTGTATATTTTTGTAAGAAATGTTCCTATATAGAAACAGTAGAATTATCTGATGATTTAGTGGACGCTTCATGCACTAACTGTTCTGAAAAGCTAGAAAAGGCAGGACCATTGTGGCTTGGGAACCTTTATAATATTGAGTTTATTGAACAAATGAAAAAGGATATTGGGCAGCTTACATTACATCATGAGAAGAAGATTGAGAAAGTACTAAGTTTAATTCTGGGTGAAATTAACTCCCCTCCTTTCTTCTACTATATTCCGTTTATTCTTCGTTTCTGTAAGAAAGAAGGGATATCCTTAAACCAAATCATTGATTCATTAAGATCAAAAGGATTTCTAGTTTCTAGAACTATATTTGATCCTCAAGGACTAAAAACAAATGCGTCATATAATGAAATAGTAACTGTAATAAAGCAATATTAGAGGTAAGAC
This sequence comes from Candidatus Heimdallarchaeota archaeon, assembly GCA_018238545.1. Lineage (GTDB taxonomy): Archaea > Asgardarchaeota > Heimdallarchaeia > Heimdallarchaeales > Heimdallarchaeaceae > UBA460. The sequence goes on from JABCTC010000023.1 coordinate 18,523, forward strand.
GGTGATTTAGATTTCAAAAGATTCAAAGAGATATATTGTTGGAATAGATGAAGCTGGAAGGGGTCCAGTTATTGGTCCTCTTGTGATTTGTGCTTATGTGGTAGAATATGAAAAACACCAAGATTTAAAGAAAATGGGGGCTAAAGATTCCAAATTGTTATCTAAAAATCAAAGAGAGAATCTCTATCCTAAGTTAAAAAATATCGCTACTGAAATTAAAGTTAAAAATCTATCTGCAGCAGAAATTGATGAATTAAGAAAACGCATCTCTTTGAACGTAATTGAGCAACAAATCATGCTCAAACTTACCAAAGATGTGAAACATGATCTCGAAGCGATTTATATTGATGCAGCAGATGTAAACGAGAAAAGATTCGGTCTAGTTTTTGAAAAAGAGTTTCCTAAAGCAAAAGTTTTCTCCAAACATCAAGCAGATAAACATTTCCCAGTAGTCTCAGCAGCTTCTATAATTGCCAAAGTAGAGCGAGATCGTGCAGTTAAATCTTTGAGTTTAAAAATGGGTGAGGATATAGGTTCTGGATATCCAGCTGATCCAAAAACAAAGAAATTTCTGAAAAAATATTTTGCTAAACACAAGAACTTCCCTCCTTTTGTGAGAGAATCTTGGGATACAGCTAAGAGAATAAGAAAAGAACATTCAGATTCAAAACTAACGGATTACTTTGGTTAAGAGAAATAATGCTTATCTTCTTTCTCTTCTAATTGCTCGCTGTCTTCTATAATTGTGCTTAATTTTCTCTTTTTAAATATTAAAGGAATAATTAGACCACTAATCAAACCAATAGCATGGGCAAATACATTAACATTGATTCCTGCTGAAAATCCTAAGAAGATTGCACCTATTCCAATGTATATCCATAAACTCTTTTTTTTCTCTTCTTGATAAGCTAAAATCAAATCAGCTCCCAGTAAACCAAAAATCCCACCACTAGCACCAGCACTGATGGTAGCTAAACCAAATGCAAATAGAGTTAAAATGCTCCCCAGCAATCCAGACAAAATAAAAATTAAGTAATATTGCCACGAGAAGAATTTTTCCTCTGCTCTCAATCCATAGATGAAAAGAAACAAACTATTTGAAAGGAAATGTATTAAATTTGTATGAACAAAAATAGAGGTAAACAGCTGATATATATGTCCTTCATAAACCCTCCAATTAGCTTGTCCAACTGTAGCTAATAATTCATTAGAAATGGTAAACAAACTAATTAAATCATAAATTGGATAGAAAACTATCGTTAAAATTGATAATATAATATAAACTACTAAGATTATTAAGAAAATGTTTCTAGTAGGAAGGTTTGTTCTCCAAAAAGATTTGAAGGTAAATTCTTTATCCTCTTCCACCATACTTTGTTTCACAACTTAGGTAATATAAACATGTTGAAAAGTAAAAAAAGGCGATTATTTTGTCTCCTGAATTGAATAGAACACACAAGATTCTACACCTTCTGTGATTATGGCCTTACGTGCCTTAACAAATCCAACTATAGTACTTAAAAAATCTGAAACCTGTTTGGTTTCAATGTAAAAATTTAATCTATTACATACTTAGTGAGAAAATCTATATTAACCATAGGTAATGACAAAAAATTATACATTAGTCTGAAACCTCTTGTAATCTAAATATACAGTGAAAGAAGCTATTATTTCTCTAGAATATCAATTGACAATCTTTTTATTGCAGATTTTTTTTCTCTGCTTGAATCAAAATGGACTATAGTGGTATGCCAATTGCAAAAGTAAATGAAGCAGGTGATATCACGATTCTCAAACATATCTATTTCGAATGCACAGCCAGTTGTTCAGATTGCTGTCGTGTGAATTCTATTCCAGTAACCGAGAAAGATGCCCAAAGGTTATTGGATAATGGACTTGAGGTAGATCAATTTTTAGAATCTTTAAGTCCTGTACTTATTCCTAGTACTAATGTCAAAGGAGGTTTTATCAAAGCTCATATGCTCAAGAAAAAACCCTTTGTAAAGGAGTGTGTATTCTTAGATAGCAATCTATTATGCAAAATTCATTCATTCAAACCTCTAGCATGTCGATTATATCCGTTTGCAGTCAGAAAATCAGATGAAGGATTCATTGCAATAATTCACCCGGATACTATCTGCACGTTTATAGACATTGATGTAAAGGAAGCAAAATCAAATACTATAGAGATTGTTCAAAATCTTATCTCCTTGTTATCATTGGAGTGAAAATACTATGTCTGAAAAATCTTCTATTTTATATGTGAATTTCAAAATTATATGTCGAAGATTATATATGCTGTAAAGTATATCTTTACGATAAAAAAATTTATCACTAATTAATGTGGATGTTGGATAATGAGTTTGTTTAAGACCAATTTTATGAAACTAGTAGAAGCTTATTTACAAGATCAAGGGTTCACTGTTGAACTTTGTAATATCTATACAAGAGGTGTTGATTTCTATCAAAGTTACAAAAGAATCATAATCTGTGCCTACAAAGATAATCTCCTATTATGTATCAGAGCACGTAGTGGAGATATTAGTGATCCTTTCAGAGGATCAGAAGACCAAATAGAATTGAAGCTTCAAGAACCTGCTCTTAAACTACTGAGTTGCGTGCTCTCTCTTAACTCTGGAATAGATCCTATTTATTGTGAGAAATTTGAAGGTATGACAGCTGTGCCTATTATTATAATGGAAAAGTCATCTCGGTCTCATCCATTATATTATTTCTTTGATGGCGAAGCTAGAGAATCAAAAGACTGGTATAAAAAGAAAAATGTGGTTTACTTACCATGGGATTGGATTAAAGAATTTTGGAATATGGATTTTGAGGAATCTCTCAAAACTCAAGGATACAGCGTTTCTAAACCCATAGAATATGAGGAATCTGAACATATTAGAACTGCTGTTACAGAACTTGAAGAGATTTTTGCATCTAGACGAATTGGTGTTATAAAATCTGTTTATCTCTCCAAACCCACTCTTCCCCCATTGGTTTTAACTTTAACAAACAACAATCAAATGATGATTTTCATGGTCGATGAGTCTGATGAAACTCTACATCCAAAGTTGATGGATTTTGCTGTTTACTATTTTGGAGCTAAAACTCAGAAGTTTCCGTCAACTGCAAATGCAATGTTTTTCAATATCATAACAAAAGAACCGAAAGAAAGTTTTCTTCAACCTTATCTACCAAAGGATAATGAATTTGTAGAGAAAAATTTTGATAATCCCGTAGTAATTAAGACTACAATTAAAGGTTTTAAACAACTTCTTGAGGTAGCTAAACCTGCGGAAATTGCCTCTATTCACCAGTTAAGTACGATTCCGAGTATGGAAGTAGATTCACTTTTACGTGTGTCATCAGGTTATTGGTTCTCAGCTATTTTCGAAAAAGGCAAAAAACGAATGAAAAGATTCTTTTCCACAAAATGCCCTTTTTGTTCAAATTCAATAGTTAGTCATCAACTTCCAAACAAAGTTCTCTCTAAACTAAAATTGGATGTTGATTTGAGTAAAGAAAATTTCTACGCTACCTACTGTGACAATAAAAAACTAGGGTGTGGCATGGGTTTTGTTGTCGTTAAGGACATATTTCACGGTGGCATCCATGGAATATTTACTGGGGAAGCGCACCAATATGCTCACGAAGTCGATAACGCAAAACAGAAAATCAAAGATATAGGTTTAGAAGTTCAATCGTTTCAACATATTCCCACTTAAGATCTAAATGGGTGCAAACTTGTATCCATATCGAATTAAACCTTCTGTACCATTTCTAGCTAGTACACGGAAAACCATCCTTACATCCCCTCCTTCTTTTACTTCATTCAGATTACAGTCAACGATTTGGCCAGTAATTTTGACGCCATCATCCAGTTCTATTATGGCGATTAAGTAAGGGGTGCTGCTCATCATTTCATCTGTAGTTTGAGTAACAATTGAGAAATGCAGTATTTTTCCTGTTGTAGCAAGTTTGTATTCTTTCACATTTTCGCTTCCACACTTTGTACAATTCTCTGTGAAAGGAAATTGTTTAGTCATACAATCTGAGCATTCAATTCCTATTGCCAAATATTTGCCTCGTTTTTCTCTCCAAATTTTGGGTGGTTCCATTATTTTTTCACCTCTTCTTTTCCAAGAACATTTACGTAAGTTATGGCTCCTGTCCCCATTACATTTTGTGTCAATCCGTAGTTAATAGAACCAACTTGACGTTTACCTGCTTCTCCTCGCATCTGTTCTACTATCTCAATGATTTGAGCGACTCCAGTTGCACCGAATGGGTCTCCTCTTGCTTTTAATCCACCACTTGTATTTATGCTCACTTCACCATTTAGCTCAGTTAAGCCTTCTTCAGCAGCTTTTCCTCCTTCACCTTTCCTAAAGAAACCAAGATCTTCAATAGCAAGTATTTCACCTATGGGGTATGAGTCATGAACTTCGGCTACATTGATATTTTCTGGTTTAATGTTTGCCATTTTATATGCTGTAGCTGCTGCTGTTTTTGTAGCATTTAATTCAGTTAATGAATTACGATGATGTAATGCTAAATTATCTGAGGCATAACTGGATCCTAAAATTGGAATTTTGCTGCTTATATCATTATTATGAAGTATAAAATCTTCTGAAGCTAAAATAACAGAGGCACTTCCATCACAAAAGGCAGCAGAATCAAATTTACCTATTGGATCAGCAATTCTTTTTGCATTAAGGAATCTTTCAATTGCAATTTCTTTTCTGAATTGAGCATTAGGATTATTAACACCATTTTTGTGGTTTTTTACTGGAACAGATGCAAGTTGTTCCATGGTTGTTTGAAATTCTTTCATATGAGCTTTAGTTAGTATTGCATAGAGACTTGTTAGTGTTGCACCCATCTCAAATTCCCATTGATAATCAATAGTTGAACCTAGGATTCTTTCAACTACACCTACATTAACAAAATCACTCAATTTCTCAACACCTACTACTGCCAAACAGTCATAAACTCCACTCAATATGCCAAGATATGCTTGATGAAATGCTGCAGATCCACTGGCGTTTCCAGCTTCAATTCGAACATGAGGTGTTTTTATGTTGCTCTCCCTTAAGCAATTGGCTCCTATGGTTGGTTGTGAATTTGAACCTGAAACTAATGATCCAATAAATGTACTTTGTACTGATTCTTTCGGGATTTTGGAATTTTCAATTGCAAGTGTTAATGCTTTTGAAGCTAGTTTGCCTGAGCTATTTTCATAACTTTCTCCAAAACTTGTTATTCCTGTTCCAATTATAAACACATTACGTTTTGCCATTTACTCACCTCAAAATCCCCTTAAATCTTGCATACTTTCCATATTCTATGTACTCTATTTGGTTTAGATAATATTGAGTGTCATATTTGTATGGACGAATACTGTTTATTGATTCTGTAACTGTAAATGAAAATGAATCACTTCCTGCTCCACTTCCATAGGATGTTAATAATATTCTATCTCCAGGATTAGCGTGGTTAAGAACATTAGCGAACCCTAATATTGAAGAAGCCGAATAAGCATTTCCCATTTGTTTGCAGATTAATCCTAATTCAACTTGTTCTTTTGAAAAACCTAACATTCTCGCAGCAACTTGAGGAAATTTAGCGTTAGGTTGATGGAAAATAACATGCTGATAATCAGAGGTTTTTGTTCCTAGTTCTTCCATCAAACCTTTTGAAGCATCAATTGTATGCTTAAAATAAGCAGGCTGTCCAGTGAATCTAACGCCGTGCGAAGGATAAACTGCTCCTTCCCTTCTCCAAAAATCAGGCATGTCTGTTGTAACTGAATAGGTTCCTTCCAGTTCTGCTATGATATTCTCTGAACCTATTAGAAAAGCTGCACTTCCTGCTCCTGCTGTATATTCCAATGGATCCCTTGGTCTTCCTTGACTACTATCAGCTCCGATAGCAAGTCCTAGAGAAATCATTTTTGATTTAACTAGTCCAAAACACATTTGCATTCCCGCAGTTCCAGCTTTGCATGCAAACTCTAAATCAGCAGCTGTCAGAGTTTTTTCTACATCTAGAGCTGCCGCAACAATTGTTGCCGTTGGTTTAACTGCATAGGGATGAGATTCACTCCCCACATAAATTGCCCCTATATCATTTTCCTTACCCTTCCATCTGCTAATAGCATTTCTAGCAGATTCAACCGCCATTGTAGCTACATCTTCATCTGGTCCTGGAACGGATTTACTATGTATCTGAGATTGAGCCTTTATTTCATCGGGATCTTCTTCCCATACCTTTGCAATCTCCTCTATCTTAATTCTATAACGTGGAACATAAGAACCATATGAAACAATTCCAACTTTATTCATGATTATACCTTTGTTTCTTGAGTGATAGATGCAATAGTAATAATATCTGAATGTTTTCTATTATTAGACACAATAAGTCTTACCTCTAATTAAAATTTTGCCAATCAAGATGGAAGTGTAGATAGAAATATTCTAACTACTTTCAGAATTGTTACTGGATTTTCTTGTAATTACAACTTTTGCAGGTTTAATAACAACATCTTCTAGAATGAACCCAATTGAAACTACATCTGCTATTGTATTGGTTTCAACTTCATCATTTTCAATAATGTGGATAGCTTCATGATATTGTGGGTTGAAAATTTCCTTTTCAGGTTCAATAGTTTTAACATTTAGTGATTCAAATGTTGCTTTCAAATTACTAAATACTAAGTTAAGAGCTTCTTTCAAACTTCCAATATCAGGATTATCATTAAATGAAGTAACAGATCTATCTAAATCATCATAGAATGATAAAAATCTTTCAACTATTTTCATTTTACTTTGAAAACTTGACCATTCTTGATCTTTATAAGCTCTTTTCTTGTAATTCTCAAAATTAGCCTGAACCATCTGTGCAGTCTTTAAATAATCACTTTTTTCCATGTTTGATTGCTTTAGCTCTTTGAAAAGACTCATATATTTTTCAACAGCTTTGTCAGTCTTATTTTTCGCAATTAAATGTTGAAATTCTTCTCTTATTTTGTCCATCTCTAACTTTTCATAATCAACCTTCTCAGGTTCTTTAATTTCAGCTTCTGTAATGTCTTCAATATCCTCTACATCGACTTCAATTAAATCATCAGTAGACTTTTTATTAGTTTTTTCGTTTTCGCTCATGAGAGAGCCCTCACCTTTAAATGTCGATTTTTTCAAGAGTTTACTGACATTTAAAATCTTCCATTCAACCATTTTTATTAAATGACTATATTATTACGAAACTAATTGTTTTTAATTTGAAGAAAACAAACATTTATGTATACAAGATAAATGGAGGCAACTAGCGGGTAAATGTAACTTATGCCCTTGATTTCAATCTTGAACATAGTAACTTAAAGGTGATGAATATGCCTGAGAAAGGAGAAAAATCTACAGAAGAAAATAAAGAGATACTTAAAGAATTAATAAGGAAACTACACGATGGTGTGAATCCAGAGGAAGTTAGGAAAGAGTTCAAGATATCAATCAAAAACATGACAACTATTCAATTTGCGAATGCTGAAGCGCTTTTAATCAAGGAAGGCATGCCTGCAGAAGAGATTCATCACATGTGTGATGTTCATTTAGCAGTATTAGCAGAAACACTAACAGAAGATGTAAAATTAGCTCCTGAAGGTCACCCAGTTAACATTTTAATGCAAGAACATGCAATTCTTCTAAAATATGCAAATGAATTAAGAGATTTGTATAAAGACATTAGAGAGAAGTCCAAATACGCCGAAATTTCAAAAGAGCTCGAGAAAATTACTTCTATAATTGATCACTTTAAAGCTTCATCCAGTCACTACATTCGAGAAGAAAACATACTGTTTTCATATTTAGAAAAACATGGTGTTACACAACCTCCCAAAATAATGTGGATAGATCACGATAGAATTCGTGACATTGAAAAGAACCTTTATTCATTATTAGAGAAAAAGGAAGAATTAGAATATGAAGAATTTGTTAAACTCTTCCATAACTATGCACATGGTTTGGCAGAAATGTTAGCTAGTCACTTTTCCAAAGAAAATAAAGTTCTATTTCCAACAGCAATGCAAGTATGTACCGACGATGAATGGATTGAAATGAGGAATCAATTCGATGATATTGGTTACTGCTGTTTCACTCCTGAGCTTCCAGATGTTGAGCATAAGGAAGAAGAAGAAATTAAAACCTCTTCTAGAATTTCTGATGCTTTGGACTTTGGAACAGGTACTTTAACATTTAACGACTTGAAAATGATGTTTGAGACTTTACCTGTTGACATAACATATGTTAGCAAGGATAACACTGTCAAATTTTATAGTGAAGGTGATAGGATATTTCCTCGCGCTCCAAGTATAATCGGACGTCTTGTAGAAAATTGTCATCCTGATAAAAGCGTTGATAGAGTTCTTGAGATTATTGAAAATTTTAAAAATAATACACTAGATAAAGCAGAATTCTGGTTAGAAATGGAAGGAAGGATAATATACATCCGCTATTTCCCGATGAGGGATTCCAAGGGGGAATATCAAGGAGTTCTAGAAGTTACTCAAGATATAACTCAAATTCGTAAAATTGAAGGAGAAAAACGTCTCCTTTAATTATTTAGCAAAAATAAGATTTTTAAATCATTAAGTTAACTTCCACTTGGCCAGAGCTTATCATAGACCTCTCAGAGCAATGTTATGGCTAGCGGTGAAGAGAGTGTGCTCTCTGGCCAATAATTGTGAGTGGTAAAAATGAAAATTATAGTTCTATCAGGTCTCCCCTTAAGTGGAAAAACAACATATGCAAAAAAACTAGGTCCTAAATACAAAATGCCTTTGTACGAAACAGGGGCAGAAGTATTGGAAGAAGTTACAGGAAGAGGTTTAGAATTTTCACCTGAAAATATTAAGAAAGTTACTGATGAATGCAAGAAAATTTCTGATAGTTACTTTACTGAAAGATTAATTAAGAAAGTAGATGCTCTAACTGCTGATATATCTGGTGTATTTTTATCTGGTTTAAGGGCGGTTTCTGAAATTGAGGTTCTTAAAAAACATTATGGGGACGAAAATGTTTTCGTGATAGCTTTTCACACTTCTATGAAAACAAGGTTCAACCGTTTAAATAATGCTGATAGGGTTGCAGAAACAACAGGAGCAAAAGCAAAGGAAGATATTCTTCTGAGAAACTTTGACAATTTCCTTGCAAGAAACAAGAAAGAGCTAGGTTATGGAGTAGGTGATGTAATAGCTTTGGCTGATTATATGATGAGTACAGAAAATGAACTCTGGCCCTACGTTACCATTGAGAAGAATACTGAAGCTTTTGAGATTATTTTGAAAGAAATTCTTGGGCTAAAAGATTAACAATCTTTCATCTCTTCAATTATTGTCAATTATTATTTGCATTCTTTGAATAAATACCTTTATTTGTTACTTTATGATTACTTGTATAAGGTGTATAATGATGGTTCATAACCCATTTGATGATGAAAACTCAACTGATGATCCAAGAAAAGCAAAATTACGTGATCAGGCACAACAGCAGTTTATAGCGCAATTACAACAAACTATCGCTAATCAAAGCGCAAAAATAGAAAACTTCGAAGCTCAAATTCTTGAGATTAACAATATTATTGAACAGAAAGATTCTGAACTCGAAAACTATTCTAAACGTTTGGAAGAGCAACGTTATTACCATGAGGAAGACAAGAAATCTAGAAAAGATCGTGAACACGAACTCACTAAATTACTTCAACAAAAGGAGCTTGAAGTAAAGAAGCTAAAAGAAGCTCCTATAGCTCCTCAAGAAACACATTTTCCACCTCAGGAAGCATCAACTTCTGTTGTTGGAAACAAAGTGAATGAGTTCGTGGAAAGGATTATGGCATACTATAGGAAGCCTACAGATGATATTTTTGTTCATTCACTTCAAGGCTTAATAAAACACTGTAGTTCTCAAGGAACCATTGAACAACAAATATTGGGTGTGCTTCTAAAATCTGAAATGCCATTAACTGAAGAGGATATAATTCAACAATTAAATTCAGATGTCCCTACAATAAATAGATCTTTGTTTAGATTAGTTCAGCAAGAAAATATAAAGAAAGTTGGTCAAGGATATGTAATCATCTCCTCTGATTTTGCAGAAATGACAGATATTAAACAAAATTGGGGAAGTCTTGCTCCTGAACAAATCTATGAGAACCTTCTTTCTGTTGTTTATGTAGGGGGGAATAGGGAAGAATTACTTGATGCATTTGCAAAGGCGAGGGACGCATTAATGGAAATGGGTGCTCTCTCGACTCTCGTAACTCATGAAATGAGTCAGCATGTCGATAAAATAAAAAAACATCCAATAGAAACACAGGATCTTGTGGAAACTATACAGAAATGGAAATCTGCAATCAAAGAATAATTTTCATTCCAAAAGGTCCTCTAAAGATGAATTTTACATCTTTTTCTTCTACTTCTAGTAATAAATCAATTGCATAACCATTTATTGTAGATTCATTTGGGATTACTGATTTTATTTTCCCCTCAAATATTTTTATTTGTCTTCCAGGGGACATATCGTGCTTCAATAGAGGATTTTTTAGTAGTATAGCGATTCTGGGTGAAAAATGTGGGTTTTTCAGAAGTAAATAGGTTTGAACTTGACCCTGTTTAACAGTTGTTCCACTGCTGTAGATATAAAACCAATCCTGTATAATGACTGGAAGTTGCTCTACAGATACAAACTCTTGAGTTGTTAATCTTCTTAATTCGTTCATATTCGTATAGGTAATTACTGGTAAATCATAAACACCCATTTTTTTCAAATCTTCAATGCCTTGATAAATTTCTTCAGTGCATGTTTCCTTAATTGAATGGTGTAAAATTACAAGAAGTTCTAGAGTGTCCTTTGCTAGCAAAGTCTCTTTAAGATTGATTGCAAGATAATGTGATTGCAGAAGAATTAGAAGAGCATGCTCAAACTCCTCTCTTTGAAGTAACATATAACCTATCTGAATTAGTAGGGAAATTTCATCTTTTCCATCAATAGAAGCTTTCTTATCTATTAATCCACTTTCCATAATAGTTGAAGCTAGAATCACTGCTCTTGTTAATCCAAATAAGTCTAAGCGGTTTTGCTTTTCGCATAATAAGAGAAATTTCTCAGAGTAGTAGCTTTTCAATCTTTCATGCTTATTAGAAAGCAAGAAATAAATCATTCGCAAAAAATGTAAATCCATAAAAATATCAGAAACTAATGAAGGGAAAATAGTTGAAATCTCTGTGATTGTATTCAAATGGCTTTCCAATTTATCAAAATCAAGCAAAGTAAATTCTACAATACTGAGTAGAAATAATATTCGAGCTTTCAAACGTATAGCTAGTTCCTCAATATAACTCTCTTTATTAAATAGAGCAATTCTTAGCTCAAGAGATAAATCAGATAGAGCGGTGTAAGCTTCTTCCAACTCATAGTAAAGTCCTTCTAAACTGCCCTTTTCTAGTTGTTCTAGATAATTTGGAAATTCAAATTCAATCTCATTCATGAGATCAATTAGGCTATTTTCTTCATCTAAAAGATGATAGTCGGATGGGGATTTGTCCGCTGGGACTTTTTTTGTTTCGCTAATATTTTGTAATACATTTATTGCATGTTCTTGGATTTTTTTTATCCTTGTTACTGGGTCATATGTTTGTCTCTTCTCAACTGAGTGACGAATTTCATCTGAAAGAATAGTATCATAAATCTTATTGAGTATTTTTTCGTTATCTGGATCTTTACATGTAGTTTTCAGAAGAAAAACAAAAGATGAACTAATAAGAACGGGTATGTTTTCAAGTTCGCAGAATCTCACTAGTTTTAAATCACTTGTTATTACTGTTCCATTTATCTTTTTTGCTGCAAGAATGTTAGATAAATCGTTCATCTGAGGTGATTTTGACGCGTTTTCACCTATATTTTCCTTATATTTACGAATATCTTTGATTAATACTTTTTCGATTTGAACTGGAGGTTTTATCCTCCTTCTTAAATACCACCTGATTTCTTGAAGAATGAAATTAGTTACATAGAGTTCAATTTTCATATCTACTATTATTTTTAGAAACAGGTTAAAATCAGAGGGATTTTTCTCAAAACCACTAATGAAAAAGTTTGTATCTAAGATATATTTCTTGCTAGAATTTGGTGGGGAACTCACATGAATACACTCTTATGACGTCTTTTTCTCCAAATAAAATAGACTAAAAGAACATAAAAAACTATCTGCACAATGTTGGAAAAACTGGCATTATTCAAATCTGGTTGAAATGAAGGCACTGTTAAATTAAGTAAATTGGATTCTATTAGATATTCAAAGAAATAATTGTTTCCCTTATCTATTTCTTCAGGGTCATAGTAGGAGTGAAAATGTTCTTGAAATGAGTGTGAAAAACCCTTCAGAAGTCCTTCATCAGAATAAGCTAACCACCCAGATGTGTTGTAATAAACTTCATTTACAAAGGTACGTGGAATAACTGTTTGAGTGTTATTTGCTTGGTATTTGAAAGATAAATCCCAAATTACATTGTGCATATTCTCTAAATAATGATATTCAATATCAAGCTCAGCTCTCTCAATAGTATACAGTGTATCTGTAACCCCCTTCAGTACAAATTGATATCCATTTAACATATCTTCAAGTTGGTTGAAGAGTTCTTGAATCAGAATAATAGTACCTCCAAATCTTTCCCATAATGGTAAAAGAATCGGGGGCATTAAGGCTGTCCATGAATTATGAATGGGTGTATTTGTAGTGTAGAAATGGTTGATTGAGTCATAGATCCTCATGTTCCAATCAAAATCTAAACCTGATTCAAATAAAGCATACTGTATTCCTACTGTTTGGTTTAACTGATTGACCCAAATTGCCCAATCTCTTAATTGATCTTCTATTAAGCTTGAACCTGCATATAATTCAAAATCAGCTTGACTGTTATTTATGAAAAACCCAATTACTGGAACATCTATGGGTGAATCAATCTCTTCATAATCCTTTAATGAGAGTATTAATGTAGTTGATTCTTTCCCATAAGTAATATGAGCGGAAAAAGATTTCAGTATACCACTCTCTTTATTCCAAGAAGCTTTCATTGAAACTGCTGGTTCGATATTTGCTTCTAGAGAAACTGTAAAATCCTCATAACCCTGATTAAATACATTTACTGAAAATGTTTGATCTAAAACCAATGCTGTAAATTCTGCTTCAAATCTTGTATAATCGTAATCTAAAACAATTGGCAAGAAATCAAATATGTCTAGATTTTGTAACATGCCACCAAAATTAGGTCTAGTTATGTTAGTAAATATTTTAGGAACTACTATGCTTGTTCCTGCTGGAAGTACAACGTTAATAATTTCTTCCCCTACAGGTTGGAAGTTAAAATCAAATAAATCTAAGATAATATCGCTTGTTGTGTCTACTTCTACCTCAATTGACTCTGTAAGGAGGATATGGGTTTCTATTGCAAATATCGTTACATACATTAATTCAAATTTATCTTTTTCAATGAGATAAATATCTTGAAGTACAGTTTTTCTATCCTTCAATATGACATGCAATTCAGCGTTTGAGAGAGACCCCTTTATGTTGAACCCCATTTCTGAAAAAACGTTATCTAGATTGTCGCCTTGAACAATATTATATCTAAGTAAGTAACCTTTCTCATCAAAACTCATGTTTCGAAAATCATCTCCTGTTTCAGCTAATATTGTTGGAGCAGTAGGTAATAGGAGGGATAAAATAATAATCCAAGTAAATATTTTATTTTTCATCTGTATTACTCTCCATATTCTTTTTCTTCCTTTTACCGAATATATTTGTTTTAACTGTAATAACAATTGCAGGAGGAACGATAAACAATCTTGATATAAATACGTCTACGAGAATTCCAATACCTAGCCCTAATCCTATTTGTTGCATGTGAATCGATGAAGTAAAAACTAATGTAAAGTAGGTAGCAGCCATGACTATCCCTGCAACAGAGATATTGCTCATTGTTTGATCCACAGCAGCAACTATGTTTTTACTAACATTTTTATCTTTCTTATTGAGATCATTGAAAATCCCCAAAAACAAAACATCAAAATCTAACCCTAAAGCTATTAGTACTGTGTAAAGTAGTAGAGGAACTATCCAATATATAGTCCCTCCCAAGAAGAAATAACCAACCCCCCCTAAGAAGCCTAGACTAATTCCTAATGAAATTAAAATTGTTACTAACACTCTAAAAGCCATAAGAATGTTTTTCATGAAGATGAAAAGGAGGACAAGAATGGTTATTGATGCTATTACTATAATGAGGAGGAAATCATCCGCTATACCTACTTTAGAATCGTAAAGAATAGGTGCAAAACCAGTTAAGTAAATGTCCCAATCTTCGAAACCCTTCTCTTGCTTTTGTTCGATTATTATCTCTCTGGTTCTCTCTATTTGTTCATCTAATCTTCTATCTCCTTCTTCGAAACTAGAACCAAGAATAAGTGTTCCATACGCAACATCAGGAAGTACAAAGTTCTTCATTAAAATTTGGATTTCCTCTGTTAAGAAATAAGAGCTGTTCTCATTACTTGTTGTATATGGTTCACCAATAGGATGACTTAATCCTATAACTCGCGTAAAATTAATTTCTGCTAATACCGTTTCCACCAATTCAAGAACAATATCTATAGATTCATAATTTAAACTCTGATTATCATGAATGAAACCTTCTCCTTCTGGGGTGTGAAACAATATTACTATTTGACTAGTAAACTCAGATCCCATATGATGATTCAAAGCATCTATGCCTTGTCTACTTTGATAAGACTCTGGTGCAGTTGAAATCTGAGCATAATCAGTAGGAACTAAAAGAAAGGCCCCTGTTCCTATTATAGCTAAAGCAAATGCAACAGCTAATACCTTGCCTGGATTCTTGACTGCTTTATTTACAATATTAATTACTGAAAACTTTGGCTTCTTTATTCTCTTTAAAGATAATTTCCATTTAGTTAGATACTTTGGATTTATCAGAAGAAGAATCGCTGGTACAACTGTTAGGGAAACAACCATGCTTGTAAAAAAGCCAATTGCTCCTCCAAACCCCATTCCTGTCATAATTGAATATCTACTCAGGATGAAAGATCCAAATCCTACTGTAAGAGAAATTGCAGATATGATGATGCTTTTAGAAGTTCTATTCAGAGTTTTCTTCAAAGCATCCATTCTACTCTTCCCTTCTTTAATGTGGATTAAATAATCTCCCATGAGGAAAACGCAATAATCGGTCGTAGCTCCAAGTACGCTGACACTTAATAGAAGTAAGCTTGTGCTCGATAGACCTCCCACCATATTGCCTATTAAAATGAATAGCAACCTTGAGATACTGAACGCTATCCCCAATACGAACAATTGAATTACTGGCAGAATAGGCGACCTGTAAACTAGAGCTAGAATTACAATTATTGTGATAATAATAATAATATCAGTTTTGTGAAGTTGTTCCATATAATCTAATGAAAGCTCTATTATGAATAGATTAATTCCTGTTACAAATAGTTCTAATTCATTATAATTCGCCTGCAAATCTTCCATAAAGTCAAGAAGTTCAATATATGCTTCTTTTCCTATCTCATTTCTATGACTTAATGACATTCTAAATGTAATTACTGTTGTATCAACAAGAGATGATTCATTTTTGTAGTTTGTATATTGTTTTAAGAATGTTTCAACTATTCCTAATGAGATAGGTGGTAGTTCAACTTCTCTCTTGAGAACATCCATTAGATACTTGTTTTTTGCATTAACATAACCCTCGATATCGCCATCAGCATACACTTCCTTAACAAAATTAATGCTAAAACTATCGGTTGTGTTAAACAGAAATTTTGTGATTTTTATGTAAGCATACTCACTTTCGTCCCATCTCGTTTCATTAAAATCTTCTGAAATAGATAGCAATAATTGAAGATATCTTGTATCATCAACATAGTCTCCAAAAAGTGAATTGTTAGCTACTACAATGGTCTTACATAGATTTAGTACCTCTTGTGAAGTTGTTGGAAGTGTAAGGTTTGCAGATACTTTGAAACTTTCCGCTAATAAATCAAAGAAATCATATGCATTTGGTAAATATCTAGATTCATTATACGAATCCAACAAAGTATCTAAGTGATTTTTTGTTAGAAAAGTAGTTGAATCCGTTGCTATATTGACATCTGTGGAAATGTTGAATCTATCTAGCCAGAGATTGGAAAAATAATCAATACCTCCCCAAATATAATGAACTGAAGAAAACGAAAGTTGTGTCGCAAACCATTGCAGGCTAAAAATTGTTCTTAATACATTATCTGCATCATCAAAAAGCGATGAATATGGTAGTTTAGAGGAAAGATAAGGACCAATCTTTGGATTACTAGTTATATTGTTTATAATGCTCGTAATAATTGCTCTCATTTCATCAGCGAGAATTGTACCATTTGGATTGTGAATTATTATCTGGAAACTACTATTATCTTCACTAAATTGACCTAAGATGTCTGCACCTTGGTCAGCTTCTTGAATATTTCCAGATGATATTAAACTAGAACTTTCATCTGCAACATAATCATTCAAATTGAAAATCTTATTTATATTTATTGAAACTATTAGAACCCAAAAAATGAGTATACAGATCGATGCTACTCTATAGTTTTTCTTTAGCTTGTCTAGAAGTTTCAAATTAATCTACTCTAAATCTCGTATTATTGTTTATAATTTTATTTATGGTATTTCGCATCTTACCGAGCAATTTTTAAGTAACTAAAAACTTCAGCACATAGACATCTTAAGTTGATAAATCAGCTACCAACTCATTGTGAATTTCAAATATATTACATCTATCTGTGGGGTAAAAATGAACAAAAACGGAAAAGAAAAGAATTCAGGGGAAAATAAACCTATTCGTTCTCTAGCTTATGATGAACGCATCAAAAATTTGGCTAATCAACAAACTGAACATTCTGCAATTATCTTAGCTATGCAACTCATGGTTGAGAATCTTCAAACCAACATTCAACATATGATGGAACATTATGAATATGTTCAACAAGTTAGAGATAGACTACTGGGCGATATTCAAAACAAGAAAAGGATCTATATCCTAGCAAGTGGTCGAAGCGCAATGGTTGGTCAAATGTTCCAAACAAGACTCGAACATTTTGGAGTAGAATGTCGTTTTATAACCAACACTAGGTCTGTTCCAAGATTAAAAGAGGAAGATAGCATTATTGTAGTAAGTGGGTCTGGAACTACACCTATTGTCAAAGCAATGTTGGAAACCTATTTGATTTATAATCCATTTGTGATTGTCTTGACTAGTTATCCACAAAGCTTGATTGGACGATTAGGAGATGTTACGGTGAAAATAAAGGGAAGAACAAAATCTGATTTAAATCGAAGAAGTAAAGGATTAGACAGTACTTTAGCTCCTGAAGGAACTGCTTTTGAACAAGCTGCTTTAGCTTTTCTTGATGGTATTGTTGCTGAGCTTGCTGTATCTCTGCATAGAGATGAAAAAAGTCTATCTGAACTACACAATCAAGGTGTATAAGAAATTTTTCAAGAAAAGCTATATTTTCATGCTTTTTTTGACAAAAATCTAGTTGAAACCATAGTAAGATTTAATAGATTTCCAAAACATAAAAGAATTAGACTTCACACTCGAAAAGATTTTATAAATAGAAATCTTAATTCGAAGAAGCAAACTATTGGTGGCAAGAAACACGATGTCAGGAAAATTAACTATCAAAGATATCTTCAAGGTTGATGGTTCCGGAATTCCTTACCTTAAATTGGTAATTTATGGTCCTTCTTTAGCTGGAAAAACAAGTATGCTTACTGTTTATAACGTACTAAGAAAAGTTGAAGATCCTGAAACTATATATTCCTCATTAAAGAAAATTGATGACCCCAGTGGGAGAACTATATTTTATGATCAAAGCACTTTTGAGTTACCAAAAGGTCAAGGAGTTAGCGTTCCAAAACTTCGCTATCAAGTGTGGACAGTTGCTGGACAGAAAAGACATTACATACAAAGAAAAGTAGTTCTTGAAGGAGCCGATGGCTTAATTTTCATGTTTGATCCTAGTAAAAACATGTGGGATGATAATGTCGAAAGCCTAGCAGAATTAATATCTTTGAAAGGTGATGTTTTAGGTAAATCATTGCCGTTTATAATAGTATTAAACAAAATAGATATGCCTGCAGAAGATAGAACTCCTACAGATAGGTTCCTTGACATGTTAGTTGAGAAAAAATTAGCTTCGAACAAAGGTGATGCTTATATGAGAGTAATTGAAACTTCCTGCCTCCAAGCTAGAAACGAGCTTATGACATTACTCCGCAGTCCAGATATCAAATCTAAACTGGATGAATATGGGCGGTTACAGAGAGGAGCAAGACCTTTAAGTGTTCAAAAAGTTGCACAGCCAATTGAGCAATTAACAAGGGAAATTATTATACAAAGGGTTAAATCTGCTAAACCAGCATAATTCTTCTTTACTTCTTTGAGGGTATGATTTGCGGCTTGATACTGTAACTCGAATAATTTTAGACCACATTTTACAAAAAAATGACTTTGATATACCTAAATTTTCACAAAATGAAAAATTCAAATGCCAGTTGATTCTTCAATCAATCAATTATTCTCTTGATGGATTTTTTAATGAGACAGAGTTTAGTGAAAATGAGAAAGGAAGGATAGTTTATACATTATTGAAACAAGGGAAAGATGCGTCACTAATTCTTGAAAAGCTCGATTGGCAAGGTTTTGAACATATAATAAGTGTAATCCTTGATGAGAACAATTATTCTGTTTTGACAAATTTTAGATTTAAAGATGAGTTCACAAAATACGAAATTGATTTATTGGCATTTAAATTCCCGTATTTGTTTGCAATTGATTGTAAACGTCACAGTACAGGATTTTCTAGTTTTCTGAAGAGTTCTGCTGAGAAACAAAAAGAAAGAGTAGAAATTTTATTTGAACAAATCCCGATAATTTCAGAGTATTTAATATCGAACCTCAACTTACCAATAAAAAGAAAAATATTCCTTTATCCTATGATTGTCTCTTGGAAGTCATATAACCTTAAATTCTACTCTGACATTCCAATTGTCTCTTATGATAATTTATCAGGATTTCTGCAAGAGATAGATGAATATAGAGATGCTATGTTCAACCTTTCTTTAACTTTTGAATGAAAAATAACTCAATAATGTAGTTGACTAATGATTCGAACTGACGAAATTCATTTATATTCAAATATCTTTATGTCTTAATAACATAAAGAATTGAGCTGGAGTAAATGGCAGTAGAAACTGATAGTCCATTCGGTATAGTACGCTCACTAATCAAGAAATTTCTAGGAGATATGAGGATCGTTCGAAATTCATCAGAAGAGCAAACTAAGGCTAGAGCAGAAGAAATAAAGAGTAACTCTCTTGCCCCCGGTAAAGCACAATACTCTGTTTCTGAAGTGGACAATATTATACGCAATTTCAAAAGTAGTTACGTAAATCTCTTTCGAGATATTCATCTTACTGTTGTAACTGAAAGTACATCAAAGATCAGACAAGGAATTGAGCAAGGTTTTGTCGATGCAGGTATGATAACAAAGGAAATGTTAGATGAGCTTGAAAAATTCAAAAAAGAAGCAAGCAAGATACCCGGATTAGAATCAAAAATCCAAGACGATTCTGTGAAAATTGATGAAATGAGTGACGCTTTAGGGAATTACAAAGCTGAAACCATTACTATACAGAATGAAATAACTGACCTTCAAACTGTTCTAATTAGCAAAGACCAACAGATAGATGAGTTATCTAAACGTGCAACCACAGTCGGTGTGGATCAAACAATCATTGAAAATAGAGATCAAGTAATTATGGAAAAAGACAGATTGGTTCATCAATTAAGTTTAGAGAAAAACAATCTCCAATCTGAGTTTAACAGACTTAAAATCGAACGTGATGCGATGGCTAAACACGTTGAAGAGATGGAAACTAAATTGCGATCTATGTCTTCAGAAGTGGCTACAAAAGAAGATAAACTATTCGATGATTTACAAAAACAATTGGATAAATCGCGTCAGACTAACTTTAATCTTAGAAATAAGATAGCTGAACATGAAGATACTATAAGAAATCAGAAAATTGACATTCAGCAAAAAGCTACACAAGTCGGATCTCTAAAACAGCAAATGGTCGCTATTCAAGAACAAGCAGATGGGAAACAAGAGGAGAGCGATCAAATTGAAGCCTTAAGGAAACAGATACATGAAAGAGATTCAGATATGGAAAGACTAGCTGAAACTATGGTTGAGCTACAACAAGACGTTAGCTCAAAAGAACAGGAAGCTCACACTCTTAAAACACAATCAGATGAACTCATGATGCAATTTTCAGAGAAAGAATCAGAAATGAACGATATTCGTGAGATGGCTGAGAAGGCAACTATTGAAAAGGAGAGTTTAGAACAATCGTTGCTTGATAACGATGAAGTAATTCAAGATTTACGAGCAAAGTTTGATGAATCAAATAAAGAGCTAAATGCTACCAAGAACACTCTAGAAATCATGGAAAAGCAAGGTACAATGTCTTCTGAAGAGAAGTATCAATATGAGCTCAATGTTCAGAAACTACAAAAGAAAATAGATCAGACTAAAAAGACTCTAAAATCTGTTGAAGCATTTCTGAATACCGATCCAAAATATCGTGTCCTCTATCTATTAAATGACTTTCAAAGACCTTTAGTTCAGGAAGAACTAGCAAAAATCTTGAACATAAGTCATGAAATTGCTTCAAAATACATTTACGAACTTGATTATTTTGGATACGTTAAGCAAAATATAGTTGATGGTAAGAATTTAATAGAATCTACCGCATTATTAACCCCTCCATTAACTCTTGAAGAACCTACAGAAAAAGAAGAAGAAGCTACAAAAGAATAAAATTATATACCTTCTTTTTTCATTTATTTTAATGTGGGATTCTAATGAATGATTCGAATAATGAAACTCAAGAAGAAAGGAAATTAATCGAAAAAATTATTGATAGGATTCAAAGCAGTCCTCATATTCAAGCATTAAAGGAGAGAATATTAGGAGAAAAAAACATTGCAATTATCGTAGATGGGCCGAATTTTCTCAGAAAAATTAAAGATAGACAAATTAAACTTGAGGAAATTGATGAGCTAGTCAAAGATTTGGGAAAACCTATCGTTAAGAAAGTAATTCTCAACGAATATGCAGGAGAAAAACTGATTAAAGCTATAGCTAATAGCGGATATGAGCCTATTGTTTCCCCCCACGACATTTATTTATCCATGTCCATCGAAGTAATGGACGTATTAATGGAAAATCGAAAGATTGATTCCGTTATTATAGCATCTAGACATGCACGGACCGCACCTATACTGTTGAAAATAAAAGAAAAAGGGAAAGAAACTGCAATTGTTGGATTTGAACCTGGGATGAGTACCTGTGTAAAGAAAATTGCTGATCATTTTTTTATGATTACTTATTAGATTAAATCAATAATATTTTCAAGCATGACATGTGTTTCTTTTTGTTCGAAACGAGTTATCAGATGAGTATCTGCAGCTGTTTTTAGCTCTTCTCTTAAACGATAATGAGCTTTCCTGCTGACGGTTTTCTTGAGCAAATACCGTTTCTCTTGCAACTGTTTAAGATGGTGAGATGCGGATGTTTTTTGGATACCTAAATTGTTTACAATATCATCGTAAGTAATTCCATGATCATAGGCAATAGATTTCATAGATATGAGTGCTAAAATGAATGTTTGAGTATTATCGTTTAGAGTAACTAGGTCGTAAAAATTTTTGTTCAAATTAATGCCTAGAAATGAAACAACATCATTAACGAGTGATTTTGAAGCAATATCTATGCCATTATAATAACAATCCTCACATACTCTAGAACAGATTTTAATGGCGTTTAATAAGCTTCCACTTGCATTATTGGCTATATCAGTAAGAATCTCTATAGAGAATGGTTGTTGTATCTGTTTATTCTTGGACAATTTTAAAACAAGAATCTCAAGTATCTCTTCTTCTGTCAATGAGTTGATTCTTTCACTAGGTACTATGTGATTAATTAAATCATAATTAGAATAAGCCAAACTATTTTTTAGCCGTGTCCATCCTGAATGGGAAAAAACAAATACAATTGACTTATTCTGGAAATCCCTTTCCATTGCATAACGAAAATCTTCAAAAAATTCAACTAAATAATCCGCGTGGTCAATAATAATAAGCGATAAAGATTCTCCGCCAAAATCAGATTCACCAAGAATATTTCTAATATTTTGTATAGATTTAGCAATAGAATATTGTTGATCTGCAAATTCAACTAACTCTTTTGCATCGATAAAAGCTGTGTTTTGAAGTTTTTTGGATGTCTTAATAATGTACCTGTGAGCAAGAGAAACTAAAGTGCTTATACCCGATTGACTGGAACCAAATAAAACCCCATCCATTATTATTCCCTCTCCGTTTATCTGTTTTTTTTCTAAACTCTGTGTGAAACTATTGTGGACTTTGTTGATGTATCGAATTACTTGTTTGAAGCGTGGTTCAATGAAACTTTCAGATTCTAGGTCTACTAGGGTTATATCTAGAAATGGATTAGCTTTAAATCCAAAAGAAACAAACGGATTTTGAGGTGTATATGAAATGCTGTCACTTTCTTTGATTGCTTCTCGTGCCAGTCTTTCAAATTTATCCATTATTACCACAACAAGTATTATCTAGACAACATCTGAACTGTTCGAATATTTGAACTTTTCGTATTATTCGAATTATTCGAATTGTCAAACTTTCCGACAATAATAATTGATAATGATAGAATTAAATTGTGAACAAGAAATATAAGGGTCTGACTGGACAAAGAAAAAGGCTTATAGATGTCTGTAAGTTCCTTCGGATAATGAATGACAGTTCACCGAAAAGAGCTCACCATAATCTTCTCTCTCAAAATCTTTTCATAATGACTCGAACATATTTCAGTTTCATCGCTTCTTCTTCAAAGAAGGAGGAAGAAGATCAGGTCAATATTTTCTGGAAAATTCTAAGCTTCGTTGTTCTCCCAATAACAATTTTCCTTCTTCCACTCTTTGATATCATTTTATTGATTTTCCTTCCTGGTTTGCATCTATTCAAGCCCTTATTTAAAGCAGGTTGGAAATACGGTTTTATTTCAGCAATTGGTGTTACTTTAGCTGTGGCTGTCATTACTCAATATGTGTTCTTCATTTATTCTTATCAATTTCAAGCTTTCAACTTATTTCTCGCAGACGAACCAAGAACATACATTCAAGTGCAAGTTGAATCAACATACATACAACAAAGTTTCAATCAATACAATAGTTTTGATAGAATTGCTAATATTGCATTAAATTACATCAATATGTCAGATCGTATTCTGCAGAGAGATTTGTTCTTCAAGAGAGGTATGTTCACGCAAACCTTTGATCCGATTACGAATGAAACGATTTTGCCAAATATACCTTTGATTGGTACGGAAGGCAAATTAAGGACTTATCTCTCAAATAATATTGCTATAGGTAGAGCTCCTGAAAATCCTTATGAGATTTTAGCAGTTGTTTCTTACGATTATTATAATCATTCTTCTATCCGTGTAAATAGTTCAATGAATTTATACATCCCAATTTCACTTACAAAAGATGCTTCTCTACATGTTCCTGATGCTTATACCACTGTAAATGTTTCTGGTATAGTTTTCTTAGATGAGCTATCAGATTATAACGTTCTTGGATCTAATATTGGAATCCCCTTGGAATACATTTTAGAACTAAATGAACGGGCGGCTGCAGTAACATGGTGGATAGGGGGAGCTAAAATTCTCCAATCAGTTGTAATGACTTATGGTCTAGCTACAATGAACGAGGACTTGTTTTATGATGTTAATGCAATTGATGCTTTTCATTTAGAGGATGAAATAAATACTATAAAATTAATTGGTGTGGAGCTAAAAGAATGGTATTTACTACTTGCAGCCTACTCACAAGTTAGAATTAATTCTTTCTTAATTGATTTGTTGGAAAGCTTCCAAGATGAGTACAATCTGTATCAAACATTTATGTATTCTTTCTTATCACCGATTATTGCTCTAACTATCATTCTTACTGTTTATGCAGCTAATTTAGTAAGGAAGAAACGTGATCAACAGCTTACAATTCTTACAGAAAGAGGGGCTAAACGGAGTGAAATAGGTTCATATTTAACTTTGGAATCATTAATAATTGGAGGGGTATCTTTAGTATTTGGTGTTATAGTGGGTCTTCCCATTTCTGCTCTTCTTACAAGAAGCTCAGGCTTTTTATCATTTTCAAACACAACTATTCCACTTCAAATTGACTTATCTTCAGTATATGTAGCTCTTATGGGTAGTGCAGGAGCGATATTATTAATTCAAATTGTAAACACGATTACACTTCTAAAAAAGAGAAGTATTGAAGATTATGGGAAAGTTGAGAAATCTCTTCCTAAATATTACAAATATTTTGTAGATATTATATTGATTGTATTTGGCGTTGTGTTATGGATTATTTACAAAATGCCAAGTTTAACAGCTTATCAAGATTTGACTGCTAGATATGTAGGAATACCTGCAACAATTCTAGTAATGTTTGGCTCAATACTCTTCATGCAACGATTACTTCCCTTATTCTCTAAAGCAATTGTAAAAATAAGTACCACATTAAAAGCCGACATCGTCTCCTTAAGTGTAAGAGAAATCTCACGATACCAGAAAAGTTTTGTTAGATCGTCGATGATTTTGACTCTGTCTTTCTCCCTAGTAGTTAGTTCTATTGTTATCCCATATACCTATCAAACTTACAACACAGAAGGAGCATACTATGATTTAGGTGCAGATATAGTTATCCGCGGATTTCCTATTGATAATACATATCTGAAAACTGAAGTTGATGCTCTTCCTGAAGTTGAATCATCAACTATTGTGCGATTTGTTAATCTTAGAGATGTTCAAGGTGATCTTTCTATAACGTATTCTGTCCTAACGATAAATGTAACGGAATATGAACAAACAGCATACTTCAGAAAAGATTTTGCTAGTAAGCCTTTAACAGATTTGATTACTCAATTGGATAACCCTCTCAAGGTTCTTGTGCAAAAGGATGAACTTGGGGTGTTAAATCAAAATATTGGAGATGAAATTAGTATCACATATAGGGCTTATAATGAGAGTATGCGAGAAATAATCGGTTCTCCCTTTTTCTATGAGAATATGTCTGTTTCAGTTGTAGATGAATATAATTATTGGCCAGTACTTGTTAAAGAATTAAGTTTGGGTAATGTCAGGTCAATCTTCTATCATTTTGTTGCAAGTATCGAGTTTATGGATTATATTCAGATAGCTCCATTTGACGCGATTGATTATCTGTTCATTAAAGGTAATTCAAGTTATGAACTTGCTGACGTTACTGAAAGAGTTCTTTCACTTACTGGTGGAATTGTAACAAATGTAGAAGATGAAATATTTGTCAAAGAAGATAGTCCTCGTTCTTCTATTCTCTTTTCAGCAATCAATTCTACATTAATCATGTCATTTGCAATAAATGCCATCATTCTTACTTTGTTTGCATCTATTCAATTAATTGACAAAGCTAGAGAAATAGCAACGATGAAAGCTATTGGTATTTCCACAAATCAGCTGCTCAAATACTACCTGGCAGTATATCTTGCTCTTCTATTATTTACTACAATTTGTGGTTTAATAGTAGGTTATATAACATCAGCAATGCTCATGGGGGTATTAGCGACCAATCGAACAGTACCTCCATATGCGATGGGATTCCCAATTGTACAGCTCTTGATATCAATGAGTGCCCTACTACTTGCCGCATTTATTGGGGCTACTGTTCCAACATTTAGTTCTTCCAAGGAGGAAATTGGAACGGAGTTGAGGCAATCAGCATAGGTGATAATATGTCGTTCATAGAAATACGAGACTTAATTAAGATTTACAATCCCAAGGAATCAAATCTGAGAGTTCCAGCTTTAAGAGGAGTAGAACTTAATATTGAACAAGGTGAATTTATCTCCATAATAGGCCCTAGCGGAAGTGGCAAAACAACACTTCTGTTGATGTTAGCAGGTATGGCAGAACCTTCTGCGGGATATTTAAGAGTAGGTGATTTTAGATTAGATCAATATACTGAGGCTGACAGAAGTCATTACAGACGATTCAACGTTGGAACTTTGTGGCAAATACCTAATAGAAACCTAATTTGGGAAATTTCTGCTCTAGAGAATGTTGAAATTCCACTACGTCTACTAGGAACCCCAAGAGAACAGAGAATAAAGGAAGCCAAAGAGATGCTTGCTGAGGTTGGCATGGATCATAGAATGAACCATAAACCAAAACAGCTTTCCGGTGGTGAAGTCCAAAGAGTGGGTCTTGCCTGTGCATTAGCACACAAACCTTTACTGCTTCTAGCTGATGAGCCTACAGGTGAGTTAGACTCAAAAACAGCTGGAGAGTTACTTCGCTATTTTAAGCATCTTAATGATATAAGAGGAATCACTGCTATAATGGTTACGCATGATTTTGATGTAGCTAAGGCGACTGATAGGTTGATTCAGATTGTCGATGGGCGGATATCCGGATACTCTCCTACAGCTGATCTAAAAACTATTAGCGACATGCATCAAGTATACCTTGACCGTTATGGGGGGCTTCAGCTTCCAAGGCACATAATTGATAAATTAGAAGTCCAACAAAAAATCTCTATCACAGAAGAGAATGGAAAGATAATTCTATCGCAAAATGGTGATTTTGTTGCATCAAAAAAAGTGAAAAAAGATTAGTCTCTACAATTATAGAAATCGAAATATATAACAACATGATTGAAATACAGAGTTTAGATTGAAGTGAAAAAACCAACTGGAGACAGAAAGCCTATAGAAGTGGAGAGATTCCCTAAAACGAAACAAAACCCCGATAAATTATTCAACTTAATCATTTTAAAAATGATGGCTGCACTAGCTTTTAGTGTAGCACTACTAGTTGGAGGAGCAACTTTGCTTGTCTATTCATTGAATCCTTATGCTGCTGTAATTTTAGGTTTTGAGGAAGAAATTATATCTGTGTGGTCTTTTTTAGGTATACATATGACTCTACTAATGTTTTACTACGCCATTGCCCTTTTCAAATACATTGTCAGTGATTAATAATGAAACTACAACTGGAGAAACTTAAGTTAAGAAAAAAGGATAAAAAGAAAATAGATTATTTTAGTTTATCAAATAAAGAAAAAATCAAATTAATTGCAATTTTCTGCTTAAAGTGGGGATTAATTATCTTAATTCCAAGTTTTCTAGTTTGGGTTCTTCTACTTGTATTTACACCATATTTAGGCTCATTTTTCTTCGAATATATATTGCAAATTATCCCTGCTGTTTTGTTGATATTAGGGGGTTGCATGGGTGGGTTAAGTAGATATAATATTCCACCGAAAATGAGAATAGTAGAGCCAGATGATCAAGCCGTAACACCTGCTAATTTTCAAATAAGGGTAAAATACGATCCAACAGATATAGACCCCACCTCAATAAGAATTGTAATAAATGAGAAGGAACTTCAGGGAAAACTTGATGATACTGCTAATCAGCTCATCGTCCCCAAAATTTTCAAGTCTCCTCCTAAAAAAGCTGTTACAATGCTTTTAGAAGTTTCAGCAATTAGGAAAAATGGTAAGGAAGTTACTGATAAAATACGCGTTATTTGTGACCCAGAATCTGATGAAGAAGATTATATCGAATATTGGGAATTCAAGAGAGAAGATAATACTTATTGGGGTAAAGAAATGAAAGCAGCAACTAGCCATGCAAGAAGAAGCTTTGTTTCATTACAATTATTAACTCTTGCAATAGTCCTTTTAGCAATTAATGCATTAGTTACTCAAATTATCTTTCTGATAACAGGGACTCCTTTTTAATAGTTTCATGTATTGCTAGTTTGTCAACATTTTTATTAGTACATAATCTAAATATTCTAAGAACGAGGTCTAGTTGATGTCAAAAAAACTAAAGGTATATTTCTACTTACTAAGTGCATTGTTATTCATTCCATTGGTTTCTTCAAATACACTGTCATTTGATCAGGAGACTGATACGAATATACGCGCTGAAATTATCAAGGATCCAAGAGTACAGGCGATGATTAAAGAGGATCCAATTAATCCTACGCAAATATTAAAACTGATAGAAAATCTGGAAAACGAGAAGAATCCACCTTCTGATCCTGAAGTTAGTATAGATACAATAAAACGTGATGTTATTGATGAAGTACAAACCTTCTGGATGGTTACTGATTTTTCCCCAGTTACTTACAATCAAATAAGCGCCACATTGTTGGCAATAGGTGCTAATTCTTACATCTATATTGCTAGTGATGTTATAAGTTCAGTTGGAACTACTAATGCTCGAATTCGAGCTGAAGAATGGAGAGATGAGTTTGAAAATAAAATTTATCCAAATAATCTCCTCTATTTTGGTGATCCTGACGGGTATCTAGGTGATATAGATGGTGATCACCATGTTACTGTACTTCTAGCAGACTTGGATGATGCTGCAGGCGTTGCAGGATATTTTGACCCTAATAATGAAAGATCAGGTTCAACTTCTAATACTCGTGAAATGGTTTATGTTGATTATGATTATAACCGTTATAGTGTATTAGCTCATGAATTTCAGCACCTAATACACTATAATTATGACCCTTACGAATATTGGTGGGTAGATGAAGGTTGTGCAGAATATTCTGCTTATTTGAATGGTTACACTCTATCTACAAATCTAACCGAGTTTGCTCGAGATTATTTCCAACACAATCCTGAAGATTCCTTACTCTATTGGAATTATTATGACCACGAGAATTCAGAAAACGTTAGATCTGACTATGGTGGAGCATATATGTTCATCTTTTATTTTGCTGAAAAATACGGATCAGATGCAGTTCGTAATTTGGTTTCTGAAACGTTTGGCGGTCCATTAGGTATTGAGAATACATTAGATGGTCTAGGTTTTTCGATAGACTTCAATGAACTTTATCTAAATTGGGTTACAGCTTTAAATGTAGATGATCCTTCATTTGGTGGTGGACTCTATGGTTTCGAGAACCTTGATATAAGTATAGATTATGAGTTGATTTCCATCTTTCCTAATGTTAAAACTGACAGATTAAATCGTTTTTATGGCATGTATGTTGCTAAACTTGTTTCTCCAGGTGATTTTATGATACTCGAAATTACTCCTCCTGGTTCTTACTCACTTGCTATCTCTGTTGCAGTTCATGATATTGCTGGTTGGTCTGTCACTCAGGAAATTCTTGATACTGATATAAGTGTCCTGATAAATGGAACCTTGGTGGATACTGTATATATTATTACTAGTATTGTTACTAGTGCAACTCCAGCTATTCCTCTAGCAGACTCTAGCCAATTCGGTTTAGGCTATACAGATAATCTAGATTACACTTACATTCCTGGTAAGCCTTTAACCATCACAACTGGAACATTAAATTACCAAAGCAACAACTGGGATTTCTCCTTATATGATATTTACATTGAGGATGAGAACAGTACTGAAGTAACAGATGCAAGTGGAATTTCTGTTTATGCCAAATTCGAAAAAAGTGGTTCGTCTTTGACCACTGAAAGCATTGAAATGAATTATGATTCTACAAGCAAATGGAATGTTAATGAGAACTTGCAGTATTTCTTTGAAGGAGATTATGCGATTACTATTGTTGCTTCTGGCTCTGACCAATATGGTGAGCAGGAGTTATCCTCAATAAATATAGCACATATATTGGTAGTTGAAACCCCCATTATATCACTATATAATATTACTGCACTTTATGTCTTTACAAACTCATCATATACACAGCTTGGGGGTTGGCAAACCTTTACAGACGATGTAGAAGCTTATGTTCTACTATATGATGTTACAGATACACCTGTAGGTATTTTCGATATATTTTATAGGTCTTCATCTAATAGTTGGGAAAGTGATTTGCTTCTAATGCATGAGTATAATGGAGAATATTATATCAAAGTCAGTTTCAAATATGCAGGAAGGACAGTAAGATCTGAAGAATCTGATCACTTCCAATTAGAAGGGGAGATACCTACTCAAACAAATGGAATTGCATATCCTTTCCTCCCAATAGTTCTAATCATATCTTTAGGTGCTATAGTTTTCATAAAGAAAAAATTCAAACAGTAATAATTTTTTCTCTTTCTTTTTCAATTCTTTACATAATAGGCAATCGTTTATATAATAAAAAAAAGAATAATCTGATATGAGTCAATTAGAATTAAGTGATATCTTTTCTGTAGATAGAGAAGGAAAACCAACGATGAAAATTGTTCTTTTTGGTCCCCCTTCAAGTGGCAAAACCAGTATGCTAACGGTTTTTAACGCTCTGCGTAGAATGGAAAACCCTGATACCATTGTTTCTAATTTATTGAAAATACAAGATGATTCTGGAAGAACAGTCTTTTTTGATCAAGGTGTCTTTCAAACTCCTCCCTTTAAGGGAAAGAAATTTGACAGGTTACGATATCAATTATGGACCGTGCCAGGTGAAGACAGGCATAAAGTTCAAAGAGATATAATAATGTCAGGTGTCGATGCTGTTATACTCTTCTTAAATTTCGAAAATATTGCTAGACAACAGAATTTGGCCATTATACAAGAAGCTAAAGAGAAAATTGGTGAAAAGTTTGGCAAAAAAATTCCTGTTGTAGCTTATATCAATAAATCAGATCTAGATAAGAATGAGTGTATTGATAAAAGAGAAATTATCAAGGATTTAATTAATGAAGGAGCAATTCAGAGTGACAAAGCAGCAAATGTTGTGATGACAGGAAGTTGTTTGAATGCTCGCAATGACTTACTTTCAATATTGAATTCGAAAAAACAAAAAGAGTATTTTGAATCTGATAGGTTGAGATTAGATAAACGTCCAGAATCAGTCGGTTTGATAGTAAGACCAATTCAGAAACTTACACAGCTTGTTGTGGAACAAAGGTTAGAATATGTTCAGAGTATCTGAACTGCCTTTTCCCAATCACTTTTGAAATTCATTATAATAATTGGAATGAAATTAAGACTTAATTAGCAAAAATGGCTAAAACTGATTCTTTCAAAAAGAGAAAGAATTTAAAACTGAATGACATTATCCAAACTAATTTTTGCCAGTTCGTAAGGAGTGTTGCGAGGAATTTCTACTAAACGTAGTTCGAAATCTGCTCTTCTGAAATATCGATTTTCAAAGCCGAAATATTCATCCATAGTTTTACGTAACATTCGATTTAACGACTCTGTTATATCTCTTGTTCCGACTGGTTTATGATTGAAGTATTTCTCTTGAATGTTTTTAATTAGATCATATTTACTGAGCTTTGTTTGATCGCGTAAACGCAACAATTCTAGCATTAAAGCACTGCTAACCTGTCCAGAATAACAAGTTAATCGATTGATTATCCTCTTTTGTCGAACAGGATGTAATCCTTCCATATGAAATCGATCAATGCTCATAAATGAACCAGCACTATAAGCAATAATTAGCCCTAGTACTGTTGAGAACTCTCTGATTCGAATAGCTTCATTAAGCCGAACCCTTTTACCGTTCTCAGTGACGAATAGTTTAGATGATTGCCGAAGAACTCGGTCAATCTGAGCCCTCACCTCTAATTCGTCCATTTTTTGCTGAAATACACCCATAGTAAACACCTTTACAGAATGTAATGTAATTGTAAAGAGTCATATGCACTTATATACTTTTTTCTGAAATAACCTCTTCCTAAATATAAACTTGCTTCTAAATCTATAAACCTATATGTATAAACGAGAAATAGGCTTCTAGTGGAGATTTTTTATTAATAAAAAGCGCAGTTTAAAATAGAAAAATAACTTCTGGTTTATAAACCATTTTCCTGATATTACTATGCTGACAAACACTTTAAATAACAAAAACTAAAGTAAATTACCGTGGTGAAAAATTATGCCAATTGCTCCAATGACAAATGCTGTAGGTATCGATTTAGGGACTAGTACAATCAAAGTTACATGTGGTGACATGAAATACAGGATCCCTTCTGTTATAGGTACTCCTAATCCTGGCTGGACAGGTATGGCTACCGACAAAAGCTGGCTCAACAATCTAATTATTGACGATGATGGAACTGATGTATATATTGGTGAATTAGCCAGATTGCAAAGTGAAATTAGAAAACCTTTAGCTTCTGAGGGTAAAATGAAATCTGTTAAAAACAGCGTTCTTGCGCTCAAAGCCATTTTAAGTCTTATTATGAAATCAAATTATGAACAATTTGTTATTTCTACTGGTGTTCCAATTGCAACTGGTGTTGCAGAAAGCAAAGAACTAATTAAAGGTTTGAAAGGCACTCATGAGATTAAAGTGAAAAATGATGCTACAGGCGAATCTAAACAAATGAAGATTCTTGTCGAAAACTGTTTTGTTATGCCTGAACCATATGGAACTTATTGGTATACCCTCAAAAATAGTGGGGTAACTACTGCTGTTGATTCAATCATTGTAGATATAGGTCACGGAACAACAGATATCCTCTGTATGTATAAAGGAAACATGATGAGAGCAGCTTCTGGTTCTCTTGAAGAAGCAGTTGACAGTCTTACTAGTGCTTTAGCAAGAGCTATTCAAGAAAAGACTGGAAAGATAGTTAGACCTTTTGATCTCATGATGGCAATAGAGAAAAGCAAAAAAAACCTACTAGTTGGTGGGAAAGCGATTGATATTGGTTCTGCCATGAGTCAAGCCGTTACTTCAATTGCTGACGTTATTGTAGATGAAAGCAACCGATTACTTAACAATTTGCCTCCTGATGCTTGGATTGAAAAAGTGATAGTTTGTGGTGGTGGCGCCTATGTTTTTGGTGATTATCTTAGACAAGCTTTCTTTGATGCTAACATTGTTAAAAAACCAGAAGAAGTGTTAACTCCTCCTGATGCTGTTATGTCCAATGCAATAGGTTTTGAAATGATTGCAGCTACAAAATTGAAAAAATAGAAAGATTTCTTTTCTATCTATTTCCTTTTTTATTTACTCTAATCCTCTTCCCTGATAATACTATTTTTGTTCTTTTCTTTTCTCCGTTAATTTAATTGCATATCCTGGTCCAGCTATAAGATATATTATCATATAGACCGCTATTCCATAGGCTATATATTTCATTATAAAATCTGGTAGAACAACGAATCCCATTACTAACAGAGCAGTAGATATGATCCAGAACATATCAAATTTTGATGGAACTCCCTTGAATGAAGGAAAAGGTATAAGAGATATCATGAAACCAGAAACAATTACTGTTGATATCAGTATAACCCATTCCTGAGTGTCTGAGAAAATTACTAAACATGAAAGAACCATCGCTGCAAAAGAGCTTGGTAATCCACTGAAGTAAGGTGTGTATAGGGGATCTCTTTTGATAAACCTATACAGCCTAAACCATGCTGCACCAAGAAAAACTAGCCCCCCAACCACCCCTGCAACTACATTCCACCCTTCAACGTTCCATTGTGCAATTCTATAACCTATGTACGTTGCAGGAAATAATCCGAAGGCAAAAGCATCCATTATTGTATCGATATCAATAGCCAACTTTTTGCTACCACTAATTCTTGCAAGCTTTCCATCTGCAAAGTCTAGGATGGAACATATAGCAATGAGTCTAGCGAACCAATATTCCATGTTTGGAACGTTAAGAAATGTTAACACTATGCCAGTAATTGCAGCTGCTCCATTTCCTACTGTGAATATATTAGCTAAAATCCATGCTGTTTTCTTAATCCATGGTTTTTGTAGAAAAGAAACTTCTTGCCAGTTCATTTAATCACTTTATTCATTGAAAGTAGCTAATATAGTGAGTCCTGCTTTAGCATATTTAGGAACGGGATCAATCAGTTTGAAATTTTTCAGACCTGAAACTTTCAAGTTTATTATAGAACCAAATCGGATAATTCCTATCAATTCACTTTGTTTAACTTCATCCCCTTCTTCTGGATATGCTACAGTTCTTCTTCCATAAATCCCAGAAACTTGTGTAAACTCGGCAATTATTCCTAATTCATTGTTTTCTATTACGATTATATTTCTTTGATTTCGTTTTGCATAGTTAGGAAAGTATACAGGCCAATGAGATCCTTTCTGAAAAGTAATGCTTTTCACAACTCCGTCAATTGGGCTTCTGTTCATGTGAACATTGAAAGGAGACATCAGAATTTGACATGAAAATCCATCTTTCATTTTTTTGACATTCATCAGAGTACCATCAGCTGGAGCTATGATTCCTTTAGGATTAATAATGATATCTCTTTTTGGATCTCTGAAAGTCCAGAAGATAAAAAGCCCACAGAAGAGAATTACTCCAAGTATACCAAAGTGCCAGTATATTGGTGTGGGTAACAGAACGTAGATGAGAATTGTAGCTATTGTACAGAGAAACATAATTGAACTGATTATAGTGACAATCTTTAATGACCCTTTAGCAATTTTCATTTTAACCCTCGAGATGTGGAAATTTTAATAGCTAGAGAAAAGAACAAAACAACTATTAAAAATGTTATGCTAAAAGGATAAAATAAGAAAAAGATAAGAAAAAAGAAGACTATTATCTTCTTCTGCGCTTGATAATGGCGGTTATACTAGCAAGTGATAAAATGCTAAGTAAAATAGCTATAGAAGATATTGGTGATCCTCTAGGATTCTTTGTAGGAATAATGTAAGTCACATCTAGGGTATTCCCACCAAGGTCTATTGTTAGAATTCGTAGGACATTGTCGCCATCAATTAGACTAGACGTGAATATCACAAAAGTCCTTTTAGTATCCGAAACTATTGTAAAATCAATATTTTTGTCATTCAGTTTTACATTTAGTGCTACAATTCTACTGATTGGTTCAGTAACCGTGAAGTCTAATCTTGCTACTTCGGGTTTTGTATAGTTAACCCAAGTTCCAGTAGAAATTTCTGGAGGAGAATTGTCATATGTGTTTTCACTTACATAAAAGTCATCTTCACTAGCTACTTTGAATTTGTATACGGCTTCTGTAGTATAATCCATTCTATATGAATAATATCCGGTTGATACTTCTATTAGAGATCCTGTTTCAGATCCTGTTTCTGCTAC
>JABCTC010000083.1 GCA_018238545.1 Candidatus Heimdallarchaeota archaeon
ATACTAGTCAAACCTGCAAATTCTACAAGATATGTTGCAGAGGTATCTCTTTCTAGATTTACTGTGGAATTGTGTGTGGTAAACATAGCGCTACCTGTCCCCTCAAGTGTTCCAGTCAAAGTAGAGTTCAATAGATCAACATTACCACTCAATCGTACTCTTCCAAGTGTTATTATAGAATCAATACTTGTCAAACTGGCAAAATCTATAATGTATGTTGTAGAAGGATCTCTTGCCAGATTCACATTAGAATTGTTTGCAGTAAATGCAGAATACCCAGTTCCTTTTACTGTTCCGGCTAAAGTAGAGTTAGTCAATACCACTGCTCCATCTAGTCTTATCCCAGTCAAGGAAATAGTAGAATTATTACTTGATAATCCTGAAAAAGCTACAACATATGAGGTAGAAGGATCTTCTGATAAATTTACAGTAGAATTATCAACCAATATTAAAGCAGACCCAGTACCAATGAGTGTTGCTGTTAAAATTGAATCGCTTACTGAAACTGCCCCACTTAATTTTACTTTTGTTAAATCTATTACAGAATTAGTACATGTAAAACTGGAAAATCCTAAAACATAAGAACTTTCAGAACTTCGAGATAAAATTGCTTCTGAGTTTTCTATAAATACATCAGGTGAACCATATCCATCTAATGTCCCTTCCATATATGAATCATTTAAAATATTTAATTCATTATAAATTCTCAAATCCACACATTCTACATATGAATCATTATCAACTTTCAAATTAGTAACATAAACGTTCGTACTTGTTATAAACAAATTACCACCATTTGTTACAGTGATATTTCCATAGGTTTCAGAAGTGGAAATATACACAGTATTACCATCAACGAATAAATCATCTGCATCGATTACAATGGGGTCATCCTCTGGTGGTTCTAATCCCATTACTCGGCAAGTGTCGTCGTTTTCTAAAATTTCTTCTAACTGAAGATATTTTTCTCCATCACTAATGTACATAGCTGTAACTAACGTATCCTCTTTCATTCCTAAATTATTCTGTTGTGCATCGTTTCCAAGTCCAGAGATAGGACCTATCAAAATAGAACCAAGAAACAAAGAAGCAAGTATGACTACACTACATTTGTATTTCATTGTCAACAACAAATTTCTCTCCGTTAATATATATCGATTTTGCTTTAATATAATAAAGGTAAAAATATAAACCATTTTTACTAAAATGATTCAATTAAGAAATATCATAAAACTTACATACAACACTCACTTGAGATTTTATAAGTATTAAGTGATAATTCAATTTATATTTGTTCTTAAGCCATTGTTTTAAATTCAACTTTGTGTGTCATTTTAAATTTTTTAACACTCCCATTTCTGATAATCAATAAAGGAAAAAGAAAATAAAGAAAGTTGTAAGATAGTAGAAAGCTTTCAGGATGACGTCTTCGTCTTTGCAGGAAATACAGCCTTTGATAGGTAAAAGAAATATCAGTCCGATATCATTGTTTAAATAGAGGTTATTCTTTCGGGAGTTTGTAGAGAAAGCGATAAGCTGAAAATAGGTATTTTTAGATAACAAAGGAACGGAACACTTCACTATTGTTTATTTGAATAGAACAACTAATTTTGCTGTCGAAAAACTACAAAACAAACAAAGGTAAAAAATAATGTCGTATAATAATCGTAATAGAAGTGGTGGAAGACCACAGAATAGAAGTGGAAATAGAGGAAGCAGTTCCGGATTTGGTCAAAGAAGACCAGTAGAATTACATAAAGCAGTTTGTGCAAAATGCAATCAAGAAACAGAAGTTCCTTTCAAACCTGATGGATCAAGACCTGTTTATTGCAGAGAATGTTTTCAACAACAGAAACCAAGTAGATATTAAGCAAAGTAAGTTTAGTCTTCTTACTCTTTTTCTTTTGTTCTTCAGCTATTGTTTTAAGCTCAATTTTAATCCGTCATCAAGGTTTTTCAATTGAAAGCTCATAAAACTGAAGATAATGGAAATGGCAAACCCAGTAATAGAAAGGCTTTGTCAGTACTATTTCTTTCAGTTTTCATTGATCTTATAGGTTTTGGAATTATCATCCCCATTCTTCCTTACTGGAATGAAGTTTTAGGGGGAACTAATTTCTCTTATGGAGCAATTCTAAGTATTTATTCTTTAATGCAATTTGTTTTTGCTCCTATTTGGGGAAGAATAAGTGACAAAAGAGGGAGAAGGCCAATCATACTCATAGGAATAGCTGGAAGTATTATCAGTTTCTTCTTGTTAGCTTTTACTTACACACTTGCTATGTTAATCATAGCACGAGCTCTTCAAGGAATATTTACTTCTGCTACTTTACCAACAGCACAAGCCTTCGTCAGTGATACAACTACAGGAGAAGAAAGAGCTAAAGGCTTCGGACTTATAGGTGCAGCTTTTGGTCTGGGTTTAGCTGTTGGTCCAGCTATAGGTGGAGGATTATACGCGCTAACCAGTCAATATTCATCCTTAGCTTATTTTGCTTCAGGAGCTTCAGTAATTAATCTAATTATCGCTCTGATATTTCTGCCAGAGACATTGAAATGTAAAGTAGAGGAAAACTGTGAAGATCTTGAAGAGGTTGCTGTGTCGAGAAAAGATTCGTTAAGGTATCTTATTTCTAACAAGGAGGTATTGGCGATAATACTAACGTTCTCGATGCTAACGTTAGCTTTTGCCTCATATACTTCAACACTGTTGCCGTATGGAATAGAGAAGTTTGATTTGACGACAGAGGATGCAAGTATAGTGCTGCTGATAGTAGGAATAATAGCGATAATAACGCA
Organism: Candidatus Heimdallarchaeota archaeon; assembly: GCA_018238545.1. Lineage (GTDB taxonomy): Archaea > Asgardarchaeota > Heimdallarchaeia > Heimdallarchaeales > Heimdallarchaeaceae > UBA460. Next base: position 2,800 of record JABCTC010000083.1, read on the forward strand.
AGGGGTATTATTGCGATTTCTAACGAAGAAGTTTTCGAATAGTACATTGATGGTAGCAGGATTTACAATAATAACAATAGGATTGATAGCATTCTCGCAAGTAGCGAATTTGTTGTGGATGATATTAGTGTCAGCATTCATAGCTCTAGGAAGTTCAACAGGAAACCCAACAAATCAAGCATTATTGTCACAAAGGACACCAGCAGATAAACAAGGGGGAATATTAGGGATAAATCAAGGGTTAGCAGCGTTGATGAGAGTATTTGCTCCATTAATAGGGACAGCATTACTTAATGTGAATCTAGGTTTACCTTTCTTCTTTGGAGGAGGATTATTAGCACTAGCAACAATATTCTTTGTAGTGTTTGTAAGAAATAGGAAAACAAGAGAGAACGGGGAAAAGAGTGTTGAAGCATTAGTTTCTCTTGTAGCTGATAATCTAGATTAACCTATGTTCTTGATAAATCCTATCTTCTAAAGATATGCTTTGTCTGATTATACTCTGTTATTTATTCTTCTTTTTCTCAGGTAAATTACTCCTATTGCTAATAGTGCAACCATAGGAACTAAGATAGTAATAGATGCTTCGACATCTGCAGGATTTGCAATTTCAAGTAAATAACTCGTATCGCCAAAGTTATCATATTCTTCGACATACTCACTTAAGATGCCCGTGTGGATGTTATACTTCCTGAGATGGAATCTGGAATGGACATACTTACTAGATGTTTGATCCAATTTCGCTTCAAAGTAATCCGCATCCAAATTGGAAGAATATCCCCCATTTAAATCTATTATATTCATGAATTCAACTTGTTCAGAATAATATTCAAAGAAACATTCAGTTTCAGCATCTGTGATAGATATGGGGTAGATAAAACCAAAGTCAAAGATTAAAGGAAGATAATCTAATTCGGTGATATTAAAGATTGCATCGTTTTTATAGAACTCCAACCAATCGGTGAAATTAGCTTTAGGTCTATAACCCCAACTACCTAGATCTGAAGGAGGGTTGCCAATAACTTCAATTTTGAGTGTATCATTGAATTTGAAGAAAGTGTAAGCTTCAGGAGTTGGTCTTTCAATAACATCATACTTCTGAATAATCCATTCAAAGGTTGCTCCTATGCTAACAGATTGTTCGAAAACAACAGGGGAATCGTCAGTATAAGCTCGTACTTGTAACTGACTGCATGTAACCAAAAATAATAGTAAAGAATAACAAATAATTTTTCTTTTCATGTGAATCACTTAATAGATACGTAAAACGAATAAAAAGGTTTGTGGGAATCTGTAACCTCTGTTATATGGCTTAAGTGATAGAAAAAAGAGAGAAAAGAATTCTAGCTGATTAATCTTTGCAGTATTCATGAAACCTTTTGTCATTCTTCTTCATACCTCCTTGAAAAATCTATGTCTAATAATCGTTGTTCACCTTCATATGTGAGCAATATTTCAGAATTATTTATTTCAATGAAAATAGGTTCTAGATAATAAGGCCATCTTAACTTACTCTCTTTAAAATTGAAAATCTTGTATAGGATTAGCATCATATTCCAATCATGAGTTATGTGTATGTCAACTTCGCTTCTTTCATTCTTATTTGTTTCATTCGAGAATTTCTTTGTTAGTAATTCATCTGCTTTTTTCAGCACTTGCAGAGCAGCATGCGAACCCTCATCAGCAGGGTTAGATAATAGTTGCGATAAAAATACTGAGAAAGATGACTTGCCCGATCCGTATGGGCCAATTAAAGACCAGGCTCTAGGTGATAGTTCAGTATTAAACTCATCAGACACACGTGCAAAGGTTCTAAGTGCTCTAGAGGTAGGAATGTATGCATTAATAACATCAACTGAACTAGCGTCTCGTTCAAGGTTAACTGAGCGGGTATAGTGTGTGTTGACTGTAACGAGATTGTTTATACTCATGCTGCTATACCCTCCTCTATGTCCATGTAGTATTTTTCAACATACGTTAGAGGTTCTATTTCATTTGTTCGATACAATTGATGTATGCCCGCTGTTTCTCGTATATCAAAATGTCCAGGGATATCATTCACCATCAATTCAAGTTTAGTGATCAGGTCTGTTTCCGTTAATCTGAATACAGAACCTGGTGCTGCATAGTCATTTCGGCTATACATGAGCTCTTCAATGGGTATAGTCGTGATATTTTGCTGTTGCATCAACTGAGAAACTGCAAAGGCAAATATTCCGATTGGTAATCCAGGTCTTGCTTCTGGTTTTGATTGGTACGATCGACCACTTGAAAATTGAGTTACTAATCCGAGCAATGATAATGGCGAATCTAATGCTTCCTCTAATGGCGTACGGGTATTCCCTTTAGACTGCGTGTACATGCGTGGCAGTAACAAGGCATCACTTTTAATTGTATTTGCTGATGGTCGACGTTTTTCTACAACGTGTTCTTTAGTAAAGTCAGAAAGCGCAGTTTGTAATTCTTGTGCGGTGAATTCTGGTTTGTGGAATTTATTGAAGAACCAAAACCAGGAAGTGGCCATAGCTGAGTTAGTTACTAATAACCAATGCATTAGCCAGATAGTTGCCTCATCTTCTAAGTATGGATCAAGGCCTGTATCTACATCGAAGATTAAATTTCCAATTAATTGATATTTGCAAATTTCTCAGAAAAGGCGAGGTGATAATTCCAGGAATTCATATTTAAAAATTGACCAACTGTCAA
>JABCTC010000084.1 GCA_018238545.1 Candidatus Heimdallarchaeota archaeon
ATACAGAATACCACTTAAATAAATGAAATTTCACACAGACAGAAAGCTTGATACTAAATTTAGTGGTGGAAGCTGGTAAAGAAGTAGGTATTGCTCTCTGTGGTCTTGGTGCTCGAGATGCTCTTAGAATTGAAGCTGGTCTACCTCTTTATGGTGAAGACATTCATGAAAATGTTAACCCTGTTGAAACTGGTTACGACTACAAAATGTTCTGTAATCATTTCAAAGAACCTTTCTACTTTGGTAAAGAAGCTCTCCAAAAAGCTAAGAATGAAGGCGTGAAAATCAAGCATGTTGGTATCAAACTTTTAGAAAAAGGTATTCCTCGAGCTGATTATGAGATCCTCAATTCTGCTGGAGAAAAAATAGGTTACATGGTTAATGGTGTCCGCTCCCCAGTCATTGGTAATGTAGGTGTTGGTATGGGTTTTGTGGATATTAAATATGCTGTACCAGAGACTGAAGTTTTAGTGCAAATTCGTAAGAAGCAAGTTAAAGCTAAAGTAGTTAAACTCCCATTCTACGATCCTAAAAAGTGGGGTCGGAGAAGAGAAGCTTAATTTTCTTTTTTCTTTCTTTTCTTTTTCACTTTTGTTAACAAAAAAAACAGGAAGACATAGAAGAATCAGCTAATCTCTTCTTAATCGCCGTCAGAATCTATAAAATCCTCTTCATCGTCGTCCAGAGCTCCATCTCGTTTTCTTAGATATTCATCAGGGTCTTCCCAAACGGGTATTTTTGCTTTGTTTATGTGCTCATTCAATAAAATTAATGCCGCAGTATCCAAATCTAGACCTCCTCCTTTCTTTCTCTTATTTCTTTTCTCAGCAAACTTTTCTAGAAATTCTGGGGGGGATTCATATTCTATCTCGTATTTTTCTCGTAAAATATCAGGATTTATTTCATCTATTCTATGAACGAGAGCCCAAGCTCCCCTTATGGGGTCAGGTAATTTCTCTGAACGCTTAAGACCAAGTAAAACTTGATCTCCTAAAGATAGCTGTTTTGGTATCACACCAGGGGTATCAAAAATCCTCAATCTGGTTGTTATTCTTAATACTTGTAATGCCCTTGTATACCCTGGAACAGGAGCAACTGGAGCACTTGATCTACCTTTCAATATATTGATTAGTGAACTTTTACCCGTGTTAGGTAACCCTATAAAACAAGCTGTGATGTAGAAGAAATCCTTTCCTACTGCTCGAATAATCTTATTTCTTAGAATTGAAGTGCTAAGCCTCTCTCTTGCTGAAGTTGGTATAACTTTTATCCCTTCTTCTTGTAAAATATCCTTCCACTTCTGTACAACAGGATCAGGAACTAAGTCTACTTTATTCATTGCAACAAAAAGCTGCTTTGATCTATTACGTAAAACTAAATTTTCATATCTCCTTGTTCGAGATAATGTAGGGAATCTTGCATCTATTACTTCTACTATTACATCGCTCCCATGTATCATCTTACGTACCATATTATCAAAGTCTCTTTTCTTAGACGATGCACTCATTCTCCTCTTGGACATTGTAATCACATTCTATACGAATTTTTATCTAATACTCTTTAGGGGGGCTTACATCTGGGTGTCCTGTATCAAAGGGGCCTTTCCTTTTCCTTGTTGGATCTGGATGTAAGGGGCCAGGAAATTTGGGGTCTCGGAAATATGCTTCTATTATTTTTTTGAGTCTTTCAACTTCTTGTTCCAATTTTCTAACTCTTTCCTCTAAAGGTAAAAGTTTTTTTTCCATACATGTACTATAAAGCGTGAAAGATATAAACGATACGTTTCTAGTCTTCTTATGAAATTTCATGATGCTCACTGTCATATTTCACGAAAGAGCTTTCTCAAGGAGTTTGAAATAAGTACTTCAATGGAAGAATGGAGAGAGATGGGATTAGAATATGTGATTGGAGTATCAACCAAACTTTCAGATTCTATTAAAATAGTAGAAATGCAAAGTTCCTACAAAGAGATTATACCGGGGATAGGAATTCACCCTTGGAGCGCTAAAAATCCTTTAACTGAAGAGATTAAAGCCCAATTTATTAATTTAGCCAAGGTGTGTGAGTTAATAGTAATTGGAGAAATAGGTCTTGATCATCATTTCATAAAAAAAGAAGAAAGGTATCCTCACCAAGTTGAAACTTTTAAGTTTTTTTTAGAATTAGCTGAAAAGAATAAATATCCCGTAAATATTCACCTAAAGGGAGCAGAGAAAGAAGGAGCGGAAATCTTGGATTCTTACAATTTTCCCAATAATAATGTACTTATTCATTGGTACTCAGGATCAGAAGAAGTTTTTAAGAAGTTTCTAGACAGAGGTTATTTCTTTAGTATTAATCCCTCAATTTTATCAGGGTCCCCCCATATTCAAGTTCTTAAGGAAGTACCGTATGAGAGAATATTAACCGAATCAGATGGTGATGTAAATTACTACATAAATGGTGAAAAAATCGTAGGATCACCAAGTATCATTCCAGAAACTTTAAAGAAAATAAGTAAAATGAAGAAGGAGACAGTAGAAGAAGTAGCTTTCCAGTTACAAGCAAACCTTCGCAAATATGTAAATAAACTTCAAGGGTAATATAATGTCAAAAAAAACTGTGGGAGACATACTCAATAGAAGAGAGAGATATAAAAAGGATGTTTTGGAACTTCTGGATACTAAAGAAAGAAAGGTCGCTTATCATTTTAATTGTCCAGATGGGATTGTTTCAGCGTCACTTATAAAATATCTATTTTCAAGCGAAAATCTTGAATTTATTCCTGTTGACTATGGTCTTCTAAAAAGCAAGGAAGCAGCTGACAAACTGAAAAATGCCAATTGGTTTGCTATAGTTGATCTTGAACCTTTCAACTTGAAAAAAATGGAATACTTCTTTGATCATCATATATCGAATGAGAATAAAGAAATAAACGCAACAAAATATGTCTTTGAATCAGGAGCGCCTAGTGCAGCATTTCTTATTGGAAAATATTTTTCATCTCAACTTCCTGATTATTTACTAGAATTAGCTAAAATGACAGAAATCACCGATACTGCAAGTTATAGTATTCCTCCACCATTAGAACTAGAAGAAGAATATACCCAATCATGGGATAGGAAAATCTGGCTTTTAGAAGATGCTTGTAAAACAGCTTTTTCAGTTAATCAACATAGAGAACTAGTAGAAGTCTTAACTAGTGAAGGATTAGAAGGAGTGTTTAAAGGAAATATCCAGAATCGTGTAAGAAAACTTAGAACATCTCGTAAAAGAGCTTTTGATATAGCTACTGGAATAAAAAAGACTGATTTTGTTGTCATTATTGACAGACCAGTTCATTACAACATTTCATTTATTGCAGGTGAGGCTATGAAAAATGGAGCGATTGGAGCTGCATATATCACTGAATATCCTAATGAAGTGAAGATTAGTTTTAGATTAAGCAAAGCTTTATCGACTGAAGAGGTGGATAAATTCAGAGTAGATTTACTAGCACAAAGCATGTCTGGTGGTGGACACAAACCGGCTTCAGGAGCAGAAACAGAGACCCTTGAAGAAGCATTGTCTAAAATTGGGAACTGGGGAGAAAATCATAATTTCGAAATGGAAACTGTTGATTTAAGAGGAAAAGAATAGAAAAGAAGTTATCCCTTTACATTTCCAATGGGCCTAACTCTTACTACAGGATGACTAATCTGTGCTGATTTCAAAGTATTAATGACTTCATCAATGTCTTTGTATGCAAAACCTGCTTCTTCCGCTAATCCTGACATCGATGCTCCTTTAACATAAATGCCTTTTTCCCTAAGTTCTCTTTGTAAAAGATCACCTCTAACTTGCCTTCTAGCTTGACTTCTACTCATGGTCCTTCCCGCACCATGTGCTGTAGATCCAAAACTAACTTCCATTGACTTCTCTGTTCCAGTTAAAAGATAAGAGCCGGTTTCCATTGAACCACCAATGAGGATTGGTTGACCTATATCACGGTATTCCTGCGGGATTTCACTATGATTGGGTGGAAAGCCTCTTGTTGCACCTTTTCTATGCACCATCAATGTCTTCTTTGTACCGTCAACTGTATGTTCTTCAATTTTAGCAATGTTATGTGCAACATCATAGATAAGATCAAGCCCTAGTTTATCTTCATCTTTTCTAAAAACCTCAGAGAAAACTTGTCTAACATTATAAGTGATAATCTGTCTGTTTGCGAAAGCCATATTTGAAGCACAACTCATTGCTGCAAAATAGTCTTCACCTTCTTTTGACTTAATTGGAACGCTAGCAAGTTCCTGATCAAGAATGGGTATTTTGTATTTTTGCATGGCCTTAAGGCTTGAACGTAGATAATCTGAAGCTACTTGATGCCCAAAACCTCTTGATCCACAATGAATCATAACGGTTACTTGATATGGTTTTACAATCCCAAATTTTCTTGCGATGTCTTCATCAAATATGTCCCCAGGTTTAACTACTTGGATTTCACAATAGTGGTTTCCTGAACCTAAAGTGCCTAATTGTCTGAGTCCTCTAGTTTTAGCTTTTTCGCTCACTTTTGAGACATTAGCTTCTGACATTTTTCCTTGACTCTCAATACGAAGAACATCTTCCTTTCTTGCGTAACCATTTTCTAAACACCATTTAGCTCCGTTTTCTAAGACTGAGTCAAATTCTGTACGAGATAATCTAGCTAATTTTGGATCATGACTAAGCTTTACTCCTACTCCAGCAGGAACCTTCTGATATAACTTCTCAACTAGTTCCTTGATTTTAGGTCTGACATCTCTCTCTTCTAATGTAGTAGTAAGCATCCGGACGCCGCAATTTATATCGAAACCCACTCCACCAGGGCTAATAACCCCTTCTTCCATGTCAAAAGCTGCCACACCCCCAATTGGAAAACCGTATCCTGCATGGGCGTCAGGTAGTGCTAGTGCATACTTTTGAATACCTGGAAGTGTAGCCACGTTTGTTATTTGATTGACTACTCTTCTTTCGATTCCTTGTTTAAGGGCAGGGGAAAGGATCAATCTTGCAGGTACTCTCATACCTTTTTTGAAAGATGTAGGAATTTCCCAAGTTACTTCGTTTATTTTTTTCATTGGAATATTTTCATCTGACATTTATCTCAAAAGAACTGGATGATGGTTTTTAATAAATCTCGTGATTAGACAGAAAATTATCAATAGAGAATGATTTTTATTTCGGGTTATATCTCTACAAATGAAACCAATGTTCAAATATACAATCCTTGATGATGAGGTAAAATCTGATTTTGCTTTTGAAGTGATTGCAGATACTCTTTCAGAACTTTTTCGCGGTGCAGGAATTGCATCAATGGTCGCAATGGTTGACATTAAATCTGTTGAAGAAACCGATGAATGGAATTTTGAACTTGAAGCTGAAGATGAACAATTGCTTCTTTATGATTTTTTAAGCGAACTGATATATTTGAAAGATGCAGAAACTGTACTCTTCAAAGATTTCG
>JABCTC010000085.1 GCA_018238545.1 Candidatus Heimdallarchaeota archaeon
AGGAAGTAAGATAAGGAGTGGTCCCAACGGGTTTTTTAAATCATGACCAATCATGTGAATAATCTCATTTTTCTGTTCCAAAAGTTTGGTCACATCAGCAGTTCTTTCATTGACTTTCCGCTCAAGGTTTTTATTTAGCCCTCTGACTTCTTTCTCTGCTTTTTCCTTAGAAGCAACGGTTTTTCTAAGATCTCTCATGATGTTAAGAGTTGCATATCTGCTTTTTTGTAAATCCACCACTGTTCTTTCCAGGTTCTCCTTCGATTCATGTAGTTTTTCTGTTCTTTCTGCAACTTTTTTTTCAAGAGTTTTATTATACTCCTCCAATTTCATTCTAGATTTCTTTAAATCTCTGGTCATCTTATCGAAATTCTCTGCTAGTACTCCAACTTCATCTTCAGTTTTTACTGTTATAGAATAATCAAGATTACCCTGAGATATAGCTTTTACTCCTTCAGTTAATTTTATTATTGGTCCAGTAATAGTTTTAGTAAAATAAGCTGAAATAAAGATTACTATGATAATTATTGCAACGAAGAAACCAACGCCATCAACAATCATTTTATTTCTTGCATCAATAGCTGATTCTAAGGAAATTCCCAAGTAAAACCAACACCGTTCTCCCTCCTCCCTTATGTCAAGTGGATGAACAATTAATTTTATATTTTCACCAGTTTTAGGGAATGCACTATCTACAACAACCGTTTTACTTACCTCAAGGGATTCATCGTTTATTTGTTTTCCCCACATTCCTGCATCATCAGCTAGTAAGATTTCTCCATCTGGTTTAACTATCCACCAAAACAAAACACTCTCGCATTCACTAATTTCTTTGAGCGTCTCGAACGGCCATCTCTGAGCAAGATAACCAGCTTCAATGCTTTGTGAAGCCACATCAGCTAGCACTATATGATGTCGAATGATATCTTCCTCCATGGCAGAGGCTTGTTCATTTACGGATAAACCTAGAATTAGTCCCCCTGAAACAATTGACACTATCGTCATTAACAGTAGAATCTTAATAAATATGCTTTTTCCTTTTATGAGATGCATACCAACAACCTGCCTAATAACCGGTAACAATCTAATCTTGGAGCCTATTCCAATTAATCATGTTCCATCCTGCAATGTTCTTTCTTTTACGCAAATCAGACACCATCGGATCCGTATAGGAACAGGTTTAACTCTAATTTTCCTTACCGATGATTACCATTGAGTTAACGAGGTTTCCATGTCTGTTTCCCACTCCAGGTATGTAACCCTGTTCACCAAAGGTAAATGTGCCGATAAATGGGATTCCTATCGTATCCTCAATTAAAAGAGGCATCATGGGCCTCTCGCTTTCTGGGATACCAAGCATTGTCCCGGCGCAAAAATCGTAGATTCCAAACGATCCTTCACCTTTACCGATATCCCCATTTTCCAAAGCCTTCTGAGGTGTGCTATGAGCACGATTAAGCAACAAATTCCAATCACCATGCATCAACTGTATTTCATCTCCTTCATTCACATCGGCAAAAACAGTAAGAGATTTGTCTGACAAATTAACTGAAAGTGGATGTATTGATAGATAATGAATACTTCCATCTGTACCCGTTAATACCTTTGCTATTGGATAAAATGTTGATTCAGAAAGAATGGTTACTTCTCCCTCATTCGCTTTTTCAAGTATTTCACCTATAACTTCTCCGTTAGTCCAATTATTATAAACCTCTGCAGCAGACTTGTTATCTATTTCATAAATAGTCCTTCCCACTGCTTTGGTGATATTTCCTACGTTTTCACTTACTAGATATCCTGCTTCAAATGCAAAGCCAATCTTAAAATCGGTAAATATTGCTGTCAGACTAACACCATTACTATAAACCTTATCATTCACAAATTGTTTCCAATATCCTTCTATCGTATTGTCTCCAGAGCTACCTCCAATTATTGGGATGTCTTCTCCGATAACATCCTCTATTCCAAGAAGAATCTCTTCTTCTTCTCCTGGAGCAGTGGTAATTAAAACAATCGTAGGTGTTTCTCCTTCTCTTCCTGCATTCTTAACAGCCTCTGTAATAGCTTTTCCTCCAGCTTCCCTAGGTGAATTCTCTTCATCTAAATCAGCTCCACCAACACCAAAGCTTATGTTTTCAGAGGATACACCCATTAAAGCCAATGAACCAACCTCACCAGCATGGTAACCATTTTTAGTTATAACAGCAGCACAAGATGTACCACCATAAACCTGTGCATTAGGGAAAATTTTGTTAACCTCTCCAAGAACAACCTCTGAGTCATAACCTACTGTAGAGAAAAGTATAATATATCCTGGAGATTTTTCTCCTAACTCGCTAATTATTAAAGAGGTAGCCTCATTTACCGCTTTAATAGCATCATTATCTATGCTCCAACCACAGCCAACATATACCGGCCCCATTTGTTGTGTATATTCATCCTTCTCAGATATTTCTATCTCTTGTTGAGTAGTACATCCGGATAGTGCCATACATATTATGGCAAGTATCAGTATCCCACTCTCTTTTAAATTTTTCATTTATTTTCTCACCTCACCTAGATTAACAATTAACCTTCCATTATTTTAATCTGTTGTATATTTAGGTTTTTCACCATATTTTTCACATAGTTCATTTATCTCCTTTTTTAACTCAATCATTTTAAGCTCTCTATCAACAGTAACATCGTTGAATATTTCAAGTTCATCAATCCTTTGATTTAATTCCTCAATAGTTTTTTTACGTTCAGAGATGTCTCGCACAACTGCCATTATTTGGTCTTGTCCTAAAACGCTGACTTTTTTAAGATTGACCTCAACCCAGAACAACTTTCCTTTTTTGTCTTTCGCATGCCATTCAAATAGCTGCGGCTCCTTAACTGCTTTTTTAACCCACTCCCCTGCTTCTTTCTGTGTATAAGGTTTTTCTCCAGAGCTAACATCCTCAATTGATGATTTTAAAGCCTCGTCAAAAGTATAATCATACATTTCACACATTTTCTTGTTAACATTCAATATTCTCCCTGTTTTCATGTCATGTAGGAATATAGCATCATTAGCACCATCAAAAATCGATCTGAAGGTTTCCCCAGATTCATTTAACGTCTCCATCGCTTTCTTCCGCTCGGTGATATCTTTGTCAACACCACAATAACCCATGAGTTCACCATTCTCACCTAATAATGATATACCATTGGTCAACAGGCAAACTTTTTCCCCTTGTTTAGTTAAATTCCAGTTTTCTAGATCAACAATTGATTTCTTTTCAGAAGCAATTTCCTTGAATATTTCACCAACATGTTTCGCCTCCTCATCTGGCATCAAATCAAAAGGAGTTTTTCCAATAATTTCTGAAGGTTCATATCCAAGAATTTCTTTTACTTTTCCTGATGCAAAAGTATATCTTCCATCCTTATCTACTTCCCAAATCCAATCTGCCGAACTTAATGCCACATCTTGAAGCCGTTTTTCCGATTCTTGCAAAGTATCATATGCCTTCTTACGTTCTGTTATATCTCTTAGAATCATTACATGCCCAATAATCTGCTCATGCTTATCGTACAACGGTGATATTCGAGCATCATAATACCTCTTCATTTTCTTTGTTTCTATCTCAATCTCAGTTTGTCTATAGACATTATCTTGAAATTTATTCAATAGATTAGGTATTTTGGAAAAAACCTCTTCAACAGTTTTCCCCATCATGCTTTCAGATGGATGGTGTATGGCATCTTCCAAGATAATATTTTTAGCGATTTGATTAAAATCCACAATTCTATTCTGTTTATCAAAGACCAATAGTACATCACTAATGTTTTCGATGATGGTATCACGAGCTATTGGTACCAAATCTAGAAAACGGAAACGAAAAACACTATATATAAGAGCTATTCCCGTCACAACGAAAAATAAAGGGGTTAAATCGTAGTCTATTGGTATTGGACTTAATCCTGTTATATATAATGCATTACCTACTAAAGGTGTTATGGCACCGAATAACAAAGCAATTGACTGTTTTAAGTACAAACGACTCAAACTGAGCGACTTAATGATAAGCAGAAATGTTCCAGCAAAGAGCAAGATATAGGAATAGGCGGCGTTGCACCAAAAACCTACCCCTTCTGAAGCATATGCTGTTATAAATGGTCCTGTGGAATTCAGCGATACATACTCATAGAATAAGTTATGGAATTGATTTGACCAAAGAAGAATTAAATTGAATGCTGGAATGACAAAAAGCAGAAGAAGGTTGCGAGTTGTTATCCATTTTTCCTTGCCCGTGTAGTGCAAACAAAAAGTAAACCAGGCCACTGGAACAATAACTATACCAAGGTATTTTATCTTCTTCCAAAAGAGTATCGCTGAAAGTTCTCCAGACCATAACTCCAATGAATACCCAAAAGACCAGATAGAAACAGCAATCATGAGAAGAGTGAACATTTGTACCTTTGGCGAATGTTCTTTTCGACGTATATATAATGCCAAAATAACAGGTATGGTACCCGAGAATAGGAGGGGTATTATGTAGGGAATTGCTTGTGTATTCATACTTCTCCCACCTCACATTGTAGACTAGATATGTAGTTCCCTCCATCATCCTATCTAAACATTTTTCATCACCAAGATATCATATCAAATAAGTTATTTGTATAAAACATTAGCGAAAAAAGTAACAGTTAGGAACAAAATATAGAACTCTTTCAAGTGGGGTTAATGTCCCATTAGGACTTGGAGTTGCTTGGTATATAAAAATAGTTGAAGATATAGCAAATTCATTCTAGTATTCAGCTTTCATTATACTAATTTTTGTGCAGAATCAGTATTTTTTGTGCAAAATTGATTTTTTGTGCAAAGCCAACAATTGATGAATTAATTCGAGAATTAAAAGACAATATCGGTAAAAAGAATAGAAATGAAGTTATTGGTGAAATGAGGTAGATTGAATTAATCTGATACTTAATTAAGGCTTGATTAAGGACTTTATATGTCCATATATCCATACATAACAGTATAGTATAGCGTCAATATGTTTACTGTTTTAAAACTGTTTGCCAACCTAAAATACACAAAGATTATTAAACAAAAAAATGTTTCAAATTTTTGTAGTAATGGGAGGATTCCTATGAATATGTTTGAAACAATAGTAGTATTATGTCCAAATTGTCAAAAACCAAATAGAATAAAGACTGAAAGTTTTGATGATCTTGAAACACAAAAATGTGAACATTGTGAAAGTGAGTATACTCTATATAATGTAATTGATTCATATGTGGATAGTGATTCCTATATCAAAAAGGGTTTTCAAATTCAATCTGAGTATATTTTAAAAAATATTGATATTAGTTGTGATGAATCTCATCAACATATTCTTGATGAAATAAACCAAATGATGAATATTTATGA
>JABCTC010000058.1 GCA_018238545.1 Candidatus Heimdallarchaeota archaeon
ACTATATGGTGTTTTTCACTTCTTTAATTGTTTCGGCCTCTCTAATACAACAACAGATACAAAACAACATACCGACACATTCAATCATATGTGGCAACATATGGTAATATTTATATACATACGTGTGTATTGTGACATAGATAAAAATGAACAAACAAACAAAACAAACTGAATTGGAAGCAACCAAAGAAAAAAATGCTGAAAAAGAACTCCCAGCAAGACATTCAAAGTTGTATAATGTTGAATGTATTGATTGTGAAGAAAAGAAAGATGAAGTTGTGTTTTATAATCCTAGAGAAAAAATAGAAGCACAACTTCGAGCTGGTTATCGATGTAAAGATTGTAGCGATAACAGAAGAGCCTACTACAGAAACAGAAGAAGGTAAAGAAAATGAACAAAAGAACAATCACTAGAATTGTAAAAGCTCTCTTAGAAGGAAAAGGTATCTCAACAAGAGTCCAGGGTTATTTTTATGACGTTTTTTATGATGAAGACCTTGATATAGTAGAATTTAGTGGAAGAGGAGCAGCGGATGGAGTTATATCTACAGCAGATCCAAGCAATTATTCTTACGAAATGGGAGGATCTGTTTATCGTGCAGCTCAAAACGCATGTTGGAATGTCGATGAAGAATTTAGAAAGCATATAGCTGCAAAGGAAAAATCTCCTGATTTTTCTGATCTAAAATACAACGGACAAATTACTCGCTATTTCGATGAAGACAAAAGTGAGTATGACATGGCATGTGCAAATAAAGAAATAAAGAAGGAAACTACTATCTATGTTCTAACTTGGACAAAGGAAGGATACGAGATAGTACATAAATACTAAAACTTTGAAAAAATTTAAAGAAGAAAACAAAAGGAGAATTGAGTAAGAAATGAAGAAATTAACAAATAAGAATCTTTTACTTAAAAGCCTGATAGTTGTGATTAGTTTAATTCTTATAAGCTCAAAAGTTTCAGCAATAGGAATAGAAGTAATATCTTTTGCGAGCTATGTAGATGAAACAGAAGTTAAGATACAAATAGAAATAAATTTGACTTTGCCTTATACAGTTTATGAGAATGATTCAGAAATCGTAAATGGTACTTTGTTTGCATATACTCTCACAAATATAACAACAGCTAGAAATTTAACACCAGATGTAGTGATCCAACATTCGCTTTTTATTAATCGAAGTACGGAAGAATACACAGCTCATACCTGGTTGAACTTTTCATATAGTAATTATCCTGAGATACATGAATTTGGAATGATAGAATCTTTACCTTTATTCATAATTGTTTCAGGGATGGCAGCAATAATAATTATCAATAGAAGAAAGAAATAATCTTTTTTCCCCTTTTCCCCTTTTTTTAGAATCGCTTATTTTTCTTCAATGAAACACCAACCCTTTTAAAGTATGTTCCCGACAACACAAAGTTTATAAAGGTTTGTTCCTATTGTAGTATAGATAAAAATGAACGCTCAAAAAGAACTCGTGAAAAAAATGGATGTAAAACAAATAATTGAATTGCAAAGAAGTTTAAGTGAGTATAAATTTTTTGCAGAAGATCAAAACTTCTTCTTTTTCTTTGAAGAAGATTATGACCTAATGTATTCAGTTGAAAAAGAATTAATTGAAAAAGAATACTCTCTAGAAGAATATAGAGAAGTTATTCTAGAGAAAATCAAGCTGATTGATTATAATACAGCAATGAAAGCTAGAGCAATAGTAGAAGAACTAACAGACTTTTACACTAACACTGAAGTGAAGAATATTACAAAAGCAGCAGCACTAAAAATTAGAACTGCCATTGCTGCTTCTTTAGGAAATAGAAGATATTTCTCACAATCAGGAAGCCATGCGATATTGAACCCATTATCCTCCCCAAAATATACCTGGTGGGGAGACATGTACTGGGATGGCTCAGGCGAGGAGCCTCTGGTGTTTCATATTAACTTCTATAAAGAGCAGAGAAGAATACCAACGGTCTCTCAAATTCGAGAGATTGAATACGTTCTCTATCCTAGTGGAAATTATTCTTTTAATGATCTTGCTATCTCGAACTTCAAAGATTCTGAAACTGTTCTAAAAATGATGAAAGAAGAAACCGATATAAGAATCTTTCAAGAGATAACACAACTAGAAATGGGCTAATCTTTTTTCCCCTTTTCCCCTTTTTTTAGAATCGCTTAAAACGGTTCAGTTTATGAATAATGCTGTTTTCAGCCTTTTTTAAGAAAAAACGGAGTTCATACGCTAACGCTAAGAAGTTTTTCTCTGTTGATGAATAGTGGAGTATATGACCTTTTTTGACTTTTCATACTTATCCGACTTACAATACTTTTATATACTTTATTTAATAATATCAGAATCAGGGAATAAAATGGCTAAAAAAAGTAGAACACAATTAATGAAGGAAGCTATTACAGAAAAAATAGCTGAATTAGAAAAGGAGGGGGTAGAATACGTTTGTGATATATCAAACGCTAAAAATCCAAAATCAGATATATATATAATTAAAAGAGTAGCTTATGAAGAAGAAAAAAGATTTTGGTTAACTGTAACAGGGTTATATGAGTTGCTTGTTTTGAATGTCAATCCCTTTGAGTGAAAAAGAATGAGTACTAAACAATATCTTGAAAAAAACGTTTATGATGCAACGAAAGAAAGATTAGAAGAGATATTCAAAAATTTTCGGAAAATATACGTTTCTTTTTCAGGAGGGAAAGATTCATCAATTTTATTACAGATGGTAGTAGAGTTCGCTCAACAATACAAAAAGAAGATAGGAGCGTTATTTGTGGATTTAGAAGGACAGTATAGAGCTACAATAACTCACGTAGAAGAAATGATGCTTAATAATGAGTTTATAGAACCTTACTGGGTTGCTTTACCAATCAATCTTAGGAATGCTGTGAGTGTTTATCAATCACAGTGGCAATGTTGGAATCCAGCAAAAAAAGATAAGTGGGTGAGAGAGATGCCAAAATATGATTGTGTAATAAACTCTGAAGATTTTTTTCCCTTTTTTGAATATGGGATGGAGTTTGAGGAGTTTGTACCAAAATTTGGTGAGTGGTATGCTCAAGGAGAGAAAACTGCTTGTTTAGTAGCTATAAGAAGTGATGAAAGCCTAAATCGTTTTAGAACTATTAAAAACGAGAGAAAAGAGAGATATAAAGATAAGGGTTATTCTACAAAAGTTAGTACAAACGTTTACAACTTCTATCCGATTTATGATTGGAAAACAGAAGATATATGGACAGCAGTAGGTCAACAAGAGTATAAATATAACAAAATCTACGATCTGATGTATCAACAAGGAACGTCAATTCATAAAGCAAGATTATGTCAACCCTTTGGAGATGACCAAAGACAAGGACTAGAACTCTTCAGATATATTGAACCTGAAACATGGGTTAAAATAGTTGATAGAGTTGCAGGAGTAAATTATGGTAATCTCTATGCTAACACTTATTTGATGGGAAGAATGAAAACAATACTTCCTGAAGGGCATAGCTGGAAAACTTATACAGAATTTCTTTTAGAAACTTTACCTAAATATGAAGCTGAATGGTATAAACAGAAGTTCGAGGTCTTTTTTACCTGGTGGGCTAAACATCACAACTATTTCTATTACAAATATGATGAACAACAAAAAGACTACAAATCAGAAATGAATGAATATCATAAATTAAACAAAGGTTTTCCAAAAAAAATAGTAGACAAAGCTGAGAGAAAACTAGAAAGTAAAAGAGAACTGCCTTCTTGGAGAAGATTAGCAGAAGTAATAATAAAGAACGATAAATTGTGTAAAAGACTCTCTTTTGCAGGAACAAAAAGTCAATTTGAAAAATATAACCAAATGAGGGATATATATGGATATTAAAGAGATAAAAAAGAATATAAAGAAAGAATTAGCAAAAATTGTTACAATAACAGATCTGCAAGTAAGTGAAAAAATATTGTTATTAAATGAGTTAAGAGAAATGATACAAGAGATAAGTCCATTTGATGAGCCTGTTGATCTCGTAAGATGGGTCCCTTCAGAACTTGTTATAGCAAATGAGTATAACCCAAATAGAGTAGCGCCTCCTGAAATGAAATTATTGGAGGTTTCTATTGATCAAGATGGATATACTCAACCTATAGTGACATTCAAAGAAGATGGCCATTATACTGTAGTAGATGGTTTTCATAGAAACAGAGTAGGAAAAGAATGTGAAGGAATAAAAGAAAAAATACATAGCCATCTTCCGATAGTAGTTATTGACAAACCATTGACAGATCGTATGGCTGCAACAATCAGACACAACAGAGCAAGAGGAACACATGCCGTTGCTCCAATGAGCAAAGTTATAGAAGAGCTGTATTTTCTAGGATGGTCAGATAAGAAGATATCTGAACAACTAGGAATGGAAAAAGATGAGGTGTTGAGATTGAAACAATTCACAGGTTTAGGCAATCTTTTCAAAAACAGAGAATATTCTAAAGCTTGGGAATAATTCCTAATTATTTTTCTTTATGTTTCCAATAGAGAAAGTTATCTGTTTGATCTAAATGGTCAAATTCAGGGTCAAAGAAAGTCACAAAACGAGCATATTCCCAGCCCCACATTTTAGCTTCTTGCGCATAAGTAGAAGGATAAGGAAGGAAATGAGCAACAATGTAAGCCCAAATATCCAACCATGTCCACTCTCGTAAAGGAAAGGCATTATAGACTCTTTTTTGAGAATCAAGTTCTAATAATTTAGCTGCACGTCTTTTTCTTTTTCCACTTTCTTCTTTTCGTAAACCGATTAAACACAGATTTATAGAGTTGTTTTTTTGGTATCTTTCTAATGCAGCAAAGAAAGACCTGTACCCTGCTCCCTTTGATTCGTTTGTTGTAACCCTTTTATCAATATGTAATTGCTTAGAAGTAAGCTTAAAGTGTTCCTTAAGAATTGTTAAAACTTCCTTTTCAATCTTTCTAGGCATGTAAACACCATAATCCCAATGCCAAACCCTTATGGAAGGAGAAATTTTCAAGCATAAATCTAACATTACAAGGGAGTCTTTTCCTCCTGAAACACTTACAGAAGGATTAGAGAAACGAGAGAAAAGCTCGCTCAATTCTAGTTTTGTTGAATGAAGTTTGTGAGCATATTCATCATTCGTTGCTGCATGAACACGAAAAAGTTCCTTTGTCTTTTCATTCATTTGAAACAACCTCAGTAAAGGGAGGAACACAATAAGTATGATTCTGTTTTTCCCAATAAGGAGGACGATAAGAAAGAAAAGCATACTCGGAAGGAAGGAGATTCAGGTGTTGGAGAACATAATTAGCTGGAAGGGGCTTAGTTGTTTTACTGTTTTTGATAAAAGAATAGTCCTCATCAACTGAAATAATAGAATAGTCTTGAATTCTTCCATAACCATAAGAACTTTTTTTACCTAAATAGAAGAGCTCAGATAGAAGGGAAGACAATTGTTTCTTATCTCCTTTAGCAAAAAAAGTTACTTCAGGAGAATAGTTTCCTGCAAACTTAATAGCAAAAGAACGATATATTCCTCCATCTACTCTAATCTTTCTCTTCTTTGTTTGTAAATTCTCTGTAAATCTGTCATCAAATCGCTTATAGACTGTTTCACTTGTTATAGCATTTTCATCCGAAACTATTGAAACAGAGGCACGATAAAAAAAGACTTGTTGATCATCAACAACAAAGTGTTCTTTTTCTAAAGGTACAGGAAGATAAGCATTGAAAGGTATAGGTTGTCTTGTAGGTAGTAGAGAATAATATTCTTGAAAGATTTCTTGAGCCATCAAATGAGAAATGATTCCATCAAAATGTATCCATGGATAAGTGAGGAGCATAGGAGAGGAAAGAGAAAAAGTTATCTGTAAAGGTTCAAAAAGCCATTTAGGACTTGTTTCTGAAAACTTTCGCACTTTTTCTCTTAATATTTCTTCTAAAGTCATTTCAATCATACCATGAACCAAGTTTTTCCAAGAGGTTTACAATTTCCGAGGAATGTTCTTCAATAAATTTCAAATATAGTTTGTTAGGAATAGTTTTATCATAATCTATAGAAAGATGACCAAAACCTGAACTACTTTTCCCTCCAATATAAGGAAGGTTTTTCCACAGATCTATTAGATGGCCTAAAAAGGAATATTCAAGATCTGTTCCTTTCACTAATACAAAACCATGAAAGAATTTTGTTCCAGGAATAAATATTTCTATATCTACTTTCATCTGTACAGTGGGGTCATTCTCACTTTTTTCTAATCCGCTGACACCCGCTTCTTCTTTGCGAGTAAAGAAACTATGATCCAGAAAACTATAAATCTCGTGAGTACAATACTTTTGAAATTCAGAAGGTACGAGTGCTTTTGTTTCAGAGCATAAAGGCAATAACTCATTAACTTTAAGTTTCCCTGGAAGAACTTGGTTACCATAGCTCATTCCATAAACAGAGATGGGGATTAGAACTTCTTGAATCTTTTTCCTCATCTCTAAATCTAATTGTCCAGCATTCTTTTTTACAGATTCGAGAACACCTCCAGAAAAAAGAGCATGATACAAACTAGTGTTTTTTAGCGTATAATCTACTCTTTGAAGGATATCTTGCATGGCCAATCTTCTTAAGTAACCTCTCACAGCATTTCCACTGACAAAAGGTAGTTCCATCGGTCTACCATCTACGAAAAATTTCTGTCTTCTTAATAACTGACTTGCACCAGTTTTTTCATTTCCTCCATGATGGATAGGACTCAAAGCTGTTATAATTCCGTTGATTTTTCTAGTTTGTAATTTCATGATAATTTACCTTCTTTGTAAGCTTGATTAAGTAGTTGTGAAAGCTCTATTGCTTTTCTTGAGATGTAAATAGCGTTCTCATCTCTAATTGTTGCAAAAGCTCGTTTTTTATCTAATTCCAGAGCATCAATAACTGAAGAATGCAAGGAAACATTTTGTAAACTTAATAAATTACAGAGTTTTCCAACAAATTTAGGTATGCTATCCTGAACTCCTGCAACCTTGAGTTTATGTTGAAAAACATCTTCTGAGCGAATCTTTGGCGATTTAGCTATTTTTCGCCAATCAGCTCTTAGATAGATTTTTGCTAAAACATAACTCATATACTTGTATGTTTCAATTCTTTCTCCTTCATCTAAAGGAAAAACTATTTCTTGTTGTTCGACCCAGTGGTCCAATAAAATCAGTTCTTTTTTTAATCGTTCATACTCATTTTCATTTAACAAAATTTATCACCCATTTCCAAATTAAATTTTTTCTAACAGATTTTAAAAAAGAAAGATCTGTTCTAATATCTGTAAGTTTATAGAGATTTTTTGAATTGACTATACTGCTTAATAACTCCTGTTTTGATATTCCCAAAAGTCTAAATTGTTCGGCTTTTGTAATATGTTCTTTAAGCTGCTTAGAAGTCAAGGAAAGTAGCTGCATATCATAAGCTAAAGTAAATCTATTCAAGGAGTAGTTGAGAGTGTTTAATAGATTTAACCAACCTTGTTTTTTATAAGTTGAAGTTGTATAAATTACAAAAGGTAAATCAGCTACTTTTAATGATTGTAGCGCAGGTAAAACGTCTGATTTATGTAGAAAAGAAAAACTGTTAGTAGTGAGTAGCCAGTTTCTTTTGCGGTAGTCTTGTGTTTCGTAAAGATGCTTACAAGCAGGACAGATTAAACCCGTATCATGCAGATAATCTGCACGAGTAAAAGTTTTCTTTAACTGAAGAGTATAAAGATCTGTTCCTTTAATACCACAAAAAGCGCAACATCCTTCAAGCGTACCATGAATTAGGGGAATTTTACGAGTAGAGACAAGTAATTGAGAAAGGGAAGTAAAGTTTTTTATCATTTTTCTACATCCTATTTTTTATTTTTGTACATTTAAATTTTTCTTGTTTATCTTACCCCTACTTCTTTTATGTTCTTTCGGTAAGAACGGAGAATAATCAACGGAGAGCGATTTTATCCGAAAAGGCTATAATGTTTATCATGTAGTACGTAAAGAAAGTATCTCAGCGTTTGAATATACCCTTAATTTTTCTTCTGAATCTGCCCTTTTTCTCGTTTTTGTCTATTTCATCATAAATCCAGTAAATACCAGCTAGCTTTAAGATTGCTCTTTCGTCTTCAGTAATCATTGGAAACATCTTCTTTTTCCTCTGCCATCTCTTTCATTAAGCGTTCGTGCATAGCATATTTTTCTTTTTGAGTTAGTTTGTTATAATTAGGGTCAGCTTTCATTTTTTCTAATGCAGGAATCAAATACCGTTTCCCTTTAACCTCTTTCTTAGGCTTTATGACCCCGACTTCCTGCTCTTTGTTTTAGCCTTAGATCCCTTAACTTTTTTAGTTGCTGCTTGTTCTTTTTCCAAGACTTTTTGGTCTGTTGGGGTGGGGGAAGAGGGCTCATAAAGTGTCTGGGGAGTCTGGGTAATCTGGTACGTTTTGAAAACAGCTTCATTAGAACGTATAACACAATAACAGAGCTCACAGTGAAAACCTTCTTTTAATAGCTTAAACATCTCACCTGAAAGCATTTTAGACGTTGGTGATTCTCTCTGTTTTCTCATTTTGACTTCAATAGCTTTACTTTTATCTGGAGAAAGAAGATCTATTCTTCCAGTACCAGCTATTCTTTTGTAACCAGCATAATACTCTCCTGGTTGAGTTAATTGATATTCTATTAAGTGACCAATAATTTCTGTTCTAATAATAGCCAACCAACCTGAATTGTTATAATTGTTTGTGATTGATGAATCGGATACTTTAAACTTGTCTGCAATTTCACTAGCACTATCCTTTTTTAAATACCTGATAAATGCTTCAGTGTGTTTATGTTTAAGTTTCTTGGTTTCAAGATTAATTTTCTTTTTGATAAATTTCCAATTATACAAGGATCGGATAATCATCTCATTACCACTAAATTCTCTTAATTCAAGGAAGTTATAATCTCCATCAGTTGTCTCGAAAATATTAACAGGTTCAGCTTCAGCTTCTATCTCAGTAATGATTGAATCATCAGAAGATATAAAATCATAAGTAATGAAGCCTGTATCTCCACAGATTGTACTAGCAACACATTCCGAAAGAGCTTCATAGTTGTGCTTCTTGAAAACTTGATCACTGATATCATCTAATTTCTTTATAGCAACGAGGCCAATCTTTTTAGCCAATTTGTTTTTATCGTGATCATTAGTTGGAGCATTTTTGTAAATG
This sequence comes from Candidatus Heimdallarchaeota archaeon, assembly GCA_018238545.1. Classification (GTDB taxonomy): domain Archaea; phylum Asgardarchaeota; class Heimdallarchaeia; order Heimdallarchaeales; family Heimdallarchaeaceae; genus UBA460. Next base: position 9,232 of record JABCTC010000058.1, read on the forward strand.
TCAACATGAACGGTTGAACGAAGTTTCTTAGTAATAAGATAGATATCCTGAACTGCAAAGAAAACAACAATAACACCATTTTTCTTCCCAATATCTTTTCTTTTCTCTTCAAAAATATGTCTTATCCTAGTAAATTTTGAGATTAGTTTTTTAGCAGCATCTTGATTTTCTAACCCTGCATCATCAACAAATAGTACTTGAACAGGTTTAGAGTCTATATTAGCCATTAAAACATCTAAAGATTCGTGTATGATGAGATTAACATTCTTTAGATCAGAAAAATATTTTAACCAAGCGAAGAATCCCATAGATCTATAGAGGCTAGTCTTGCCTGTCCCCATGATTCCATATACTTGACTTGAACGAAATTGTATGTTGTCTCCCTTAGGTATAGGAGGGAAAAGGATAGAAATAACATCTTTAGTGATATCCTGTAATTCTACTTGAATGATTGATTGTTCAATCTCAGGAGAATAGTCTAAGCCGTACATTTTGTTTCCCTCTTTTGATCTTCCTTTAGTTTTTGCTGAGTTTTTTTGTAAAAATGCCAAGTGATAAGATTGATTTGATAAGCTGTTCTTACTTGCCACATGAAAATAGGACTAGCTCTTTCAGCTTTGCCAGGTAGCCAAATAGAAGTGTCAGGATTAAGGACTTTGATTTTGTTTCCTTCTTCATCAACTTTATTCGTGTAATGTTTGTATTTATCTCTGTTTTCGAAAATATCATCAGCTCGTTGAACAGCAGCAAGAGAGCGAATATTCACAGCATCAGGCTTGATAAAAATAGCAACAGGGCGCTTAAATTTTGGTGAAGATTCTATTTTATGTGCAGCAACAGCTAGAAGTCTTAGGCCATGAATATCTTTTCTTTGAATGTTTGCCCAATACTGTAAGCCCTGCAAACCATATTTAATCACAATAATTTTAGACCAGTAATTATAATGAAAACAACAATGACCAACAGGCTGACCGTCTACTTTTCCTAGATTGTCATCAGAGAACCATTTTCTTTCTAACCAGTTTTGCCAGTCAAATAATAATCCTTGGCATTTGTAGAAAGTGTTTCCACCCACCAGTGCAGAAAGTTTGAAATCACTATAAACCAAAGGTTCAAGGATCTCTAAAAATTCATCACGAGCCTTGCTCATTTCTCATCACTTTTTTGTTTCTTTTGATCCTCGCTTAATGTTAATAGATCCTTTTGGCTAGCAGTACTATCCTCACGTTCTTTGTATAAACCTTCATAGAACTTTTGAGTGTCAAAATAACTATCAGTGAAATTAGGACATCTTTCGTTAGCAAATTCTAATAAAACATCATCTCCTACATTATCGATGTGAGTCTGTAATTTGATGACTTTCTTACGTGAAAGATGTGCCCGACTAACAGCTTTGAAAACTATTTTCTCATTAATTGTTTTTTCAACTTGTGTTTTCCCTCGATTAACCTCGTCTAATTCGTCTAAATCACTTTGAGGTATTAAACAACCAGCATTAAGCATCAAATCCTTTGTCTCTTTATCTCTAAGGAAGATTCTACCAAGACGATAGTGAGTAGGCAAAAGAGGAAGAACACGGGTTCGGATATCTTTTCCTCTTACACGTTTGTAAGTATGTGTTCGAGCATTTTGCAAGATATAATCCCAGGTAACACCATCAATGTAAACCTTTGCAGAACCATAAATTAATTGTCCAAAATTTGATTTTCTTCTAACTTTTAAAGCATTGCCTGAAGTGGTTTGAATAAATTCATACTCTTTGTGACCATCATTTGTTTTATCATATAACTCTACAATATCTTTAGGCATGAAATAATCAAGTATAATTAATCCTGCAACTAGTACACAGAAAACAGAAAGAATGATTATCCAGGTATAAGAAATGAAACCAATAATGAAGGAACCAAAGCCACCAAAAAAAGCAATTAAAGCTTGTTGTAGATCTCGAGTATTAGCTAGAATAATAAAGAAAATAACTGCAGTTATACTTATGGTCCATAAGATTACTTTCTTTTTGTTAGCTCCAAACCAATCTAACCACCAGGGCATAGCTGAAGTGATGTTTTCTCGGATATGAATTTTTATACCATCTTCGTTCATCCCTTCTATTTCTTCATTAGTTAAAGCAAGATTTCTAAATGTGTTTTTCATTGTTCATCACTTCTCTGATATTTCTTACGAGCTATTAACCAGATCAATAGACCTCCACCTATAGCTCCTAAAATTATTTGAGCAATAGCCCAGTAAAGTTTGTTAAGTGCTTTCCGATGATCTTCTATACTGACATAGTCATCTTCTTCCCAAGGAGGAATATAGTATGATTCTTCAGAATAAAAGTATTCTAAGTAGATCTTTGCATAAGTGATATCTCCTGGTTCATTAGTGACTGAAACTATACAATATATTTCTCCTTTTGAATCGGGATTAGGAGAGACAATCACTTTTCTTGTTTTAGAGAATAAACCAAGCTCGTTAGTTGTATCTACATAAGATTCTATTTCAGAATCAAATATTTTTAATCTAAAGGTAATATTGTCAAAGCTATTCGCAGTAACAATCATCTCAGCAATGCTAACGCCTGAACCGTTGAAAAAACCAACAGTAGTAATAGAAAGAACACCACGTTGATTGAAGAACACGGATTGATAGTCAAACACCCCTCCATCGCCATAATCAAGAGGAACCTCAAGTATTATAGCAGAAGTGAGAGAGGACACACAAATAACAGTTAATAAAACAACAATTATACTAGATTTCTTTTTCATTTTTGTTTACCTCGTTTATAGCCTACTAAACGATCATATTTACTCGACCAAAGCAACTGTAAGAAGGTTTCAGCAAAGAGACTGGGTTTCTTTCCCTCTCGAATTGTTTTCTCAAGCTTCTTCACAATAGCATTGCCGATAGCATTGTAACTAATTAGTAGAACTATCAAGAGAAGAACCAGAGCGATATAGAACCAATATTGAACAAAGAAATCTACAACTTTATCCCACCAAGTTTTTTCTCCATCGTCATCATCATCAGTTACTAAAGGAATGGTAATAGAGAAAGGAACTCTTTCAGGAGGAGGTTCAACATTTGGATCATGTAACCAATACCAAAGAGTAACACCATCAGATACGCTTTCTACTTTTTTGTAAATACGACATTCGTAAGTGGAATCAATAACCCAGTAACTCTTTGATTCATATTGGCCGAGAATCATTGTTATGAGATCATCTGCATCAGTATCCCAATCAAGACCAGAAAGATAAGGTCGAATCTTTATCATTCTGTCATCATTATCTAAATTGATAACATAGAGTTTTTCGAGAGGTAGTTCAATAGTCATACTCTGAATAATTCCGATGTCAATCGATACATTGTAAATGAGATTATCAAAGAGATCTCTCACAACAAGTCGGTGATTTCTAGCTGAATTATGAATCCATAGTCGATTATTGAGTATGTAGCTGTAATTACTATGTTCTTGGATTACGCTTGTATAATTGAGAGTATCAACTAAAACACCATTAAGATAAGTTAGAACAGAATCAACATCTATCTCAGGAACAGCTATGCCATAAATTTTTTCAGTATAACGAATTTGACAATCATAGAAAAGAACAGTCTCATACCAAAAGAGAGGATAAGTAACAGTTTCGTTATATTCCGCAACAGGATATCCATCACTATTTGTTGTGCAGTTGTAGATTAAGATTAGAGAAACATTATGCCAACCTATTAAGGTGTCTTTAGCAATGCTGAAAGCTGTTAAAGTGGAATCATCAACAATTAAAACAGAATCGTGATAAATATCTATCCAGAAATGGTCTAAATTAGTAATGAAAGAGATATTGAAGAACCCCTCGCTTTGCTCTCGATAAATATCTGTATTAGGTTCAGGAGGAGGAATAAGGTTGCTGTACCAAGTCATAAAAAGAACTGTTTCAGCTCCATAAACGAATGCTACGGTGAGGTTGAAAATTCCTGCTGTTGTTTCCTTGGGAATTATGATAAAAGTGCCTACACTTAGACCGTTACCACTACCAGAAGGAGTTCCGTTAGTGTAGGTTTCATAAGAGTAATCGTAATTGCTTGTACAGTAGATACTCAGATAATCGTCAGAAGGATAAACATTCTCAACATCTACTTGAAATTCTTCTATTGCTGCAACAGTGTAAGTGAAGGAGTAAATAATGTCATCAAAATTTGTTACAGAGAAAATTAAGGTTACATAGTGCGTTCCTACTTCTGTGCTTTTAGTCCAAGAAGTAGTACTTGTCGGATCATCAGTTACTTTCTCAACATCATCTTCTATAGCTGTAAGACTATCAATGGTGTTTTTACTCGTATCCCAGGTAATGATAATGTTAGGAGCTGTGGTGTTAATTCGATAATCAGTAATAAAGAAATCTTGAGAAGGATTACTGTAAGTAGTATTAAACCAGATTGTAGAAGTGTCATTTACAAACTTTATAGCATAATTAATTGTAACTCCAACAGTTAAATCTCTAGATGTTGAAATCGTTGTGCCAATAGCTGAAAGAGTACCAGAACCATCAGGAGTATTGTCTTTATAAACATAATACTGACCATTGTAATTACTTGTTACATAAGTGCTAACATATAGATCCGAAAGATAGAAATTCTCGACAGAAACGCTGAAAGCAGTAGCTTCAACAGTGTAAAGATATTCATAAGTAGAACTGAGATAAGCTGTTTCTTCACCTGCACTGAAAAGAACATAAGTGAGATTATGAGAACCGACAGTATTATTCTTCAAAATTGTTTGTAGATCGGAATAAACACCTAGGTAATTAGAATCAAGATAGATCTCGTATTGATTTGTATTGTTTGTGCTAGAAAGATAGAAAGAAGTATCAGTTTCAATCAATGTTGGAGTTTCTGAAAAAGTTGAGGGAGTGAAATAAAACTTTGAATAAAAACCACCACTCACAAGCTTAATAGATTTATAATATTCGTCTTCATCAGCTCCTGGAACTGTTTCATCTTCTCGCTCTGTTCTAATTCTGAATCCTTCTGTTTGTGATCCTGACCAATCACCAGTAGACCAAGTCATTAAACTCAAATGTATTTGTAAATAAATATATTCTCCGTTCCCATAACAATAATTAGACGCATCTATAACCCCACTACTTAAAATATTAGGTGTACCATCAGCTCCATCATCTATGACAAATATTTCGTGTTCATCTCCAGTCGTTGCGGTTTTGAATGAAAATATTATCGTAGTGTAAATATCAGCATCAATGGTTATAGAACCACCATTATCAATACCTTGTATTCCCATCCACCACCAATCGTAAGAACCCGAAACATTTTGAAATAGAACTCCTTCTCCTTCATCAGTTGTTTGACTTAACGAGGAACGAGCATCAGAAGTTGGAACAAAACCGTCTAAATCTTCTTCAAAATCCCACCTATCATTTAATACTGTTTCAGCATAATCCCCGAACCAATTATCATAAGTAAAAACTCTTACCTCGTATTCCTTTTGCTCGAAAGCATAAGGATGAATAACTGTTCCATGTCCAAATTCATCTGTTGTTACAGAATAAGAATGTTCTAGAGTTTGAGCAGTTCGATCCCAGAGCTCTACTTGATAATCTCTAAAAGAATCTTGAGTAAATTTATAACCATCTGCTACAACTCCATCAAAATCTATTTGTGATTCACTTGATTGAGTTGTTTCTATAGTTGTAGAAGTTTGAAAAAGGAGTGATTCATAATCGAAATATACTGTAGCTGTTGTAGCTGAAACATAAAATTGAAAGTTTCTTCCAGAGTCATCATCGATAATTTGCATATAAAATTGTAAGTTTTGCCATCGATCGATTATCGTATCATCAAAGTATTCATAGTTCCAAGCTGTACCATTCCACCAAGCTATTGAAACTGTTTCAGCTCCGCCAGAGATAGAATCAATATAAGCCCAGCAGGAGACATAATAATAATCGTTAGGTAAAAGAACATAAGAAATACCGTAAGTTCCTGCACTTTGAATAGTTTTAAGACTAGAATAACCAGCAAAAGCTTGCTCTGTTGATGTTTCAAAAGTTTCGAAAGGATTAGAAGCCCAATTTGTATAAATGTCTGTACTTCCTTCAAAACCAACATCCGTAAGAAAATCCGTTGAAGCGTCTTTTATTGCTAAATGATTAGAGCAATTTGAAGTGAATAAAACGGAATAGGTTGAAGGAATTGTGTTTGTAATAGTTAAATCATTACTTACAAAAGATGTAGTTGCAGTAGGAGTAATTGAACTATAACCCCAGATCTCAGAAAGATTCAATGCTACAGTTGTTTCAAAAACAGGATTATAAAAATCGACTTTACCTAGTTTAGTTGTTGGAGAAGTATATTTTATTTGCATTCTAGCATTTTCTGTTATTTCATCTGCTTGATTATAAAAATAGTAAATATCCAAAGCTCCATCAAGATGATGTGAAGTGAATGTTCCTCCTGCGGTATTACTTGTCAGACCTGATGCAAGAGTAACCCAAGTTCCGTCAATATTCATTACTGCAATTGATAAAGTAAAATGCACCCACTGACTAGCACTAATATAATACTGCTGTGATGTGATTTGAAAGAAGGCTTTACCATCTGATTGAATATAAGCAGAACTTAAAGCAAATGAACTCTCATGAGTAGAACCTGATAACCAGCCTGTAACTTTTCTAGCTGAGGAACTGATTTTATAAAATGTTGTTCCAACCCTTGCTACATCGATAGCAAAAAAGACATAAACTTTTGTTTCATCGTCATTATCTTTATTGAATGCCTGAAAACTAGTATATGAAGCATAATTCCGAAAACCAGAATAAGAATCTTGTCCAGTCTCTGAATCTAAAGAAATCGTTATAGTATCAAATTGATAATTTGCTTTAGCAAAACTAATTGTAGTATCTACTGTTTCGCCTAGATACCAGGTATTGTAGTCAATAACAGAGCTTGTTGTAGGAGATTCATTAACAGAATCATCAATAAATTTAGAATCAGTTATTTGTTCAGTTATTTGCTTTTCTTCTTGTAGATCTGTTAAAACAGTAGTATTTTCAGGATTGAAGTAAAACATTGATCCTAAGAACAGCAATGTCATAATCAGTATAAATTTGTTGAGTTGTTTAGTGTAGTTTTTCATTTTTTCACCTTATTTTAATTTTGACCTGAACACACTTGGAAGACCTATAAAGGCTGAAATAACAAAATATCCCCCTAGCACAGGAATTAACATGTATTGTTACTATTAAGTCAGAAGCTGATGTTGCAGAAACCCAGTAGATAACAAAAACAATTATGGAAACAATACCTGCTAGCATAATAGCTAAAGTTCTATTGAATTTTGAGACAAAAGATAAAGCTAAAACTGGTAGAGAATACAACATTCCGAGTAATAAAATAACTTCGCCCCAATTGACTATAGCTAATTTTTCAATTATAATATCATAGCGACCAATAGTGATAACAGCAATGCCGATAATGCCGATACAATACAAAAACGAATAGAAATAGACGTTTTTACCAACAGTTTTAGCTCCTGAAGTGATTCTACCCATTTTTCTTATCCCCTCTTTTAGCTCCAAACTTCCAACCTTTCTTAGCAAGAAAGATGAGCAAGATAACGAAAGAAGCATAAATAACTCCCATGAGAAGATTACCTGCAGCAACCGAAAAAACAATTAGAAGAACAGGATAAAGAATACCTACAACAACAGCAGAGCTTATACCTATTTTTTTCTTCTTGGACCAATCAGACATTCCACGTAAATTCACTTTAACCATAATTAAGCACCATCACCAGGACTTCCTCCTCGTTCAGGCCATTCAAACCATTCGAGATAGAGAAATTCAGTACTCCAACTAGGAGCTGATAACATCATAACATCTTCCCAAAACATTACAGAAGGAACTTTAATCGTTCTAATTAAATTACTGTTAATTTTTTCAACAATATCTACAAACCAATCTTTTGATAAGATAACAATATCGCCAGGCCATGAAGTTATACTTCCACCTATGCCGAGATTGTAGGCACATATAGAGACAGCATTATCAGCTATCTCCCTACTTTCATTAACTATAAATAAATTGAAAACAAGACACAATAAATTGAAAAATAAATCACCGCCTTCCATAACCCCTTCTACAAGAAGGAAAAGCAATAAACCGAAAAACGATTTAAATAAATCAATAATAAAACCAAATCCAAAACCAGAAGAAAAAGGATCGGGTATAGAAGCAATCATTAAACTTAATGGATAAATAAGCAGAGCTGAAACAATAAGTTTCAATATTCCTACAATAAAAGAAAGAGCCCAAAAAACAATCTGAATAATGCCCCAAATAAAAATACTATTATTATGAAAAGCAAACACTTGCAAAAAATCTAATAAAACGAGAAAAATAACGGGGAATGCAAATCCCCAAAAAATCTTTTGTCCGAAAGCCATTTTTTCACGCCCAAGGAGCTATTGGCATTTCAAAATTCATGAAGCCACTTGTCCATGAACCGATTAATAACCAAGTGATCCACTGGAAAATGTACCAAGCGTAAGGAAACCACGCTTCCATGAATGAGAAAGCAGCGTCTAAAACTAGTGAAGTTTGAGCTACTGTAAAAGGTTCCCAGTTTCCACCAAAGATGGCTACTATGCCAGCTCCAGCAGAACCAATAATCCATGTTGCTATGAATATTCCAACGAAACCAAGCACGAAACCAAATATGATCTTAAACACAAAACCAACTATCATATCTAACGGATTCATCTAGGTCGCACCTTCCTGAATATCAAATAGCCTATCAAACCGACTACAACCACGCCCCAAATTGTTGCTGTAAGCCAGAAACCTACCCACTGTCCTAGAAAGTTACTTAAAACAAATAGAACAATGAATATGATTAAAGCTACTACAAACAAAGTGCGGTTTTCTTTTATTTTTGCCATTTTCTTTCACCTTATCCTATAGAAAAAGAAAACAGTTAGAATATTGAACTAACTGGGAATCCTAAGAACATCACTATTGCCATTACACCAGCAGCAATACCAAATGCTTTCCAGAATGC
>JABCTC010000024.1 GCA_018238545.1 Candidatus Heimdallarchaeota archaeon
GGAAGATATTTCCTTGTACCAAATGCAATATTATCAAACTTTGCAGTGATAATCATAGCAGTAATAGTGGGATTCATACTAATAGCAACAACTGCTTCAATCTATGCAAGTAAAAAAGGGTTAGAAAAAGTTGTAGCATAGTCCACCAGGTCTTTAAAGCAAAATCATTTTATTGAAATTTCAACAATCTAAACTCGTTATTTTTATTAGTGTCACTTTTCTCTTTTGAGGTTTAAATAATCTCCTTATACAAGAATATAAACAACTCAAGAGTGATGTAAAATGAAACAAAAATATGATCCTGATGGGGATGGAGATGAGGATATTGGCCCTCCTCTATGGCGACCATAATTAAATATCATAATTTCTTTTTTTTTGTAATAGCAAAAAAACATAAATGGAAAACTGCAAAGAAAATGCAAATTTCTTCAAAAAGTATTTAAAAACAAACTGTTATTTTCAATATGTTTAGGTGTCTTGATTGTATAATGAAGCCTTGATTCTTAAGTTAGATGAAATTAATGTGAAAGAAGAGTTGCAGAGATATATAAAAGAATTGCGCGTTTTTGCCTCTAATAATAAATTCGAAAAAGGAGTTACTAAGCTCATAGAAAAGACAATAAAGAAAGCAGAAACCATTGAGGATAAAAAGTCTCTTGTAGATTTATATGAATTAAAAATATCCCAAATAGAACATCTTCATGACAGTAAAGATCAGATACTACAATTAATGCTACTTATGAGAGAATTGTCTTTAGAAATCGATTATAAGGAAGGTTTAGCTCTTTCTTATAATATAGAATGGTATATTGAGAAATTTAAAGGAAATAAGACTAAGAGTAAAAATGCTTTAGATTTTTCAATTAAAATTCTGTCAAATCACACAGAATATGATAACTATAGCTACGTTATTTGTTATTATTCATATGCAGTTGAACTGTGGTTGGAAGAAAATAACCCACAAAGTTCCTTTATACTTGAGAAATGTGTTGATTTCTTCCATAAAGAGGGATTTTATCGAAGTTTAGTACAATCATTATCTGTATTATTTGTCATTTATCAAGAAACTCAAAATAAGGAGGGAGCATTGAAAGCAACACAAAAACTGTTAAGTAACAAAATTCCTTTTGACAATCTCCCTAATGACATTCAAGCTATTTCCTACTACTTCATAGGTTTAAGTCATAAATTACAACTGAATTTATCTCTAGCAGAAAGATATTTAGAAAAAGCTAGAAAAATTCTCAAAGAAACATTTGAAAAAAGCATTTATTCATTTTATTACATACCTGTATTAACACACCTTTCCACAGTATTAGCGTTACAAGGGAAAATTGAACAAGCTCTAGAATTAATAAAAACAGCAGAAACTCTACTTCAAGGTAAAATCTTCTCAAATTACTCTGATCCAATAAGTAGTAGACAACTAAAACATTCTTTCAATTTAGTTAATTTTTATATCAAATCTAGGATATATGACAGTACGAGTGATGAAATTATAGGTCTTATTGATAACATCTATACTGATTGTAAAATAAATTATAGTAATGCAATTATGCTAACAGAATTTTTACTAAATGCTAATTTAAGTCAAGAACAATTAAAAGAGTTAAAAAGCACTACTAATGCTAGTTTGGAAAGAGTAAAACATATTATAAATTTCTTAATTGTTAAGGCAAATTCTAATAGTAGAGCAGTTAAAGAACAAAACTATTTAGATCGTATAAAAGTTCTTCAGGAAAGATTCAAGATAATCAAAATGACTTTTATCGAAAAAGCCTATGCTGACTTGTTAATTGCGCAGCAGTTATTTTCACTTAAACAATTCGCAGAAATTTATGTTATTCTTAAGAAATATAAAAATCAAATTAACAAAATAGAAGTACTAGAATTGCGCATATTTATGGAAGGATTTATTCAAGTTGGAGCATATAAGTGCGGAGATCCTCTGGGACCAGCGTTACAGTATATGGCGATTAAAAAATGTAGAATGTATGGATTCAGCAGATTGGAAAATACTTTGTTAAACTATCTAGATATGCAACGAACGGATGTGCTTCAATCTAAGTAATAAGTACTTACAAAAAGAAGAAATTATGATATTTAATCATGGCCTCCATAAAGAAGGTCCTATGTCATCATCACCTGGTTCAGGATCATACGTTTGTTTTATCATGATTCATCACTCGTTAAATTCATACTTAGAGTATTAACAAACTGCTAAAAGAAACAAAGAAAGAAGTTGACAGAAAAACTGTATTTGTAGGAAATTATTACGCAAACAGCCTAGAATAAGCAAAACAAGTACTTTTAATGTAATTAGAAACGTAAAAAGTAGATCTAATGCCAATCTATGCAAGAAGAAAATGGTTGGAAAAAGTTATCCCTGATAATTAAGATTTTTATAGGGAAATGTTCTCTACTAGGTAATGGATTGGAAAGAGTGGCTAGAAACTGATAATCAAGAGAAAAGTAATATTAGATCTAAAATTACGCAGCAAGAAAAAGAAAAGGAAAACTCTCTGTTAATACTTATTAAAAAGTTAAAGCATCTTGATAAGCAAGTCAGAATACAAACTGCAAATAAACTTAGTACATTAAAGGATTCAAAAGCAGTACAACCGCTTATAGAAGCACTCAGAGATGAGCAGTGGGAAGTAAGGAGGGAAGCAGCTTGTGCGTTAGGGGAAATTGGTGATAAAAAAGCAGTGGAACCACTAATTGAATTATTACAAGGTAACCTTTTGTCTGTAAGAAGAGCTGCTTATGGATTGGGAGAGTTAGGTGATAAACAAACTGAGGAATCACTTATCAAAGCGTTAGAAGATCAACAATATAGAGTAAGAGAAAGAGCAATTGAAACGTTAGGGAAGATAGGAGTGGAAGCAACTAACTTAATTTTAGACAATGAAATTGGAGAGGTAAGAAGAGGAGCAATAAATGCGTTAATGATAATAAGAGATGAACGAGTTATCTTACCTCTTATTGAAGCCCTGAAAGAAGAACTAAAATTATTCTACAAGGCGAAAGACTATGGTGATGATTATGAATATTTTCTAGCTGAAGAGCTCGAAGAACTTAGAGAATTGATAGGGCACTTGGGAGAGAAAGCAGTCCTTCCTCTAATTGAAGTACTAAAGAATAACACTCGTAGAGATGTTAAACATTTTGCAGTAGTACATTTAGGTCGCTCTGCAGATGTAAGAGCAGTACAACCACTTATTGAAGTTCTAGATAATGAAGACGATGTGGAGAGAAGAGCAGTGACACGTGGATTGACAAGTATTGGTAATATAAGAGGATATGAGTACATTGTCGAACCAATTTTCCAATTATTAAGAATGCGAGGCGTAAAAATTCGGAGATGAGCAATAGAAGTGTTAGGGGCAATAGGTGCGTATTTAAATGAGAATGATGTAAACCGAGTGGTAGATTCTCTAACTAAGACATTAAAAGATAGGTATGAAGAAATAAGAAAAGTAACAGTTACATCAATGAATAGATTAGCATGGGCTGCGATGCTAGGATTCGAAAAAGTGGTAGTAGAAGGAGTGATAATAGAAAGGGTGGTAACAAGTCTCATTGAAGCATCAAAAGATCCAAAAGAAGATGTAAGGATAGAAGCGATAAAAGCAGTAGGAGGGATAGGTACGAATTTAATAATGGAGGAGAAAAAAGAGGGAAAACAGATAGTAAATTGCCTGATAGAAGCACTAGAAGATGAGAATGAATACGTAAGGTGCAAAGTAGTAGAATCGTTAGGGGAGATATTACTAGCTACAGAAAGTTACAACTCAGTTAATGAAGAGATTATAGTAGCCATGGAAAAATTAGAAAAAAAAGAGTAAAATCTATCTTCAACAGATATAGGATCTCTTCTATTCAATCCCAAGTCTTTTCATTTCATCTTCCTTTGGAACTCCGAATTCATCTAATCCTCTTCACTGATGAAAGCCTACTCACTCCTACTCCTCTATCGCAAAGAATGTTTTTATAGGGAAATATGTTTTTTTTGGCAATGGATTGGAAAGACCTGCTTCTCAATATATTTGAATCCACTATCAATCGCATAAAAAGGAAATTAAATAATGATAAATTTAGAAGTTTTGATGATCAAGAAATTGGAACAAAATCTTTTGTTAGCATCTTGTTAATTTCTCTTTGTGGTATCTCTTTAGCTCTAAGACCTGCAATAAAGACATTAAGACATTCTTTACAATAGACTTTCTTGATTCTAGTATTGTATGTCAATTGAGACATAAACTTGCTTTTTCCACAGATCGAGCATCTATCGTGAATGCCTGATGTAATATCAGCTGTGCAATCTTCGCAGTAATTAACCTTACCTTGGACAGGGCGTCCACATTTAGCGCAAAAACGTACTCTAGTAACCATAGTATCAAGATTTTCCGTCATTATAAAGATTTTAAACATTATTATAGTTAAACAAAAACTGACAAGTATACACACTCCCCTTTGTTTCGTGTGGAAGCAATTAATATTGTACATATTATGAAAAAAAGTATAATATAGGTTAATTGTACATAGTCCCCCAATAAAAGAAAAATGATGATTATATAAATCTTTCGATATTTAATGCAGAAAAAGCTTATTTATATAGATAATAACTTCCAGTCGAACTAGAGGGGTGCCTTTGACTTATAGTCGGAAAAGTAATTTGTTAATACGTATCTTTTTAATAACCTGTACCTAGACAAACGTGATATCTACCTTTAAATACAAATTACTGAGTAAACATAACAAGTAACAAAGTGAGTCTTATGCCTAAAGAAATTACGATAAAACTACCTGATGGGACGATCATAAGGATACCTTCAGGAGATACTGAGAGCTTAAAGACAACACTTGCTTTAGTTACTGGAAAAGAAGCCGTTGCTACTGAAGGCGAACGCGATCCAATTAAGATGAACTCTATTACCGAACTTCTTGGAGCTTCAATCATTGAAAGAGTTGCCAGTATCATCAGGAACCATTATCCAGAGAGTGATTGGTTTACCTCTAATGAAGTCTGTGAGTTGTATGAGATAGTGTTTAAAGAAGGAATCAAGATGAGCACTGTCAGTACTTATCTTGCAAGATTAGCAGACGAGAACATGTTACATCGAAAAGGTAACGTCTCTCAACGCTTGTATTCCGTAACAACCAAACTTTTGGAAATATTTGGTGAGTTAAAAATATTGGAAATCCACCCTGATCTGCTAAGATAATTTTGGGCGAAAACTTTTTTTTATTATTATCTTACCACGTAAATATATTACTCTGTGGTAAGATAATTCTTCTAACTAATTTCTCTCATCGGATCCTCAATATCCCTTAATCAATCTTACCACGTTATTTATTCTTTGTGTGGTAAGATTGCTCATTCAATCGTTTCGGTGCTTGAAATAACAATTTCTCTCCCTTTTGAAATAAATAAATAGTTGTAAATGACTCTACTGTTTATTTGTCATTTAATTTCTTTACTGTTTTAGTAATTTCTTCATATTTCTAAGAATAAGTAAATGAGTGATAAACAATGATAAAACAAACCTATGATCCTGATGAAGGAGACGAAGGGATTTTACCACCTGCGTGGACACCTAATTAATATTCTCTTTTTTATTTACTTTTAGTTTAACTAGTAAAAGTATTACTTTGTCACTTTTTTTCTTGGTATCTTTAGTATGTTCTTGCACTTCTACGTATACCTTAAATGAGTGATGTATAATGATGAAACAAACCTATGATCCAGATGAAGGCGATGGAGACATATTACCGCCTATGTGGCAACCTTAATTGCCATTATTTTTTTATTATGAAAATTCTAGAAAATGCAAATAGACTGCAATTTCTGCAAGCTACTTTAAATATTCATCTTTTGAAAACATATTGGTGCACAATTTGCTTATTGATGATTTGACTTCTAAAGTTGAATTTGCAAAGTCTAAAGAGAATCTTAGAGAAATCTTAGGAGATATATGTCTTCTCTCATCAAATGAAAGATCTAACAAGGAAATAATATTGTTATTAGACAAAGCAATAGAAAAAAGTGAATTATTGAATGATGAAACATCACTAGTAAATCTAATTGGTTATAAAATCCCCATGATATACAATAACTGTGAAAATGTTTCAGAAGTGCGAAAACTAATTTCAAGAATGAAATCAATTTCTGAAAAAAATAATTATATTGATATATTGTCTTGGGCATATTCTTACATTTGGTATATCGAAAAGTTTGAGGGAAATAGGAAAAAAAGTGTTGAAGCCTTAGAACATTCTCTAGAACTGCTAGATGGGCTTTCAAATTATGATAACTATATTTACCATTTTGTTCGATATTCTTATGCGGTTGAACAATGGCTGGAAACAAGAGATTTCAAAAGTTCAGTTATCTTAGAAGAGTGTGGAAACTTCTTCTATTCAAACGGTTATTTCCAAAGTTTCGCAAAAACTTTGTGCATTTTAATAGTCATATATCAACAAACACAAAATAAAGAGAAATCATTAGCTCTTGTTAAGGACATTCTAAGTAATTACGATCTTCTTCTTAACATGCCCAAAGAAATACAATCTGTTGTGCATTATTTTATTGGTGTAGGTCATAAATTATCTTTTAATCTTAGTGAAACTGAAAATCACTTGTTAGAAGCAGAAAGAATTTTTAAACCGATATATAAGGATAGTATCTATTCAGGATACTATTTAATGTCTCTTTCTAATCTTACTGTAACTCATGCTTTACAAGGAAAATTGGAAATAGCTTTGAATCAATTGAAGAGGGTTGAGATGTTATTAGAAGAGGAAATAACAACAAAGAATCTTGACTCTTTCAATAAAAATCAGATAATCCATGATTTCAATCTAACTAAATTCTATATTCAATCAAAATTACATGACTTCAATATAGAAAAATTTCAAGACTTAATTCAAACTATTGTTAGTAATGTAGGTACTTATCATAGTAATGCTATTATGTTAAGTGAATTTTTAATTAATACTAACTTAACTAAAACAGAGTTACAAGACATAAAGAAATTAAATAATCCTAGCACTAAAAGAGTAGAACACATTCTAGACTTCCTAATATGCCAGGCAAGTGATGATGATAAGCAAACTCTTCAGAGGATAAACGCTCTCAAAAGAAGACCTGTTGAGGAAAGAATGACTAATGTTGAAAGAGCATTTGCAGATTTGCTAGCAGCACAAGAATATTACAAAATCAACCGTTTTGCAGAAATATATCCTTTGTTAAAGAAATATGAAAATCAAACTCAAAAAATAGAAGTTCTAGAATTGCGTGTTTTCATGGAAGCTTTTATCCAGGTTGGTGCTTTCAAGAATGGTGATCCTCTAGGACCTGCTCTCCAATACATGGCTATCAAAAAATGCAGGAATTATGGTTTCAGTAGATTAGAAAATAAATTGTTAGACTATTTAGATATGCAACGAAGAGATATTCGTTCTCTAGCAATATAACTAGGATTGATTACCTCTTACGTTGTTATCCTTCTCAATAAACTAAATAGCTGTAAATGATTCTACTGTTTCTTTGTCATTCAATTTCTTTATTGGTTTAGTATCTTCTTCATATTTATAAGAATAAGTAGCTGCGTGATAAACAATAGTGAAACAGAAGTATGATCCTGATGAGGGAGACGGTGATATTCTACCCCCACTTTGATACTCCCAGTTATTTTCCGAACTAACCTTTTTTCTATTTTTATCTTAAACAGACTAAATAGCCGTAAATGATTCTACTGTTTCTTTGTCTAATCTTTTTATTAGTTCTAGTATTAGTTTTATCGCATTATCTATATCATTCAGGTCTATTATTCCATTATGTGCATGTATGTGTCTTGTTGGTATTCCTATTACTATACTTGGACATCCCATGTCTGTTATATGAATAACTCCTGCATCTGTTCCTCCCCCTGCTACTAGTGACAATTGATGTGGTATTTCCATTTCTTCAGCTGTTTTTATTACAAAGTCTCTAAATCTCGGATTTGGTATCATTGATCCATCGTAAGTAAGTATGCTTGGACCCTTTCCCATCTTTGCTGGCGCTTTTGTTTGGTCTACTCCTGGAACATCTCCTGCTATATCTACTTCTAGTGCTATCCCTATATCTGGTTTTATCATCTGCGCTGCTGTTCTTGCTCCTCTTAACCCTACTTCTTCTTGTGTTGTTGCTGCACCATAAACCCTGTTGGGGTGTTTATTTCCTTCACTTGTTAGTTTCTTTACTATCTCTGCAGTTATTACTGCTCCTGCTCTGTCATCGAAGGCTTTACCTACCGCTAGTTTTACTGTGCTTTTTTCGTCTTCTTTTCCATCTTTTCCTTTCACTATTCTAGGTCTTTCCCATATTTCAAATATTGAATGTGGTGCAATTGGATCTCCTATTCTAATTCCTAGTTCTTTTGCCTCTTCTGCGTTTGAACATCCTATATCTATGAACATCTTGTTCTTTGTAACTACCTTAGTCCTTTCTTCAGGTTCTAATATGTGAGGTGGTTTTGCAGCAATTATACCTGGAATCATTTTACCTTCAACTGTTCTAATTACTACTCTCTGTGACAGTAATGTTTGATCCCACCATCCTCCTAATTGATGAAACTTTAGATAACCTTCCTTAGTTATCGCTTCTACTTGAAATCCTATTTCATCAACGTGACCAGCAATCATAATTATTGGACCGTTTTCATCTCCATCTGCTGTGAAAATCAGTGTACCTGTTCTATCTTGTAGTATCCGATCAGCATAAGTTTTCACATATTCCTTCAATTTCTTTTGAACTTCCCATTCAAATCCGCTTGGACCGAATGCATTAGATAATTCTTCTAAAAGTGTTGTATCAAAATTAACCATTATCTCACCTTGCTACTCCATGACATTAAACAATTTAACGTCTTCTATACTAAATCTCCTCTTGTACGGAATTATTTAACTATTATCCTAAGTCTACTGTTTAGTTAAAGTTCTTCTACAATCTTCTTTTCTTCTTCAATAATTGCTTTCTTCTTTCTGATTTTTCTCCCTCTTTTGTGAATGTCTCCAAAGGAAATGTAGTATAATGGGCTGATTGTTTAATTATTTACAGTTTAAGACGTTTCACACCTTGTGAACACCAGAATTCTTGGTTTAGACACCGAGTTGCAGTGGAAATGAAGGGGTCTTGATTTTTTGTTCACAATAATATTTTTTGTGTTGAACACATGAATTAACACATTACTTTTTTTGCCGGATGATATCTTCTGTTCACAAGCTTTTCAAAAACGGGTGAACGGAATCCCCACATCCATTCACAAAAGAATTGTTACATACAGCTGTGCCTATTAGATGGTCTTTAGCCTAATTTTTATGTTATGTGAAGTGGTGTGTTCATTGTGTATGCTGTATTTATTACGTATTACACTTTGTAATGCTTATCAGTATATCAAAGAAATTAGTATTTAAAAAAGTTAGATATTTTCAAGGTTTTCAAGCGCTTCTAGTAGTTTCTTCTTTTTTCCACTTAAGTTTTTGATCCTTTTTCCAATATCAATACCTTCTGTAATTGCTGATGGTATCTTCTTACCTAAATATCTACTATATTTGTATTCAGGCTCCATTCGCAGATAGTAGTAAGGTCCATGCATATATTGTCCTCCCCGTTCACACTTACAATTTACTTTTCCGCATTTGATGTATTTCGAGCTAACAAAACCGAATATTGTATCATTTCTTCCTAGTAACTCTAGACGATTTTCGATTTCATTAATAGCATTTAATATATCAATTCTAAGATTGTTTATTTTATTAACTGCCATCTTCAGTCATGTATATATAATCATACTCACAAAAAGTCTTAGATATTACTCTGATATTCTGTAGGTTATATTGAATTATTTATTCGACATAAATCCTCTAACATCGTAGAAAAAATTCAAAGAGTGATAACATGACCCATAGTAAGAACCTATTGACAAAGAAAATTAGCAAAAAATCACAGATTCAAGGGGTTGTAATAAGTAGTAGAAGAGTATATGTTTACTCCGATGAGACTGATTATGAAATCGAATTAGAAAATCTTCTTATTAGTCTTATTGCAGATAATGGCCCTCTTACCAGAGGACAAATTGTCTCTATGACACACATACCTAGATCTACTCTATATGATAACTTGGCAAAACTCATAAACAAAGGCGTCATCAAAAAAGAATCTGTCCCCCGCTCTACAAGAGGTAGACCTAAGGTTTTGTTCAAATTAGCGTGAATTTACACTAGATTTCTCTTACTTTAATTCAGTGTACTTACGTTCATTATAGACGTCATTTATCGACAAAGTTAAACAACCATTTGAAAATCATAGTAGCAACGAGCTGAAACCAATGGATGAAAAATCATCAGATAGCATAGATGATATATTTGATAGATATCTGGATGCTGACGCAAACATATTTGCCAATAGAGAGGTTCTTAGTCCTCATCATGTTCCTGACATTCTCCCTCATAGAGGCGAAAAGTTTGAAGAGTTAGCAAAAATTCTTGCCCCCTCTCTAAAAGGTGGCACACCTTCTAACATATTCATCTATGGTACAACAGGAACAGGGAAAACAGCTGTAACTAAACAAGTCTTGTCAAAATTAAAATCAACAGCAGATTCAAGGAATTTATCTTTTAAATACAGTTATATGAATTGTCAGCATGTGGATACAAAATATCGTGTTTTGACACAATTATGTGAAGATGTTGGAATTACTGTTCCTTTTACAGGTTTGCACTTTGATATCATCTATCAGAAGTTTAGAGATGCTTTAGACGAACTTCACACTCTTCATGTTGCTGTTCTTGATGAAGTTGACATGCTTTACAAAAAGAGTACTGAATCATTGTATATTCTAACACGTATGAACAGTGACTTAGATTTTTCAAAAATCAGCATTATAGGCATAACCAATGATGTAAACTTCAAGGAAACATTAGATCCAAGAATCAGAAGCAGTTTGAGCGAAGAGGAAATTGTTTTTTCTCCTTATACCGCAGAACAGTTGCGTGATATACTTACACAAAGAGCTAAAATCGCATTTCACAAAGATGTTCTTGACTTTGGAGTAATTAATCTATGCTCAGCCATAGGGGCACAGCAGCATGGAGATGCTCGAAGATCTCTTGATTTATTACGTGTAGCAGCGGAGCTTGTTGAGCGTAATGGTGAAGAAAAGATTACTGAAATTCATGTACGCAAAGCTCAACAAGTAATAGAAAGAAACACCGTTGTTGAGGTTTTAACATCTTTACCAATTCAAACTAAAGCAGTTTTACAGGCAATCTATCTTGGTGAGGGAAAGAATGATGAAATCACCACAGGAGATGTTTACGAAATTTACAATAAAATTTGTAAGCTAGTTAGATTAGATAAATTAACCGCAAGAAGAGTTGGAGATTTAATTAATGAATTAGATATGCTTGGAATTGTTACAGCTCAAGTCATTAGCAAAGGACGTTATGGTCGCTCTAAAAGGATAAATCTAACTGTTTCATCCAAACAGGTAAGGGAAGTACTAGATAGTGACTTTAGATTGTCAAAAATCTTTGATATAGAAGAAATATAAACTACTTATTTGTTATTCCAGGGAAGGGAAAGACTTTTCTTTTTAGTTTTTAGAATCACAATGAGTGCTAATGAGTGAGTTATTTATTGAATCTAAGTTTATTGTATCAGGATCTACTTGCAATAAAGTAATCAAACAAGGTGGCATTCTTATTGAAAATAGTCAGATTGTTGCGGTTGGAAAAGCAGGGGACGTGAAGAAGTTAGTATCTGGTCATGACAAGCTAGAACGCAAAAATCACATTGTAATTCCTTCCTTGATAAATTCACATACTCACATTCCTGAAACATTGTTAAGAGGGATTTGTGATAATGAAAAATTGATGACTTGGTTAAATGATTACATTTGGCCCTTTGAACGTCAAATGACTCCCGAGGATGCTTATTATGGCACTCTCTTGGGTTGTCTTGAATTGATTGAATCTGGATCATCAGGTTTTATAGATCAATACTTTTACGCAGAATCTATCGAAAAAGCGGCGAAAGAAGCTAAAATACGAGCGCTAATTTGTCCATCAGTTTTTGATAATACCCCGGAATCAGGTAGTCTTGAAAATACTTGGAAACATGTTTCTAATCTACTAAACAGCAAATTCCCAAACAAAAATGGATTAGTTAATTTTGGTATAGGGCCACATGCTCCGTATACAGTTCCAGAGGATTATATGCACAAAATAAAGGATTTAGCTCTCAAGAATTCCTTACCAATCCATATTCATCTTAGTGAAACAAAAAGAGAAGTTGAAGAGGCTCTAGAAATTTTTGGTATGTCACCTATTGAATATATACATAAACTTGGTTTAACAAAAGGTAAAATCTTGGCTGCTCATTGTGTAGATACTTCAAACAACGATCGGAAGATTATGAAAGAAACAGACTTTACTGTTTTACATAACCCCCAATCTAATCTCAAGATGGCTAGTGGGATTGCACCGATTCACAATTATCTTGATTTAGGGATTAGTGTAGCTGTAGGTACAGATGGTAATGCCTCTAATAATGATCTTGGGATGCTTGAAGAAATATCTACTGCAGCAATGCTTCAGAAATATAAATCTAACAATCCTAAAGTTCTAGAAAATTCACAAACACTTCAATTAGGTACTGTTAACGGTATGAAAGCTCTAGGTGTCGACTCAAGGGGTATTTCTATTAATTCAATAGCTGATATCACCATTCTCTCTCTTGAAAGGAGTCACTCCTGGCCTCAAAATAATATTCTATCTAATATCATATATTCTTCATCTAGTTCAGACGTTACAGATCTTATCATCAATGGC
The DNA here is from genome assembly GCA_018238545.1 of Candidatus Heimdallarchaeota archaeon. Classification (GTDB taxonomy): domain Archaea; phylum Asgardarchaeota; class Heimdallarchaeia; order Heimdallarchaeales; family Heimdallarchaeaceae; genus UBA460. Next base: position 12,880 of record JABCTC010000024.1, read on the forward strand.
AAGATAGTTTATGAAAATAGGAAGCATAAAACATTGAATAAAGAAAGAATACTTGAGCAATGCTCAAAGATTTCTGAAAGAATTATTACTGGAATGGGAAAATAAAAAAGTAAGATATAGTATTCTTATTTGGCAATGACGAATCTAACCCTTTACTGAACTTGATGTTGAGGATCTTGAGTTCTGAGCCACTTATATTATCTTTTGTTTAATTATATTAGAAACGCCGTATCCCTTATTGATTCTTTATGTATTCCATACGTATTATATTGGTATTGTTTATTTTCACTTTATTTCAAGTATCTGAACTTTAGGCTTTCTAATTAACTTCAAATGGACAATAAAAAATATTAGCTATTTGATTTTATTTTCTTATATCCTTGAAATTCAAATTGCCAAAAGGCGTAACCTTCAGAAGCTCCTCTTAATTCGGATGCTATTTGAAGTGATGATTTAACACTTATCTCTCCACTAATTATTGTTCGTGAAACATGATGTTTTGTTTCAGAAATATCACAGTTGGATCTTTGTATTACAACTAATACAGCTCCCATATAATGAAGAGGTGTATTGATTGAGAAGGAATAAATCGGTTCATAAATACCTACGTTACCTTCAATAAGAGCTTCATGAATTGCATTTCTTACTAAAGGAATCATTATTTCATATCTAATAGAATTTAGTTTGATTTCCTTAATTTCTTTAACAATCACGGTTAGTTTTCGTACCAAATAACCTCGTAAAGGTCCTTTAAGAATCGCATTTCGAAAACCTGTCTTCAATAAATCATTCACTTCTTCTCCCATTTTATTCTCAATTACTAGATAATTGTCTCTATGGTCTGAATATATACATTCTTTTTCCATATGAGTTGTTGGTTTGCATTCAAGAGTGATTTGTAGTAAATCCAGCTGATCCTGTTTCGTTAATATTACTCCTTTTTCAATTTGTTCAACAAGAGTTACCTCTGGATCTGAAACATTTACTTTTATACTACTTTTTTCAATTTCACCAATTATAATTTCAAGTTGAAGTTCTCCAATACCAAATATTTTCATCTCTCCAGTATTCTCATCTGTTGAATGGTGGAAATTTGGTTTAATCAATGCCAGTATATCCAGTAACTTCAACAGTTTTGGTATATCAGATACCTTTTTTGGTTCCACTCGTCTAGAAATAACTGATTCTTGAAGGTAGGATATCTGTTTAAACAGAATGTTAGGGAATTCATCTATCTTATCAACAATAGTATCGCCTATTTGGACGTTTTTAACTCCAATAAGAACAGCTATGTTACCTGCTCCAACTGAATCTAGTTTTACAAGAGACTGACCTTTATAGATACAAACTTGTTGAACTCTAGAAGATTCCCCTGTCCTTCTATTGAGGAGAACACTTCCTGATTTTATTATTCCTGAGAAAACTCTAACAACAGAGATTAAACCTCTATTATCTTCATACAATAGCTTCCCTAAACATAAAATTGTAGGACCTTTATCATCACAGTCTATTAGTGCCTTCTCAGATTTCTGGTCAATGAATTGTGTTATATACTTATAACGGTCTTTTTGGGCATCTTTAGGGTTAGGAACGTTTTCTATGATAGAAGATAGAATTGATTCTTTTATAGGAAAACTAATTTTCAGTTCATTAGAACTATTTTCCAAGTGTAGTTTAATTATTTCCTCAAATAAGGGAGCATTTTTGGAATATGCTGATATTGCCCAACCATTTAATGCCGAACCAATTATTACAGTTCCATTATCAAATTTAACCTTCCATCTTTCTCTAAATTGAGCGTGGGCATATTGATTTATTAACTCATTAACCATTTGAACTATGTTGTTTATTCTAACTTCTATCTCCTTTTTGGGCAATTTGAGCTCGTTTATTAATCGATCAATCTTATTTATGAATAATATCGGACGTAAACACTCTCCCATTGCTTGCCTGATTACTGATTCAGTTTGAGCCATAATTTGCTCAACAGCGTCTACTATGATAATTGCACCATCCACTAAACGTAATGCTTGTGAAACCATTCCTGAAAAGTCAACATGACCAGGTGTATCTACTAGATTAATCAAATGTGAAATATTGTTATGTTGGTATACTAGAGATATATTTGCAGTCTTGATAGTTATCCCTCTTTTCTGTTCCTCATCAAGGTAATCAAGCGCTCTTGCGGTCCCTGCCATTGTTTGTGAAATCAAACCACCTGCTTGTAAAAGATGATCAGACAAGGTTGTTTTGCCGTGATCAACGTGGCTGATAATACTTACATTACGTATCATTGCTTTATCTTGCATGGAAGATGACACGTTCTCGACGTATTTGCTCATGAGCATATTGTTCTAATATACGACAGTTTAAAGATTTACCCTCAGAGATATTATTGTTAAAGACGTAAATCCGTAAACGTTTTAAATTTGAAAGTTATAATATTAGTTATCAGTAAAACTTTGATTAATATTGCTGGAAAAATTTAGTTTAATAAGAAAAAATGGTGTAATAATATGTATGAAACAAAAATCCCTGGAACTAGATATTCCATAGCTTTAATGAACGACAAAGGTCAATGGATGATACAGATTAAACTAGATGGATTAGTAGAAGCTGAAACACTTGTAAAAGATGTTTCTGAAAGAGGGATATTTAATAATATCAAATCAGTAGTCTCAGAAGTCAATCTATACTTAAACGAGTTTTTGCTTGATCAGATAACCAAAAATATCACCGAACAAGCTTCCATCCTACTAAAAGAAGTGGTGGCTACTGCTTCAAGAGATAAACAAACAGAAGTGTCAGCACTTGAAGAAACAATAGTTAGTATAATGGAAAGATTACAAATACTTGAGGAGAGAGTAAAACGGTTGGAAACTAACTTAGACCATCAAACCGCACAATAATTCTTTCTAACTTCCTTTTGTTGTTTATTTATTTTTACAAAACTTAAAACGAAATCTTCTTAAAACAAACTAGTTGCTTTTACAAAAAGGTGTAGCAATGGCTCAACGTGCAAGAATAAAATTGATAGGAAATGATCCACAATCTCTGCAAAAAATCTGTAATCAAATTCAAAAAATCGCAGAAAGAACAGGAGTGCGTATTAGAGGACCCATACCAATTCCGTCAAAACGCATTGTTATTCCAGTTCGAAAATCTCCTTGTGGAAATGGAACTGCAACTTATGATCATTTAGAAATGAAATTACATAAGAGAATTATCGATATGGATGCAGAAGAAAAGAGTATGAGACTTCTTATGAGGATTCATGTTCCTGAGGATGTACACATAGAAATTGCTATTGAACGAAAATAATATTCCAAGTCCATTTCAGTATTAGAACGAAGAAAAATTCATTCCTCTTTTTAACTATTCTTCAATTATTGTTTGTTTTCAATCCATATTGTGGAAAGAAATTATTTATCAGAATCAACAAGTCATCTGGCTGTGTTACAACATCAGACCCATAGATAAAATTTCTACTAAACTCTAGCATAGTATCAAGATAGTTTACAACATCCTTCTCCGATATTAATAAAGTATAAGGGAATTTAACTTCAGCATCATAAATTTTTGAATTTATCACATTACTAAGCGATATTAAGGTAGTTTTTGACAAATCTTTACCTAAGTTGAAAAGAAGTTCGGTAAATGTTCTAATATACCCTTCAACTACTTCCCTCTGTTTCATTATTAATTGAGAAAAGTAGGTAATATTCTCTAACTTTCCCTCTTTTAGTTCTTCAAACTTATACCAAAAATGGTCCTTTGATAGTACCTCGATAGAACAAACAGCGTTTCTTTGACTCTTTTCCATTTCTACTCTTATGATCTTATTAGTAGAGTTTTCTAATTTTTGTGCGAAATCAAAATCATTTTCTTCTTTTTGCAGAGGTATTGAAAACTTTCTAATTACTTGAGCCGGATAACTAAGCTCTAATTCTACCTCTAAATTCCCCCCTATCTGATTAAATTTCTTTACATTGCCTGTCAGCAGTATATCTATATCTTTCTCAGTATGGTAGTGATCCTCAATTCTTATCCCTACATTAGTTTTACCAAATTTTCCGTCGGTAATAACAATATTATTGTTTTTACTTTTAACACAAAACCCATTATTTATTTCTAATTTCATACCAACAAGAATTCTTTTTGCCATTTCAGGTTCCTTTAATTTGTAATCAAATATCCCAAAATCTGTTCTTAGCTGACCTATAACTCCCCATTGGCTCAACTTTATCGATAGAATCTCTCCCTCGATATATTCAATTGTTCTACCTGGAACTAATTTATCATTTACAGAATTATTCGTCATGGTACTAGTTATTTATACTTACGATACTATAAAAACTCGTTTACCTTTGAATCTACACTAGCTTTCAGTATTCAATTTGTTTTTCTTATAAAGATCTTTAAGACTAGTTAAATGTACTTCTTTTACAGTTTTGTTTATCAGATTCTCGGTTGTTTTCATGTGATTCATAAATTCTTTCCCAGAATCAACATAGCAAAGTATAATTTTTTCATACTTCATTTCTTTAATAAATTTCTCAACATCAATATTTACTAATTCCATTAAATTCTTAGAAATAACATTAGAGAAGACATATTGACTAAATGGGAACGTTTCAATTAATTCTGAAGGAAGAACTCCAATGAAAGGTAAAAACATTCCAACATCAACTTCCTCTGATTCTCGTTGGATAATTTTCTTTAGATTTTCGTTTGCAAATAGCAGTTCAATTGGATTCTTTCTACCTGAGGTTAAGAATAATAGCATTTGATTGCTTTGTGGACTAAAATTTTCGATGATCCTTCTTCTTGATCTAGTAAATTCTGGTCGATAATATGAGAATTCGTCAAATATCTTTAATCCAACTTGTTTGGTGATTGGTGTTAAAAGTTCCCAATAGGACTTTTCAGTGTTTTTTAGAACGTAATTGAAAGCTTTGAATAATGCGGGATGTGACTTAGCTTTCTGCTCAATTAATTCCCATAGTCTTCCTTCTCTTAAAGAAACACGTATTTGCTTAATCTCAGCCGATGATGCGGCGAGATTGTGCAAAGATAAATTGCGAACTCTTTCCTCTTTATCCAATTCTTGTAATTCCTTTGAAGTCCATTTTGAACAAACTTCACAATTACATGGTAGTTCACTAAGATTTGAAAGGTGGTAAGTTCCCCTAGATGTCATATAACGGTTTTCTTTAGCATAGAGAACGTAAGCTGCACTATCAAATGTGTCACATCCTAAAGCTACTATATATGGAAATATCATGGGGTGACCAGCACCAAAGAGGTGAAATGGTATGTTGTATGGCAGTTTTCTTCTTGCTGTTTGTATCATCGAAAAGAGTGAAACATAGTCATATTGCGACATTATAGGAACTACACTTCCAAGAGCATAGAATTTAAAGAAATCTCGATACCCTTTGTCTGATACTTCATCTATATATCTATCAATTAGTTGAGTGTTTTTTCCGCCCTGTATAGGGAGTGTCCATTTTGTTTCTGGATGATTTTTAACGTGTTCAAGAGAAATATCAATGCGTTTTATAGTTTCATCTACTTTTTGGCTAGCTTGTTGAAAGCTATCAGTTGGAGGAGTAGGAACATCTAAAATTACGCCAACATCTGTTCCTAATTTGCTCTGAATCTCTAATGAAAGAAGGGGGCTTATGTCTACATCTCCATAAGCCAATGTCTGATAAGCGCCACTATCCATCATAATATTACCATTAAAATCTATGATTTCGTGGATTTTCATTGAATCATCAGGTAAACCAAATCGTTTGAGAAATAGATATGCACTAGTGATAATGAAATTAAAACCAAATTTCTTAGATATTTCTTCTGCTGATATAATATTGTTTTTTGGATCTAAAACAGGTAAAAGGGTTGGTGTTATAACGTCTTCTCTTTCAAATTTGATTTTAGCTAATCTTCCATGCAAATCTGTGGCTACAATTTCGTCCATGTTCCTACACCTAGAGTCAATCAAAATAATAAAAAAAGGATATTATAGATTGAGTATTACTCAGTCTGTGCTTTGTACTTATCAAATATCTTTTGTATTCTTTCAGAGATGGGTCCTGTACCTTTAACACCTTCTTCACTAACAGTAAACCTATCAAACACCTGAATAATTGCTGCTTCTTCAATAACTTTTACGTTTTGAGGTTGGAACATCTGTGATAGTTCACTTGCTAGCCCTGATAAATCAAAAGGCTCTTCAGCTAAAGTAATTTCAACAATGTTGCTACCTGTAATGAAAACTCTATAATAATACTCTCCACTACTGTCAGCATCTGCTAAAACCACATTTAAATTATTGTCTTGTATTCCTCGAAGAACACCTATATAGATTCTTTCATTGTTCAACAAAATTTTAACTCTTTTATTAAGAAGTCCACTTAATTCTAATAGAAACTCACGATTTGGGTTTGCTGGCATAATAATCAAGGCAAACTCAAAGTCTGTATAAAAAAATGTTATGATATTCGATACTGTTTTTCTAGTAATTTTCTTGCTTTTTTAACCATATAGCTTCTCTAATGGTTTTCTTTATTTCTTTATTTACTACTGTAACTATGGGACATACATCAAAACACTGTTTGCATTGGTTGCAGAGTTGTTTATTCACTTCTAATTTTCCTCTATCTATTCTTATTGCCTTTTCTTTACATTTCCCTACACACAATCCACAGCCAATGCAATCAATGCTTCTTAGTATTGTATATACAAACGCATTTACAGCTTCTACTACTTCCTTTTTTGTTCTCGTTTCCTTTTCCTTGAAGCTTATCTTGAAAGTTCCATCTCCATATAGTATTATTGAGTAGTCTTTCCCAGTAATTCTTGTATAGTTCATTTGTTGATTCGTTTTCACTTCTCCTATCATTGGTAGTGCTTCATTCACCTTCTCTAGTTGAACATTGTTAGAAAATGCTCCAATAACAGTTATAGGTCGTGTTATACAACCACTTTCCTCTAATTGTAAAGAAGTTAACGTCATTTCTTTATCGGAATGTTTTCCTTCCTCTAAATTTGGGGGGAGAATGTCTTTGATCTTCTTAGGCAAACTCTTGAATCTCCATAAACCATAGGACCAATATTCTTCGGGAAGGTTCCTGTCTTCTCTCCAAGTCTTAACAGCTTCAAACAATTGATTGTGTAAACTGGGATGATGTTCTTCAAGGATTTGCATTTGTGCTAAATTGGACGAAGGGCAAGCCCAACAACCAATGCGCTCGTAACCATAGTCGTAAAGAGGATTATAAGGCAAATCTTTCCAAAAAATGTAAAGCCAAATCATGAAAGCTGTCCAATTTTGAATAGGGGAAACATTAATCTGATTAGGGATGTATTGGTTCTGCCAAATGTTTGTAACAGAACGCTGGAAAGATTCGTATCTGCGCTGACCAATAAAACTGACACATTTGCCTTCAGGAAAATTCTGTTCAATAAGTTTCTGAATGGGAGCGAGTTTGGCAAATTTGCAGCAATAACGAAAATCTCTACCAGGGGGACCGAACCGAGAAAAAGCTTCCCAGAAAAGATCAGAAGAAACACTTTCAATAATCAACTTATCTTCAACATTGAGGAATTTGCTACTTTCCTTAACGTAATCAATGGTTTCAGGAAACTCTATACCAGTATTGGCAAAAATAACTTTGATGTCTTCGTTAGGAAGAGCATCCATAACAAGTTTGAGAGTAACCAAACTATCCTTACCACCGCTGTAAGAGACAGAGACAGGTAATTGCAAGTCGCTTGTGATTTTAATGATGAAATCAGCTGATTCTTTTTCAATTTTTTGTAATTCAGATTGATTCCATTTAACAATCTCCTCCCAGGAAAGTTTGGTCTTTTTAAGAGAAAATTTTTCAGTGACAGGTTTGTAGTTTTTAGCGTAAATACCTTTTTCCATGTTCTTTCTATCAGATTCATTTATGCGAGCAATCCCACCTGCTATGACTTCATCATTATTGTTAATTACAACAATATAGTCACCAATCTTAATGTCTGGGTCAGCATCTATAACTCCAGGGATAAGAATACTTGCTCCATTCTTGATATAATCAACAGCTCCATCACCAACCTTGACCCATCTCTTGGAAAATTTGCCGTTTAAGAGCGATAAACCATTTTTGCTAAGTTTGATGATCCATCTATTTGTGACAATATCAAATCGTCGAACACCAATACTGTAATTCTGGAGGAATATCTCATCCATGAAATCTTCTGAACCAACGTGGTTTAAAATAACAACATCTTCCTCTGTTATTATTTCAACATCGTCACCGAAATTATCAGAGATAAGTTTGCGAATCTGGACAATATCCGCCTTCATTGCAGGACGAGCATCATAAGGGGGAGTAAGAGGAAATAATTTAGTTTGACCTTCACAAATAGGGCAACTCCTAGCTTTGATGATTGGTAAAACACAATTATCACAGAAGAAAAGCGTATTTGGGCCTAAAATAGGGACATTTTTCTTTTTCTTCTTTCTTTTGGTTGAGATATTTTGCACCACCTTAAGTCTCTCTAAGGAGTCGCATGAGAATACGAGGAATTTGCTTGTAACTGTTAACCTCTGAGAACTTCCCTTTGCCAAGTCTAGCAAGATCTTTACACACTCTTCTTCCCCAATCTTGTTTACTTGGTAATGCTAAAACATGAAGTTTGGGGAAATATTTTAGATAAGGTCGGGGGTCGCCTCCTCTATTGAAAGCTCCATCGGTAACAAGAACACCAAATTTGTTTCTCTTTTTGATTTTTTCGAGTTCTAGACCACCATATTTTAACCCTTCAGAAATATTAGTATATCCTGCACTATCGCTCTCAAGGATCCGATTAATTAGTTCGTCTGTCTTAACCCTTTCTTTTATACGTTTGATAGTATATGCCTTTGTATTGAATACTACAACGCTGAAATTATCTCGTGCTAAGTTATATGCCATCACAGCAACTGTCAAAGCTGCTGTTGTGAATCGTTCACCATACAACGAACCAGAAGTATCAAACATCAATACTGCAGTCTTTTGTTTTTCCTTTCTCTCAAGACTAACAATGTCTTCAGTGTTCAAGATTCTACTTCTATTTTCCAGAAACCTTTCTAACGTTTCATCGATATCAAATTCATCTATACCTGGTTCATATTCAGTTTGTTCAAAAACTTCTCCCCTAATCCCTTGACTTGTAACACCAAAAGCGGTTGTTAAAATAACTTTTCTTGCTAATCTACGGAAAATTGGTCTCGTTCTATCGTCTAAAGCTGACCTTAGCATAAAGAATAATTCAGGAGCACTACTATCGCCTTTAGATGCTCTTCTTGAAACAAGCGTATAACCTTTCTTAGAGTTTAACGCTTCCGCAACAGCAAACTTGTTTGAAATAGCTAAACCCTGAATAGCTGGCATATTATCAACATCAACAGCTAATTCAGTTTGCTTTTTAATTTCATAATAACTCATACCTTCAGATAAACTTGAATATACTGAAGGGTTTCTTTTTCCAGATACAATTTCGGCTTCTAGGAGTCTATTTTTATCCATTTTTCCTCTGAAGACATATGGTTTTTGAAAGTCCTCTCGGAATGGATCCCCCTCCTCGTCTAGAAAAAATCCATATCTTGTAAAGTGGTAGTGACTATGTCTTTAATTACATCTTCTACTAAACTCTCAACCCCATCTTCTAGTTCGATCTTGGTTGCTAAAGCCATTATTGCACTATCAATCCAAGATTCAATGTCATTTACTTCTAGAAATCGAATTATTGCTGCTAAATCTATTGCTCCTCTGATGGAAGACCCTCTTCGCAGGTCTGGCCAATCTCTTGTTGCTCGAACAATCTTCACAGCCATGGTAATAACTTTTTCATCCTTGATACCTGTTCGAACACGAACAATGTTTTGCTCTTCCTCTTCAGGCTGATATTGTAACCTTATCCAAACGAACCTATCTCTTAAAGCCTCACTCAAAGGAGTTGTTGCTACGAGTTCCGCTGGGTTCATTGCACTAACAATGAAGAAACCTTCAATAGCTTTAACTGCACCTAATTTTGGGATCATTATTATTCCTTCATCCATGGCAGCTAAAAGCACGTTTTGTGTGCCTTCTGGCATCCTATTCAATTCATTCAAGAACAGAATAGCACCTTGTTGCATGGCTTTGGTTAATGGTCCTGTGACAAATGAATCCCAATCGTATCCTTTTTCAATTACCATTGGAGGGTCAAAATGCCCAACTAGTTTAGAAGAGCTATATCTTTCATCACCATCTACTCTTTCAAGATCTTGGGAGAAGTAAGATGCTAGTGCATGAGCTAATGTGGTTTTACCCACTCCAACATCTCCCTCTAACAATATATGTCTGTTAGCAAGCTTTGCTGCTAAACATTTCTTAAGTTCAGATGGCCTACCAACAATATTAAATTGCTTTTGAATTTCCTCAATCATCTCATCAATGGTTTTATCCTGTTTAACAACGCCTTCCATCGATATTTCTATCCTTTATAACATTATAACAAACTATTAATTTGAAACAATAAGCTTTATCTTCCAAGTTTTATATACTTTTAGATATTCCAGTTTTTGCAATTTTGCTGGAATCTAGTTCTTCTAACTAAACACAAATTCGTTTAATTTTTGTTTTAAACCTAATTGTTTGCTGGTATACTAGAGATGTTTACAAAAGCATTTTTAAATATCTCGACTTGCGATATTTAGAGCAGCATTAATGTTTTTGCTATACCTAATCTCTGCTAAACGGTTCTTATTTTGAGATGTGAAATCTTCATCTATAACATTGACGGGGATTTTTTCGTGGAATATACTTTTCAATCTCTTAATAACTTCCTCTTTAATTTTCCCTCCACCCCTACCGATGTTTACTCTGAAGATGTCTGTTTCAACATTGAAAAAAACTGTGATGGCTTCTTTTACTGCATCAACAGCTGTAAAGAACTCATCTACACCTAAGATGTTTTTTCCTTCTCCTATTACGGCAAAACCTATAGTTTCTCCAGGATCTATACCAACAACCACATCACCAAATTTCTTTTTACTGTTTGCAATAAGGAGAATGTTGGAAAAGAGATAGTAATGATTGAAAGCTTTTGGTATGAACATTTTACTACTTTTGATACCTTTTTTCTCTGCTTCAGTTGTAATTATAACGTCAACGTGGTTAGTTGTATATTCCTCAGGTAAGATGTGATTAGTTTTAATTAGATTTATATTAGAAAGAATATTCTCAACTGTATACAAAAACCTAAAATTCTTAGTCGCAATTGTAACCTTAATCACAGTTAAACGAAGCTTTCCTATTAAAAAATATTTACATCTCAAAACTACATCTGACAGACTTATAAAGTTAAAAAGTTTACACGTACATTGTCCAAAACGGATTGGTGAATCAAATCACTCAGAATCAGAATCTATCTATAAACATGCAAGATTATTTCGATCGTCTAAATGATCAATTACATGTAATTTATAATATTGCCGAAAAAGCTCGAAAACAAGGATTAGATCCATCTCTTAATGTCGAAACACCAATCGCTAAAGATATAGCTGATAGAGTTGAGGGCTTGATTGGTCCAGAAGGGGTAGGAGTAAGAATTAGGGAACTAGAGAAACAGAACTTATCTAGGGAACAAGTTGCTTTCAGAATTGCTGGTGAAATTTGTGATCAACAATTGATCAAGGGGGCTAAGGAAATATTGGCAGATCAAGCTTTACGTACATCTCTTGCCGTTATTACTGAAAGTATCACTGCTGCTCCTATTGAGGGCATCGCTAAGGTCAAGATTAAACAGAATGATGATGGGACTGATTATCTTGCAGTTTATTATTCAGGTCCAATACGTTCAGCAGGTGGCACTGCAGCTGGTATGAGTGTTCTATTAGGGGATTTTATTAGAAAAAGATTGAAGATAGGTAAATATCAACCAGATCAAAGAGAGGTTGAGAGATATGTAGAAGAATTGGAGTTATATAACAGAGTTAGTCATCTACAACTTCCGACAACAAAAGAAGAGCAAAGATTTGCTGCTCAGAACCTGCCTATCGAGATTAGTGGGGAACCAACTGACAAAGTTGAGGTTACAGGAAATCGTGATTTAAGAAGAATCGAGACAAACCGTTTACGTGGTGGAGCTTGTTTAGTCTTTAATGATGGTCTTGTTGGTAGATCGAAGAAGCTTATAAAGAAAATAAAAGAGAACAAGCTTGATGGGTGGGATTGGCTTAATAAATTGATTGAAATTCACGGGAAAAGTAGTTCTGTCTCTGATGAAGAATCAGACACAGAATTTGACGAAGAAGAGGAAATGGAAATTGAGGTTGAAGAAGAAATCGCTTCAGATATGGGATATATAAAAGATGTAATTGGAGGGAGACCTGTTTTTGCACACCCCTCAGAAAAAGGAGGTTTTAGGCTTAGATATGGTAGATCTAGAACAACAGGTTTAGCAGGTATGGGTATTCATCCTGCTCTTATGGGTTTGGTAGATGATTTTCTAGCTTGTGGGACCCATGTACGTACAGAAAGACCTGGTAAGGGAGCAATAGTTATGCCTGTTGATTCAATCCATCCACCTATTGTAAAACTAAAGAATGGTGATGTAGTAAAAATAGAAAGTTATGCTGAAGCAATAGCTGTTAGAGAAAACTTACTTGAAATACTATTTTTAGGAGATATGTTGTATGGAGTTGGTGAGTTTAATCAGAATAATTTTGATTTGATACCTTCAGGGTACTGTGAAGAATGGTGGGCTCAAGAGCTTGAGAAAGCTTTTGTAGATTATAAGGAAACCACAGATATAAAAATCAATAACAAACTTTTAGAGAAAATTGATGGCTTTATTCACCATCCTCATAATTCAATTCCTTCACCTCAAGAAGCACTTGAATTATCCGATAAACTAGACCTCCCCCTCCATCCAGAATATACCTATCACTGGTCTGATATTTCCATAGAAGAATATAAACTTCTTAGAAACCATATAAAGTCAAATAGTAATTTTGATACTAATATCCTTGAAATTGAGCACAAACCTGAAGTTAAAAAAATATTAGAATCAATCTGTATCCCTCACAAGCTAGTACAAGATAAGATTGTATTGGATTTACACTCATTACCTTTGTTAAATACGATTGGTTATGTAGAAGGAAAACTATTACAAATTTCCAAAAAGAAGGGAAGGTTAATCGATTTAATCAATTCTTTAAAAAACGTGAACATCAGAAATAAATGCCCAGTTTACACTGGAGCTAGAATGGGGAGACCAGAAAAAGCAAAAGACAGGCGAATGAAACCCCCTGTTCAGCTGTTGTTCCCAATTGGAGATGCAGGAGGAAGATTAAGAGATTTATTTGTTGCTGCTACTCATAAAAATATCAACGTAGAATTATCGCGTAGATTGTGTCCTTCATGTGGCACTCTTACCCACAATATTTTGTGTTCAACTTGCAATGCTCCTACTATCGTCTCTGCAATTTGTTCTTCATGCAACTTGGAAACTACAGAAGATCGTTGTTCAAAATGTGGTAGGATGACACAACACTACCAAACAGTGAATTATCCATTAGCAAATCAGATTGAAGAAGCAAAGAAGAGAATTGGCCCCCCGATTCCTAAAAAAGTTAAAACCATAAAAAAACTAATGAATAAGCTTCGAGCTCCTGAATTAATAGATAAGGGGATTTTAAGGGCAAAACATGATCTTTTTGTTTATAGAGATGGGACAATTCGATTTGATTCGACTGATGCCGTACTAACACATTTCAAACCTTCAGAAATTGGAGCAACTATTCAACAATTACATGATCAAGGATACTCGGCAGATATTAATGGAAAACCTTTAGTCAGTTCAGATCAAATTGTTGAACTTAAAATTCAAGATATAGTTTTGAACATAGATGGAGGTCATCATTTAGCTAGAGTTACTAATTTTATTGATGAATTATTGGAAAAAGTATATGGATTACCACACTATTACAATGTAAAAAAACCTTCAGACCTTATAGGAAAACTTGTGATGGGTTTAGCTCCACACACTTCAGCGGGAATTGTGGGGAGAATAATTGGATTCACTAAAGCTAAAGTTAACTTCGCTCATCCTTATTGGCACGCAGCGAAAAGAAGAAATTGCTTATCTAAAGATGAAGAAATCCTTATCTGGGATAACAATGCACGCCAATTAATTCGCAAAAATATTGGAGAAATTGTTGATGAACTTGTTGCTTTAGGGGCTCAACAAGAAATTGTTGATGATTATGGAACCCTTGCAATTGAGAATCTTCACCCACACTGGGAGGCTGTGAGTATAGATGAAGCAACTAATCAAGCTATTCTTCAACCAATAAAACATTGGATTAAAGGAAACAGTGAACAATGGATCAAAATCAGAACTGAAACTGGGAGAACTATTAAGATGACTCCTAATCATAATGCTTTGATTTGGAACCCATCCAGTAAACTTACTACAACGACTAAAGCAAAATATCTACAGATTGGAGATTATATCCCTATAGTAAGGAAAACCCCAATACCTATTATTCAACCCCCAGCGAATGTAAATATTCTAAAGGAATTGTCATCTTTACCTGATACTGCCAAATTCTTAAAATTCAAACATCAAGTACGTTTGCGTGGAGCAAATAGCTGGATGAAAGCTAAAATTTTTGCTTTTGCCAAGAGAAAAAACATAATTGGTTCTAGTAAAGAATATATTAAGTTTCCAAAACAAATTAGAGAATACTTTTTGAACATATTACCAGAAAAACCAATGAAACAACCATTATCTTCTGATTGGTTTAAGTCAATTCCTCTAAGCCACCTTAAAGTTTTACAAGAAATAAACGTATTTCAATGGGATGATGTCCCTCCTGGTGCAAGATTAGGTATGGCAAGAGATGATCATACTGTATCTCCATATGTGCCATTTACTACTGATTTGATGAGATTGTTAGGGTATCTAATAGCAGAAGGATACATCAGAGACGAAAGGACATGCTATCAAACTAATTTCAGCGTTCCAAATCCAGTTCTAAGAAAACATGTCAGACATTTAATAAAAACAGTATTAGGATCCAAACCCTATCATAAAAAGGATAACCATCAACTAGTACACACTGGAAGAATACATGCATACTTATTTGCCTATAAATTTGGCATTGGAAGAAACGCTTATAGTAAAAGATTACCAAATTTTTCATATTCTCTACCTGAAGATTACAAATACTCTCTTCTTTCTGCTTATATCGATGGCGATGGAAGTATACCTTCAAGTGATTCATCGATCATAATGTATTCTGTGTCAAAGAAACTACTAGAAGACATCGGTCTTCTGTTAAATTCACTAGGCATATTTTATAGAAAAAGAAAAGAATCTCCTCCTGCTCACTATGGTAAAAAGATATTGGCACGATACAAAGAGCTCAAGAAAACTCCAAAACAATCCATAGTACACAGAATATCAATTAGAGGACCGGATCTAAAGATATTAACTGACCTAGTTTTTTATCATAAAAACAAGCAGAAAAATGCAAATAGAATACTTAGAAAGGGTTTTTCTAAGAAGAAAATTATCAGGAAAACAGATGGAACTTATCTTACTCTTGAAGAGAGTTCAGATATAATTGTTGATACAATTACCAATATTGAAATAGAAAATACTTTGGATAATTCATATTGTCTTGAAACATCATCGAAAAATGAAAAGCCAACATTTCACAATTTCTCAACTACAAGCCTTCTAACAGTCAACTGTGACGGAGATGAAGATAGTTGTATACTTGCTCTTGACGCTTTTCTTAATTTTTCTCGTTCCTATCTTCCTGAAATTCGCGGTGGCAAGATGGATGCTCCCTTGATTCTTGTTTCTAATCTTAATCCCCATGAAGTCGATGATGAATCCCACAATGTTGATACTTGTGTGAAATACCCTCTTACCTTTTATGAAGCAACTTTAGCTAGAAAATCTCCTAAAGACGTTCTTACCCTTATAGATATGATCAGTAATCGATTAAGTGATGAGAGTGCTTACGAAGGTTTTCTATATTCTCACGAAACATCTCACATCTTTGAGGGACCAGAATCTACTGCTTATAAGAATCTTAAAACAATGAGCGACAAGGTTTATGCTCAACTTCATGTTGCTAAATTGATTAAAGCTGCAGACATAAAGGATGTTGCAACAAAAATAATAGAAAATCACTTCATACCTGATATGATAGGTAATCTCCGAGCCTTTGGTTCTCAGAAAATTAGATGTACCAATTGTGGTAATAAGACATATCGAAGAATGCCTCTAACAGGGGTTTGTTCAAAGTGTGGCGAGGCTAAATTGAATTTAACCGTATACCCTGCATCTGTATCAAAGTACTTTGCTATGGCTAGTTCATTGGTAGAGGAATATGATCTTTCTGAATATTTGAAGAATAGATTAGCCATTATGAAACACAACTTGGAATCATTATTTGGCGAGGAAGCTTTAGTATCTTCAAAAGGAAAGGAACCTAAAAAGATAAAAGAATCAGTTCAGTTGTCAAAATTTTTTAAGAAATACAGTTCTGACAAGTGAGTGCTCGTTCTTGACAAATTATATGCTTTTTTGAGCTATTTTATATCTAACGAATCATTTTTAATTATCTATAATTATTGGGAGTTGACTTGTTATGGTGAAAGAGACAGAAAAACAATCTGCTCTTCAGATGAGGGCCTTACTTAACCCTACTGGAAAGAATAAGTGGATTTATGCTACAATTTCATTCATTGTTGTTGTGATTCTAACAATACTCTTGTATTTCGTACCAGACTATTTCTTCCTTGAGAAACTTACTAGTGACACGGTTTTTGAAATCTTAGAATTGTATCAATATGAAATCACATTTGATGGGTATTGGTCTGAAAGTGATTCATCAAGTTCATTTGTTGCATTGTTCATAAGAATCCTTACGGGATGGGGTACTCATGACGATCTTACTCCCGTGATACGTTCTGTGACTGCACAAAGAAGATTTGCCGTTGTGCGTGCATGCACAGGTATGCAGGCAGGAGCTCTTCTCATAGGTTTAATCGTTGTTACCCCAGCAGATTTTTGGAAAAAAGTCAAGGCAACCTTCTTTACAATTGTCGCATTGATTATAGGTAATTTCCTAAGAATCGCACTTGTTATTGGAATGACCGTTACTCTTCAAATGACCTATGGAGTTTCTAATGACGCCGCATGGTATTGGGCACACGATGTTTTAGGAAAACCTATAGGTTTCTTTGGCACTATATTCTTTGCATTAATCATAGAGAATCAAGGTGTTCCTATTCTTAATACAGTAAGCTTATGGATAGATTCCTTGATTGATTTGTTTGGGTTCGTGTACCACAAAGCTATTCTTCCACCTCTAATTTTCATGGGCTTAATTAGCAGTAAAAAGACCAATGAAGCAGATACAACTGTAGATAATGATACAAAGGAACAGAAAGAAAAAACGGCATAGCCTAGATTTATCTGAGCTTTTTTTAACTATTTTTCATTTTAATAATAGAATTCTTAGATTCCGAAGGCTAGTTAAGACTAAAGTTTTACATTGATACCATCAATAACTTTTATTAAATGAATTTACATATATATTCTCGAATATATCTAAAGTGAAGCGCCATGAGGTACTTGGAAGTTCAGGAAAATGGTTCCTTAGTAGAAAGCCAAGAATTAGAGCTTGGAAACCAGAAAGTACTGATCATTGTTGACGAAAACGAAAAAAGAATGTGGCTATGGAAAGGTTCAGAGTGCCCAATAAGGAAGAAATTCATTGGAAGTAGAGCCTTATCAGATTTGAGGAAAAAAGAATATGGTTTTGCTTATGTGCCACAAACTTGTGATCAAGCTGATGAAACAGCAGAATTTGTAGCTATGTTGAAGAAGATAAATAAAGAAGATCTTGTTCCTGCTACCGTTAGAAATAGAGCTGAAGAGATTATTGAGAGACAAAAACGAATAAATGTATTTGATGAATCTCAAGCACTTGATGCTTCTAGACCAGTTACTGTCGAAGTTGAAGAAGGTGGTGCTCAGTTGAAAGATCGTCCAACTCAAGTTTCATCGAACCAATTGCCTGCCCACATTGCTAAGATGGGGGCGCCAGGTAATAGACCAACACCTTCAATATTATCCGCTCTTGAAGCAGAATCAATTGAGATTAAGAAACCCGAAGACTTATCGCCTGTTGGTTCTTCCCCAACAACCACAACTGCAACCTCAGCACCTGCAACCTCAGCACCTGCAACTATTACACCTACTGCTACACCTGTACCTGCTGCCAAAGTTGAGGAATCTATGCTTGAAAAATCCTTGAAAATTTTGAAAGATTTAGGAACTCCAAAGGGCTTCTTTAGAGACTTAGTTATTATTGGAAATAAAGTATACACTGAAACATACACCGGTGCTTTCGAAGAGCTTGATGAACCTCCTGAAGGTATATTCTTCTCAAGTTCTCATGTTCCTCGAATGATCTGTGAAAATGGTTTTGTGAGAGCAATTGAGTTCTTAAAACCAGAAGAAGGTGCTGAACTAAGTGAAGAAGATGAAAAAATAGCCCAAGATATTGAAGACTTACTTTCAATGTTTGAGATTGAAGTGGGGTAATCCACCTCTTAATCTATTTTTTATTTGTGTAAGGTGTTTTAATGATAAAATATTTTCTTACATTACATCTCCACCCCTCCATTCCCTCAGATGTTAATATATTGAAGGGAGAAGTTACCAATGAAATGACTTTACTTGAAGGGGTAATTTTACTTCTGAGTAAAAACAAAAATGTTTCTGATCTTCTTATAATTAATAACGATATTCGACCGGGATATCTATTAATTGCTGAAAAAATTGAGTTGAGAACGACAAAGAAATTGTTTAACAAAATCGGGTCTAACTTAGAAATAAAAATAATACCCATTTCTCACGGTGGATAAAGGAGATATTATTCATTTACTAAGTTAGAAAAACATCTTTAGATATATTTTTATTTAAAATACGTTTTTAACAAATTGCTTGATGTGTGCCAGGATAGCCAAGCGGACAACGGCGCTGGTCTTGAAAATCAGTTCCTTTAAGGATCCGGGGTTCAAATCCCCGTCCTGGCTCCACTGCCTCAATTCTTTCTAAAATGAGGACTTTCATAAAAGTAGGGTGAAAATTGTTTGCCGCCAATCAAAGGACCATATGTACTGGGTGTAGCTGAGAAACCTCAAGCTGCAAGTAGATTAGCAAGAGCACTCGATGAGAACAAAAAACCAGTTCTTAAGAAAATAAAAGGTGTTCCTGTTTACATAAGCTTGAGAAATGGGAAAAAAATAGTAATTGTTCCAGCAATAGGTCATTTACTCACATTATCTCCATTAAGTAAATCTTGGAATTACCCAGTGTTAGATTACCATTGGATTCCAAGTCATATTGCAAATTCGAAAGCGAGAACAAAGAACTTTGTAGATACGTTTAAATCTCTTTCAAAAGAAGCTTCAGAAATAATTGTAATGACAGATTATGACAGAGAAGGAGAAGTCATAGGTTTCTTAATTTTGAAGTATTTACTAGGGAAAAATAACGCAGAAAGAATGAAGTTTTCCACGCTAACTGCAAGGGACATTAACGAAGCTTATTCTAAACGGAGTAAACAACTTGATGTAGGATTTTTGAATTCTGGATTATTGCGTCATTATGTTGATTGGTTGTATGGAATAAATTACTCTAGAGCATTAAGCTTAGCATTGAAACGTGTTTCAAATAGATTCAAAACAATATCAATTGGAAGAGTGCAGGGTCCTACGCTTGGTGCAGTTGTAAATTTAGAAAATGAGATTAATATATTTGTACCTATTCCATTTTGGACAATTGAAAGCGAAGCTATTATCAATAAAAAGAAATTCAAAGCCTTTTATGAAAAAACACAACTTGATAAGGAAAAGGAAGCAAAAATAGTTGTAAAAGACTGTCAAAGCTTGGTTGGCATTGTTACCGATATTTCAGATGAGCAAAAGCCAATGTACTCGTTCCCCCCTTTTAATTTGGGAGATCTTCAAAGAGAATCCTATAAACATTTTAAATATTCTCCAAGTAAGACCTTAAAAATTGCTGAGTCACTTTATTTAAAAGCGACAATTTCTTATCCACGTACTGATAGTCAAAAACTTCCAATGACACTAGGTCACAAAATTATTCTTACAAAAATTGGAAATCAGACTGTTTATGGCACTTTCATAATTGAAATACTAAAACGCAAAAAATTCAAACCAAGGGAAGGAAGAAAGACAGATGCAGCACATCCTGCTATACACCCTACCGGGAACCCCCCCAAAACCTTGAACTCTGAAGAAAAAAAACTCTATGACTTAATTGTAAGAAGATACCTATCTTTATTTGGGAAACCTGCTTTAATATCGAAAAAGAAAATTGAAATTACAGTAGAAGGTCATAAATTTGAAGTGCGAGGAAGCAAAATCATAGACGAGGGATGGATAAAATACTACAAACCCTATTTCTATATGAGTGAAAGTTTAATTCCTGATATTGCATTGAAAAGCCAAGTTAACTTCTCATTTATTGAATCAAAAGAAGATTTCAGTTCTCCACCTAGACGATTTAATGAATCTACACTTCTGAACAAAATGGAACAAGAAAAAATTGGAACTAAGGCTACACGTGCAGGGATTATTGAAACTTTATTTGATCGGGGATATATTGGAGGTAGCGAGATTAGACCAACCCCTTTGGGCACTGCTGTAGTTGGTGTTTTAAATTCTCATTATCCCGTGTTGATCAAATCAGATATGACAAGAGAACTAGAAACTACGATGGAAGAAGTGCAAGAAAAACAGAGCAATATTAACGAAATATTGATTTCCATAAAGAAAAATCTAAGAGATTCGCTCAATGTTTTCCATGAAAACGAGACAGAAATAGGTATTTCTCTTTATCAAAACTTGCTTAATATAGAGAAAAAAGACCCTGTTCTAATAGGGAAATGCCCAGAGTGTAAAGTTGGTGATTTACGAATTATTAAATCAAGAAAATCTGGTAAGAGATTTATTGCTTGTTCATCATATTTTGATAAAGAAATTAATTGCACAGTAACTTTCCCCTTACCTAATTATGGAACAATAAAACCTACAGATAAAAAATGCACATTTGATGGTTTACCTATGGTTGAATGGCAAACAGGAAGAAATAAGCGAGTTATGTGCGTATCTATGGATTGTCCTTCTAAGGCTAACATAAAAGGAAGAAAGAAAAAATGATTGATAAAAAGTGTAAGATATGTCAAGATGAAATAGACAAATCTTCTGGTAAGTTCTGTTCTAACCATAAACTTGCAAAATCTAAGTTACAAAATGGTTATGAATTGTGGTTGAAAGCATATGATTCACTTCCATATGATGATTTTCTGCGACAATTACTGGATTTAGGAGATCTTGTGGGTGCTCTTGTAAAGGATATTACAGAGTTTGAATTATATTTTCAAGAAACTAAATGAGAAACACTTGTTCTCATCGTCTTGTTTTTCAAAATTAGTCTTATTAGGAGAATAAAGCAGTATGAATCTGTTCTCTCTCCGGAAGACCTTCAATTTTTGTTTTCCCTACAAAAATAGTTGGAATTGAAGATATTTTTTGTTGACTCTCCCCATTGACTTTTATGCTTCTATACTGAAACAAGCCACCATACTCTTCTAGAACCGTTTTGAGAATCTTCTCAGCCACGCTACAGTAGGGACATTCTTCTGAAGTATACAAAACGATTTCCTTCATTTCATACATTTTCTGTACTTATAGCTTAAAAGAACAACAAAAATTTTGAGACTAGCTAGGATGATATGTAAATATTACAACTTATTTTTGTAATAACAGTTGTTTGATAAAATTAAATAGAATCACAAATACACGGTTTTTTATTGCATTTTGGACACGCTTGATTATACTTCTCTTTGAAAGCATCTGAGAGGTTTATGTTGTATAAGTTCGCAATACTAAACACCCAAGCTATAATATCAGCCATTTCTTCTGATACTTTCTCTTCATCCTCCAGAAGAATTGCTTCTGCAAGTTCTCCAACTTCTTCTATAAGTTTGAGCATAGTTTTCTCCTTTCCTCTCTTAAAATCTTTCTCCAGATAAAGATCTTTCATAAGTTCTTGAAATTCGTGAATATTACCACACTCTTTGCAATTATTAAAAATTCTATTTTAGGGGGCTACGTAGAAAATATTACCCAGAATAACCGCTATAATCAATATTACGGAAAGAGCTACAATATACCATGGACCAATTTTAACACCAGGTAAATCCTCATCATAATATCTCATCAAACCAGCACCGGTTGCAGGCATTGGGCTAGTGTCCTTTTTTTTCTTCTTCTGAGATTTACTCATACTAATCAAATGCTGCTAGCCGCAGTGGTATATATTATTTTTTATCAGATACCTTTATGTGTTGAAGATGAATTAAGAGTTGTAGAACCGAGAAAATGAAGGTGGCGACCCCGACGCGATTCGAACGCGCGACCACCAACTTCCTTCGTTGATAAAGATTAGAAGGCTGGTGCTCTATCCAACTGAGCTACGGGGTCAATTTGTTCTATCATCATCTTCAAAGTTTTTTTCTTAAACTTTTTGATTAAAGTTTCAATATTCGATTCGAAACTTATTTAATCTCAAAATATCTCTCAAACCATGTTTATCAATGGTCCCCTCAAAACAACTTCGGAAATTATATGCAGCTGGTTATCAATTAACACCTGAAGCCTTTGCTGAGCTAAATTCTGCACCAAATATTACTGAGATTATTGATAAAATACTTGAGTTAAATCCGGAAATGGCAATACTTACAATAACGGATATCAAAGATATTTCTACTGGAAACTATGATCCCAATTCTACTATTAACGCTTTTTCAGAAGGTAAAGAGGGAGCCAGTGTATCAGATATTGTAAGTGAAGAAACCATTGAGGAAAAAGAGGAAGAACAAGAAATTGATTCTAAGGAACCAGTTTTTTCCAGTCGAAGGGAAACAACTACGACAGATTTACAGATTCTCTCTTCTCCACAAATCAGGCCATTATCTGCATCTGCTGGTGGTTTCATACAATATTTTGGCAACCGTTTTGATTCTATTAGTCATTTTTTCAGACGTCGAAGAGATATTGGAAATTTAGTTACAACCGAAGATCTTCAAGAAAATAGTGTAAATAAAAAAATATCGTTAATTGGTCTTGTTTATAGTAAACGAAAGAATAAGACCGGTAGTTTCAGTTTAGAACTTGAGGATAAAAGTGGAAAAGTAACAGGGATGATATTTCAATCTAATCCTGATTTATTGTACAAAGCAGAATTTATTCTAGATGACTCAATTCTGTGCTTCACAGGAGATTGGAATGGTCGTATACTATTCATCAAAGATGTCTATTGGCCAGATATTCCATACAATCACAAACCTAATCACTCGTATGAAGACGTTCTTGCCTTATTCATTTCAGATATACATGTTGGGTCAAAGAAATTCGCAGGAGAACTCTTTCTTAGAGCAATAAAGTTTCTAAATGGTGATTTAGAATCGAACAAATACAATGAAGTTGGTAAGAAGGTAAAATATCTTTTTGTAGCAGGAGATGTTGTTGAAGGTGTTGGAATATATCCTGGTCAAGCTAATGATTTAAATGTAGACAACATACAACTTCAATATTTGCTTGCTACTGAATATTTTGAACAAATCAGAGATGATGTGGAAATTCTCATTATTCCTGGAAATCATGATGCAGCAAGAGCAGCTGAGCCTCAGACCCCTATCTCTAAAGATTTCGCCCCCGAACTATATAAATTAGATAATGTATACATGCTCGGCAGTCCAGCTTATGTTAAAGCTCATAATGTAGAAATTCTTATGACACATGGAAATTCAATAGTGGATATTAATTCTGCTATCCCAGTCATCCCTCACGAAACTTCTATTCCAGCTATGGTAGAAATGCTGAAAAACAGACATCTAGTACCCATTTATGGTAAAAGAACATCAATCGCCCCCGAAGCCGAAGACAAATTGGTTATAACAAAGATTCCTGACATTTTACATGCTGGTCATACGCATATTACAGGGGATGAAACTTACAAAGGTGTTACTATAATAAATTCTGGAACATTTCAATACCAAACATCTTATCAAAAAAGCATGAATATTAATCCCACTACTGGATCAACATACATTGTAAACCTTCAAAATTTGCAGCGAACAAATGTTGATTTTAAGACATTCAGTTAATTTATTGCAATTTTATTCTTTAGTCAGTTGGAATTTCATCATCGTCAATTTGAACATAAGACAAAA
The DNA here is from genome assembly GCA_018238545.1 of Candidatus Heimdallarchaeota archaeon. Classification (GTDB taxonomy): domain Archaea; phylum Asgardarchaeota; class Heimdallarchaeia; order Heimdallarchaeales; family Heimdallarchaeaceae; genus UBA460. Next base: position 37,256 of record JABCTC010000024.1, read on the forward strand.
TATCTGCAATCTGAGGTGCATGGTTTGATAAAACTGCTATAGCATTTTTGAACTCTTCAATGTCACTTGTTCCACCAACTAAGTGAAAATCACCTATTGATTTAAGAATTAGAAAACCATTCTTACCTCGTACCATGACATCATTTATAGGTGAAAAGGCAAGCCTCTCAAGAGCTAACCTTGCTGCAGCAACTAAAGCAGCTCCAATCGCCGATAATTCTGTTGAGTTTGCCTGTTTATCACCTGCATAAAATGCAATTCTGTCTCCTGTAGCAGTTAAAACAGCCAAAGCTTCAAGTTTTGCTTCTTGTGTTATGTCTTTTAATTCCTTAGCAAGAGCATAAGCAATTTTTCTTTCAAGTCTCATCTTTCTCTGATTCAATTAAAGACTAGAATATATTAATTAACTTTACTATTATATTTCATATAATTAGTGGTTTTCAGGGAAATTTAACCTAAAAACGAGTCCTTAACTCATAATTTGAATGTCTAGCAATAAGTAATGTTTTTAAACGCTTTTCTTAATTCAAATTCAAATAAAAGCTTAGCTTGTTTGATCAACAGCTAAAGGTGAAATATAATGTCAAGTGACACTGGACTATCAGGACTACTGAGTCGTTTTTGGAAAAAAATCGTAGACCACTTCGAAGACTATGAAATAAAACGAGAAACAATATTAAACAGAATAAGTATGATTCTAATCTTATTCGTTGGTGTAATTATTAGACTATTTGGCTTATTTCAAGGATTTGATCCCTTGATTAAGGCTTTCGATCCACATGTTCAACTAGTGAGCGCAGAATTTATCAATACTGAAGGTTTTATTCAATTTATTCACTGGTTCAAAGCAGATTCTTGGTATCCTTATGGTTTCCAAACTGGCTTCGAATTATATTGGGGGGTTCCTCTAAGTGCAGTGATTATATATGGTTTAGTAAGTATATTTTCAATTAGTATAACCATTACTCAAGCTGCATTTATTAGTCCAGTTGTTTATGGCTTCCTTACAGTAATAGCCTCCTACCTTCTTGGGAAAGAAGCCATTAGCACAAGAGCAGGTATCTTTACCGCATTTTTCATGTCAATTGCACCGGCCTTTGTTTCAAGAAGCACGGCAGGTTTCTATGATAATGAATCAATAGGTATTCTTTTCACGGTTCTAACGTTGTATTTCTTTATAAGAGCATTCAAACGTGGTGGGACAGTGGCTCCATTCCTAGCTGGCATCAGTTTAGGAATCCTTATTGGTAGTTGGGGAGCATATAGATATATTTTGGATTTACTACCACTTGCAGTTTTATTCTTAGTATTGGCAAGAAAATTAACTTGGAAACTAATCAAAGCATATAGTATAACAATTGTTACTGCTCTGAGTATTGGTTTTTTGGTGCCAAGAGTTCTAAGAAATAAATTTTTCAACATAGAAGTCATGATACCCATTTTAATGATAGGATTCTTAGTTATTGTTGGGATAATTCAAAATCTATCACACAATTTAAACGAGAAGACTTTTAGACAAATGCTTATCGTTGGATCTGTTACGGCGCTAGTTCTTCTTGTTATATTAGTGACAGTTTTTCTGTCCTTAGGTGTTTTTTCCAACATAGCTGATAAATTTTGGGCCGTTATCTTCCCAGGGGGAAGAGATTCTATCCCAATTATCGCTTCGGTAAGTGAACATCAACCAATGACTTGGGCCGAACTATTTAGCAATATCCACATTATGACATTCTTGATACCCCTTGGCCTATATTATTGTTTAAAGAAACCAACTGATGTTAATATCTTCATTCTTGTTTATGGAGTAACAACAATTTACTTCTCAGGATCAATGATCAGACTTGTTCTACTACTAGCTCCCTCTGCATCTCTGTTGAGTGCAATGGCAATTGACCGTTTACTATATACTTACTCTTTAAGTGCCCATGGTAAAATTGCTCTCACAAAAAGAAAAATAAGATTAACAAAAACAATTGGTCGAGATGAGGCAATAATAGCTTATGTCGTGATTTTTGGTCTATTAGTTTCCTTCTCAATTCACAGTATTAATCTATCACAACACTATGCAAGATCTGAGATGGCACCTGTTTATTTCGATCCACCAGGCGTTCCTTCATCCGATTGGCAAGATGCTCTGATATGGTTACAAGAAAATTCACAAGGTGAGGGGATTGTAGCAAATAGTCCATCTGTTGTATTGAGTTGGTGGGATTATGGATACTGGATTACGAATTATGGAAACGCAACGTCTCTTGTGGATAATGCAACCACCAATAAAACACAGATAGGAATGGTGGGGACTATGCTGATGTGGAACTTCACTGAATCAGTGAAATTGATGTATAAGTACAATGTAAAATACGTGCTTGTTAATAGTCAAGCAGGGCTCTCAGCAGTTGGTTCTGATTTAGGAAAAGCTATTTGGTGTATAAGAATCGCTGAATCCACGGTTCCAAGATATGGAATTGCTGAAGAAAATTATTTTGCTGAAGAAGAAAGTCTTGGATATACTATCTATCAAGACCCATTCTATAACTCAGTCCTTTATAGATTATCTGCCTTTGATGCAGCGACTGGGTATGCTTGGAATAGTGAAATGCCTGGAACTCCAACCAGTAACCGACCTGGAATTCTTTCAAAAGCTAACGAATACCCCGTATATGATTTGAAAGCTGCTGATGGTCTCATATATTTCAGTGAAGTTTTCAGAAGTTATGGTTTAGCTTCTTCACCTAATGATGCATACAGATATCCGCTTGTTAGAATATTTGAAGTAGTATATCCAGAAAATATTGCTCAACTTTCAGCAGAGGTTAATGGTCTTTATCCTGCTGATTAATCTACAACTATTTTTTTCTTTTTCTTTTCTTCTCTTTTTCACATTAAAACCTTTTATTAATAGTAGTAATTCATGTTTATCCTCCCCTTAAAACTTGACAAACGTGTGGGGTTACTGCCTTAAAACGTGTTTTGAAGAAGAATTAGCTATTTAAGAAAAACAACCAAACCAAAATGCTTTTAAAAATCCAACATGGGAAATCTATTAAAGCACAATCAAATTATTAGTACTGCTAATAGAAAAAAGGTGTAAAATAATGAGCTCAAAAGGAAAACCTCATTTGAATCTAGTAATTATCGGTCATGTTGACCATGGTAAATCTACTATGACTGGCCACTTACTATATGTTTGTGGAACCATAAGCGATCGAGAAATCGAGAAATTTGAAAAAGAAGCTGAGTTAATTGGTAGAGGTAGTTTCAAATTTGCTTGGGTATTAGACAAGTTGAAAGAAGAGCGAGAAAGAGGAGTAACAATAGATCTTGCGTTTTATAAATTCGAAACCAAGAAATACTATTATACAATAATTGATGCTCCAGGACACCGAGATTTCGTCAAGAACATGATTACAGGAACATCACAAGCTGACGCAGCAATCTTAGTAATAAGTGCTGGTACTGGGGAATTTGAAGCCGGTATTAGTACTACTGGACAAACAAGAGAACACGCTTTACTCGCTAAGACATTAGGTGTTAACCAACTTATCGTTGCAGTTAACAAAATGGATCTAGCTGACTACAAGGAAGAACGTTATAACGAAATTTCTGAAGAAATGGGTAGAAATCTAAAACTTTTCGGTTTTGATATCTCAAAAATCAATTTCGTCCCAGTTAGTGGTATGCTTGGAGATAATCTCGGTGAGAAATCTGATAAAATGCCCTGGTACAAAGGATTAACTCTCTTGGAAGCACTTGACACATTTACAGTCCCTGATAAACCCACAGATAAACCTCTAAGATTACCTATCCAAGATGTCTATACCATTACTGGTATTGGAACAGTTCCTGTAGGACGTGTTGAAAGTGGTGTACTTAAACCAAAAGAGAATGTAATCTTCCAACCAACTGGAAAGAAAGCTGCAGTAATGTCAATTGAAATGCATCATGAAGAAATTCCAGAAGCTATTCCTGGTGATAACATCGGATTTAGCTGCAAAGGATTATCAAAACAAGATGCACGAAGAGGAGACGTTGTAGGACACGAAAAGAAACCTCCTACTATAGCAAAAGAAATAGTTGCTACAGTTAATGTTATTAGGCATCCTTCAGTAATTGCTGTTGGTTATACTCCCGTAGTTCACTGTGGAACCGCACAAGTAGCAATTAGATTTGCTGAGTTAAAGGAGAAAAAACCTAGAGATGGAGACGCTGTAAAAAATCCAGACTTTCTTAAGAATGGAGATACTGCAAAGGTAGTTCTTATTCCAACTCGTGATATGGTTATTGAACAATACAGCGAATTTCCAGCATTAGGTAGATTTGCTGTCAGAGATATGGGTCAAACCGTAGCTGTTGGCATTGTTACAAAAGTAACACCAAAGTAATAACTTCTTTTCTTTTTTATTTTTGTTTTTTTATTTTACATGCTTACAAGTACAATGATGTGTGCATGTAAATTGCTTATAAAAATAGAAAAAAAGTAATCCACAAATTATTTTGCAGGTACTATATTATTTACTACAAATTCAGGAGAAAAAAGTTCTATATCCTTATATTCTTGTCCATTACCTAAGAAAATGATTGGACTGTTGCTAATATGTGTCACTGAAACAGCTGCTCCTCCCTTTACATCAGCGTCTATTTTGTTTAAAATTGCAGCATCGATGCCTATTTTTTCGTTGAATAACGTAACTTGTGAAACAAGTGAATTTCCAGTTAGTGCGTCTCCAACAAATATCTTTAGATCAGGTTCCACAACTTTACAAATCTTTTGTAATTCAGACATTAAGTTTGAACTTGTTTCAATTCGTCCTGCAGTATCAATTAAAACTACATCAATATTTTTTGCAATTGCGTGGTTTACTGCATCAAAAGCAACTGCTGCTGCATCGGAACCATATGTTTGGGCAATAACTCGTATACCAAGTTTCTCGCCATGTTGTTGAAGTTGTTGGATACTTCCTGCTCTAAATGTATCTCCTGCAGCAAATACACAGGAGTATCCTTTCTCTTGTAACATCTTTCCTATTTTTGCAATAGAAAGTGTTTTCCCAACACCGTTTACACCAAAGAAAGCGATAGTTAAAGGAACATTTTTCTTCTTCGACTCTTCTACCATTTCTAGTAAATCAACTCTATTTCTTGGAGATAGGATGTCAAGAAGAACTTCTCTTAAAGAGCTCAAGACTAAAGATTTTGGATTAGAGAAGCGCGTATGTTCCGTCTTTAGAAGAATTGAGGTCAGATTTTCGCATATTGCATCAGCTGTTGCTACTGCAACTTCATTCTTAATTAAAATATCATTCAATTCTTTTGTAATTTTAGCAACAGATTTAGGAGAAATTTCTGTAATTGTAATTTTTTTAATTAACTTTGAAACGTTTTTTCTTAACTGATCAAACAAACAAAATCCCATCCTTTAAACTACATAACAGATTTAACGATTCGATCAATTTCCCTCAAACGCTCAACTACTTCATTGTAACTAGCTTTAATCTGAGTTAATTGGTTCTCAACTTCAGATTTCTTTTTCTTAACTCCATCAATAGCTTCATCAAGTGATTTTTCACTATGAATACCTGCACCAATGGTGACAATTACTTTTTCGGCGTTTTTAATGGTTGCATAGATAAAATTACCAGCACCTATCGGTAGCAGCATTTGTTGATCATTCTTGGCGTCTTTTAACTCTACCAAAGTTTGTTCTGAAGTTTGAATTTCACTATAATAACTGTTCAATATCTCAATTTGCTGATTATATCTAGTTGCTTGTTGTTCAAGCTGTTGAGCAGCTAAAAGCAATTTATTGACTTCTTCATTAGAGATTTTGTCTGAAGGTACATTCTCTGCCAATTCTTTCACTTTCTTTTTGGTAATGCTAGATCATCTTCAGTTGCGAAGGTTTTTACAATAACATCTTTGATTTCTTCAGGTTTTGTTATTTCCTTAATGTCTTTCGCATTAATATAAATCATGTTTCTTTTTACCCTATGTTTACTCCCAACTATTGAATAAACCTTTTCTAGGGCATCTTCTACGTTCAATGCTCTTACATATTTACCGAAAGGAATTTTATCTTTTCTCTTTTTAAATTCTCCACGAATGTGGAATGTTTTTACAGAACTCATATGGGTCACCACTCAGTAACATTTGGTGTTTATTAAAAGGCTTTTTCAACTTTTTGAATTGATAGTTATAAAGGAGCAAGTAAAACTTCAAAAATTCTCATGCTTTCTGGACCTGTACTATCAGACCCAATGACCGCGCCTTTTGTATTAGAAAGAATGCCTACTCTGGGATAAGGTATGCCTCTATTAATTGTACAAACATCTGTTCGTACTTTTAGGATTGAGGATATTTCACTTATTTCTTCTTCAGAAAGGAGAGGATGCACTAAAGCCCCCCTATTTGTGCTCATAGCAATGCTGCCTACAAGAGGTGATCCAAGCATAGAACCAATAGTAGTTTCTATACCCAAACTATCTTGTATCTGATTTCGAACATTTTTTTCAAACATCTCGCTAATGATTGCCCCCTTATCATTCATAACAATAAGGTTTCCCAACGCAGTATATTTGCTTTCAACTTCAATAATCTCAATTTCGTCACCTAGTCCCTCAACAATTTGTTGCTTTTCTTTCTGTGTAACATTTTGGGGAATAAGCAATGATTTTGAATTACCTACAGCTAAAGTACCTACTAAAACAGAACTGGCTATAGTTGTTTGAACTATTTTAATTCCTAATATATTCTTAATTAGCTCAATTCTGTTTTCTTTTGTTCCTTGTGGAACAATAGCAAACTTCTCAGTGGATAGTGCAAAAATACCCAAACTGGAATTTCCTAAAATGGTTGTTTGAGCTATATCCAAATTTTTCACCCTCAAAAAATAGAGGAAGGAGTTTTATTCTTCTTTCTCCTTTTCTTCTTTTTTCTCTTCTGTTACGGTTTCTTCCAGAAGTTCTTCAGAAATGGAAGAGTCATCTTCTTCTTCCTCTTCATCATCTTCTTCTTCAAGTTCTCCTGGTAATGAAATGCCATCTAAGTCGGGGCGTGCAGAAATGTCAACTTTTTCATGAATTAGTTCAATGGTAGCAATTTTTTCTTCATCGATAGTTTCGACAATTGCACGAACTTTGACCTTTCTTGGAGGTTTTTTAATACCTCTTTCCCAAAGAAATTCATTTAATTCATTAGTAATCACAACAAAATCAGCTTTAGTGTGTTTAACGATAAAAGCCTTTAGCATCCTAACGGCTTTTGGTGTTCTTTTATACGGTGCTGTTTTGTTCAATTTTGGGTAAAATGGGATAGTATAAATACTTTCAATAGCTTCTTGAGACATATTCTATAACTCCTTATCTTTTTATTCTAGTTGAACGCCATTTTCTGCGTTTAGGATGATTACGAAAGCGACGATTTGTTCTAATAACGCACCAACTGGGTACGGGGTTGTTGGTTTTCATTTCTTTCGCATATCTCAACTTTTTTGCTAAATTTCTATATCTTGCCATTATAATCGCCTTATTTCTACCTTTGTCTCTCGTTTTTGTCCTTGGATCTTACGAAGGATTTCTTTTAATTGTTCGTCATTGATTTTTTCCTTTACTCCTCCTTGCTGTGCAATTTGAATTAATCTTAATTCTACAGCTTCAGCAACTTGAGGACGGACAAGTTTAACATTAGCAAGTCTTTGTCTAGCTTCTTCAGTAAGAATTTGACGTAGTATTGATTGCTTCTGAGCTTCAAGAGTTGCTTGTTGCTCTTCTTGAGCTTGTGAAGCAGCTTGTTGTTCTTGCATCTGAGCAAATTTTCTTTGCCTTATAGCTTCCAATTCTTCATCATTATACATTTGCTTAATCTCTCCTATTGGTCAGCTACTAATGTTTTGTTTTTTATTGCATTATTAATTATGAATCCTAATATCTATCTAACTCAGGAATCTGTCTTTTGATCTCTGATGAGAGTTTATCTACGAAAGAGTGACCTTTTGGAGTAATGACGCGACCTATTGTGACTCTGCTTTTACTTCCAAGACCAATTTTCTTTTGAATATAGCCTGCTTTTTCAAGTTGTTGTAACACTTTGCGAATAACTGCACCACTTCCTCTAGCAAAGTGCTCGGGTCTGACTCCTCTTCTATATCGACCACCATAAGCAATTCGAAGTTTCGAAACACCGATTGGACCATAGAAATAAATTTTTCTCAAGATAGAAGCAGCTCTAATGTGCCACCAATCATGTTGAGTAGGGGTGCTTTCTTTATGAACTCCAGTTTTTGCAAACTTAGCCCATTCTGGTGGTTTTATTTCTGTTTCTTTTTTCAATTCTTCTACAATTCTTGAAATTAACATATCAGCTGGTACATCATAAGCTGTTGGCATATTTTTCACTCATTTTCGTTTTAACGCTAGAGAGAGCTCTATAGTGCTTTTTCAGTGTCTCGGGAACAATCCATGTTTAAAAAGATTACTTTGCTAGTTAAATGACATTGTCTGTAATGACAATATTTACGTAATTTTGAACATGTATTTGGGTTTTTAGAGAACAGTAAAAACGAAATAAAACTTTGATATTCGATCACAGTTTTTGCTACTTACACTGCATAAAAGTTTTTTAAAATTGAACAATGATTATAAAAATAGATATAAAGCTGTTGGAGACTATAACGATAACGGAAGTAAATCTTTTGAATACCACAAATAGAAACAAAGGCAGGAAATGGAAAGAAATATTCTCTTCCGTTGATGATTTATTCATAATTTTTGGAATACTGCTTAATGGAGCTAGTGCTGTTGTGAGTTTAATAGAAGGTCATCTAATCGCCGGATTAATTCTCGTTGCATGTGAAATAGCCTTAATAGTTGCCTATGTTTTGAAAATAATTTAAAATGTTATTTGTTTTAATCGTCATCTGAAGAATATTTATCAACGATATATTCACCAAGAATTCGAAACGCTTCATCAATATTTTCTCCAGTTTTTGCAGATGTTTCAAGAAAGAAGTTCTCGATTTTGTGCTCTTTTGTTTTCTTGTTGAGCTCTTCAATGAACTCTTGAGCTTCTTTTACTGTAACTGCATGGTCTTCAAGATCCATTTTGTTTGAAAGGATGATGACTGGAACTACCCCTCTTCCACTATATTGATACAACTCTTGAATCCAATTAGTAAGATTGTGAAAGGTTTCTTTTCTTGTAATATCAAATACTGCTAAAGCTCCAAAACACCCTTTAAAAAATCGAGGGCGGACATTCTTAAACATGGGTTGCCCAGCTAGATCCCAAATCTGATACTTAATCTGGTAGTTGTCGATGGTTTTTGTAGTTGCTGCAAAATCAGCTCCTAGTGTTGTCAGATGCTCTTTTTCAAATCCTAGACCCAGATAATTATTTCGAATTGAAGTTTTACCAACTGCAGAATCACCAATTAAAACTATTTTTACCATATATGCATTCAATTGCTGTGATTCAGTACTTTGACCTTCAATTTCATTGGAGTCTTTCTCTTCTTTTGTATGCTTCTTAATATTGTCTTCAAAGAGAACTACCCCTTTATCTGACCCCTTATCAGACTTCTTTGGAGATTTCTTTTTATCGGACATATTATCAGCCTACATTGATTTTTATTAATATAAAAAGATGTGCCTTACTTTTTCAAACATTGTTTAGTATCAAAATTCAGCAATGTATTAACGAGATTTTTATTAAAGCAAGGATTCTTGTTAGTATAATGAAGATTTGTAGTTATGATCGGAAGGATTTGCCAGAAATGACCTCTCTTATCAACATATGTTTTAAAACAAAATATGATACAGCATTTTTTGAAAAATCGATTTTTCAGAGACCAGAAATTGATTTTGAGGGTTCTATCGTTATAAAAAAAGATAATGAAATAATAGCTAATACAACATTAACAAGAAGAAAATTAAGATTTCAAAAGGAGGAATTGGATTTATTGGCTATTGATTATGTAGTTACACATCCAAATCACAGGGGAAAAGGGCTTGCAAAAACAATGATGAACCGGTCTATAGATTATGCAAAAGAGAAAGGTTTGGATGGTCTTTTTCTATCTGCAGATCCTAAATATCATGCAAGAGACATATATGCAAAAATTGGCTTTCAAGAAGTAGAACAAGCTTCAGTAGCGGTTAGAATGACAGATTATGCCGCAACATGGTCTGGTTTCGAATTACCCTACAAATTGCTTGTTCTTTCATTACCTCTCTCCAAAACAATAAATATTTTTCATAAGAAATCGAATTTGCCAGTAAATTTTGCAGATGAATCTGACATTGATTCTTTCTTAAAAAGTGTGAAAGATTATTTTGGTGACAATTTTGGATATACTTCTTTAACCCAAGAAAAGTGGGGATGGATAAAAAATTGTTCTATAAATGAAAACTTCCCAATAGCTCTGATGGTTATGTTAAACGATGAAATAATTGCTGGATGTCGTGTTAGTATATTTCAACCATCTTTTGCTAAAATCAACCCGTTTGTAGGAATCATTTCAGATATTTTTGCAAAAGTTGAAAGTAGAAAAAAACAGAAACAGTTGATGAGAAACCTTGTGCTCCAGTCAATTGAGATTCTCAAAGAACATACCATACCGACAGTTATTTCTATAGTTTCGAAATCTTCACCAGCTTCAGAATCTCTAGTAGATTCAGGTTTCTTCATGCTTGAAAAGATAGCATACATGTTTTATCCTTTAACTCAGAAATTGAAAGATAACTTAAAACGAGCAGAGATTGAAGATATTCCTTGGTATTATATTCAGGAACACCTCTTAGGAATGCCTTGAAATTATCCTGTCTATTCGTGTATTTCTGGGATTCTATGTATAATGAGATGGTTTTTTGCTAATTTTCCTAATTCCTTTGCTTGAGACACTGAGAGATGATAGTTAGATGGCTCTCCTTCATGTGTGCCTTCTATAATAGCTAAATCTGCGCCTGTGATGTGTGATCTGAGCAATTCAAAATAACCCGTATCACCCGTATATACAATGGTTTCTTCTTTCTTGCTGATAATGAAGCCTATTGCAGGAATTTTAGGGAGTTCATCACCACCAATAAGAGAGCCCCGATGTTTAACTGGGAAGGACTTAATAGTAATATCTTGAACAGTTTGTTCTGAATCAATTTCTATGATTTCATACTCGAAAGGTATGCTGTCTGCATAACTGTCTTGAAAGGTTCTAACCAAACCTAGAAGTTCTATAACACTAGGTGAAGACATTATTCTCAATCTTTTCTTTCGATTAAGCATCCTGAAAAAAGCCAGAAGAGAAAAGATACTTCCGACATGATCAAAATGACCATGAGATATTAATACAGTGTCAATGTTATCATAATAAGTTCTAGGAAGCGCGATAAGGTCTCTAAGGATGCCGTCCCCTACATCCATTAAAATGTTGGAACCTGTATCAATGTCATTTACTAAAATTTGCGTAGCAACACCAGCTAAAGAGCAGAGTATTTTAACATGGAAATGCTGCCCTTTCCAGTCCCAGTTAACCTTAATATCAGAAGGCATACATTACAAAGAACATGAGTGCAAATATCTCTTTCTATTTTTCCGATATCTTTTTACTTTAATATTGAATAATGAGCATAGTGAGTGCTTTGAATAAAATGGTTGTTCGATTTCTAAAGAAGTATTCAGAAAAGCTTGAAAAGAAGCAGAGATTCCATTTTGCAGCAAAAATGGTTTATTACGCATATAAAATATCTGAAAAAGAACTTGAACTATTGTTGAAAAGCGCATCCTTAGAGATTAAAGCAAAAAAACACTCTCTTTCTATTCCATTGTTACAACAATTCCTAATACATGATCCAAACTCATTGAAAGCTATGCTTCTTCTAGGTATAGCTTATAGACAAATAGGAAACTACGGGGAGGCAATCAAAGTGCACTTGAAAAGTCTAGAGCAAGATGAAGATCCGGTTAGGGCTCATTATTCGTTGGGAATAGATTACGAGAAAAAGGGCAACAATGAAACGGCAAAAAGATACTACACTAAAGCAATAGAGTTAGATAAAGCATTTACAAAAGCATACTTTAGACTAGCAAATATTTACATGAAAGAAGAAAAATATGATTTAGCTGTAAGTTTGCATATAGATGGGTTATCATTAAGGGAGGGGTCAGTAAATGAATGGATAAATCTAGCATATTGCTATATAAAAACAGCAAGACATGAAGCAGCACTGAAGGTGTTAAAGGAAGCACTAAAATTAAATCCAGGATCAGCAAAAGTAATATTTGCCTTTGGAACATATTATCTGAGTCAACATAAATATGAAAAGGTGGAGGAGATGATAGATAAACTAGATACAATGAAAGATAGGGAGTTCTGTCTAGCACTGAAAATTAAAGTGGCGAAGGATAAACACCAATATGAAGAACTAAAGGAGATACTAGAGGTAATAAAAAGAAAAGAAAGAGAAGCGGAGTACTGGTACTATAAAGCGGTATATTATACAAATACAGGGAAAGAAAAGAAGGCAATAAAAGAACTGAGGAAAGCGATAAGGGAAAATAAGGCGATGAAAGAAGAAGCGAAAAAAGAAGAGCAGTTTGCGAAAATAAGAGAAAAAGAAGAGTTTAAAGAAATAGTAAAATAATGGTGAGGGAAAGAAAAAATATTAGTATTTCAAATCTTTTTCCAATTCCTTCTTCAATTTATTAACATCTACTCCAGCTAAATAAAGTAGTTCGGTATCATGCGTCCAAATGGTGAATAAGAGGTAAACATTAGAATCATCGTGAAGATGTTTTTGGTAAACAATGGTGAATAATTCCATCAACTTGTTTCTAGTTTGTTGAAAAAGAGTTCTAGCATGTTCGAGTGAAGTCATTTTGTGCTCTTCAAGTATCTTCTCTGTGTATTTAGCTGTACCAAGCTTAACTAATTCTCCTTCATAATCCTTGTGTTTTCCATTAATAATCAATTCAGCAACTTTCACCATTTCTTTATCATAACCCCAAACTGAAAGAAGTAACTCTCTTAAACCTCCAATGCTCGGCAATGAAATGCTTTCTGATAAATGTTCTAGTTTATCCGTTGTTTCAAGAAAATTTTCTGCATATTTAGACAACGCCATTTGAAATATTTGCGTAAGTGGATTGGTAAAGAAACCAAACTTCTTTCGTATCGCATTTCTTAGTTGTTCTTTTGCAGATTGCATAATGTCCACATTACTAGAAATAAGATTTAAACTTTAGTACCAAAGATGAAAGAAAACAAAAACAAAGGTGGAAAAAAGGACAAGGAAAAGGAGATATGAAATGGCTTTCTACGGACTGTAACACCAGTAGACTAAGCTTGGTAAACTTTTTTATAGTATATTGTGCACTAGTTATACTAAGAAGAGCTTTCTTCTTAGAATTTTCAATAAGAGGGTTAAATTAGCTGAGTGTATATCTAATAAAGCTCAGGAGTTGATATGTGATTAGTAATGAAAGACACACACACCAATTACAATTAACAAAGAGATGGATAAGATCAAGAATCGTGAATTTTATGAACAAAAAACCTCGAAAGATTTCACTCAATCTCTTGCTAATTGAGATTGAGCTTACAAGAGCTGAGTTTGTATTTCTGTGCATTGGCATTGGAACAGGGTTATTCATCAGACTGTGGATACCCATATAATATGATTAAGAGATGGAACGACAGGGGGAAATTTTCCCCCTTATCACATTACTATATACAGATGATTTGGATATAATCAAAACAAAATGTTGAAGATAAGAAAAATTAACATCTAAAAGATAGAAAGGTTTTTTAGAAAAAGAAGGAAAGGAAAAGTAGCAAAAACAGCAACAAGCGGAGATAGCAAAGACGTTATGCAGTGGTCTGCAAAACCACCAACCGGAGTTCAAATCTCCGTCTCCGCTCCATCTACTTCTATTTTACTAGAGTTTTTCTTTATCGGCTTGTTAGCAAAACGGCCATGCCTCGCATACTATGAAGCTTTCTAACACTTACATGTGTTTAGTTCTGCTTATTGGGTGCCCCCAAGCTCCTCGTATGCGGAGAGGAGCGATTTTGTAATTCTAATTTTTTTAGGCCTTTTTCTACAATATTCTTCGCTGCGTTTGTATGTGTATTTACCTTTTTCCCACATTTTTTACATGGTGCTATATCATAGTGATTCCTCGGGTCTCTCTCTATCTTTCCACCACATTTGTTATGATACTTGCTTGTTCCTCTTTGATCAACTGTCACTAATTGCACTTTATATCCAAGTATACTTGATGCTAATGCAGTTGCTTTTTCAAATAGCATTCTATTCTTTGGCATACTGTTAATTGCTTTTGCAAGTGCACCCCTTTTGCCTCTGGGGTCATTTTCTATGTCTTCCATAAAGAAGATTTTGCATTGGCTCTTGATAATAACAGCTGCAAGAAAGTGTGGAATGAGGTTTCTTATCTCTTTTACTATGTTTCTTTTTCGTTTGTGAATTCGACTAAGTTCTCCTTTTGTTTTATAATAACCGGCTATTTTCTTCTGTTTTGCTTTGCATGTTAAACTGAAATGTAGCTCTGGTATCTTTCTTTTGTCTAGTATTCTATATCTCTCAAAAAGAACCTTGTATCTCTTAGGTAATTTCACTTCATTCGATAATGCCAACATATGTTCTCCTATACGATTCACATCTAAACCAATAAAATCAGTTTTTGAAGTTTTAATGACTTTTAGAAACTCTTTAACTAATTTATAGTTTAGGAAGGTTTCTTCTGATCCTTCTAGAAATACATAAACACGTATCTTGTATCCCGGAGCTCTTTCGCCCCTTATACCTAAACATTTGATTTTTGCTCCTTTGATTAAATACTCTCTTACTTGTTTTGGAAATACCAGTTTTCCAGTTATCCTTGGATGATCTTTGAGTGGAAACCCCAGATCAAATTCTCCATCAGCTTTTGCTAAAAAGGTCATGTAGCTAGCATCTCCTGGTCTCATTACCACAAATCTTTCATTCATCATCAATAGTATCGGTATTCTTCCTTTCTTTCTTCTGCTAAATGGTGGTTTAATCAATTTCTCTGGTTGGGCTTTTTTTATCAAATCATGAACAGTCTTTCCTATATCTGGAAAGAGTGCGAAGACTACAAACGTTCTTAATGCAGAAAATAGACTTCTGTTTTTATTACCCAAAGC
>JABCTC010000086.1 GCA_018238545.1 Candidatus Heimdallarchaeota archaeon
ACAACATTTTACTCAAAAGCGATCCGAAAGCCTTGCCTAAACGCAGGGTGAACGGGGTAGGAGGATACGTGATGTATCCACTCAGAGTTAGTATAGAACTGTTATAGTTTTATATGTTGACCTCTAATAAATACACTCAACTAAAGTTGTCCTTATATGACAACAAAACAAAAACTCATCATGAATATCTGAAATCTAATATTCTCTGTAAGGTGAAACAATGTTTGAAAATGACTATGACATGACCCTGTCCAAAGAAGATTTGTTTATGCTCATGCTTGGTGGACTTGCTTTACTTTTCTCGTTTTCAGATATATTTGCTGGATCACAAGCTGCTATTTCCTTTCCTGCGATTATAGTATTCTTAATTGGATGGGGGTTAGTGAGATTTAGAAGGCGACCCCTTCCCAAACAAGTCCAATCAACTAGATTTATTTACTTATCTTTAGTTAAAACCATCAGAAATTATGCTCTCTTTTCGATCATCCTTCAAAATATCTTTCTCCTTAGTGGTTATATACAAGTTAATGATTTAGCGAGAGTAATAACAATCTACAATTTTGTAGTTTTAATGGTCGTATCCATAATAGAAATCGCAGGACATGTTACTGTACCAGACGATTTAGAGATTTTTCACGTAATCAAGGGAGAAGATGAGAAAACAATCAAGAAGAAACGGTTCACTCTTCTTTATGGTTTCAGATTTTGGTTGTGGATAAGTATCACATCATTGTTCGTGCTTGGATTTACAGTTTTCATATTTATGGTAGCGTTTGATTCGAATCAAATATTAGTTATGATCTTTCAGTTTGTAGCTCTCCTTCTTGGAGCAGGTCTTTTTGTATATACCTATTATGAAACTATGTCGTTTGATAAACTTGAGAGACCAGAAATGATAATCAAAGCTGTTGATTATTATAATGCCTTTGAGTTAAGAGAAAGAAGTTACGAGATGTTGGAAGATTATATAGAAAACAAACATGAAAATCTTGGGCTTCTATCTAAACTTGCTATTATGAATATTCAAGATGAAAATCATCATAAAGTACTCGATATAACAAGAAAGATTCTTGATGAAACAGAGGAGAAGGAGGTTAATGTTCCTCACATGATAGCTAGAGCTCATCTACTTCGAGCAATTAGTTTAAAGGCTATAGAGAATTACAAATTAGCCTATGATGAAGTGACAAAATCACTTCATTATGCATCAGATAATTTTGTAGCAAGAAAACTTCGTAGAGATTTAAGAAGAATTCTTAAGGTTAAAGTCCAAGAAAAAGAATGAGGAAAATTCTAATTTTTTTTATTCTCATATTTTTCTGAAGTTTTTGACAATTACAGTTTACACAATGATTTTAAATGATACATCTATAGCAAATTTAGATGAGAAAATGTTCCATCGATTCTACGCTTAATGAAGAACTACCCGCGAAACAAATCGCCAAATTAATAGATTCAGATATCGCCAAAGTAGAAATCAATATTGTGAAAAAGAAGGTTGGAACAATAGGATTAGATAGAAAGACTCTTGAAAAGTCACATGTTCTTTTTATAACCTTACCAAGGAAAAAGTTCTCTCAAGAAATGTATATAGAACTAATTTCATATATTGACATAGGTGGAACGCTCATCCTAACCTTACCTTCTCCGCCTTGGGAAGATCTGGGGAGATTCTTTGAAGAAATGATTAATGAGTTAGGTATAACATTTCAACCTAATTATGTATATGGCTTACCCAAAATCCCCTCTAATACTCGTTTTATTGGAGCAAAACTGACAATAACAAAGGCGCACATAATAAATTACAATGAGAATAAGGATTTTCTTAAAGAAAATGGTATAAAGAAATACATTCCTTTAGCTCTGATGGATAAGAAACCAGTGATTTTGGCCGGTTACAAACGAAGAGGAAAATTTGTCGTTATAAGCTCTCCTGAGATATTTACAGATATAAATTCCGATTTTCTAAATAGAATAATTCTCCTTTCTTCACAGAAGATTGACTATTTATTGTCTGAAAAGATCAAGAGATATAGTATTGGAGAGAGTAATTTCAGTTTCCAACTACAACATGGCAGTTTACAAAGTTATTTATTGAGTCTTTACCATTATAAATTCATGTTTCTTCAAAAGGGAGTAGAATTTACTTCTAAAGAAGATTTAACAGAGAGAATATACAAAGTATTATTGAAACAGAAGGTAATCGGTGATTTGCCTTCAAAACAAGATATATTCAACACAATTGAAAAAATCAAGATTAAGTGACTACTATGCTGATAAGAAGAATATTAATTGTTACGGACAGCGGCCTCCCAGTTTTCGATTATGAAGAATATTCAAGAGGAGACGAAGTTCTTGTCTCAGGGTTAGTCACAGCAATCCTCAAATTTGCAGAAGAAACAGAAAAAGAACGTCTTTCTAGAGTTTATTTCGAAGAAAGTCTTTATATTCTCAAAGTAATTGAATCTGTAATCCTTATTTTTCAGATTTCAGATGAAATGCCTGGAGAATATGCTGAGTATGTGAGCAATCAAATCACTAGAAGTTTTATTAATGATTACCGAGAAGAAGTTAAAAATTTCAGAGGAGATGTTTCTGTTTTTCATGGTTTTCAGGAAACATGTAAAGAAATACTGTTACAGAATGGGATAGAAATTGTTAACTGCTTAATCGACACACCAGAAGGAGAAAAGCTTAAGGCGTGGTGTTTGTATTCTCTGGAAAACGACGCATTGATAGTAAAAGCAAATTCTCCAAATTATAATATAGACAGTTTTACAATTTTTCAGGTTCTTGGAAAAAGTTTCAGAAAAGTCAGCGAAAATGTAGATAGATGCTCAAAAGGAACATGTTTTCATATCACTCATGAAGGTAATTTGGTACAAGCGATTCTTCTACCTTTTGTTTTCATAGTTATCGAATCGGCAGTAGAAGAAATGATAGTAAAGCGGTTTAGACAATTCAAAATTAAATCGCAGCAGCAGCTTAAAGATATCATCAATGAGTTTTACAGACCTGAAAAGATTCAGATTTTCAGCAAAAAGGATCTTAGAGGAACTCCAGAACAAATTATCAACTCAAGATATAAAACGCTCTATGATCTTTTTAGCGCCGCTGAAAAGGGTTTAGAGCATCTCTACAAATCACCAATTCATATTCAGATTTTAAATATTGAAAAAGGAGTAACAGTTATAATTAAACTTGTAAATAGAGTTGCCTTTTTAGAATTTGATTCACAACAAACTTCTGCAAGTATTATTGAATCAACAAAAAAGATGTTCGAGCAAGAACAGATTATTATGGACGATACCCCTGAAGCAACGCTAGAAAAATCGTAGTTGCTGTCAAATCAGCTGTTGAACCAGGATTTATCACTCTGGAGTGCGAGGTTCGTAAATAGGAATCTAATTCATTTATTTTTTGTTTTCCTTGAACAGTATAAATTCCACCTTGTTTGATTATCGACTTAGCTTTCTTATTTATGGTAGTAGCAACTTCATTACCAAATCTCTTAGCTATGTGAGTATCTTTTTTTTCTGCAAGCAGTGTTACGTATGTTTGAATTATGGATTTCTTGAAATTGCTTGTTTCTTCGTAAACCTTAATGAAAGTTGAGTAACCATATTTTATCGTTAATTGATATTTATGTGCTAATTCATAGAAAATAACATCTCTATCTTCGTAGAACTGAGTAAATTCAAACAAATTAGTTCGTTCATGTTGATGAACCTCTAAAAACGAGTTGAAATCATCTGCTACTTTATCAGAAGGTAGAATTCGATTTGATACAAATTTGGTTAAAGCTTCAGTGAGATATGTACAATCATCAGTTGTAGAATTTTTCAGAAATTGTTCTGTTACGTTCATTACGTTATCCAAATTTAATCTAACATTGGTTTTCAAACCTTCATTTGTGAAACAGTGAGCTACTCCAAGAGTGATTGGAGAAAACATTAGTATTGTACCAAATATAGTATTTGTTTCAGATTTGTACCAGGTTATAGCTCTTTGAAGAGCTTTCAAGATGTACAATCCGAGTTCTGCATCTTCAAACCACAGGTGATTTTCAGCGACTAATATCCCTCTCTTTGAAAGACCAAATATAGGTGCAAATAAACTACTTCCCCCTGCAAGAAAATCCATTGTTTTTGTATCTGCCAATTCATAATTGAATGAAGCTCCACCTGGTTTAGGTTCTGCAGCGTATAGCAGATTATGAGCTAAAACTGCGCATTGTGAGATGTATAATTGTACATCAAGAGCTTTTCCTTTCACGTCATTAGAGTTTAGTGAAAAAGGCATTCTGAATATTTCTTTGCACACGATATTTTTAAGTAATCGGTTTTTGAGAGAAATTTTTTTTGTAGAAAAAACATGTGTTTTTGAAGAAATAACTAATAAAATGTTTTCAAATTTGTCAAATGAAACTAGCGTTAAGTTTATTACAATTTGCATCTAATGTATAAATGATGTTTCCGAAAGGGAATTGTTCTCAGTTTTTTTGTAAGTTTCTTTATAGTATATTTTTTTTCCCTTTTGAATATCTAGGTGATAAACATGAACTATGAATTAAGAAAATCGGACTCCCTCGCTCAAGCAACAGGATCTTTTAAACAAAATCTGGAAGAAATAAATCTCAGATGGAATGAACACATAGTTAAACTAGGTGACCTAGGCCCTCAGATTATCGAAGGCATTAATGAATCAATAGAAGTAAGTAAGAATGAAGAAATAGTAGTAGTGGTAAAATCTTCTCTTTCCGAATTCGTTCAAGTCCTTAATGGAATGGATAAAACAAACGCTGACATAGTGGATCTTATGATAGAGATGGAAGGTTTAGATTTCCCTCTTAAGGCACCAAAAAGAATTTTGATATTGTGTGAAAAAGAAGAAGACAGCTCTAAAATGATACAGAACATTGTTCGAAATTTAAGCAAAACCTATAATTTTTTCGATAAAGCAAAAACAGATAAAGGGCTACTTTTGAATTCTTTAAATTCTTTTGAAATAGCATTCGCTGATCTGCAAGAAATAACTAAACAAGGTTTAGAACTAACTGCTTTCCTTGAAACAGAACTAGAAAAAGAGCACAAAAAAGCTAAAAAATATTTAGGAAAAGTGTAAACTTTTCTTTTTTCTTCACATTTTGATGATTGAATCTTCCGCCTTATTCCGCATTAACATGTAGGTTCAGAGAGAGTTTTTAGGTTTAAATAATGTAATAAGGGGGGTAGTAGTGATGTTCGTTAG
>JABCTC010000087.1 GCA_018238545.1 Candidatus Heimdallarchaeota archaeon
TTCGACACGTTCCCGACGGGCATGCGTGCCGCACTCCGCCAGGCACCAAAGGTTATTCTCGTTGGTGAAATGCGCGATATGGAGACAATCTCAGCCGCAATGACCGCCGCCGTTGCATAGGCAAAGGCTTCCTTCTGCGGATCCGATACTTCATCAACCGCGTCACCTTCTTCAGCAAAACCCAGCCCTTTCATAGCGGTAAGTATACCCTCATCAGACTGTGCGCGTAGATTATCAATTGCAGATTTACTCATACCTTGTAACCGAATCATCCCCGCCGCATCTGGGGTATTAGCAAGAGCATCTTTTGCTTCGGGAGACCCTCTGGTTTCTATCAGTTTTAGTGCTGTGTTGACAACCGCCTCACGTTGCGGTGCGAGAATCTCATCTGCCTTGGCATGAGATATTCCCTTGGCTTTCATAAGTGCTTGTACTTGACTCTCATACAGCGCGTCAATATCGATACCCCCACCTTGTTCGTTAGCGCGCACCGCGTGTGCTATCGCACCATCTGTCATCGCTGCAAGAACTTCTGGCCCAACATTTTCCAAGGTTTTTTTCAATCCTTTTTGCCAGTCTTTCTCCGTAAGCTTTTTGAGTTTACTGATATGCTCACCTGTTTTTTTAATTTTCCCAACTGCCACTTCTCGCTGTGCTTTGAAAGCCTGTAGTTCCAGCTTTGATCCGCCTAAACCCAAAAAGCCACCAACCTCTGCCGCAGTCTCCCGCAAACCACCAAAAAATCCAGCGGTCATTGCTTCATCCCCCATAAATAAGTCAGCTGCTGCGACTTCTGCTCCGGTTATTCCTTGTTCATTGCCTTCGACATCGTACCCGCCGATTCCACCGAATCCCCCGTAATCGCCAAAGAACTTTTTCTTTGTTCTAAACTGTTTTCCTGGCTTAATTATAAAAATAAAGAATTAATAGAGTACTTTCTCGAGGCGTCTAAAGACCGAGAAGGGTTAATCGCTTTTTCACAGCTTTACTCTATCAAGATTGATCTGTCCGATGCAGGGTATGGTCATGTAGTAGACTACCTACTGGCTTTGCCAAGAGGATTAAAAGACCTATCCGAAATAGTACGTTTATTAATCGGGCAGGCGTTAGCCAAAGAAGCATATGCAATATTTGGAGGAGTTCCATCCAATTCAACATATTTAATTATTGTTTCATTAGATTCTACTTTATACTCAAACGATTGTGGTTTTACTGCCTCGTAGAAACTATTTAGCAAAACATCCCGTATAGCTATTGCCACCCTGATAAACTGATTTTCTTCATTCATATGATAACTATTTGATAAGGAATATAAAAACATTATCATAAACTTATCAAAATACGCTCTTACGACAGTTAAGAAAATAGTAAAAATTTTGTGGAAAATTACCTTTTTTTGAGAGCTTCGAGAAAGTTTAAAACTCCCTTAATCTCAGTTCTAAAGATTAATATGAAATGGAAGCGAGTTTTTACATTAATTATTTTTGCTATGCTGCTTTTGTTAAATCTAAATTCTAGTTACTCTAGTGTATTAAATAATACAGAACAATCTAATTCTTTACTAACAGATTTCCAAGAAACAAATGAAATTTTTGGAAATGAAACAACACAAATGAATATGACCATAATAGAAGTATTTGATAACGAAACTATCGATACAAGTCAAACTTCACGAATACTTGGATTTAATCTTGCATACCAATTTCCTAGAATTGGTCTTGTAGATTTAGAGTATTATGCTGTTGATTTTTCTCTAACCGACATCAACATTACTGCAGGAGATACTTGTACTTATTCTTTTCAAAATGCACCTTATTATATAGACATAGGTACTAATGGTTCTTATCACATCATTAGTATGCCTGCAGTGTGTTCATTGGAATTAGAATGTGGAAGTTTTTGGTCAGCAAATTGGTTTTTGCTTGGAATGATTTTTCCTCTTAATTTTACCTCTATTGAATATTTGTCTCTAATGTTTGTTGAATATATTTCTAATGATTTACATTTAGGATTTTATTCTACCGAAACAAATAAATTGATTTCAAATGAAACTTCAGCTAATGTTCTCACGTTAGATTATTATTACAACAAAACTGTTTTTGAATATTATGTCATGGATTTTGTTTTCTATGAGATGAATTATACCTTATCTATAGATCTTACCACTGGAGCAATTTCTAGTTATACTCTTATTGCAAAAACAGATCATGAACTCACTTACAAACTTGTAAGCGAATTTAGTGAGCCATATAATAATGATGGATTTGATATTTTAGAAATTGTTTATGATATAGAATTACAGGAAGGAGAACCACTCAATGTAACTGTAACTGTTGATGATATTACACGAGCTTACTATGAAGTTAGTTATAGACTAAAGGGCGACACAGAATGGTACTTATTAAAGGTTCAAACATTTGATTATTTACAAGATCCTTTTATGAATGGTTGGACAGACTATTATGGTTATTACTATGCGGATCTGTACTATACTTGGTCGGCAGAATCTTACGGTTCTGGGAAGTATCTAATGGATGGGGAGTATGAACTTAATATTACCATCTGGTCCGAACAAGCAATTAGATATGATCTTATCACTACTTTTGTTGTTCTCGAAGATCTCCCTCATTTAAATGAAATATTTCCTATCTCTGCAATTTTATTTATAACTATAATTATATTGTTTAAATCTAAGAAAAAACACAAGAGGAAAAAGTAATTTTCTCTTCCTTTTTTACTATTTTGAGACAAAACCGAAACTTCTTGTCCTTTTGTAATTTGGGTGACTATATACTGTTTTGAAAAAATAACTAATGTGAACAATAGCCTAACTGAGATAATGTTAAAATTTCTTGAACTTAAAGAGCTAGGTTATACAAGTGAAGAAATAATAGATTTTTTAGACTTGAATGAAAAAGAGATGATTTTACAAGTTAAAGAATTACTCATCAATCAATAGAGCTACTTCTCTTAAATGTTCAACTGCCTTCTTTCCCTTTTTTGTTAATTTGAACAATCTGACACGACTATATTTTACATCTGATTCAGAAATAAAACCAACGCGCTTTAAATCTTCTAAGGCCAAATACATAGATCGCTGACCTACACCTAATTTCGTAACTATGGTCAATATTTCAGTTAAATTTTTTTGTCCTTCTTCGAGTACAAGTAAAATTCTTAATGATCCGCGTTCATCAATCTTTGAAATTAGCTCGCTTGCCATATATACTATATGTTACAACATTTTAAAAGAAATTTGTTGTTGTATGATATACCACTATCAAAAAACAAATATTACATGTGATATACGCTATGTTTATATAGTATATCCTGTATAACGTTTTATGATACAAATGTATGAAGAAGAACCACTTGTAAAAATGACTGGAACAAAATTAACTCAAACTGAGTATGATTATATTGTCACTGTTTCAAAAGAAAAGAAATGGTCAGTTGCACAAGTTTTACGTGAAATTGTAAGAGATGCTATGAAACAGGAGATTGAAGCTGTTGCCTAAATCTTCTTTTACAAAAAACTATAAATTATTCAACTATGTCTGGTATGCTTTCCAGTGGTATCTTTGGTTAATAATTGGCTCATGGGCTGGCTTTTTTTCAAAACCTGAACCTCTTGTAAAGGAGAAAAAAACAAAGGAGGCTGAGATCCATGCATGAAGGCAAAGTCACCATTACTGTTTCTGTAGCTTTTGAAGAATCTATTAATAATGTTAAAAAAGGTAGTAGTTTCAAATCAACATCTACTTTTGAAACTCTAGAAGGATTACATGAGAAAGCTGATGTTGATTCTCAGAAGTTATTGAAAGACTTGAAAAATGATCTACCCGCTAAATTCAGCCAACCAAAACTAACTGATAAACCCAAATTGGAGGAAGAAGCAACTGCCTAAAACTCGTTTAGTCACTTACAGACTTCCAGATCAAGGTCTCATCGAAATGGATGAAATGCTTAAACGTGGGGATTATCCTGATCGCACTGCCATAGCTAGACAAGCTGTTTTAGAATTAATTGATACAGCAAAATCAGAAATGAGAGCTTCTCCCAAGAAATCTACTTCTTTCAAAGAATACGTTAAGGAAATTAGAAGGAATCTTCAGGAGGGCAAATTCTAATGTCAGCTTCAATCGAAGTAATAAATTCTTTAGAGAAATTAGTTAGTGCTGTTAAAGATATTAGAACAGCTATTTTGAAACCTTCCAAATCACGCCATGTCAAAGAAGCTGAAGAGATTTTGACAAGTAATTTACGTTGTGGTTTCCTTAAGCTTTCTGACATCACTAAAATGAAGCTGATGTATGAACAAGGTTTCACTGAGCAAGAATCTATAGAGATTATAGCTTATCTTCATAATTTGGAGTTTTAAAAATGTCTGCTGAAACCGTTAAATCAATCGGTACTAGGATTCTTGAAAAGCTTCCTGATGTTACTAACACTAAATTTTGGTTTTTAGTTAATATCAGTAATCCCAATATTGATGATGAAACAAGAGCTCTCTTATCAGCTTTAATGAAACGCTGTGAATATCTTATTCCTATTGGTTCAGTTAGAGTTGTTAGAAAACTAAGAGAAGAAGCTAGGGAAGGAAAAGAATCTATCAAACTTTTGCCAAGTGCTGAAAGACAGCAAGTGATAGATCAAGAAGAAAAAATCTATCATGAAAAATATTCAAAAAATAAAGGAAGTTAGAAAATGTCAGTACAAGTCCAACATTCCCTATTAAATATGGGAACTGAAGAATTAAAAACTTTGCTTTTTGGTGAAATAGGTGAGCCATACACTAATTGTGATGGTAATATTTTATACCCCAAAACCAAATTTACAGAGCATGAAGAAATTTTGAATAAGGAACTAAGAATTCACTTAGTTGCTAATATTACTGCTAAAACAATGTATTACAGGTACAATGCTTATGCTGTTGTAACTATTGATCTACATCATGGTGCTAGAACCTGGTATTTTAAATTTGATGGCACTAAATTAGATAAAAGGGAAGCTACAACAGAGATTGTTTTACAAACTGAATCAGCTCGACACATACTTCAAGAAAAATATAATTCTATTATCCAGAAAGAATGGTCTAGAAAAGAAATCATACTAAATTCTGTTATTGGTCCAAGAAGAACGTTAAAACTTGAAAGACCAGATCGTTTCATAGACAATTTCTTTATCGACAGATATACTTCTTTTCCTTTAACCACTGTTGAAGAAAGAGAAACATTAGCTCATC
>JABCTC010000025.1 GCA_018238545.1 Candidatus Heimdallarchaeota archaeon
TTAACAATTTTATGGGTAATCTTCCTTTCTTTTTTCTTTTAAATGGTAATGGAACAACTTTTGCTACTGGGAGACCTTTAACTAACTGAGGGACACTCTGCATGAAATGGTCAAAGAGTGTGAAAACAATTATCAGCCTGACAGCTGAAAAGAGTTTTCGGGAAGGTTTCCCAATTATCGTTGCTAGTTGTTCTGCTAGTATTTTGAGACTTTTCCAACGAGAAAGTTGAGGGTTGTTAATCCACGAGGCGAGAAAAGGGATAACTACTGCTTGCTCTTTTTTTAATAGTTGGAGTTTGGCTAAAAAGGCTTGTTGCCTCTTAGTCACTTGGGGAATAGTAGCAAAAGCATTGTTGTAAAAGAACAGTGCGTCATCTATCGCTTGTACTATGTCTTGTTGTGTTGTAGAAGGAAGGAAAGAATTGAAATGTAAATGGTTGGGGCTATAAATTACTTTCTTTTTCTTTCCCCAATATCCATCAGCTTGTTGTCTAGTGCTGGTTAAGAGGTTGATAACGTACCTTCTTTTCAGTTTCCAATAGTTCCCTAAACTGCTTTCAGTATAAGGTGACCTACCAAAGATCATCCATTCTACAAGTTGTTGAGGATTCTTAACAAGAAAGTTTAGCAACCCTTGTACTTTCTGTTCCTTCTCTCTTTTCCCCTTGATTGCTATATGCAACCAATGGAAAGCACTCTCTGCTATGTTAGGACTCTTCCCCACTTCTTTGCATAGTTGGCGGGTGAAGAACCCTTCCTTAGGGTTGGAACTGTATAACGTTTCTGCCTTCTTTACTATTCTCGGAGAAAGGAGGGGCAGTTGCTGTTCTTCTAGCTTTCTTATCCTTCGGTTGATCTCTTCTCGTTGGTGCTGGTCTACACATTTTAGCGCCACCTGGTAGCTTCGCATCACCGTCTTTGAGTGAGTGTTGGCAGCTACTTGTGCTTTCTTTGTTGCTTGTGAGACCATTGTCTTCACCTATTTATCCACAGAATGGTATATAAACGCGAAGAAAAGTCAGCTAGGAGGAGTTTTTCCTCATAACAAGATTGGGTAAGTTTCTGCTCATCAGTTGACTACGGTAATTATTTTACCTTTAACAATAGCAAATTTCATCTTAATTATGTTTCATTCAAAGGAATTTTTAAACCTATTTGAAGGAAGATACAATGCCCCTCTACAAAACCTGAAAGTTAGTTGTTTGACGTATTGAAAGTATAAAAAAGAGCAAAACAATCAATTACTCCTCAAAGAGAGTAGGGTTTAAAAATTAAATTGTTTGTTTACCTATTGTGATTATATGACTGTTGATTTAACTGAACGATTAAAAGAATTCGGAAAAAAGGTGGAAGATTGGGGAAAAATGAAAACAAGTGTTGCTGGTGTTTCCATTGTTAAGCTCCCCACAAAAGGAAAGGATCTTAACTTAGGACTTGAGGTAATGCCGGTTAATGAAGATGGTAAGCCATTAAAGAGAAAAGGGGTGTACTTCACTTCATTAGATCAATGGGAAGCATTCAAATCTATACTTAATAACGAAAAAGCACAAGATCTTATAGAAAACATTGATGGAATGAAAAAACAAAAAGCAGTCACAAGTGCATCTGAAGATAATGGAGAAGTATTAGAACTATAAGCTCTTCTGAGGAGTTATTTATATGAAAGCCATCCTTTTAGCAGCTGGTGAGGGGTTAAGATTAAGACCTTTAACTGAAAATGTTCCCAAACCATTATTGAAAATTCTTGATAAAACAATTCTCGAGAGATCAATAAACAACTTAGCAAAATGTGGTGTTGAAGGTTTTGTTATTATCACCAATTATAAAGAAGAGGAAATCAAAGAATACATTCTAGATAAATTTTCTTCTTTAGATATTGTTTTTGTGCATCAACCAGAAATAAAAGGTACTGGAAATGCTTTTCTTTTAGCTAAAAATCATATTCAAGAGGAATTTTTCATAGGTGTTAATGGAGATTGTTTGTACTCAGTTTCCTTGATAAAGCAGACAGTTGAAGCTGCGAAAAATAACATTGTTTCTGTAGGAGGAAAACTAGTATTTGATCCTGAAAATTATGGTATCATCCTAATTGACGATAATTCTAGTCCTCATGAAATAAAAGAAAAACCTTCACGAACAGAAATGAAGGAAGGCTATGCAAACATTGGTTTGTATTCACTAAGTAAGGATATTTTTCCAATTCTAGAAAAGATAGAGGAAGAAGGAGAGATTTCTCCACGTGGTGAGTATGAACTTCCAGATGCAATAAACAGAGTGCTTAGTGCTAGGAAATATCCAGTTAACCTTGTAACACTGGGCGAGAAAGATTATTGGTTTGACATTGGACGGCCTTGGTCACTTCTTGAAGCGAATAAAACCTTATTGGACACAATTGCAGACGATCGAAAAGGGGAGATAGAGGACGGAGTTCATATTAAAGGTAAGATAATCATCAAGAAGGGTGCCATAATAAAAAGTGGAACCTATATTGAAGGACCAGTATTCATAGATGAAGAAGCAGTTATCGGACCAAATTGCTATATTAGAAACCATACCTATTTGGGGAAAAAGTCTAAAGTAGGCAACGCATGTGAGATAAAGAATTCAATAATAGGAGATAATACTCATGTAGCTCATCTTTCTTATGTGGGTGATACTATTATTGGAGAAAATTGTAATTTTGGTGCAGGAACAAAAACGGCAAATTTACGTTTGGATAAGCAATTAATACCCGTTAATGTAAAGGGAAAGAGAGAAGATAGTGGGAGAAGAAAATTAGGAGCAATTATTGGAGATAATGTTGAAACAGGTATTGGAGCTTTAATTATGCCCGGAATTAAGATTGGAAACAGTTCTTGGATAGGATCAGGAACAATTGTTAATGAAGACGTTCCATCCGAATCAATATATTTTGGAACTCAATCGTATACTCTAAAAAGGAAAAAAACCGATGCTAATTAAAGAGCAAAACGCTATTCGGAAGAAGTGGTCACCAGACAGAATATCAATAGGTTTAATCTACCCAAACACCTATCGAGTCGCTATGACCAGTTTGGGTATGCACTTACTATACTTTCTTTTTAACAGTTGGGAAAATTTTGCCTGTGAAAGAATATTTAAACCACTTGATTCAAAAGTTCTCCCTTACGCCTTAGAAAGCCAAAAAAAGCTCTCAGATTTTGATGTATTGGCAATTTCATGTCAATTTGAACACGATTACTTAGAAGCAATAGCATTGTTACATAGAGGTGGAATCAACCCTGATGTCAGAAAACGGGATGAACATGCACCGCTTATTTTGATTGGAGGACCATCCCCCACTTCTAATCCATTTCCCGTACTTTTTACTCCTGATGTCTTTTTCCTTGGAGATATAGAACCTGTTGCCAACAAAATAAGATTAGCACTAGAAAAAGAAACAAAAAAAGAGAGAATAGAAGCTCTTTCAAATATTCCTGGATGCATGGCATTTGGCTATCATTATAATGAATCTGGTGAATGGATCGGAGAAAAGGTCCAAAGTGTTCGAACGAAGGAACTCTCTGATTCTTTCTATCCAATAAAACAAATAATACCTGAAAACGTTAAAGGCACAAAAAATGAACCAATTTTTGGTAAAGCTTACTATTTAGAAACAGATAGGGGGTGTTCCGAAAGATGTCTTTTCTGTTTTGTGGGACATTGCCGCTTTCCTCGCAGGGGAAGAAGCCTTGAAAGATTAACTGATATTATTGAACAAGCGAGTCAAGTAAATGATTTTGAGAAAGTTGTCCTATATGGTAGCGCTGTTGCTCAATCAGGTACTCTTGATAAACTTATAGAATTCATTGTTTCCAAGGGATATGAGGTCTCATGTTCATCATTTCGAGCAGATTATCTCACAGAAGACCTGCTCTTGAACTTGCGAAAAGGTAAACAAAGGACATTATCTCTTGCTCCAGAAACGGGAGATGAAGATCAACGATTTGCTATAAACAAACGAATGTCTGATGAAACCATTTATTCTGCATTAAAACTTGCTTGGGATGTGGGGTTCAGACGACTCAAACTATATATGATATATGGATTTCCTTTAGAAAAAGAAAAAGTAAAATACAACTCATATGAATTTGTTAAAAAAATCCGAGCAAAATATTTTCCAACTGGTCGTATCTCAATATCAATGAATCAATTCATAACAAAAGCAAATACACCTTTTCAATTTGTTCCCATGCTTGGAATTAGTGATTCCAAAAATCAGCAGAAATGGTATAGATCTAATTTGTATCAACTCAAAAATGTTGAGGCGGCCTTCTATGCTCCTGAATGGGCGATTATACAGAAGATACTATCCCTAAGTAACCACAACTACTTTCCAATTATAAATGAAGTATCTTTGATGGGAAATAAAATCGGCAATTGGAAACGAATACTCAAAAATAATGGGAGCAACTTAGATAATGAAGCCAGTAAAAGTTATGATATTGATACTTTTCTGCCATGGGATAATATTTCACAACCATTAGAAAAGAAGTTTCTTATAAAATCTTATCAGAAATATCTTGCAAAAATGGAACCTTAATTTTTTATTACAAAAACAAGGCAGATATGTGTAGATATTGCCGTCAATAATACATATTTTCCAATTATTATTAATATAGAGCAAAAAAATAAACGAGGTTTTAGCTAATAATGCGTTCAACTAATAGGAAGTTTATCGTTTTTAAAGAAAAGCGACATGTTGTGTTTAAAGGGACAACAAGCTAGTTTTGTGGACGTTATATTTCATAAAATAAGATATTAACCCCTTCTAATTGTAAGTGTATTTATAACTATTGAGAATGCAAGAAAAAGATTAAAACATAAAAGGCCTCTAAAGCAGGATATTCTCAAATTTAAAAGATATTATGCAAGAAAATAAATAGTTGTATTTGGAAAATATTTTTTTTGTAGTTTTTCCGTATAATCTTTAGAGACTCTAAATAAAGCGAGTACTGTAACGATTCGCTTCATTTTTCCAATATCGATTTCAAATAAGTTTAAAAGGAGAATTTCTTGAGTCTCTATTAATTATCAAAGGAAATGATGATTGTGGCTATAGCTCTCGAAAACATTAAAATCAATCAAGAACTTATGACAGGCTTACCGCCTAGTGCAATTACGATCTTTAGAATTGTTACTGGAAGTGGACCTATAACTAGTAGAGAAATTGTTGATTTGTGCAATTTGGCTCCACGAACTGTTCGACACGGTTTGAAACTTTTGGTTCGAGCAGGATTAATACAAAAAATACCACATCTTCTTGATATGCGTTCTTGCAAATTCTATGTAGATTGATTATCTACAATCTCTTATTTTTAAAAAAAGAAAATTAAAGCTCCACATCACTACTGTGGAACAGGACATCTCGGTTTATAGCAGATTTGAAAAGTTGCAAAAGCAAATCGTTTGTAGTACGTATTGCTATAGGCACCGCATCAACTGTTAGAAAGGCAAATACAGCTTCATTGTTTCCGTCAAGGATTGCGCAATAAACATCTTTTTTATCGTAATGTTTAAGCTTTAATCCAGGAAATCTTTCTGCTAAAGGTCGAAGCAAAGTCTGGTGTTTACTCTTATCAAAAGAGGATACTAGACTAATTCTTTGAGCTTTTGTGTATTGCATCATTTCTTTCAATAACTCTTCATCAACATCTGGTGTGACAAGCAAAAGTTCATACTTAGAACGCATAGCAATGTCGGTGATGCTTGCTTTTATGGCCTCTTCACCTACAATGATGGACGTATTGTGTTGTCCTTCAAAGGAGTAAGAAGAGGCAGACCTATCTATTTGTCTAAGCTCATCCTCTCTCGTATTAATAACTTGGTAGAAAGCCATGGCTTTACCAATAACGGAATCGAGTTGGGATATAAGGATGTCATCAATATCTTTTACAACAGAAGCAATTTGAGAGACCAAGGTATTAATCTGTATTTCCTCACCTTCAGTAACTTGTTGAATAATCTGTTCCTTTTGTTCTTCCTTATTGTCCTTAAGATATTGCTTTTTGTCTGTTAGACTTGCAGCCAACTCATTTTGTTTGTTACTCTTTGTTTCTCGGAACTGTTCAACAGATGCATTTATCTTTGTTTTCAAGGTAATAGCCATTTTTTCAGCATCTTGTTTGGATTTAGTTATTTCTTGAAGTGTATCTGTTTGTAATTTTTGTATAACTTGATTACATTCAAGACTAAACTTTTGGATTTCAGTCAAGGCCCCATCCTTTGACTTAGTCAGTTCATCAGCTGTCGTTTGTTTCAATTTCTCAGTTACTTCAGCACAAGATTTGTAAGAGGATCCAGCATATTTTTCAGTTCCATTTTGAAGCAATTCTAGTAAGTCACTAGGAAGTAAATCAATTTTGTCTATGGCTTCACTAGTAAGTTGATTCTTCTTTGTTCGTATAGTGGTTTCCCCTGTTAATTGGAAATGATCCAACTTTGACCTAATATCGTCTCTTACATCATTTAGAGCTAAAACATGTTGATCTATTAGTTGCAAACCACTTTCGTTCAAATCGTTTGCAAGATTTCTAACAGTATCTCTTGCATCTACTAGTGGAGATTCAATTTGCTTTCTAGCTTTTCCTAGCTTTAGTACAGCAGAAGCGTCAATCGAATTTAGAGATTCAGCAATTTTAGATGACAGAAAATTAATTTGTCTATCAATTTGCTCAACGCTTCTTCTTAGTTCTTGAGTCTGCTTAATCTGCTCAGAGAAGAGATTGTTTACCTCTTGAGAGATAGCGTCTACTACCATTTTAGATTCGTTTGTCCAAGAAGCATAAGCTTCTTGCCAAATCGTATCATATTTATCCACGAATGACTCTTGGATATCTGTAACTCTACCAATAAGTTCTTTCAACTCATTATCCAATTCAGGGACCAATTTTTCAAGAAATTCTTTATGGTTATCAGTATGAGCATCTAGACTATTAGCAATTATTTGACTCAAATTATCAAATGTTTCTTTGGTTTGTTGTTCAACCGCTTCTGCTAATTGATTACTTCTCTGTTTTGCAACATGATTGAATTGTTTAACAAATGCATTCAATTCCTCTACAAATGATTCTAACTGTGTTGAGAAAATTATAGGTTGATCCATTATTTTAGTAAGATACCCTTCTACGGATTCCTTGTTATCGTCAACATACGTGGAAACAGATTCATGTAGTTCATCACTATATTCAACATATTTTTGATAGAGAGTATCGACTACTTGCTTTATCAACCCACTTACAATGTGAATATCAAACACATTCCCATCGCCAGTAAGTTCCAAGGTTCCTCCAAATTTAGTCTTTTTCTCCTTATATTCTTCCTTTGCACTCTTTAAGGAATTAATCATACCATCTATAGAATAGAGGGCGTCTTTTTCAACAACAATATACTCTTTCAGGAATGGTAACATTCCGAAATATTCAGGTGTTCTACCAGCTATTTTTTTCAGAAAACCCAGTTCTTCCAGATTCTTCACAGATTGAATCAGAGTGAGTGGGTCTAACCCTGTAACCACAAGCAGTTCACCTATAGTAACTTTACCAAGCCCCAATGTTGCTGCATAAACTTTAATGTCAGTTTCATTAAAACCTATACGAGTCAATAAAGGAGGTAGAATATCGATTTTGGACATATCCTTCAGCCTACAATTTTTTTAACGTTAATTACTAGTTAGTTGTTTCCTAAATAAATTTTATTGCAATATAGACATGATTTGACTACCTTAAAAAGAATATACAAAAGGCAACAAAAAAAGCAATTACCTATTCCTCAACAACACCCACTCTAGGACATGCTTCATTCAAGAAACAGGTTTTGCATAAAGGTTTTTGAGCTTTACAAACTGCCCGTCCATGGGAAATAAACAAATGAGTTAGCCGACCCCATTTCTCAGAAGGAATTATTTCTTGTAAATCTGTCTCAATTTTGTTTGGATCAGTATTATCTGTTAGCCCCATCCGGTATGATAAACGTTTAACATGAGTATCAACAGCAATGCCTTCATGGATATCAAACCAATCATTTAGCAAAACATTAGCAGTTTTTCTACCGACACCCGGTAATTTAACTAGCTCAAGAATGGATGTAGGAACTATAGAATCATATTCATTAATAAGCTGTTTTGATAAATTGAAAATGAATTTAGCTTTATTCTTGTATAAACCTACTTTCGAAATATATCTTTCTATTTCAATAATTGAGGAGGAAGCAAAAGCTTCGGGATCTGGAAAATGAGAAAATAATTTTTCGGTAATTAAGTTTACTTGTTTATCTGTGCTTTGAGCGCTTAACACGGTAGCTATAAGCAATTGAAAGGGGGAAGAATAATTTGCTAAACCCCCACGAAATTCCGGATAATTCTTTTCCAGTAACAATAATATTCTGGAAAACCTATTAGATAAGCTCATTACAATAAGAGGGAAAGTTTTCCCATTTTATACTATTTGATAACTACTAAAAGAAAGCATATAATATTCTGAATAGACAATATGTTAATTTGCAAACTACACCATTGTAACGAACAGAAAGAATATTTGACGAGGAGTATCAAATAATTTAAATACTATCCTAAGCTAATAGTAATTTGTATAAAGGGGAAAAAACGAATGGCAGCGGGCCAAAGAAAAATATTCAAAATAACTTTGTTGGGAGACGGTGCAGTTGGAAAAACATCCTTGCGTAAAACCTATCTAGGAGAAGGATTCAAAGACGGCTACTCTATGACAATCGGAGCAGATTTTGCTGTAAAACGACTTCGAATTGACGA
This sequence comes from Candidatus Heimdallarchaeota archaeon, assembly GCA_018238545.1. Classification (GTDB taxonomy): domain Archaea; phylum Asgardarchaeota; class Heimdallarchaeia; order Heimdallarchaeales; family Heimdallarchaeaceae; genus UBA460. The sequence continues at coordinate 8,786 of JABCTC010000025.1, forward strand.
TCAAGATTTTGTTGCTCAGATTTGGGATTTAGCAGGACAACAAAGATTCTCAGCTGTTCGTGAAGTTTATTACCGAGGAACTTCTGGTTGCCTTCTTGTTTTTGATATTTCTCGTCGTTCTAGTTTCGAAAATATCCCTTCCTGGATCGCAGAACTTCTTAAGAACAATAGCAATAGGGTTGTCCCCATTGTTTTAATTGGTAATAAAAGCGATCTTCGTGCTACCGCAAAAGATCCTATTATGCGAGAACAATCTGAAGAATATGCTCGTTCTCTATCACAATGGTCTGGTTTTTCTGTTCCTTACATTGAAACTTCTGCAAAAACAGGAGAAAATGTCGATGAAGCTTTCAAGACATTACTAAAAAACATTGTTCTCTTCTATGAAAAACTCTATGCACAGCAATAGTGTTGTTTACTTTTTATTTATTTTATTTATCTTCACTTGTTTTTACTTTGATATTCATTGTTTCTTCATCAAAGCTGGCATCAAGAGAGACTGTGTTGTCTTCATTTATTTGTAGTATTTTCATTTTTTCTAGTTCATTGATATATCGTTTAGTCTGTAATAATGACACACCTAGAACAAATGATAGTTGAATTTGTGCAATTGCTCCCATTCTTCTTAACAAATTTATTATGTTAAATCTTGGATCAGTAGTAATCAACCTTTCTAGTACTTCTTTTTGTTTACTCCATTTCCCTTTTTCTGATAAAACAAAATCTAATTTCTCTTGCAGTTCTTTTTTCTCGGTTTCAATTGTTACTATTTGATCAGATAGTTCATAGATTAAAGACTCTCTTTCTTCTAAGAGCAATTTTAGCATTTCCTTCTCTTTTTCTATTGTCTCCTGTATATTTGCTATATTTTCTTCAGTCAACTCTCTTTTTAGAAGAGATTCTTCTATACTTGAACTATCCCGTCTTCTTGGATATTGTGACACTGTTTGAAAACTAGATAAAAAGTTGAATAATCTAAAAAATTCTGCTTTTAATTCTGATATAATATTGTCTGAAGAAGATTTCAACATTTCATTGATATATGTTATTGATGGATTGATGTCTAATAAATTATTATTGTAATTTGGTGAACCTCTCTTTGTATCAGTTATTTGAGTTGAGTTTACCTTGCTCTTAAGTGCTTTCACTTCTTTTGTAAGTCTAACAATCTCATCAGCAATATCCATTAACTCATGGGTTTCAGTATTATCAAAATTGTCTTCATTTTCCATGAGGATCAACTAAATCTTTGCGGTTGACTCTATTTTGAAGCCTTCTGTTTCTGATGGGGTGATATCTAGAGTTTCACTCACATATGCTACACCCATTAGTTTTGTTATTGCAAAAGTATCTTTGATTCTGCTACCAACTGAACTTCTTGTAAAATAGAATATGCCTTGAGATGCGTTCATTATAATTCTTTCTGCTACAGGGTCCAGAACGTCCTGCGGTATTAAGAAGAAGTGTACTCCACCTAGTTTTGATAAAGAAATCAAAGTGTTTTTTAGAAATGTAATCAGAGCCGCTGCATCCTCATCAAGTCTATCTTCTTTCATCCACAGCAAATCATCGAAAACACTAAAGCATTGTTTATTTTGATTTTCTTTAACATGAATCATTCTATCTATTATTTTTTTAGCGTAAGTTCTTCTTCTAACTTCTATTTTACCTAATTTCAATGCTGATGACATTGTTGAACTAGTCAAATCAAACATATTTTCAAAATACCAGTTTTTACCTTCGTATGGAGAAATGTCCCATTCATAAGCTTGGAAGGATCTTTTTACACTCTCATATGGTGTGCTACTATGAACATAAAATATCACATTTTCTTGTGTTTTTTGTGCCCAATTTAGTAATATACGCTGAATAAATAATTTAGGGATTACAGTTTCTGAAGGGTAACTCACTAGAATCAGTGAACCATCTGGAAGACCTTTTCGAGAGGACATTTCCATACCAAGTTTCTGGTCTAAAGTTCTAATACCAGTAAGGATTAATTCGCCTCTGACATCAACGGCATGACTTTTTTTCCCTATTCTTTCAACTCCACCTTTTGGGGTCTCTATATCCATAGAATTTACCTCATAACAATTTTGCTGATTAGAACTGCTCAAGTTCTCTCAAAGCTAATTCCAAATCTGATATAAACTCATCTTGAACTTTCTTTTCTTCAGTTACAACTGGTTCAGGTGCAGGAGTTGGAGTAGGAGTAGGAGTAGCAGCAGTTTCTGCAGGAGTTGTGGGTTTAGCTTCAACATCTAATATATTTCGTGTTTTTTCAGCTGCCATTTTCATGGTTCTTCGTACCAAACCTAGTTGTACACCAGTATCTGTGATAAGACACAACACTGTGCTCCCACAACTAGCAACTAAGATTAAGCCATCAGAAAATTCTGATATTATGATATCTAGTGCGGCTAATCCCACATTTTGACCCTGTTGTTCACTTGCCAGATATACAGCACTAGCTATCGCCCCAAGCGCTTCTGTTTCGAATTCATCAAAAGCAAATCTTGAAGAATATGCAAGTGTTAGTCCAGTTTTATCGGCTAATATAACGTGGTTAATGTTAGCATCACTAGTTATTATTTCGTGCAGTATTGCATTTATTTGATCGGCGCCATACAAGAAAATCACCAAGTGTTAATACACAGTTCTTATTGATACTAATAAATTTGGATATTTAAACATTTCAAATGTTGTAGTACTACAACGTGATTTAAGGAAATTTTTTAAATTACAATGTTAAATTAACTTTATGGTTACACTAAAATTTCCGGTTATCATTTTAAATTTCAAGAATTACACCCAATCTATTGGAGAAAATGGAGTTATATTGGCCAAAATAGCAGAAGAAGTTGCAAAAGAAGTAGGTGTGGAGATAGTTGTTTGTCCTCAAACGGTAGACATTCGACTAATTCATCAATCAGTAAGTATTCCCATTTTTGCTCAACACACAGATTCAAATGATTCAGGTAGCAACACTGGAAATAATTTAATGGAAACGATAATGCAAAGCGGAGCAGCTGGCACATTAGTAAATCACTCTGAACATCAATTGAGATTATCCGATATAGAAAAAATCGTTACCAAAGCAAAGAAATTAGATTTTTTCACATGTGTATGTGCTAATAATCTTCAGGTAAGCAGAGCAATATCTGCGTTAGATCCTCTAGCATGTGCTATGGAACCACCAGAACTTATAGGTAGTGGAATCTCTGTTACAACGAAACCAGAATTAGTTAAACAAACAATTCAAGCAATAAAAGAAACCAATATTTCAGTCACGCCCTTAGTTGGAGCTGGTGTGTCTACAGCAAAAGATGTTTCAGAAGCATTACAGCTGGGCGCAAAAGGGGTGCTCCTAGCCTCTGGTTTTGTTAAAGCAAAAGAACCCAAGTCAGTGCTACTAAAAATGGCAAATGCAATGATAGAAAAATAGGAAGAAAAATAGTTCAGGTTGCGCAATTATTCATTGCGTTTCCACATCATTTTCTCGCCTTGTTTTATCTGTGTTAAAATTCCGGCTTCTGCCATTTGTTTTAAAGATCTAGCAAATTCTTCTTTAGTAATCGGGGGGTTTCCTTGTTTTAACACTGCGAATTGACAGGATGCAAATATAGCATCTTCAAACATAAATTTAGAAGAGCTGAATGATTCTATGATTAAATCTTTATTAGGAATCTTAAAATCCTTAACAACAGTTTTTACTTTTTTAATTTCTCCTTTGCTAGAACCAATTTTTGAAATAATTAAATCTGCAATAATGTCATTTAATCCTTTTCCCTCTGTTTGTTCACTAAAACCATGAAGTTCAGCGATCAAAAAGGTTGCTTGTTGAACAAACGATTCCATAGATTCAAAGTAGTTTTCATCGACTAGTTTCTGTACATAGTTGTACAAACCTTCAGGGATTTTAATTTCAATAGGTTTCATTAATATTACTCCTTTTATAATTATAAGATACATCCATACAGTTGAATTGCTTCTTATAGGTTTTTTCTTAGATGCGCCCAAAGTAAAACAAATTTTGTTAATATTTGTTATTGTAATTTGTTTGTTACACACGTTATGAAACTTGGTTAAACTTGCCAGAAGGCGTCTAACCGTCGTTTAAGTGGGTTCCCTCACGTGTGTTGAGGGGAAGAGATCGGAAGGAAGGAGAGTACCTGGGAGGGAAGAGATGTTATGCGCAGCGTTATCATGAGTGTTGACCATTTGACCACATTTACCACAAGGAGCAGAATCATACGAACCTGAACCAGGTTGACGGAGGATAGTCCCCCCACAGTTGTGATGGACACTGCTGGTATGGTAAGGTTTGACCGTCTCCAAACGGACATCATAACCTAATTCAAGCGAAGCTAACCAGACAGCTTTTTTGTAAATGTAAAGGTTATCAGGCATATTGTAGATGGCTTTAGCCAGTGCTCCTTTGGTACCAGTAGGGTCAACCTCCAACTCTTCGATCTTCAGAGTATGGCACTTGTTCTTCACCATCACTGCAGCGAGGAAGTGGGGTAAACGACGGGTGATCTCACGAAGTATGCGACTTCTACGAGTATAGACTCTATTGAGTTCTCCCTTGAGCTTGCAACTGCCGAGAATGTCATGCTCTTTACGTTTGCGGAGGAAACCACGGTTAAGTTCCTTCATAACTTTCTCTAGGTGCTTGTAACGTTCAGCTAGTTTCATCAAATCCTTAGGGACTGAAACAGAGGTGTTAAACGCTACCATAAACTCTCCCAAGCGGTTGATATCCAACCCCAGCACTTGTTTCTTGCCTTTAGGAATCTTTGGGAGATAAGTATGGAGAAGTTTGTGAGAGTGGAAACAGTCATGAGCGCCTTCTAGCACCACATCTACTCGAGGTTTGAAACAGGGAGCACTGCCGCTGCTTACTTGGAAAACTTTGATTTCGGCACCATTCTTCAAATATTCCAAGACTTTGGGGGGAAAGAGAACTTGAGCAGTAAGTTTCTTCTTGCCCATTTGCGGGAAACCTAAAGTGGTTCTACCATTGTTCTTTACTTGTCTGGTCAGATCTTTTGCATTCCCTTCACGGGTGATAACATAATCTTTTTTCATTAGTAGTTTTACTGGTAATCTTCCTTGTTTTTTACGTTTGAATGGGGGAGGAACGAGTGCAGTTATAGATAGACCTTGTAATAATTGAGGGACACTCTGCATGAAATGGTCAAAGAGTGTGAAAACTACCACCTGCCTTACGGCAGAGAAGAGTTTTCGAGTAGGCTTACCTATTAATTCTGCTAGTTCCTTGGAGAGGTTTTTGAGACTTTTCCAACGAGAAGGGTGAAAACTGTTGATCCACGAGGTGAGAAAAGGAGCAACTATATTCTGCTCTTGCTTTAAGAGCTTGAGTTTATTGAGAAACGCTTGCTGGTTCTTCGTAAGAGTAGGTAGTTGTGAGAAATTATTGGTCTGGTGAATCAGAGCATCATCGATTGCTTGCACCACATCTTGTTGCTTGTAAGTAGGTAAAGCTCCATTCAACACCAGATTATTAGAGAAATAGTAGTTCCTCTGTTTCTTCTTGCTAAAACTATCTAGTTGCATCCTAGAACTGGTCAGAAGGTTGATGACGTACCTTCTCTGTAATTTCCAATATTTCCCCAGGCTGCTTTCGGTATAAGGCGAACGACCAAAAATCATCCATTCCACCAGCTGTTGAGGGTTCTTATGCAAGAAGTTGAGCAACCCTTGCACTTTCTTCTCTTTGTCTATCTTCCCTTTCACTGCTATCTGGAGCCAGTGGTAAGCGCTCTCAGCGATGTTAGGGTTCTTCCCCACCGCTTTCCCTACTTGACGGACAAAGTAGCGTTCTTTAGGGTTAGTGCGATAGAGGTCTAAAGCTTTCTTGACCACATCTTGAATGAGAAGGTCGTGCTGCCTCTCTTCTAAATTCCTAATTCTTCGGTTGATTTCTTCTCGTTGAGAGGGTGATGCACACTTCAGCGCTACCTGATAACTCCTCATCACCTTGTCTAAGTTAATAGGGGGAGAAGTTTTAGAGGTGCTTGCTGCTTGTGTGCCCATCTTCTACTCGTACGTATAATCCTTAAATTGCTATTTAAACCCGAAGAATCTCACTTGTTCGGTGGTGCTTTTCCTCTCCTCTGTCTGTGCAACCTCCCTGCAAAAGAAGTGACGAGAGCGATCATATCTTCTACTAATTTTTTCTCTGCTGCTTGTTCTTCTTGTTGATACATGGGGATAACTTCTGTATCAAACGTTTGACAAAACTGGTTGATCACCTTCGTTCCGAACCTCGCTATCCTGTCTCTATACGTACAGATGACAGCAAAAGGTTGTTTCGTTGCTACAGTTTTTAGTAGTGCGTGTAACCCTTTTCTCTGGTCGTTCATCCCCGAAGCAATATCTGTAAAAATCTTCTCTACCTTCCACCCTTTTTGCTTAGCAAAAGACCGTAGATGTTCTTGCTGGGTTATCAGTTCTTTCTTCTGTTTTGCCCCACTTACTCTCGCATACCCTATCACTATTTGTTTGTGCTGAGTGTCGTTCTTCTCCTCCTCTTTTTCTTCTTCTCCTATCATCTGGGAGAGTTTGTATCTCCTGTGTCCTCCTCTTGTCCTCTTGCAAGGGAGGATTCTTTCTTCCTTCTCCCACCTCCTCATAGTGCTAGCTGATACTCCTTGCATGTATGCTGCTGTGCCAATTCTTGCTAACATAGTTCTAATTTTACTGCTCTTACGAAAAATTTTCTGTTTTTTGGCAAGATTGAGCAATATTTCTTTCAGCTGTTGCTTACAGTAAAATGATATTAAGAGATGATGGCGTCCTTTTCCCGCTTTTATATCCTTTGTGTGAAGCACATCTAAGCCGTCTCAACCAGTCATTCGCCAGATAAAAATTAAGGGAAAGCATGTTAAATTTTTCTATATTGAAAGAAAGAAGTTATGTTGCCTTTCGACCGCGCTTATAAATTGTGTATCCACACTTTCCACAAGTCCATCTGTCTGAGTGTCCTGCCATATATACGGCGTCTCCACACCTTTCACATTCTTTCTTTAATCTAATGACTTTATCTCCGTCTGCTTCATACCTTTTATGTGTTGAACTCATTTCTTACACTCACTCTGCTTTTTCTTGGATTATTCCTGATCTTTTTAAGAGAAACTTTTTTTCAACAGCGATTGCTCTTTCAGCTGTTTCATAGACATGAACAAGCGCTGTACTTTTTCCTTCCCCATATTTAGCTTCTAGCTTAATTAAAACTACTTGATTTCTTTCTTTATTTAAAAGAGCAGCTAATTTTGACAAAAATTCTTCACGTTTAGGAACTGGTTGCCCAACATGATCAACTTTAACATTTATTTCTGTTCGCTCTAATAATTTATTTTCATTTTTCTCAATGATATCAATCTTCATTAATTTTCACCATTTTAAGTAATAATCCGCAAACACTTTGTTTTACTTCTTCAGTAACTGACACTACTACTAACCCTTCATTAGGCTGTCCATATAAGACTTTTGAATCTAGTGGAGCTTCAAGAATAGTTGGAAGCACTAGTAAATCCTCTTCGCCTATTATTCTTATAATTATTTTGTTATCTTCAATTTTTAGACTATTAATAATTTCAATCCATGCATTTTGCATTATGTAACCTGCTTGGTTGGATATTTCTACAACAGAAGCATTTTCAATTTCTAATAATGGAACTTTCTCCCTTTGCACATGTTCATCTATAATAGCAATGTCAGGTATAAATGACAGTTCTACAAGTACTTGTGTGGTTGCATCTCCCACCGCTATTACCTTGGGTGTTGAATCGTCTTGAGATAGCTTATTAATGAATTCAACAATGTCTTGTCGATTCTTAATAATTTGCCCTAAAGGGTTCTTAAAATACTTTCTTTGATTTTGGGGGAGAAAATATGAACTAGGTTTTACTTGATTCAACAAGTTCACCGGACTCGAAGAGCATAATGTCCTTTTTTGTAGATCTTCATTCTCTTCGCAACGTCGCTTTCTTCTGGTTTTAGGATAAAAATTTCACCTGTGTATTCAGAGGAAATGTCTTGTGTTTTACAATTTGGACAAATACTAGCAGTTTTTTCCATGATTATGTGACACACTCTACAAGCTTTGGACATATCATGAAGCCTCCTCTGCTTTTTTCTTTGGATTTTTTAACTCATCTTTCCATTCTTCAATCCATTCATTTGTTCCTAGAGCGTCTTGACGCATTGTTAAACCAACCCTTATAGCAGACTTACCTATACTTACAGCGATTATTCTTGCGCGTACCCTTGTGTTTACCAATAAATCTCTTTTAGATTTATCTCCACGTAGAACAGCATTTTTTGGGATATAACGGAAATAATCATCTGCGATTTGAGAAACATGACACAAAGCATCAATAGTTCCTATTCTGATAAATGCGCCAAAATCTACACATTCCACTACTTCTCCAGAAACAATTTCATTTATTTCAGGCAAATAACACAGCAATTCAAAAGAAGCTTCATAATAGGAACCTCCATCTCCAGCAATCAATTTTCCTTGAAAAATTTCGTTTATTTCTGTAACTGCTACAATGAAACCTAAATCAGGATCAATTTTACCTTCGAATCCTTCCCTCGCTATTTCTGCTAATACTTTAGCAAGTTCATCATCGAATCTGTTAGGGGGGACCCTTAGTGTATCCTTTACTTTTACCTTATAGTACAAGCAAAACCATCTCGTTTAATTATTCAATTCTCGTTCTTTTCTAATGTTTTTAAACATACTCATAGCAAATAGTTTCCATGAACCTAACGCTAAGAACGTAACCTTAGCAATACAAAGACGGATTATTTGTTTGTAAAAAATATTATGTTAAACGGAAGGTTTTTGATAGATTACTTTAGTTTAAAAACAAACTTAAATAGATTCATCTAAAGTTAGTCTATAAGATTTGGTAGCTATTGAGCAGAAATATTGAGGAAAATTTAATGAGTGAAAAAGTTCCCCCCACAAAAGAAAAGAAAAAAATCCAACAACCAGTTGTCAATATTGGAACTATTGGACACGTTGATAACGGAAAATCTACACTGGTACAAGCTTTAACTGGCAAATTCCCAGATGATCATTCTGAAGAATTGAAAAGAGGTATATCCATCAGATTGGGGTATGCAGACACAGAATTTCGCAAGTGTCCAAAGTGCTCAGAACCAGAAGCATATACTGTGGAAAAAAAATGTCCCAAATGTGGAGCACCTTCAGAACTAATCAGACGGGTATCGTTTGTTGATTGTCCAGGTCACGAAGTCTTGATGGCAACGCTTCTATCTGGTGCTACATTGATGAATGGTGCAATCCTTCTTATTGCTGCAAACTCAAGATGTCCTCAACCTCAAACAAGAGAACATCTTGCTGCTATGGAAATTCTTCAAATTAAGAATATCGTCATCGCTCAGAATAAAATAGAGCTAGTCACAGAAGAAGAAGCTAAAAGAAACTACCAAGAAATTAAGGATTTTGTTAAGGGGACAATTGCAGAAGATGCACCAATAATCCCAATCAGTGCAATGCATGGGGCCAATCTTGACGTGTTAATTTGTGAGATTGAAAAAAATATTCCAACACCAGATATTGACATAGATAGTCCATTTGAGATGCATGTTGCACGATCTTTTGATATCAACAGACCTGGTACAATACCAATAAACCTCAAGGGTGGAGTGTTGGGTGGATCAGTTATCCAAGGTCAAATCAACGTAGGGGAAGATATTGAGATTGTTCCGGGTATTTTAATTAAAAAAGGAAATAAGTCAGCATATCAAGAGATTACAACAAAGGTAATAAGCATTGCAATAGGGGAACAAGGTTTAGTAGATGGTGCCCATTCTGGTGGTTTGGTTGCTATAGGTACAGAATTAGATCCATCATTTTTAAAATCGGACAAGATGGGAGGAAACATCATAACAAAACCGGGAGACGCACCTCCAATACGTTCAACACTGAGTCTCAAAATTCGATTGCTCGAATATGTTGTTGGGTCAGAAGAAATAACAAAAGTCCAACCTCTTGCACAAGGGGAGACACTAATGCTTAATGTTGGAACAGCAAAGACTTCAGGATCAATTACAGAAATCAAAGGAAAGGAAGCACAAATTAAACTGAGTAGAAACGTAGCGGCGAGAACAAAAAGCCTTGTTGCAATATCTAGACGTATTTCTGGAAGGTTTCGGTTAATAGGCGTTGGAGAAATTATAGCTTAATTGTGGAGATTTTATCATGTTAGTTTTACTAGATTCTAGCATGTTAATGCTGCCTTTAGAAAAGAAAATTAATCTTAGCTATGAATTTGAAAGAATTTTAGATGTTGCTTTTGAAATTGTAGTTCCTCAGATTGTTTTGATTGAATTGAGAGAGCTTAAAGAAAAAAGCGAGCCTGCTACAAAGCGTAAAGCAGAGTTTGCTCTGAATTTGGCTAAATCTTTTAAGATAATAGAATCTAAAAAAGAAGGGCATGTAGATTATGAATTGATGCGGCTTGCAGAAATTCACAAAGCAGTTGTAGCTACAAATGATAGAAAACTTCGATCTATACTTATAGATAAAGGAAAATCTGTTATTTCTCTGCATGGCAAGAACAAGCTTGCTATTTTTGGTGACTTATCACACTAATAATCTATAGATGGAAAGCCATATCGCAAGCACAAATTTTAATTATTCTGAGTTAATTTTTTTACTTAATCAGAGATAATCTGATGAGAAACAAAAAAACATCAATTACAAAATTGTAAAAGAGGTCGCCTAAATGGAGATTAAGCATATTTTTCCTGAAATAGAAAAAATAGAAAATGAAAAACTACAAGATAAGGTAGTTAAGTCACTTGAAAAAGCAATCAATATGGGAGGTTGGAAAGAAGAAGATCTTCAAATGATTCCATTTACCCTTTTGATACCAGAATTGCTTGAAGGAGATAATTTGGTCCCAAAAATAACAATTGTTGATCATATTCGCGCAGTAACCCAGATGTGTATTGCTACATATGAGAGATATGAAATATTAGGATTAGCTGATAAACTCAATAAGGATGAACTGATTGCAGGAGGATTACTTCATGATGTAGGAAAATTCATCGAATATGAGAGAAACTCTGCTGGAAAAATAGTTCAAAAGATTGAAGGGAAATTACTTCGACACCCAGCTATGGGTTTAGAAATTGTATATGAATTTGAGTTACCTATATCGGTAAGGCAAGCAATAGTCTTTCATAGTAAAGAGGGAGATAAAATCCCAAGATTGCCAGAAGTAGAGATAATCCATCGTTGTGATTTCCTTTGCTTTGCTCCTATTAAACAGATATTTGAAAACAATAATCGATAATTAAAAGGTGTAAAAAATGAAGAAATATAAAATTGCAGTACTACCTGGAGATGGGATAGGGATAGATGTAACTAATGCAGCAATGAAGGTTCTTGATACCGTTGGTTTCAGTGATGTGGTAGAGTATACTTGGGGTGACATTGGATGGGAATTCTGGAAAACTGAAGGAAATCCCCTACCTGATAGAACAATAGAACTACTCAAGAATTCAGATTGCTGTTTGTTCTCAGCTATTACTTCTAAACCAAAAGAAGAAGCACAGAAAGAGTTAGTTCCAGAATTGCAAAAAAAGGGAATAGTGTACTCTAGTCCAATTGTTAAACTAAGACAATTGTTTGATTTGTATGTTAATTTGCGTCCATGCAAAGCTTATCCTGGTAATCCTTTAAATTTCAGAGATGATTTAGATTTAGTTGTATTTCGTGAAAATACTGAAGGACTCTATGTTGGAATAGAATTCCATCCAGTTCCTGAAGATGTAATGAACTGTTTAGTAGAGAATCATCCTAAAGCTAAGCGCTTTGCTGAAACAGATTTAAACGATATTGCTATTTCAACAAGAATATTCACACGAAAAGGAGTTCAACGAATTCTAAAAGCGAGTATGGATTATGCAAAAGAGTTTGATTATCCGACAGTCACTGTAGTCGAAAAACCAAACGTTATTCGTGAAACTTCTGGTCTAATGATTCGAGAGGCGCGTAAGCTTATCCAAAACTATGATGGAAAAGAACTTTGGGAAACCAACATAGACGCTATGTGTATGTGGTTAGTTAAAAATCCACAAAATTATGGTGTCCTAGTAGCTTCCAATATGTTTGGTGATATTGTTTCTGATTTATGCGCACAGTTAGTGGGTGGGCTGGGATTTGCTTGTTCAGGAAATATAGGTGAAAGCTTCGCTGTGTTTGAACCGAGTCATGGTTCAGCTCCAAAATATGTTGGTCAAAACAAAGTGAATCCTATTGCACAGATTTTATCCGCAAAAATGATGTTAGATTGGCTTGGAGAGAAAGAAATGAGCAACAAAATTGAAGACGCTGTTGCAGCTGTTATAGCAGAAGGAAAAGTTCGAACCTATGACATGGGTGGCACTTCAACAACCACGGAAATGGCAGATGCAATTTGTGAGAAAATAAAAGGAATGTAATGGTTACTTACATTCTTTCTTATCATTTATTTTATTTGTTTTAGTAAGCACAGATAAATACACAGAGATATACTTATTACTTCTTTACTGATTGGTGAAATTGAACAAAATGGAAGGGTTTACGCTAATAGAAAAAATCATTAGAAAGCACACAGATGCTGCAGATGAGGATATTTATCCTGGTAACATTGTATGGATAAATCTAGACATAGTAACGGCCAGAGATTATGCAGGACCACAAGTTATAGACTTGTTCCAGAAATATTATCCAGGTTCTAAGACTTTTGACAATAATAAAATCATCTTCACACCAGATTGCTACCCTTATGGTAATGATCCAAAACATGTTAAAGATCAAGAGAAAATTCGCGTTTTTGCTAAAGAACATGATATAAAAGTAACGGATTTAGGATCTGGTATCGGTTCACATCTATTGTTTAGAAGAGGTTTTTCAAAACCTGGAGATATAGTTATTGGGGCAGATAGTCATTATAATATATTGGGGGCGTTAGGCATTCTAGGGCAAGGAGCGGGTGATGTGACGCTAGCTTTTGCTTTCAAAACTGGAAAATCATGGATAAAAATCCCAGAAACGGTTAAAGTTATACTAGAAGGCAAATACACTTGGCCCACCACTTCAAAAGATTTAGCATTATATGTCTTAAAGCAACTACATGAATATGGAATAACTGGAAAAGCTATTGAGTTTTGTGGAGATGTAATCTCCGAATTAACCATTGAAGATCGCGTGACATTATGCTCACTAATTACAGAAGCATCAGGTATGATAGGGTTTGTTCCTACAGATGAAGTAACCACCGAATATTATAAGCAACGCAACATTGATATTGAAGTACTTACAGGAGATGAGAATGCAAATTATGCTTCTGAATTTACAATTAATATTGATAACTTGGGTTTATACGTTGCATGTCCCCCTCACCCACACAATGTTAAGCCTATAGAAGAGGTTTTGGGAACCCCTATTAATTCAATTATACTTGGATCATGTACGAACGGCAGTGCTAGTGACATTCATGAAGCCGCGAGAGTACTCAAAGGTTCTCAAATAAAACCAGAAGTTCGATTCGGTATAGTTCCTGCAACTCGTGAAGATTTTGTAGAGATAAATCTGAATAAAGATATGACAATAATATTAGAAGCTGGCGGTAATTTCTTTGGAGCAGGATGTTCAACTTGTGCTAAAGGTCAATATGGATTAACGGGAGGAGAAACAGCTGTAACCTTAACAACAGGTAACCGCAACACGCAAGGTAAAATCGGTCCAGCAGATGTTTATCTTGCAAGTCCTGTTGTAGCAGCAGCAACAGCAATTGAAGGAAAAATTGCTAAACCAAAAATGAGAGATGATTAAATGAGTAATGAGATTATAGATGGAAAAGCTAGAAAGGTTCTTGTTGATGATATAGATACTGATCAGATATTTCATCAGTCCCTTTTAACAATTCATGACCCAGAGGAAATTAAACCCCACATTTTTGGTAACTTGGATGGATATCGCAATTTTGGAAAGGAAGACAATACTGGAAAAATTCTTGTTGTTGGAAAAAATTTCGGAAAAGGGTCTACTAGGCAACAGGCAGTAACTGGTTTTCTCGCACATAAATTTAAGGCCATAATTGGTGCATCTTTTGGACCAATTTATTACAGTAATGCCGTAAATGCAGGATTACTTTTAGTTGAAGTGCCCGAGATTGCAAACTTTTCAATTGAAGAAAATGATGAATTAGAGATAGATATCACTCAATCCTTGCTTACAAATAAAACACAGGAAATTAATATCAAATGTGAGAAAATCCCGATACCAGTACTAGATATTATGAAAGCTGGTGGCTTAATGAGCTTAGGGGAAAAATTTGAATAGAGGAATTAGAATGGCAGGAAAAACATTCTCAGAAAAGTTATTTTCGCTGAAATCCGGAGAGGATGTTAGTGTTGGAGATATTGTATTTGTAGAACCAGATTTAATTCTTTCACATGATAATTCTGCATCCATAGTAAAAACTTTTCAAAAAATGGGTGGAAAAAAGATATTATACCCCCGGCGTTTAGTTATTGTTTTGGATCATGATTCTCCTCCAACTAATGTTCAATTGGCAAACGATCATCAAAGCATACGCGATCTAATAGCTGAACACAATATAACAAATTTTTATGATGAAGGAACTGGAATTTGTCATCAATTAATGTCGAATCATGTTTTGCCTGCCATGTTGGTTGTTGGTTCTGATTCTCATACATGTACTAGTGGGGCACTCGCATCTTTTGCTGCTGGCATTGACAGAACAGAAACTGCTGGTCTTTGGCTTACTGGAAAAACATGGTTCAGAGTTCCAGAAACTATTAAGATAAAATTACTTGGAAAACTCTCCCCAGGAGTTTATGCTAAGGACTGTGCCCTCTATATTATGAACAAATTAGGATCGGCTGGTGCAACTTATCAATCCATTGAATTTCATGGAGAAGGAGTAGAATCGCTTTCAATTTCTGAACGTATGACCTTAACCAATTTGGCTTCAGAAATGGGTGCAAAAACAGCTATATTTCCACAAGACGATGTTTTGGTAAAGTGGTTAGAGGAAAAACATGGTGCTTCTTATTCAAGTGATAAGAAAGCTATCTGGTCTGACAATGATGCCATATTTAGTCAAGAAGTTGTTGTGAATCTTAGTGAATTAGAACCACTAATTGCAGTACCACACCAAGTGGATAACGCAAGGAAAATATGTGATTTAGATGAGATTACCATTCAAGAAGCATTTCTTGGAACATGCACAAATGCTAGATTAGATGATCTTCTTATAGCAGCTTCAATTCTAGAAGGTGAGAAAGTAAAAACGGGAGTACAGTTTTTCGTTGCTCCAGCCTCCAGAGAGATTTATCTTAAAGCGCTTAAAAAAGGAGCAATTCAAACATTTGTAGAAGCAGGTGCAACTATACTATCCTGTAGTTGTGGTCCATGTCTAGGAAAAGGTCAAGGAATTCCAGCTGATGGATGGAACGTGATTTCCACTGCAAACAGGAATTTTCTTGGCAGAATGGGAAACAAAAAATCATTTGTTTATCTTGCATCTCCAGCAACTGTAGCAGCTTCAGCAATCGCAGGGAAGATTGTTGACCCCCGCAGTTATCTAAAGGGAGATATCAAGAAGACAACTTCATCACTAGAATTAGAACCAAGAATAAAGCAAACAAAAACATTAGTTATCGGCTCAAGTGAGGATAGAAAGATAAACAACGCCTGGAACTATAGCGATATTGATAACTTCAACACAGACCAAATGTTTGCAGGTTCTTTAACATATGACATAAAATCAGCTGACGGAGAGAATATTATTGCACATTTGTTTAAGGGTTTGGATGAATCCTTTGCTTCAAGAGTACAAGAAGGGGACATAATCATAGCTGGAGCGAATTTTGGTTGTGGATCATCAAGAGAGCACCCTTCAGTAGGATTGGCGTTTGCAGGTGTAAAAGCCGTTATAGTGAAATCTGTTTCGCGCATTTTCTTTCGATCAGCAATCAACCAAGGATTGCCAATAATAGTTCACCCACAGCTTATTGAAAACTATAATTCGAAAGAATCTGTAACAATAGATTTGCAAAATGGAATTATTATGAATGGAGATAAAAGATATACATTTCCAAAATTGCCTTCAGAGTTACTAGAAATTTTCAATGCAGGTGGTCTTATCAATTATTACCAAAAGAAATATTCAGAATAAAAGGTAAAAACAATGAAATTATACGAATACGAAGCAAAACAAATTTTTGAAAAGTTTGGTTTAGCAGTGCCAAAGAAGATTGGTATAATAGAAAGTATTAGCGATTTAGAAGGTTTATCCTTGAATTTTCCAATAATGATCAAAGCAATGGTTTTGATAGGGGGAAGAGGAAAAGCTGGTGGGATAAAAAAAGCTGATAATATTGAAGAAGCAAGAGACATTTGTAACAAGATGTTTGATTTAGTTATTCATGGTTTTGTTATAAGAAGACTACTTCTTGAGGAAGCTGTGAGCGTATCACATGAGATTTATTTATCAATAATAACAGACCCCGCAACATTTGACCTTGTTGTTGTTGCATCTGCAAGTGGTGGAATAGATATTGAAGAAGTGGCTAAAAATCAACCTGAAGAAATTTGGAAGAGAACCCTAAGTAACAATCCTAAGACTCTTTCAGAGGAAGTAAGCCAAGAAGCAGCAGATTTTCTAGTTGGAAGAAATCCAGAGTTAGCTTCGGTTAAAGAAAGTTTATCTACAGTTATAATTTCATTATTTTCAGCTTTTCAACAATCTGAAGCCAAAATATGTGAAATTAATCCACTCATAGTAACCAATGATAATCAACTAATAGCTGCAGATGCAAAATTTGTATTAGACGACAATAGTTTGTATAGGCAAGCTCCGTTGCTCAAGTCAATTGGAATTGACCCTAAAAGTAAGAGACATGATGTGTCAGAGCAAACCAAATATGAAGCACAAGCATATATTGTTGGTTTTCCATTTCTTGATTTACTTGCCAATCCAGTGAATTTTCAAAAAGAAGAAGATAAGTTATATGTTGGATTAGTTCCTGGAGGAGCAGGTTATGGTATCTTTTCAATTGATGAAGTTGTAAATATTGGTAATCGCTATTTTGATGGAAATGTAGTTCCAATTAATTTCATGGACAGCGGGGGAGGACCTTCCCTAAGTAAGGTTGCAGATATGTTTCATCTCTTAATGGATCATCCAGCAACAGATCTAGTAATTACAAGCCGCTTTGGTGGCATATCAAGTTGTGATATATTTATTCAAGGTTTAATTATGGCTTTAAGGGATAGATACATCTCAAAAAGAAGAATGATTCCAGTCTTTGGTCGAATGGTTGGAACGGATTTAGCTGCAGCGAGAGCTTTTCTTGACAAAGCGAAGAAAGAGTCACCTGAACCCTTGAAAGATCTACACATAATTGTTGGTAATCAAAAGATAATGGCAGATGTCATCAAAGATGGTATTGAATATGGCTTTAAAATCAAAAAACAGAAAGGAATTGGGGTAATTAAATGACAATTGAGAAACTTCCGGCTGAACAAGGCTTACTTTATTATTTCATTAAACAAGTTCGTCCAGAACTTGCTGAGAAGATTACAGAAACAAAAACAATTGAAACCATGATAGTAGGATTAGGTAGACAAGGAACAAGACATGCTCAACTGATGATGGAATATGGTACAAATGTTACTTGTGGTGTAGCTAAAGGAAAAGGTGGAACTTTAGTTCATGAGAGAATTCCTGTATATGAGAGCGCTCAAGATGCTATGGAAAAGCACCCAAATATCGCAGTTGCCAGCATTTGGAGGCATTATTCAACAGCAAAAGATGCTACAATCGAAGTAATTAGAGCTGGGATACCAATCGTTGTCTTGATTTCTGAGTTTATTCCACTAAAAGATGTCAGAGACATACTTGTTGAAGCGAGGAAACATAAAACTATTTTATTCGGAGGAAATACTCCTGGTATAATTTTTCCGCCAGAAGGAATAAAAGTTGGAATGCTTCCAGATATCTTTCAAGCTGAATTGGTTGGGGATATAATAGGACCAAAGGGTGTCACTATTCTTTCACGAAGCGGGGCGATTCTCTACCATTTATCAGATGCATTAGCAAGTGCAGGTATTGCTCAAAACGGTGTACTTGGTGTTGGAGGAGATGGAGCAATTGGTTCTCGTTTTGTAGACCTTGTTTCAAGAATTATGTTTTATGAAAATACTGATCTTGTTGTCATTGCTGGAGAAATTGGAGGGATGCAAGAAGAACTTCTTGCACAAGACATGTTAGCACATCCAGAAAAATATCCTAAGCCTTTGGTTGCTTTGATTTCAGGTGCCAACGCTCCCGAGGGAAAAACAATGGGTCATGCTGGAGCTGTAATTTCTCCTGGACAAAAATTCGGGACTTATGAGTCAAAACGAGAGGTGTTGGAACAAGCTGGAGTCACAGTAGTTAATCATCAACATGATTTAATTGAAGCTGTCAAAACAAAACTAGATAGGTCATATTTTGATGTTGAAAGATATTATAACAAAATGCAGAAGAAATGGGATGAAAAACCACCTGAAAAAATTTGGGGTACTTTGATAACAAATGTTATGCCTAACAACTTGATAATAAGAGGTTACCCACTGCAAGATATTATAGCCAATAAAGGACTGTTAGAAACATCTTATCTTTTACAAGTTGGGGAATTTCCAGATGAATCAACATTAGTTGAGCTAGAAAAGATAGCTGTGGATGCAGCAAGGCAACCTTTTGTAAACCATAATGCGGTTCCCACAAGCCTAGACATTTCAAAGATGTTAGGAACATGTCTCTTGCTTGATACTCGCTTGTCCAACTACGTTAATTTGACTAGTGATGTAGCTGAAGTCGCTGCGTTTAGTTTAGGAAGAATGCTAAGATATCTTGCAATACTCTTAGGAAACATAGACATGATTGAGAATGCAGGTGAAGAAGATATCTCTTTCAGTAAAATGATATATTTTGGACTTGTAGGAGAAGAACAGCCAGATCCATTAAAAGTTAAGTTACTTGAATCTATGCTAACAGCTTGTGTCGATCACGGCATAACACCTCCATCTGCTCAAGCAACATTGGTATTAGCATCTACTAGAGCAAGTTTTGAGGTAGCAATGTCAGCTGGTCTTCAAGCGATTACTGATGTTCATGGAGGAGCAGGACAAAGGGCCGCTGGTTTTTTCTTGTCTATAGCAAAAAAAGCTAGAGAAGAGAATATTAAACTTGATGAAGCAACATTTGAATTAATTCGCGATACAATCAAAGCAGGCAAAAGAGTAGAGGGGTTAGGTCACCGCATACATACTCAAGACCCTAGAAGAGATGTTCTTTGGCAACTTGCTGAAGAGGCAGGTTACGCAAAAGAATGTGTTGCTATATCAAAAATTGTAAGCGATGTTTTCTACAGAATAAGAGGAATGAATCTTCCAATAAATGTAGACGGCGTGATAGCTGCAATTGTTGCCGATATGAAATTAGATCCAAAACTAGCAAAAGCAATTTTCGTGTTTGGAAGAACAGCAGGTTTAGCTGCCCATTACTATGAGGAAATCAGTACACAACCACAAATGAGACGACTAGCGTTTGATAAAGCGGTATACAAAGGATCTTCTATTCGAGAGATAAAATAATATCCTTAAACTTGTTTGAAGGCTTTATTCTCTTCTATTAGGGATGCTTTGTTGGAGATAAGAATGAAAACTTTAGCATTTGAAATAATTGGGAGTGTTTTGATTATTAGGGGTTCAGCTAATGATAGAATTTTGAAAGAATTTGCAGAAGAAAAGATGAAGAAACATCCGTATATTCAAACAGTTATGTTACAAACCACAAAAATACAAGGTCAGGAGAGAATTCGCAAACTAAAATTTCTTACTGGAGATAGGAATTTCGAAACAATTCACAGAGAACATGGTAATCAATACTTACTCAACCCCCTAGACACCTTTTTTTCACCTAGATTAAGTTTTGAAAGAATGAGGATAGCTAGCCTAGTCAAAGAAAACGAAGTCGTTCTTAATTTCTTTGCTGGAGTGGGACCGTTTAGCATTACAATCGCTAAGAAACAAAAAAATTGTTTAATTCATAGTATAGAAATTAACGAAAAAGCATGCAATTACATGCGAAAAAATATTGAACTAAACAATTGTGAAGACAATATTATTGTATATTGCGGAGATGCTTTTGATATTGTTCCTTATAGATTTCTAAATTCTGCAGATAGAGTGTTACTTCCACTTCCGCTAGAATCAAAGAGTTCCTTGCCTTTGGCTATTGAATGCTTAAAAGAGGGCAAAGGCACTATTCACTGGCAAATAACTGATCACCTGAGTTCAAAGAATATTGATTTGAATGATGTAACCACAAGCATAGAGAGGATATTTGCAAGAGAGAGTGTTTCTTTTGGATACAGTATTAGTGAGTATCGCATTATTAGATGGATTGCACCTCATATTGCGCATATTGCAATAGATATCGAATTATGAAATTGAAAATTCACTTGCGTAATCTGCAATCTGAACTAGTTCTTCAATCATTTCTTCACTTGTAAGAATAATTTCATTTTTTGGTTTCACTTGTTCTATTGTTTTGATAAAATCGTTTACTGAAATTTGACTATTACATAGAAAAAGATCAACATTTGCTACTAATATAGTGTGATTATTATTCGAAGACAAGCTCTTAAAAGCATCTAACCCAAGGGTCCTAATTTCTGTTTTATTAATAATCTGAATCTGTAAATGGCTACGACTCTCTAGGTTTTTAATCCAATTATAATTATCATTAAAAACAATAAAAGTAGTCTTTAGAGAATGACCTTCAGATCTAATAATTGTACCTAGACCTGTTTCAAAAGCCTTTATCCTATCTCCAAAGTAGAAATGAACCAAACCTGACATTATCATTCCAGCTTAAAAACTACTTCTAAATTTTCTTTATATATCTTCTATAACCATCTAATGTATCTTCAATCCTTAGAACATGTTTTTCGGCCTTAATTCTGAGTTCTTGCCATTCTTCTTCATCAATCTTCTCAGAATTTAATGCTTGTTCAAGTTGTTGAATTCGCTCTAAGGCTTTTTGTCTCTTCGATTCTAAATGAGTAATAATGTTCTGAATGTCTTCAGATTGCACAGGAGATTTCTCCGTTTCACCCGATTCTGCTTCAATCATTTTGGTTAGAGGAGATTTTTCTTCTGGTTCAATGTCTTTTTCTTCGGAAACGTGTGCTATTGTTTTCTTGATAGATGAAACGAACTCTGCTGCATCTTCTTCTCCTTCTGGTGCAGAGAGAACACTTCCCAAACGCGATACTGAAGTCCTGAAAGCGTGTACTTCTTCCAGCTCTTCATCTGTAAGTCCTTCATCAATTATTAGTTCTTGCTCAGGTATTAAGGAAATATCATCACCTAAAGTCAGTAATTTTTCAGTTAAAGGCGATATTATGGAATCGTCCCCAGGATCTAGAGCTGTTAAAAGGCTAGCTAGTTTTCTTAATGATTCTTGTTCAGATTCCAAAGTTTGCATAAATGGCTCTTGTTCGAATTCATATTGTGAAGCCAATTCTATTCCTTCAATCAAATCTTTCGTATCTGATGAAATGTCTTCCTTTTCTTTAATCACAATTCCGTCTTTCACTTCTGACGCAGTCTCTGTTTTAGTAGTATCAATCTCCTCATCTGCCCCTTCTTCTTTTGTTTCTTCATCAAGAACCTCTTTTTCAGACGGGATATCTTTGATTACTTCTTCCTTTTCTTTAGTGTCAATTTCATGAATAACTTCAACCTTTTTCTCCGATTCAGTTTCCTTCTCGATAATTTCACCCTTTGGTGATTTTGATGTTTTTGCCTTAATCTTTTTTATTTCTTCATTTAAAGAATGGAGACTCAATTCTAAAGACTCAAGTTTCGCATTTAAATATTGGAGTGCATCATTATCAACTGCTACCGAGCGTTGATATTCAATCTGTAACATATTAGCATGAGTTATCACATTATAAACGGTATCTGTCATTTCAGGTAACTCACGAAACCAAGGTCCAGCACTATCAAATTTTAATAATACGTCTTTTGCTTTTTGAAAATGTTTTTCATATTCTTCTTGCTGTTCAAGAGGCAGAAAGGATTTAGCAAAAGATGTTAAAGTTGCAAGGTTTGTTATTAGATGTGCTTTGACGTTTTCTTCCTCATCAGGATTGTATTCTCCTTTTAAGACACCCCAAAACATCTTTTTTATTTCTTCAATGGCTTCTTCGAGATTCATTATCAAAACCCTAAATTAATGGTTCTTCGCTTTGTAAAATCTGGAGGGAGAGATGGTTCTATAAAAACTGCTTCAGCATTTAAGTCCTCTCTCATTTGGTTAACAGATTCTAGTTTTTCAGCTGATGAAACATTCCAGAAATACAAAGAGTATTTCATACCAGAACTTGAATAGTCCTTGAGAACTTCAAGTGATGAAAGTATTTGTTGATACTCTGGTGTTCCTCGTGAGGGGAAGGATTCATTCCAAGGGTTAACATGAATAACAAAATTATTCGTTATTTTTGCCAATTCGTTAATATTTTGGCCAAAATACTCATCGGCGCCTACAAGATAACCCGTTTCTTTATCAGCCTTAACTGCGATTGCAATATCAATGTTTTTGAGGTTCTTAATTGAATCTGTTATTTCCCTTAAAGTTTGATTTATGTAGGTTGCTCTAGATTCCTTCCATTCTGCTAGTAAGTCTCTAGATTCAAGGAAATCAGAGCTAAAGTCTCGTTCCACGTTCCATTTAGTAGCAAAAATCCTGCGGCATCGATCACAGAAACAGGTTTGTTTGCTTGGAAACATCAATCCATCAAGCACAAGGGATTCGATTGGATATTGTGCAATCTCTAGAGCAATTGATGCAACATATTTGCTGAAATGCTCTTGACTTGGACATGCATATGACGGCACAACTCCACCCTCATTATTAGTGATTCGGAAATCTGCATTTTGTGAGAGAAAATTATCTTCATGATTGTAAATAAATGCGTTAACTTTGATCCCCATATTATCTGCTATTGTACAGAAGGAGTGGAAAAACACACCGTTGAATTTATCTTTAGGGGCACTGTTGCTCTGGTAAAAAGTGAAACCAGACCTTCCTTTTGCAACCAAAGCAATTGTATCTAAAATATGACCGTAGTGATCAAGAAAATCATCAGGGTCTGTATCAATAATGGTAGGGTTAACTACCAGTATTGCTCCGCTTTCAAGTATTTCTTGAATAATATCTGCCAAAGTAATCACACTGACGTTTTATTTAATATGATAAACGATTTTTTCCTTATTAAACATTTGTTCAAAGGCCTCGGTCTTATCTTCAGTTCTTATTGTAAGTTCAAGAGATAAAGATTGAATTCCTCGTCTTTTTTTCTAGTTATAGTGGAATTAATTTCGAAGATAGTAAACTCTCCTGTGACACTAATAATTGTACCAGGAAGTACGTGCCCACCAAATGTGCTTCCCTTAATGTCACCTATAATCATATGAATATGGGGGATATAATGAGCTGTTTCCTCATTTTTTGAGATATTACCAGTACAGCTTAAAATTTCAGCATTGAAATCGAATTTATTTTCTAAATATGTTTTTTTATCCAAATCATAATATCCTAGTGAAGCCTTACTTACTGCACCTAAACCATAGATAGCACCAGACAAGAGATTCTTTTCTTTACAATATTCAATAATGCTTTCTAACACATCTTCACCTGTCACTAAACGTAAAAAATGAACACCTTTCAATTCATCAAATTTAGATTGCATAATCTATCACCAATTTGTCATTAAGTATTTTCTAATTATATAAGATTCTTCATCTACTCATACAAAAATGTTCTAGTAAAACCAAAAAGAGGAGAAAATCTCTTTTAATCTTGACTATTTAACAACAAATATTATATTTGTATGTTTTAATATCTCTCAATAATAATAATTTTAGAGTTATTGATATTATGAATTCTAATCTTACCAAATTTCTATCCGAAAATTCAAAAAAAGAAAAAGAGGAATTGAATCTTCAGAATCAGGCTAATGAGGTCAAGGAGAACAATTTTCCAGATGATGAAGAGAGAAATCACAGGTTTATTGTGAATCATAGTAAGCGAACTGTTGAGGGAAAGGGGAAAGATTACATCTTATCTGCCCCTGATAATTTACCACCCTCGGTTTTAATAGACGTAAAATATGATGGCAAGAATGAGCAAGCTTATGTAAAATTGTTCAATCCGGAGGATGGAAAAGTTTACCGGTGGCATGATAACACAAACCATTTACCGTATCTATTAACAACTTTGAGCAAAACTCAAGTTGAGGCACAATTAAAAAACGAGAAGGAATTCATAGGTTGTGAGATAGTAAAGAAACAGAATCTGTTAAACGATAAAACTATAAATTTAACTAAGGTTCTGGCATCCAATCCTTTAGCGATTGGTGGCAAAAACAACAGCTACAGAGACCAACTGTCTCCATCTTTTGAATCCAATATTCGCTACCATCTTAGCTATATTTATGATCGTCATTTAGTTCCATGTACCTATTACTCAATTCAAAATGGGGATTTGATAAGGGAGGAGCCAACAATTAGTAAAGAAGTACAAGAAGGCATTTTTGAAATTTTTAAGGGGCAATCAACAGAAATTGCGAGAATGGTTAAACAAAATATGCCTTTATTCTTTGCACCTATTCCTAATATTAAACGCTGTTCCGTTGACATTGAAACACATAGCCAGCCAAATAGAATCCCTGACCCAAATGCAGCTCTTGAAAAAGTAATCTCTATAGGAATTTCGGATACTGATGGAAATACTTGTGTTTATGTGCTCAATGAGGAAGGTAAGAAGATTGACAAAGTTAGAGCAATTAGTAATTTCATTGAGTTCAAAGACGAAGCTGAATTGCTAAAAGCAGTTTTCAAAAAGATGAGTAAGTATCCAATAGTTATTACATTCAATGGAGACAATTTCGATTTCCTATATCTAGATAATAGAGCAAAACGACTGAAAATAGAAGAAACTATGATCCCTTTTGTTAGAACAAGGTCTCAAGATATCTATCTCTCTCATGCAGCCCATATTGATTTGTATCGATTCTTCAGACAACCAGCAATGAGAATTTACGCATTTGGTGGTGCTTATGACAGAGTTACACTAGATGAGCTAGGAAAATCACTACTTGGCAAAGAAAAAGTGAAACTAGATAAATACATTTGGGACTTAGATTTAGAAGATTTAATCAAATATAATGCACAAGATGCAGACATTACTCTTGAATTAACAACATTTAGTAATAATCAAGCAATAGAACTCATTTTTATGTTATCCAGAATCACAAAGATGCCAATTGATGATTTCACAAGATCTAGTGTAAGCATTTGGGTTCAAAACTGGATGTATTTTGAACACAGACTTCTAAATTATCTAATCCCAAGAAAAGAAGACATTATGCGACTGAAAGGAGATACATCTACAGAGGCGATTATCAAAGGTAAGAAGTATCAAGGAGCGATTGTAATTGAACCTCAAGCGGGTGTGTGGTGGAACGTTCATCTGCTTGATTTTGCAAGTCTGTATCCTTCAATTATTAAAACTAGGAACCTATCGTATGAAACAATTAACTGTAATCATGCAGAGTGTAAAGTAAATAAAATTCCTGAGACAAGTCATTGGGTTTGTGGCAAGAATGTGGGAATAAGCTCCATGCTTGTTGGATTTATTAGGGATATTCGTGTTTATTGGTTTAAAGACCGAGCAAAAAATCCAAACCTTAGTGAAAGTGAGAGAAACCAGAGTAACGTGATTCAATCCTCACTAAAAGTTATTCTCAACGCTTCCTATGGTGTGTTTGGTTCGGATAATTTTGCTCTTTACTGTCCACCTGTTGCAGAATCAACGGCTGCTCTAGCCAGAGAAGCGATAACAAAAACCAAAGAATACTGTGAACAAAAATTAGGTTTACGAGTTCTTTACGGTGATACTGACAGCATCTTTGTGCTTCAACCAACTGAAGATAACATAAAAGAACTAGAAGATTGGAGTATGAAAACCTTTCAAATTGAATTAGGAACAGATTATGTTTTTCGATACTGTGGTTTTTCAGATAGAAAAAAGAATTACTTCGGTATCACAACTAAAGGAAAACCCATAGTGAAAGGTTTGATGGGGAAAAAGAAAAACACTCCTGGTATAGCTAAACGTCCTTTTGAAAAAGCTCTAGAAATTTTAGTTGAAGTGCAGAATCCTGAGGAATTGGAAATTGCAAAGAAGCAAATTATAAAGATAATTCAGAAAGTTGTTCGGGAGGTATCTAAGAGAGAATTTAATCTTGAGGATCTTGCTGTCACTGTAACGCTTTCGAAAAAACTTGAACAATATGATAGTTGGACTCAACCTCTGCAAACAGCGGTTCAGTTAATCATAGCCTTTCCGGAAGGTGAAAAACCATCTGTTGGGAGCATTGTTAGTTTTATTAAAACCAAACCATTTAAAATTCAATCAAATGCCGTTAAATTGTCTGATAAAATCAGCAAGAGTAGTGATTGTTCAGTTAAGCCACTTAGACTAGCTAAGAAAACCGACGCAGATATACCTAAAATTAAAGAACTACTCAAGACAACATTAGTACAATTGTTTGACACCATTGGAATTTCATGGGATGAATCTGTCGAAGGACAAAAATCACTAGATAATTGGTTCAAATAGAAGTTGATGTAGATGTTAAGAACAACTATGATGAGAATTTCGCAGAAGTCGTTGAATATTGATACCTTAGATGAGTTTTACTCTTCTCTAGATGATGAATCTATAACAATCAAGCGTATTTTTGATCCACGATATTCTTTTTCTGGAGATGATCTCATAATAGAGGGCGATATCGATAAGATTCTAACAAAACTTGCACATGATTTGCCCAAAGTCATTTCAGTTCGTTATAGTTTTGACAAATGTGAGGATCTTTTTGATCCTATAACTGCTCTTAACATTCAATATGGAGAGACTAAGATTTACTTTGGAACAACTATGGTTGATTATGAAAACTTGTATGATAGATTACGAGTTAATGATAAGAAGAAGATATTGGCATTATTATTTAAAACACAACTTGGAAGTCAATTCATTTCACTGATGCCAGTGAAGATAAAGGGGATTGTAGTAACGAATCAGTCAAATGGAAGTGTTGAATTTATATTACCAGCTCAAAGAATGGAAACTTTGAAAGCGTGGCTACAGAAACTTATACAAATGCGAACTGTGAATTTCGACACATTAGTTGATATCTATCGTGAAACTGACCCAAACATGAGAAGGAAAATGGAAGAAACGATAAGTTGGATCAACAATCAATTACCGGATATCGTGGCGAAATCAACTGTTGTGGAAGATATTGACATAGTTAGAGCATACCAAAACACCTTAGCACTCATGTGATTTTTTTCATTGATTTCTTTAAGACATAAAGAGTTAAAGTTAAAAATAAAGTCTTTTTATGCATTCAAGGAGAAAAAAAAATGAATAAGATGAAACTAATAATTCCACTGATTTTACTCATAGTAACACCTATTTTTATTCTACCAACAAATGCTTTAATACCAGAGGATCAAATATTGATATTAGATCAACAGTACCTCACTCGTGAAGCTATTGAAGGAGAAAACATTACTATTGGAATTATTGTTAAAAACTTCTTTAACTATACAATTACAGATGTAAACATCTCATTAGACCTTACTGACGAGGTTAATGCACTAAGATTTACTTCTTGTGATTTCGGATCCCTCACCAACAAAAATGTTACTCTTAATTCAACAATGCAATCATCTGATGAAAATGAGTTCACAGCTACAAATATAACTTATGGCTACATGACAAAAAGTTATCTTACTTTCAATGTCTCACAGATATTGAACGGAACCCAAGTGATTTTTTATTATAATATAACTTCAGATGAAGACAGGTCAGCACAAATTCCATATGTAAAAATGTCTTATTATGACAATTGGAAAGATTTTCAAGAAATTCAGAGTCTCAACCGATTATTACTCAATTTTCTGCCATTAAATCCTCCAATAGATCCTGTTTTACCCTGTTGGGATTGTGGTGTATCCTTACCAAATGTTTGGGGTTGGATCATCTTAGGGCTAGCACCAATACTGTTTGGAGCTATAATTTCCTCTGTTTTATATATACGCAGAAGATAAAAAGCAATCTTCTGAGTTATCCTTCTATTTTTCATTTACCATAAATATAGAAGCCTTCTTTTGTTTTCTTCCCAAGTTTTCCCTCATCTACTAATTTACTGAGAATTTTTGCAGGTTTGTAGCTCGTACCTAGTTGTTCCTCCAAATATTTACCTATCTCTAACATAACATCTAATCCTATGTAATCGGATAGCTCAAAGGGTCCCATAGGATGATTGAGTCCCAGTTTAATTGCAGTGTCGATAAATTTTTTATCAGAAACACCATTTTCGAATAATTTGTAAGCTTCATTCAAGAAGGACCAAAGTAAACGGTTTACAATAAAACCAGGTGCTTCATTTGAGGGTACAGCAGTTTTTCCAAGTCTAGCGCATAATGCAACTATATTGTCTATAACTAATTCACTTGTTTTTTCCCCTTTAATAATTTCAACAAGTTTCATGAGTTGTGGAGGGTTGAAGAAATGCATACCTAGAAACTTGGAAGGTCTATTAGTTGCATCAGCTAAACTACTAATACTTAGAGCAGAAGTATTACTAGCAAAAATCACTTCATCAGAACAAACTGAATCTAATTCTTTAAACAAGTCCTTTTTAGCTTCTTCATTTTCGATAATTGCCTCGATAACTAGTTGAACATCCTTGGTAGCTTCTTCTAAATTTGTACTCAGCATAACACGTTTAAGAACCTCATTAGATTCCTGTTGAGTTATTTTTCCTTTTTCTATACTCTTGTTTAGAAATTTCTTTATTCGTTCAATTCCATCATCAAGATATTTCTGTTCAACATCTACCAAAACAACTTCAATTTTTACTTGTGCAAAAACAAGCGCTATCCCACTCCCCATAGTTCCTGAACCAATAACAGCTATTTTGTTGATCTCTTTAATCATATAACTACTATATCACATTAATATATTTAAGAATTAAGCAATAGAAGTTATCTAGCAATTAGCTAAATATGAATTTGGGGTGGTTCTGTTTAATAGAAAATGTAAATGGAACGTATTTTCTCCCGTAACCTCTTAGTATTACATCGCCTTTTATTCGTTTTTTTGAATTTTTATCTGGATGTTTTATCCATGGGTCCACAGGTTGAAGTAAAATTTAGAGATTATGACATTTACAAATTAGCTATTTGCGGTCCAGGTAAATCTGGTAAAACATCTATTTGTAAAAGACTAACTCAAAATACTTTTCAAAAAAAATATCAACCTACCTGTGGCGCAGAATTTCATAGTTATTCATTCAAAACGACCAAAGGTAAAGCAGTAGCTCTTTTCTATGATATGGCTGGGCAAAAACGTTTTGGCGTTGTAAGGAAGCTTCTATATTCAGGCACTAATGCTGCAGCAATTGTTTTTGATATATCAAACAAAGAATCTTTTCGAGAATGTGCAGAGTGGATTAGAGAACTAAGAAATCAAAACAAAGAATTAGATATTACCATTGTAGGAAATAAAACAGATTCAACTCGAGAAGTTGAAAAAGTTGATGCAGAGAGAATTAGTCGTAGACTTGGTTGTAGATACATTGAAACATCTGCTTTAACTGGTGAAGGTATAGGAGAGTTAGTCAAAACTTTAGTAAGTTCCGCCATTATTAGTTCTAATAAGAAGTTTGCAGGAAGATAATATCTGACAATTTTCTCCAGCATACTAGTAATTTTTCCACAATAAAGCGAAATACTTTTCAGAGTTCAAATAATTAGTTATTTAATGAGTAGTAGAAGTAGACGGACCTCAAATATTCGAATATATATTATTCAATATGCCATATTTCTCTTTGGGGCAATGCTTGCAATCGCTGGGATGTACATGATTGATATAGATGGGTTAGCTGTCGCAGGATTTATTTCTCTGAGTTTAGGTGCTGTTTTTGTTGTATTATCATATATATACGCTAGGCATGGCGCTAGGGTAATTGGTACAAATTGTCCCTTCTGTTATGGAGTAGGTTATACTGATAAAGGAGAAGAGGGAATAAAAGAACTCTGTCCTGTCTGCGAAGGATCAGGAAAAATGTATTCTAAATCTCAACAATATCTTATGGAAGAAAAAAGGAGAAAAGAAATATCAAAAAGTGAACCCTCAAATAGCTTAGAAATTACTCAAAAAGAACACAATAACGGTTCCAAAAACCAATAGAATACACCCATTAAGTCCTAACCGAGCTCTTGCATAATTTTCAGAAAACGTTGGTTTTTTTCACCTTTCCAAACCAATCTTGTGAAAACTCTTAAGAGCATTAAAAATCACTAAGAATCAGCGATATGGCTTCTTTAACTGTAATATTTGGTAATGGAAGAGGAAAAACCAGTTCTGCTATTGGTTACTTGTATCGCAAAATGACTGAGGGAAAAAACATAATTGTTGCTCAATTTTTGAAAACTGGAAAAAACTGTGGTGAATGCAATTTCTTTGAATCTTTTCCTAACGTCACGTGGTATTGCTTTGGCAAAAAAGAATTTTACCATAAGGAGAATAAAAAAGAATTTCAGGAGATAATAGAAGCTGGTTATCAACAATTAAGAGAAGAAATAATTAATGAAGGGGTTGATGTTTTAATTTTAGATGAAATAGGCATTGCTTTGTTTTATGATTTAACAAAATGGGAAGAGATAAAAGATCTCTTTCAATTCGTGAATGAAGAAGTTATCATCACTGGTAGAAAAGTCCCTGATATTGCTCTACAAAATGCTAGTACTTCTATTTATGTAAAAGAAATAAAACATCCCTATAATGTAGGGATTCAAGCAAGACAAGGTATCGACTACTAATTGTAACAACAAACAAGAATCACACAATTATTGCTCATCATCTTAATAAAAAGCACTGCTAGATTTCAGTTAAATTACTTTTGAAGAAGGGTCTCCCTACAAAGAAGTTAAATTTACTTAGAACAGAGATTAAACTGAGTATTATATTTATATACTCTAACCTCTTCGGTCAAGTAGTAGTAGGGTGAATAATATGAGCAAAAAAAAGCAGGAGACAGCTGAGCCTGAAACAAAAGAAGTTGAAGAACAATATGAAGAGCTTCTTATAGAACAAGCTAAAGAAAATATTATTGGATCAGAGGAAAAAATCTCAATTTTAGAAATAAAGGATGTTCCTGGTTTAGGCAAAAAAAGTCAAGATGTCTTAGCTGAAAATAACATATTAACGATTGATCAATTAATGACAACAAGATTAATTGAATTACAAGCAATGGGAATGCAACGTGCCACCATTAAGAAAGCCCGTACTACAATCTCCAAATCAGTTGCAAAATACAAATATTTTAAGGAAGAATTGGGTCTTGAAGATCTTCCAGGAGTTGGAAAATCAACAGCAGACATGCTGCGCGAAAAAGGTTTGAATGTCTACCTGCTTGAAACAACGCCTATTCGCGAACTAGAAGATAAGTATGGTATTACGGAAACTGCATCAAAGAAATACAAAGAAGGGTTAAGCGAGTTAAGAGGGGGGGTTGACTTTATTAATGCTTTTGAAATAATGGAAAGGCAAACAAACGCCCCCGTTTTTACTTATGGAATAAAGGCTTTAGATGCGTTAACTACCATTGAGGAACTTGGTGTATCAGGTGTGAGATTAGGAGAAACGTTAGAGCTTTTTGGCTCATTTAGATCTGGTAAATCGCAAATTTGTCATCAACTATGTGTAACAGTACAATTACCAACCGAATTAGGAGGCGTAGGAAAGAAAGCAGTTTTCATAGATACTGAAGGAACTTTCTCGCCTAGTAGAATTAAGGCCGTTCATGCTAGATTACAAAGTGAACTCGGTTGGGAAAAGAGTTTTGAAGAAGTCCTCAAGGACATAACCTATGCAAGAGCTTACAACTCGGATCATCAAATGAGTTTAGTAGAGAGATTACTTGAATTGTTCTACAATCATAAGGATGAATATGGTTTTGTAGCTGTAGATTCAGCAACTGCACATTTCAGAGCTGAATATGCTGGTAGAGGAACATTAGCTGAAAGGCAGCAAACAATCAATCATCATTTAGGCATATTAGGTAGGCTAGCTGATACATACAATGTTGCTGTTGCTATAACGAATCAGGTTCAGTCAAATCCTGCTGCGTTCTTTGGAGACCCAACACAAGCTATTGGTGGAAATATTCTAGGGCATTGGGCAGTTACTAGATTTTATTTGAGAAAATCAAAAGGTGAAAAGCGAATAATAAGAGTGTATGATTCTCCATATTTACCTGAATCAGAAGCTGTTTTTGCAATTACTCCAGAAGGTTGTGTTGACGTAGAAGGAGATTAACTGTCCTTTTACTGGGTATTACCACAGCTACCACAAAACTTCCAATTGACATTTATGGTTACTCCACAATGTGGACATTTACCACGATACTTTCGAGGAATAGAAGTAATATTCATTTTAGAAGAACCATATTTTGTTAACGGAGACACTCCCACCATTTCAGTTGGTTCGGAGATATAGTCATGTAATTCATCCAAATCACTACCTTCAGCTGGAGAAACATCATTGAACTGAAATGGTTTATGTGTGGAAGATTGTTTTAAAGGACTACCAAATAGGTTAGTTATGTCAATGTCATCATTATCAATTTCAATTTTTTCTACATATGATTTGTTAAGTTCAGGTTTAAAATCAACTGGAAATTGGTTTAAACTATCTAACTGTGTTTTTAGAGATGAGGATGATGTAGTTGATTCAGTACCGCAAGTAGAATTAGAATGGAGTTTATCGTAAATTTTACAATAGGGTGACATTGAGCAAGATATTTCACCAACTTTAATGTCTGGAGACTGGTCAATGAATGATCTTCCAATCAGTAGTGTGCCATTAAGAGAATGAACTTTGAGACCTTGTTCAACGAGAGCTCGAAGTATTTCCTTTGGATCAAATTTCAATCCATCGATCTCAACAATTCCCTTAACATCATTAAGATTCATAACTTATCAATATGACGTCAACTTTGATAAGTTAAAAAATAGGTATCATATCAATATGGATGAGGGTATTACTTTTGTAATTTTCATGCTTATTGATATTTTAAGTGAATAGCTTTTGTAACTCGCTCTAACCAATCATCCAATTTAACAATTAATTCGCTGTGAATGTCTGGTAAAAGAATGTCTGCTTCTGGCATTTTTCCAACTCTTTTAACCCAAGAATTGAGTTCATAAAGCATTGGAGACATACCCACTTGAGTTTCTACTTCGACTCTTAAATCTTCTAGCATTTTTGCAATGTTACCACAACTAGATTGTGGGGTTATCATTTGGCTTATATGTTTAAACTTATTTGAAACAGCATTAAAAGCTGCATCTGCTCCATCTGACGCACTAAATGATGGATCCTCCTCTTTAAGAGCTGATGAAACATATTCTTCTTTAGGCTTTTCATGTTCTTTAACCTCAGCTGGAAGAAGAGATTCTTTTTTCTTTGCTGACTTCTTCACTGGAGCGGCAGTTACTGAGCTTGATAATCCATCTATTTTTGAAGTTAAATCTGCAATCATGCCTTTCATATTTGGAATTTCACCTAATTTTAGACCAGCTTCGGAAACCTGTAATTCAACATTTGAAAAACCGGTCATCTTTGTATCTAATTGAGTGATTTGGGTTGATAATTTAGTAATAGCATCATTCACATTTTGAACTAAGTTAGACAATTTGTTTATTGAATTGATTAGTTGAACTAGCATTTCCTCTGGATTACTCATATAATCTCACAAGTGTAAAGAATGCATTGAAATTAAAAAGATTTTTGGAATAGGTTATCAATTTTCAGAAAAGAAACTGCATAAATTAGTCTAAGTCACTAGAGCATTAGTAATGTTAATAAATCTAACTCGCTTTCCTAAAATGAAAGCTAATGAGTGAAAGAGACATCGTCGAATTATTAGTAAGGTGGCGTTCTGTAGCAATGATGCTTGAAAGAGAAGAATTCAAAAGAATAGCCGGAGATCAAAAGGGTTTAATTGCGTCTGTTCTCATGATATTGTTAGAACTGCAAAAAGATTCGTCTGGAGGATACTAAACTTAATCTCAATTAGTCAAATCTAAAGGAAGGATTTGGATAAATGTTAGCAGAAGAAGAATTTTGGCCAAGAATAGCAATTGAAGCTAACGAATTGAAAAAAGAGCTCCCAACATTTAAACCGGTGGATAATAATACATTGCTCTGGAGGGGGTTCATTTTTGGAGCTGGGCTATATGAAGAAGGCGTGTTTGTCCTTGAAATTGAAATTCCCAGAGAATATCCATTCAAACCACCAAAAGTTAAAATGCTAACAAAAGTATTCCACGCAAATGTTTTCGATACAAGAATATGTGTAGGTGTATTAGGAGTAGATTGGACACCTGCTAATAATCTAGTAGACGTAATTGAATCAATACGATTTATACTTAGTAACCCAAATCCTGATGATCCATTGAATTCTACAGCTGCTAATTTGATGAAACGTGACCCAAAGGAATATTCCCGCAAAGTAAGAGAATATGTTGAAAAGCATGCTACTTTTGAGCAGATAGGTAAGTATTCCTTGTAGAAAAGCGTTTAGCCAAAATATCAACATAAGGAATTTTTATTTATCTGCAGGCATAAGACAAGTTAATGCCATCAGGTTATATTCAAGAAATATTTTCCAGTTTTCAAGGTGAAGGAGCTTCTATCGAAGGAAGTTGTTATGGTTTAAGACAAATTTTCGTTCGGTTTTCAGGATGCCCTCTTGCTCTAGGAGTACATGGAACCAAAGGATGTATTTGGTGTGATTCACCGAAAGCTAAAACAACTATACAAAAAACATGCTACGTTGAAACAAATGCGGGGAATCAAAAATTTAGAGAAGAGAAAAACCCAATCAGTTCAGAAAATATCATAAAGATTATTCAGAAGTTGACAACCAGAGACTTGCATTCCATTAGTTTGACAGGAGGCGAACCACTTTACCAACCTGAATTTCTTGAAGAAATTCTCAATCAACTCAAAACTGAAAATTACAAAATCTTCCTAGAAACAGCTTTCACTAACAATTTCAAGTTTCTTGAGAAAATTGCAGATAAAATAGATTATGCTAGTGTAGATCTAAAGGATAGAACAGCAGGCGCATCAACCAACTGGGAACAGCTCATTGAGGAGGAAAGTAAAATATTGAAAATACTGAAAAACGCTGGAACCAAAGTTTTTGCAAAAACTGTAATAACTAAATCCTCAAAAAAAGAAGATTTTGAAGTAATCACAAAGAAATGCTCAGAAAATGACGTTCCAATAGCGATTCAGATTGTAACACCTATTAAGGGAACAAAAATATTACAGCCTACATGGAAGCAAATCAAAGAATTCTCTGAACTGGCCGGAAAATATTTACCTCCAGAGAAGATTGGTATTTCTGTCCAGATGCACAAGAGCATTAACATACTATAGAGAGTCATAAAAATGAAAGTTAACAGTGACAAACTATCTGATGTTCAATCTGATCCATCAAGAATACAGATAGGGATTCGAAGAGTAGGTATCAGCGATATACCAAAAATTATAAGACGAAAAAGATTCGGAGTGTATAATGAATTATCAGCTAAAATAGATGTTTATGTGGATCTTTTGCCCTCAAAACGAGGTATTCACATGTCAAGGAATATTGAAGCAATAAATGAAGTTATAGCAACTCTTACCGGAGAAGTAATTACAGATTGCGAGGAGCTCTGTGCAAAAATCGCTGAGAAAGTAATTACCATTCAACCTGGAGCACGTTATGCAGAAGTTAACTTAAGAGCGGATTATGAAATGGAAACATTTTCAAAAGCAATTTCTAGGACAAAATCCAGCGTTCACAAACTACGTGCAGGTGCATATGCTAGAAAAAAGGAGGATAAGATTACAATAACTAAAGTTATTGGTGCAGAAGTAGAAGGTACAACTGTATGTCCTTGCTCACAAGAACTTTCAAGAGACATAACTAAAGAGAGATTATTAAAAGAAGGATTTTCTGAAGAACAAATCAAGAAAGTTATTGAAAATGTTCCAATTGCTGCTCACAATCAACGATCAAAATCTATACTTTTATTAGAACAACCTAGAGATGCTGAGAGAATAGAACTTGAAGACATCATTGAAATTCTTGAAACATCAATGAGTGCTCCAGTCCACGAAGTATTGAAAAGGAAGGATGAGCTTGAAGTAGTTCTTTATGCCCATCAACACCCAGTTTTTGTTGAAGACGTTGTTCGAATCATATTGCGTAAGGTAAGTAACAAATTTGTAAATCAACCCCCCAACACTATAGTATCAGTGAAGCAGATAAATTATGAAAGCATACATCAGCATAATGCAGTTGCTGAGGTTAAAACAACACTTGAAAGCCTAGATAAGCAATTAAATGGACTTGAAAATAATGAAGATATATAACAAGAGCAATTATTCTATTATAATTGAAGATTTGAAAAAATTAACAACTTATGATGGATCTCAGCTTTTAAGTCAGTTTACATCTCAGAATTACAATGTAATAGGAAATTCAATCTTAGTTTTCAGAGGAGGGATGAAATTATCTCCAAAAGAGATGGTAGATATAAAGGATATACAAAGAGAATCGCACCTTAGCGATATTTTAATTAGTTCAGATGACAGTTTACATCTTATCATAGAAGAATTTGACATTCAACCTCCAAACATGGAAATTGAATATTATAGATTAAGAGTACTTACACAGATAGTCATAGAATTTCTAAGAACTAGAGGGATATCTACGATAAGAAAAGGCACAGATATATACATTAATGATAGGAAATTAAATGTAGGAATTGCAAGTATAAGTGTATCTAGTAGCAAAATACACTTCGGAATAAATCTGAGTTGTTCAGGTTTTCCACAACATGTTAAAGCAACATGTTTATTTGATTTGGACATAAAGGAAGATGAGATAGAAGAAATTGTAGTTCAAATAACAGAGAGATATATAGAGGAATTACAGCGGATAAAAGAAGACGTTGCAAAGACACGTTATATACATTAGGTGATCAAATGAAATTGAGGATTTCTGGTGACAAACTTACAATCGCGTGTGCTCATATGCTTTCAAAACACGATAAATGTGCTCGTGTGCATGGTCACAATTATCAAATTGAAGTTGAAATAGAAGGAGAACTAAATGAAAGCAATATGATTATTGATTTTAGTGTTTTCAAAAAAGGTGTGGGTGAGATTCTTAAAGAATTAGATCACAAAACTTTACTTCCTGAAAATAGCAAGGATTTTGACATTGAAGCTAACGAAAAAGAAGTAGTGGTTACAACATGCGATGATAAGAGATATAGGTTTCCAAGAGAGGATGTGATATTACTACCAATAGAAGCAACCACTGCTGAACTTATGTCCATATATTTTCATGATTTAATTAAAGAACAATTTCCAGAATTTATAGTTACAGTAATTATGTCGGAAACTCCTACAAGCAAGGTCATCTACACAGGAGATTGATTTTCGATAATACGATAATAATATGTTGAACCTACAAGTTATTTAGCGAAGAGGATTAAGAATGAGCATAGCAATAATATTGTTTTCTGGAGGATTAGATTCTTCTGCT
The DNA here is from genome assembly GCA_018238545.1 of Candidatus Heimdallarchaeota archaeon. Lineage (GTDB taxonomy): Archaea > Asgardarchaeota > Heimdallarchaeia > Heimdallarchaeales > Heimdallarchaeaceae > UBA460. The sequence continues at coordinate 46,673 of JABCTC010000025.1, forward strand.
TGCCTTTATTGGGCTTTTGAACAATATAATAAAATAATATTATTGAGTTTCAAATACGGTAGTAAAGAAGATGAAGTTATCAAAAGATTGAATCTGAGATTTGCAGATTTTTACAATTTGGAAAGCAAAATCATTTCTCTAGATTTCCTTGAAGAACTCTCCTCAAAAAGAGGTTCAAAACTCGCTTCGTCTGAAACGGATCCTCCTGAATTTTCTAGCTTTAGGCAACTTGATGAAAGTAAATTAACAAAAGAAGCAGCGAATAAAGTATGGGTTCCAGCAAGAAACCTTCTATTCATATCCGCAGCTTCAGCTTTTGCGGATAGTTACAAAGAGCCGGTTCACATCTTATTCGGTGCAAACAAAGAAGAAGCGACAACATTTCCGGACAATACTCCAGAGTTTGTAGAACGGATGAATGAAGCGATTAATCTAGGTTGTTTGAACGAGGTTTCGGTCCTCGCACCTTTCAATACACAAGTCAAAAGAGAGATTATTGAGTTTTTGATTGAAAAAAAAGCAAAATTTGAGTATATGTCTTCTTGTTATCAAGTCAAAGGATGGACCAAGGAAGGATATCCTATCCATTGTGGAATTTGTGAGTCATGTCAAAGAAAAAAGAGAGCTTTTCAAGAATCAGGGCATTTAGATCCAACATTTTATAAGAAATAGGTCATTTGACAGCAAATAGTTTTTATTTCCAGTTCGCTTTTGTATACAATGGGGTGAAATTTATGAGCTTACGTATCTTTTCAGTTAACAAGGATGGTAGCTTTTTCGAGGTTCCATCAGAGAAAGAGAGTTTTCTTCACGGTGATGGGGCCTATTTGATTGTAGATAGAAAAGAAAAGAAGATATTCATTTATCGAAAAAGGGGTATATCAAGTGCTTTAGCTTATTCAGCAGCTAGAGCTGCAACTAACCTTAATACACAGAAGGGGTCAAGATATAAAGTCATCAATATAGAAGATGAAGAGAAAGAGCGTATACTTCCGTCACTTTATCAGAGGCTAGATGTTTCGATTCCAAGTGAGATTAAAGAAAACAAAGAATTTGAGAGGGTCTCGAGAAATATTTTTTATGGTGAAAAAACCATTCCAGTTTTTGAAACACACAATTATTCTTCAATCGTTCAAACTACAAAACAAAAAAGGGAAATACAACCTGTAAAAAAAATTCTTCAAGTAGAGAAAGAAGAGGAGAGTTACAAAACGCAAAATATTGATGAACTAGTTAAGACTTTAGCAAATCAGATTCTTTTTGAAACCAAATTGGACAAAGCCAAAAAAATGAAAAAGCCTGCAAGACATATTCTTAAAGCTGAGATGGTTAAAAAAATAGATTCGTTATTAGATAATATCTATGAGGAAGACAGCTAATTACTCTCTTTTCTCATTTTCGCAATGAAAAAACCTTCAGTTTCATGAAGGTGAGGATATATCTCTTGAGTTTTATTATTCAATAGATTAGATGGTATACCTATCATGGGTGAGGCCAACATCAAGGAGAAGTTTGAGTTATTCTTGAGAAACTGTGAAATAATATCATGATTTTCATCTTCAAAAAGTGAACAAGTTGAATAAACAATGCATCCATCCACTTCCAGAAGCTTGGAAGCTTCATTAAGTAAATCATTCTGCAATTTAATATACCAATTAAGATCTCTTTGTTTAATTCTCCATTTAATATCAGGTCTTGAAGAATAAGTCCCAGAACCAGAGCATGGAGGATCTAGTAAAATTTTATCAAAAGAAGATTTAACAGTTGTTTTTAGAGTTCTAGCATCTGCTGACAGAATTTTAACTTCTTCAGCACCTAACAATTTTAGTCGATCAGTTAATATTTTCACCCGGTCTTTATTTAAATCAACTGCCAAGATATTTTTAGTTGTACCAGCTTGAGCTACGATGTGTGAGGTTTTTCCTCCTGGTGATGCACACATATCAAGTATTTGCTCGTCTGGTTGTGGATCCAGAACCAGTGAAACCAAGGCTGAAGCTTTTTGCTGCACAACAAGTTTACCTACTTTAAATTCATCTAAACGTGGAATTGGTACAGGTGTTTCATCAATTCGTATAAGATTCGGTATAGTTTCAACAGGGGTATATCTAATCCCATAGTTTGTAAGATTGTTAACAATCTCATTAAAAGATGCTTTTAGGGTATTAATTCTCACATACATCGGGATACTTTCAAGGGAAGATTGCAATACTTTCTCTGCGAAATCTTCTCCCCATTGTTTAATGAATTTTCTAATTATCCAAGTATAAGTAAAATACTTCAGAGAATATTTTGAGGGTAAATCTTCTCGATTCTCATATAAATTTTCCTCAGTTATTGATTGAATTAGTTCTAACAAAGTGTCAAAAGGCATGTTCTCAATTGGTCGATAGTACGGTTCAAGTATTGTAACTACTTCATCAGTTGATTTTTTATTTACTTTCAACATGTGTGTAGCTACACGTAATACTGCCCTCATATCACTCTTTATTTTTTTCAGAGAGAAATTTGATGAACTAGTTTTTATAAAAAGATCAATCCAGTTGAGTTTTCTGTAAATCTCATGAGTATAATAATATAAAGTAGATTCCTCTTCTCTATCTAAGTTATATTTGTTAACGTGAAAGCGTAAAACACTGCGTAGAGATTTTCCCTTGTCTATATCCTCTAATGCAGATATAACTATAGGAATAATAGAATCCATCTCTTCCCAACTCTTCTTTCTGGAGTCATAGTCTCTTTTCACTATATATTGGTTTAGTTGTTTAAATCATTGGCAGAAGTCCAGTTTACTATCTCTTGCGGGTAGAAAATTACTTTCTGCTCTACTTTCATTTGCAATAACTGTGAGAACTTTCTAAGAGCGACATTACAGAAATCTTGTATTGGTATAAATAGAAAATTCATTTTGTTTTGTTGATATTTCTTTAATCTTTTTGAATCTAAATTGAAGCTAACCACTGTAGTTGCTCCTTCCTTCTTAAGTCTCTTTAGCTCTTGCCAGGATAGTTCTTGTGTTTCCAGAACAAAGCATTCAGATTTATCTTTGGATGTGTTGTTAAAAGCTGTCCACCTCTTTGTGAGATGTGAAAGATTTGCTAGGAAATCTTTAAAAGAAATTCCGCTGGTGTTCCAGAGATATGTGGTGTTGCCTGCAGATAAGGAAACTCTGTCTTGGCTAAATTGATTGATGCCAAGAGTTTGAAGAAAATACGCAAAAGCACCGTTTTGTGAGTACAACCAGCTGTTTGAAAGGCTCATTGTTTTGATATTATTGGTCGTTAAAGAGCGTAATAATTCAAAATCTCGCTCAGACAATGGAAAACCAGTTTCAATTATTGATAAAGGCATAATAGTGATTACCAGATTAGATTTGTTTTCATTCATTGAATGAATAAGTCTAAGATTGGCAAATGTGGAAACGAAAATCGTTTTTATTATAGTAGATTTTGTAACTTTCTCTGCATAAGTACCAAACTCAATCCCAAAATCCTTGCTTCGTATGACATCTTTATGGCACATTGAGCTAAGCAATGTCAATATCTCGTCCAAAGTTTTTTTCATTATAACGACATTTTTGATTACAGCTTAAAAAAGGATTTGGGGGCATTACTGAAAGTAAAATATTTTAAAAATGAAAAACAGAAAAATAATTTTCTTCTTTAGGAACAAGGGTGTTAATACATTGTATTGATTGGAATAAAGCTAAAAGAAAAGTTTTAAAACAAAAGTAAGGAAGAAAAGACGTAAGCTTTATTTATAAGATTTACAAAAAGCGCCAGGATATCCAAGCGGTTACGGAGATGCATTGGAAATGCATTGCCCTTGAGGCGCCGGGGTTCAAATCCCCGTCCTGGCTCCATATTTTCTTAAACATATTTACTTATGATGAATATGTTTTTCTCTCTTAAGCAAATATTTAAAAAAATCTTTTCTTTTTCCATTCTTGAAGTCATTAGTATCTGCTATGTATAGATGCTAGGCGAAGCTCGAAGGAGATATACTCCCGTTCTACAAACTGGTAGAATGATGAGCACCACAACTCCGGGTTGTGGAAAAGAAAAAAACAAAAGTGATAATATGTCATTTCGCCATTTAGTTAGGATAAAGTCTACCGATTTAGAGGGTTATTTACCTGTTTCTTTAGGACTTTCTAAGATCGCAGGTGTTAACAGAAGGTTAGCACAGACAATTGTAAAAACTTTGAACATTCCTTATTCTGAACGTATTGGTACTCTTACTGATGTTACAGTTAAGGAAATAGAAAGTGTTATTTCTGATCCCATTGCGGCAGGTATCCCTGTCTGGATGATTAATCGAAGAAAAGATCGCCAAACTGGTGATAATTTACACATAACTGAGGCTAAACTCATTCTTCAGACAAAGCAAGATATTGAGAGATATATCAAAATTCGATGCCGTCGAGGAATTCGCCATCAGTTCAAATTAAAGGTCAGAGGTCAGAAGACCAGAACTCACGGTAAAAGTGGTACAACCGTAGGTGTATCTAAGAGAAGACAAAGGTGATTATGATGGGTGGAATTAAAAGACAAAGAAAGAAAATTGAAACTCCTGGTCATCCTTATGATAAAGCTCGTTTAGAGAGAGAACTCCCTCTTGTTGGTACTTATGGGTTAAGAAATAAACGCGAATTATGGAGAGCAAGAACTATCCTTTCAACAGCTAGACAACAAGCTAGAGGTTTACTTGCTCTTGACCCTGAAGCTAGAAAAACTCGAGAACAAGAACTTCTATCAAGACTCTCTCGTTTTGGTATGCTACCTCAAAATAGCAACCTTGACTCTGTTTTAGCTCTTGAAATTAAGGTTGTTCTTGAAAGAAGACTTCAAACAATCGTATTTAGAAAAGGTTTAGCAGCCTCTCCTTACCAAGCTCGTCAGTTTATTACTCACAGACATATAGCTATTGGTACTGGTGTTGCAACATCACCTAGTAGATTAATTACAGTAGCTGAAGAGGATTTAATCAGCTACGCTCCCCGTTCTCCACTAAATGATCAAGGGCATCCCTCTCGACCTCAAGCACCTCCTGCTTTTGATGCAGGACAACCTGAGAAAAAGGAAGAACCCAAACGTGGAAGAACTGGAAGAGATGGTAAACCCAGAAGGAAAGAAGCTCCAAAGAGAGAAGCTCCAAAGAGAGAAGCTCCAAAGAGAGAAGCTCCAAAGAAAGAGGTTCCAAAGAAAGAAGTTAAGACAATACCA
>JABCTC010000059.1 GCA_018238545.1 Candidatus Heimdallarchaeota archaeon
AGTTTGGCTAGAAAGGCTTGTTGCCTCTTAGTCACTTGGGGAGTAGTAGCAAAAGCATTGTTGTAAAAGAACAGTGCGTCATCTATCGCTTGTACTATCTCTTGTTGTGTTATTGAGGGGAGGAAGGAATTGAGTTTCAAATGATTTGAACCATAAATTGCTTTCTTTTTCTTTCTCCAATATCCATCTGTTTGTTGCCTAGTACTGGTTAAGAGGTTGATAACGTACCTTCTTTTCAGTTTCCAATAGTTCCCTAAACTGCTTTCAGCATAAGGTGATCTACCAAAGATCATCCATTCCACAAGTTGTTGAGGGTTCTTAGAAAGGAAATTGAGTAATCCTTGCACTTTTTGTTCCTTATCTCTTTTCCCTTTGATTGCTATATGCAACCAATGGAAAGCACTCTCCGCTATATCAGGACTCTTCCCCACTTCTTTACATAGTTGACGGGTGAAGAACCTTTCCTTAGGGTTGGATCTGTATAACGTTTCTGCTTTCTTTACTATTTGCGGAGAAAGGAGGAGCAGTTGCCGTTCTTCTAGTTTTCTTATCCTTCGGTTGATCTCTTCTCGTTGGTGCTGGTCTACACGTTTTAACGCAACCTGGTAGCTGCGCATCACTGTCTTTGAGTGATGGTTGACAGCTACTTGTGCTTTCTTTGTTGCTTGTGAGACCATTGTCTTCACCTTCTTATCCACAGAATGGTATATAAACGCGAAGAAAAGTCAGCTAGGAGGAGCTTTCCCTCTCCTTTGCCTGTGTAATCTTCCAGCAAAGGAGGTTACTAAGGCAATTATATCTTCCACCAATCATTCCTCCTTCGAGGTACTTTGTTGGTTATGTATAGTAATGATGTTTGTGGAGAAAGTTTGACAGTAGTGACTGATTACTTTTGTTCCAAACCTTGCTAGTCTATCTTCATAGGTACAGATGATGGCAAAAGGGCTAGTTGTTGCTACCTCATTCAATAATCTCTGCAACCCTTTTCGTTGTTCATTCATCCCTGAAGCAATATCAGCAAACATTTTCTCCATTTTCCATCCTTGCTGTTTGGCAAACTTTTGCAGTTGTTCTTTCTGCTTCTGCAATTCTTTTCTTTGCTTCGTTGCACTTACTCTCACATATCCAAGCACAATTTTCTTTTGTTTCCTTCCCCCTCTCACTTTTTCTCCATTTATCGCTTGAACAAGTTTATATCTTCTATGTCCTCCCCTTGTTCTTCGCTCTGGTAAGAACTTCTCTTCCTTTTCCCATCGTCTTAACGTACTAGTTGACACTCCTTGTAACTTTGTTGCTATCCCTATTCTCACTAACATATGCTCTCTTCATTATTTTTGCTCAAAATTTTTCCCCTCCTCCCCCCTCATAACAAGATTGGGTAAGTTTTTACTCATCAGTTGACTACGGTGCATACAATTTAGTGGTTAAGTTGAGGGATAGCGAAATGCATTTCCCGAGTAGGGCTTGATTTTATTGTTGGACATCTACTTAGCAGAGACTATAGACCACCCATCAAAAAACTGGTTCTTTTTTCAAATTTTTGGAGAAAAATCAATACATTAAAAACATAATTTCTCTCTCATCGAACAAGTATTAATATACTACTTGTTATTTGGACAGAAGAATAAAAACTTAAATTTATCAGAAGGAGTAATTCTCAATGAGTAAAGAAAAGTGGGTAGTGACAGCAGCTTGGCCTTATGTGAATACTGTTCCACATTTAGGAACAATGTTACAATTGCTGAGTGGCGATGTTATAACAAGATATCGAAAATTAAAGAAAGATGAAGTTGTATACGTAAGTGGTTCAGATGCTCATGGTACACCAATTGTAGTAGCAGCTGAAGCAGAAGGAATTTCCCCAAATGAGTTAGCGTTGAAATATCATAACAAAATAGTTCAGCTGTTAGCTGACTGGAATATTGATTTTGATAAGTATACAATAACAACAAACCCAACCCACATTTCATATGTACAAGGATTACATAAAAAAATCCATGAAAATGGATATTATGTTTTAAAAGAATCAGAACAATATTATTGCAATCACTGTAACAGATTCCTTCCAGATCGATTTGTTGAAGGCACTTGTCCTCATTGTGGAATAAAGGATGCAAGAGGAGACCAATGTACTAATCATGAATGTGGAAAGGTGTTAAAACCTACAGATCTCATTGATCCATATTGTTCAACCTGTTCCAATGTACCTGTTCTGAAAAAAACAAAACATTGGTATTTTGATTTACCAAGATTGGCGGATGACCTCAAACAATTTGCTGAAAATAATCCTCATATACCACCATTTGCTAAACAAAAAGTACTAAGTATGATTGAAGAAGGGCTCATACAACGACCTGTTTCAAGAGATTTATCTTGGGGGATATCAATAGCTCCTATCTTTGGAGAAGAATTCAATGATAAAGCCCTTTACGTTTGGTTTGAAAACGTTCTTGGATATGTTAGTACAGTTAAGTTAATTGCTGAAGAACTTGGGAAACCTGAGATGTTTGACGAATTTTGGCTTGATAAAAAAACAAAAACTGTTTTTTGTATAGGTAAAGATAACATCATATTTCATGCTTTGTTATTCCCTGGAATGTTAATTGCATCTAAAGATTCTTACCCCTTACCTCATGCTATAGCGACAACAAACTTTCTAATGTTTAAGGAAGGACCATTTTCAAAATCAAAAGGAATTGGTATTTGGGGGGATGAAGCAGTAGCAACATTACCTGCAGATTATTGGCGTTATTATCTTATGATAAATAGACCCGAGCTCAAAGACTTTTATTTTGACTGGGGTGAATTTGCATCGACTGTGAATAATGATTTAAATGATGTACTGGGGAATTTTATTCATAGGATTACTATCTTTATATCTCAACATTTTGACGGAAAGATTCCTAAGAGAGGAGAGTTGAAGAAAGAGGATAAGGATTTGCTTTCTCAAATAGAGAATAACATTCAGAATTATAAAGATGCTATGGAAAACTTCAAACTGAAAGATGCTACCTCAATTGCGATAAATGTTGCTAGACTTGGGAACCAATACTTCTCAACAACACAACCTTGGCATTTAATAAAAAATGATAAGGAGAGAACCGCTACAGTACTTAATCTTTCAGTTAAATTATCAGAGATACTTTCCATTCTACTATGGCCTATTATCCCAGCAACAGCTGAAAGTATTTGGGAAGTACTGGGATTTGAAGGACTTCCAGTAAGTAATGGGATCGATGAGATAGATTTAGCAATCACTAATGAAAATCAGATAGTTAAAAAATCCAAACCTGTCTTTCACAAGATAAAGGGTGATGAGGTTAAGAAGAAACTAGATGAAGTACGCAGTAAAACAAAAGCACAAAAGAAGGATGATAAAAAAATGAATAAAATAAGTTATGATGAATTCAAGAATGTTGAACTGAAGATTGCAACAATAATCGGCGCTGAATCTCTAGAGAAAAGCCGAAATCTAATCAAATTACAGATAGATTTAGGGGAGGAGAAAAGACAGATTCTAGCAGGAATAAAACAATATTATTCTCCAGAGGATCTCGTAGGAAAGCAAATTGTGGTTGTTACTAATCTAAAACCAGCTACTTTGATGGGCGAAGAGTCTGAAGGCATGCTTCTTGCAGCTGATATTGATGGTGAACCCATAATATTGCATCCAGATAAAGATGTACCACCTGGAACAGGAGTAAAATAGAAACTCCCTATCTCCCATTGGTTATTGTATTATCTCTGAAATAGCAATTGGGGACGTTTTCAGCGCTTAAGATTGAGTTTATCGCCATGTTTTTACACTGAAGAAGTATATCAGCAAATTATGTGGAAACAGACAAGTATATTTCCCTAATATTACACTTCTTTTAAATAGAAAATGAAAAAGTAGCTTAGGTGTAAAAGAATGAAATTAGTAACAGTCCATCTTCCTGATGAATTCCTTCATGATTTAGATGAATTAGTCAGATTAAAGAGATATCCCAATAGAAGTGAATGCATAAGAGTAGCAATTCGTGATTTATTAAAAGAAGAGATGTGGAATAAAAACAACGCTTTCTAATCTTCACATCTAATCTTTTCTTTTTGAGCTTTCTTATGATTATTTTGGATAAAAACAGTTTTTAGAAATGAATTTGAAAAGTTCTTATCATTTTTTCTCCAATGGTCAAATTAGTTCCTTCCCCAGTGGTTTTTCGTTTTCTTATAGCTTCTAAGAGATCATCAACTGTTCCCATTTCTTCTGTACAAGCCGCGTATGCCATTCCTATGTCCTTTAGTCTATGTGCATCGCTTCCTCCAGTTTCGGGAAGATTGTACTCAATGGCCATTTGTTTTGCTTTCGTGTTAAAAGATTTTATGGGGCATGATCCATTTACAGTCTCTACAGCTATCTTTTTCAAATTGTAGATAATCTTGCCGATCCCCTTGCGAGTAAAATCAAAAGGATGAGGTATTGTGGCCAGTCCTCCCAAATCAATAATTTTTTCAACAGTTTCTTCAGGACTTAACCTTTTTTCAATTGTTTCTTTTATTCCAAGTCCTATTACGTGACCTTTTTTAGTTGAAATTTCAACACCTGGTATTATTAACAAACCATCAATTTTGAAATTCTTTTGATGAAATCTAGCGCTATTATGATCTGTTATAGCTATCCCGCTTAATCCATTTTTTTTAGCAATTTTGAGAATGTCCTTTGGATCGCTTTTACAATCATTTGAAAACCAACTATGAACGTGCAGATCATATCTCTTATCATTCATCTACGATTCATCTTCTGCTTCTTCTTCAAAGACTATTCGTTCAACTTCATCTAAATCAGTCATAGAGGCTATTGCTTCTTCGTCACCGTGAGCTATCCACAATTTATCTTGATCACTTTTAAGATCCCTCATCTTCTCCTCTAAGTACTTGTAAACAGTACTGTGTTTAGAACCATTTATTAGTCTAGTAAGTCCGTCTCTCAGAATTTTTAACTTACTGAATTCTGATATTATTCCTATGGTATTGCCAAAAACTGATACGTGAGCACCTGTTATTTGCTCTATAATGTTCCTTGTTCTCCCATTTTTACCAATAACCCTTGATCGTACTTCTCTTAATGTGTTTGGAGAAGTTCCTACAAGGTCTCGGAGTTGTATTATATCAAAACCCCAACTAGAATCTTTAATCTGAAAAGCTTTCTGAGGACTGAACCCTCTCCCAACAGCTTTAACCATATCTCTTGCGCGCCACATATTAACAGGATCTTCAGAATCTTCCTCTATTGTGATGATGACATCTCCAGTCTTACTGTCTATCATCAATTTACTTTCGGTTAATTCTTCTATCCTCTTCTTAGTGCTTCCTTTCGGACCTATCAGTACAGCAATCCTTTCCAATGGGATTCGTACTAAAAATTCGCTTGACATAGTTAACACCAATTATATTTCCAATAGTTGTATTTTAGGGCTAGGGGGAGAATCTGTTATTTGTTCATAAAGTTCTTCATTTGGGAGTATTTCTACACCGAGAGAACTGAAATAGCGGTTAATATTTTTTATGTCTCTAAATAGAAAAGCTGCAGCATAAGGATGGTCAAGCAACACAGCTTGTGAAACATCAATAAAAACTGGATTTTGCTTCAACATTAATATATTGTACTCACTCAAATCAGCATGAATTAATCTCGCATCTTCATACATTTTTGTCATATAGTCCAGTACCTTCGCATATAATTTATGAGGTTTCTTAACTTTACTATCCTTAAGAAGAGGGGCGGCCTTCTCATTCTTTCCTATAAACTCCATAACTAGAACATTTTTCTGTATAGCTATAGGTAGTGGAGATCTCACGCCAATTTTATTCATCCGTTTAAGATTCTTAAATTCTTTTTTAGCCCAAGTATAGATGAACGAATAAGTTCCTTTTTTGTAGTTTTTAAAACGAGGATCTCCCTGAACATATATCCAGTTCTTCTTAAATTCTGCAGAAGCTGTTCGATATATCTTAATTGCAAGTTCCTCTTTTTGCATTCCATAACCATGATACACATTAGCTTCTTTTCCAGTAGAAACACAAAAACCAATGTCACTTAAGATCCCAGAATTCATCATTTTTACTATAAGCATGCTTGTTTGAAAATCAAATACACTCTCAATTGACTTTAGAGTATTGGAATCCTTCTCCCTAATACGACTCTTGTCTATTTTTTGGTCAATGGAAGCTATCTCTTTATCAGACATTTTTTCACAATTCCTGTTTTTTTAATGAGAGTGCGCATAGGGCTCTTAGGTATGGTCATCAATGGAGGAGATGAGGTGGAACCATAATCTCAATAGTAATACAATAATTGCAATAAATAAAACTATTGCTTAATCAAAGACAATTTACACGTTAAATTAATTTATCTAAGAAAAATGGAAAAAGAATATTTACAGAACAAATTCTTCTGGAATATGTTTGTTGTTTATTAGCCATCTTACTTCATTTTTTCTAAAGCGATGTACTAATTCACCTTTTTCATCAGGTTTCATTCCATATAGGGGCATTATAATGACCACGTCTCCAACTCTACACCACATTCTTTTCCTGTATTTACCTGGAATACGGATTTGCCTTGTAAAACCATCTAAACATTTCACAAGCAAAATACTTGCACCAAGAATTTGGAGAACGATTCCGAAAAATTCTCCTTCTTTAGGTAACTGTGCTCTAATGGCATCAGAATCAGCTGTTACCCAACCTGAATATGTCCTTTTATATGGTTTTTTCTTGCCCTTTGTCGGTTTCTTTTTCTTTTTACTCAAATATAATCCTCATTACTAAAAAGAAGAAGGGCTTAAAATATTTTGTTGTTAAGCTGAAAATATTGAGAAAAGAAGTTTCAAACGAAACAAACAAAAAGGTAAGAGCTAAAAAACTCTTGAGGCAATAAGATGGAATATGATGAATTATTCGAAAGAGCAAGAAAACACCTCCCAGAAAAAGTGTTCGAACAATCAAGATTCGAAATTCCAACCATACATTCAGTAATTGAAGGAAATAAGACCTTTATAGTTAATATCAGAGAGGTTTTAGAACGAATTAATAGAGAAGCAAACCATTTTCTCAAATTTATGGCTGGAGAGTTAGCTGCTTCAGTTACAATGGAAGGCGCTCGTGCAGTATTTGCTGGAAAACATGCCAAAACAACACTCCAAACACTCCTTGAGAGATATGTTAAAGAGTACGTTAATTGCGCAGAATGTGGAAAACCAGATACTCAGTTGGTAATAGAAACAAGAATTCTAAGAAAACGCTGTGATGCTTGCGGTGCAACGATGTCTGTTAAACCTTTACGAAAATAAATCAAAAGTGCGAGTGATTTTTATGTCTTCTTCCTTTTTTATTAAAGTAATAAAGCAGTCAAGAGAAAGGCTAGTTGCCGCATGTGATGAAGAAATTATGGAAGTGGAACTCTTAAGCCATGGAGTTAAGATTAAGGCTAGTAAAACTTTCTATGGCATTGAACTAGTTTCTGCAGATGAATTATTGGATGAAGTTAAGAGAAGCACATCTGTTAATGTAATAGGAACAAGAGCAGTAAACCTTCTTATAGAAAACCGGATTATTCATGAAGAAGCAATTTTATGGTTTGATCACCCTGACAAAAAGACGAAAGTTGGCCATGCGATGATGTTAAGATGAATAAGAAAAGGCTTATTTGGGTTAAGGAAAAGATTTATTGTAAAGGTGAGTAAGATTTCTGAAAGAGGACGATTTTGCGCCGTATGTGGTACTATGGATAAAATACTTCTTGACAACTTGTGCGAAACATGTTACAAGAAAGAACACCCTCTTGACATTGAACTATTAAAAAGTCTGAATGTTGAAATATGCATCGATTGTGGTGTCCTCAGAGTTTTAAACACACGTATAGACCCACATGTGAGGGAGGAGAACCTGGAAGAGGTTATAAGAGAAGTTGTAAGAAGTGCTGTTTTATCTAAATTTCACTCTGCAGACCCCTATGAAGCTGAATTTGAAGATGATATAGAAAATGATAAAATCATGAATTATGGTGTTAAATACTTCGAACTTAAAACAAAAATCATTTTGCAGCCACATGAAGAATTTTCTCCCTTCGAGAAAGATTTTGTCACTAGACTGAAAATGAAGAGAACTATCTGTAATGATTGTTCATTGTATAAATCTGGTTATTTTGAAGCTATTCTGCAGGTTCGAGCAGATAAAAGAAGATTAACAGATGATGAATTAGACAGATTTGAAAATCTCATCAATGATATGATGAAGCAACATGAAGATTCTAAACTATCTTACATATTAGATATAAAAGTTGAACCCGATGGTATTACTGCTCAAGTGAGTACAAAAATACTAGCTTCAAATTTAGCTAGAGAGATAAGAGCACAAACTGCAGGAAAACTTTCTACTGCATACGAACATAAAACAACATCAAAAGATGGAACAGAAGTCTACACAAACACTTACCTTGTCAGATTGCCTGCATTTGGTAATGGTGACATTATTAATTTTGAGAAAGAAATCTGGAGAGTAAGAGCAATAAACGATGATCAAGTTAGATTAGAATCTCTTACAAACCATGAGGAAAGAAAGGTTGTACGAAAGAGAGTAGAAATCAGCGCTAAAAAGAGGAACGATGAGTTAGTGCCTCGAGAATATATGTTAGTTTCAACAGAAGGTCAAACCGTAGTTATTATGGCAATGGACAACTATGAGAACTTTGATGATAATTTGGAGAGGTTACCTAAAAATAAAGCAATAGGCGAAACCATCAAAGGATTTCTACTGGATGAGAAAAATTATTACCTTGACTAATTCCCCCTATTTTCGTTGTGTAGATAAGTTTTTTATTTGTAATTAAACTGCCTTCTTCGATTATTATGCCAAAGAACGAAATTGCTTGGGATTTATCTGAGATGTTTAAAGGTCCTGATGATTCTAGAATAAATGAAGTTTTGAAAAAACTTGATAAACAAGTTGATGAGTTCATCAGAGACTATAAGGGTAAATTAAATTTTCCTGAATTCTCAGCTGATGATTTATTGGTTCTACTAAAAAAACAAGAAGATTTTACAGCTGATTTCTTTGAATTCAGCTCATTTGCTCGATTATCCTTCTCAGCAAACATGACAATACCTGAAATAAAGACACTATTTAACAAAGCACAGGAATACTCATCCAAAATAGGCGCTAAATTAGCTTTTCTTGAAATAGAAACTGGCAAATATGTTTATGAGAATGAGCAAGTTATTTCAGATCCAAAATTAGAGAGCTATAAACACTCTCTTGAAAAACTAAAGCGATCTTACCCTCATAGGTTGTCAGAAATAGAAGAGCAGCTAATTATTGAAAAAGATCAATATGGCATTATTGGGTGGCAACAACTTCAATCTAAATGGTTGAATACAAGGATGTTTGATGTTGAAGTGGAAGGAGAAACAAAAAAATTGTCCTACGGAGAAGCAAATGGATTGTTGGCGCATCCCGATAAAGATACAAGAAGGTCAGCTAACAAGGCTATATATGGTGTACTTGGAAAAGATGAGGAAATATTCTCTTCAGCTATGCACAATATTTGCAGTGATTGGGTTAAAACCTCAAAAAGAAGAAAATATGATTCTCCCATGCATCAGAGTCTTATAGCCAATGATGTTGATCAAGAAATAATAGATAATTTAATGAAAGCGATAGATGAACATTCTGTGATATATAGAAGATATCTAACTCTAAAAGCTAAAATGCTGAACTTGCCTAAATTAAGCTGTGAAGACCTTGTTGCACCTCTTCCTGATGTTCCAAATACAGAATATACCTGGGAAAGAACACAAGAGTTGATCTTAAAGGCATATGGCAATTTTGATGAAGATTTTTATTCAACAGCAAAAGACATGTTTGAAAGAAATCATATAGATGCAAGTCCAAGAATGGGAAAGAGAAACGGAGCTTTTTGTGCAAGTTGGTATAAAGGAAAAACATCTTACATACTTCAAACTTTTACCGGAGCACTCGGCAATGTTTACACACTAGCACACGAGCTTGGACATGCAGTGCATGGATATATGGTTTCAAGAGAGCAATCGATAATAAATGCAAGATATCCAATGGTTATAGCCGAAGTAGCATCAATATTTGGAGAACTACTACTAACAGATCTTCTATTAAGTGAAGCAGAAACTAAAGAAGAAAAGAAGGCAATACTTAGCAGAGTGTTGGATGGTGCAGGCATGGCAACTTTTCAGGTTAGTGCAAGAGTGTGGTTCGAGCAAAATATGTACAAAACAGTTGCCGAAGGTGGCTTTCTAGATGGAAAAACGATCTCAAAACTTTGGACAGAAGCAAGAGATAAAATCTATGGAGATGCAGTGGAGTGGTTTGAGGAGATGAATTGGGAGTGGACTATGAAACCCCACTACTACATGCCAAACTTCAGATTCTACAACTATCCATATGTTTTCGCACAAATGTTTGTCTACACTCTATACCAATTGTATAAAGAACAAGGCGATGCTTTCATACCAAAACTGAAGTTAATTCTAAAATCTGGTGGAAGTAAATCTCCAAAAGAATTCGGAGAAATGATGGGAGTAGATATCACAAAACCTGATTTCTGGAAATTAGGGATGAAACAATACGAAAGATTTGTAAATGAATTAGAAGAAATAGTAAGTTGAAATCTATAGATAATTTCATCTTCTTTTTTTGTTTTGTTAAATTATATACGAATACTAGTTATCTTTTTATTCTCCATTCTTTTCATCGTTTATTGTGATTGTATTCAGGTGAATCCTATGTCTCAGATTTATGTGTTTCTTCAGATTTTGGAATATCTTCGTAAAAAAGGCTTGCAGACTATTGAAGTGATTGATAATGAAGGCGCATGGAATTATAGGGTAGCTCCTAAAGAATTCAGTGTCCAAGAAACCTTCCATCATACAGTAAAATCTATTTTTGAAGATACAGGGAATTGGTTTCTTAATGACACCAAACCATTTAAAGCTTCGGACAATCCCATTGCAGACCTCAATAAATCAATTAATCGTATGGTTGGAGCAATAAAGGATTTTACTAATGAAAAGATAAGTGAAGACTTTGTTTTTCAGTGGGGAGAAAAAACAACTATAGGGGGAGCAATAACACAAAACCTTTTTCATGCTGCAGAGCATTTTAGTCAACTTAGACACAGAGTGGGAATTTATAAGAGGAATAAATGAGAATATATAACAAAATTAGAAAAAATAGGTAAAATCAATAGAAATTTTGGAATTATTATGAATTTAGAGAAAATATCACAATATCAAATTTGGGAAAATAATAAGCTTAGAGAAAGCATTCATTCCAAAACTAAAGCAAATCTTGAAATCCGAAGGAAGTAAATCTACTGAAGAGTTCGGGGAACTAATGAGACTAGATATCACCAAACCTGATTTCTGGAAATTAGGCATGAAACAATACGAAAGATTTGTGGATGAATTGGAAAAACTAGTCGAATAAACTGGTTTTTCCTAATCTTTTTTCATTTTTACTTTCCTTTACATAATTACACTTTTTGTTTATCCTATTTTTCAAAGCTTAAAGAAAACCTTAAAAAAAGATAATACGAACAAGGAAACGAGCATAGGTCGGGAACTTGGCTCAGTCCGGTAGAGTGGTTGGCTCCAGAGAACATTGTTTATCAATGTCGGCAAAACCAATTGGTCGGGTGTTCAAATCACCCAGTTCCCACCATTTTATACATCTTACATAATTTCCTTTGGTATATTATCACTAATTTAGTGAAACTTTTTTCGAGTTAATTCGCTGAAAATTTATATATTACATTCTACTATTGTTTTCTGGTAATTACTTACTAAGCTTTCAATATTATTATTCAAAGTTGATGGTGAAAAAATTGGAAATGAAATTCAATAAAAACTCTCTTCGTGTCATTTTTACAGTTTTTGTAATAATGATTCTTGCAAACCAAATTGTACCTCTTAATGCAGTTAAACCTGATAATATACCTCCCATTGTAACTATTCTTACCCCCTCTGATGGAGCAACTGTTAGTGGTGCCGTATCAATAAGTTTTGAGGCATATGATCAACAAAACTCGATAAAGGAACATGGTATTAGAATTGATGGTGTTACAGTTATAACCTATTCGTATATGTATTCTTGGGATTCCACAACTTATTCAAATGGTTCTCATACAATCGAAGCTTATGCTAAGGATAAAACTGTAGAAGGTACAGATTCCGTAGTTGTAACTGTTTCTAACGGAGGTTCTGGTGATACAACCCCCCCTGTAGTCACTATTACTGCTCCAAACGATGGTGCTACCGTTTCCGGAACAATAACTATTTCTGTTTCTGCTACTGATGAAAATGGAATAGACATACAATCCATATTTATTGATGGAATCTTGGTGGCTAGTAGTTCTTCCTATTCTTGGGACACTACCTTAGAACAGGATGGGTCACACATTATTCGAGCTGAGGCAACTGACCCCTCCTCTAATTTAGGGCTCGATAGTATTTCTGTTACAGTGAACAATTCCATCACTGGTTCTCCTTTCAAAGTAATGGCATACAACATAAAAGAGAGTGGTGAATCTTCAACTCATCCAGATTGGAAAGATGTGGTATATGAAGAAAATGCCGATATCCTCATTTTTGTTGAAACAGGTTATTGGGACGATAATAGCAATGCTAAACTTGACCAATATGTTGCAGAATTTAATGCTTACTTCTCCAGTGAGGATCCATACGTCGGTTATACCTTACAGGATATTAGTTACAGTACAAGTGGTGCTGCAATACTTAGTCGTTTTCCAATTTTGGAAACTAATCAACTTCTGACCGTTCCTCTTGATGATAGTACAAATTATGATGTTACTCATGATTTCTTACATGCTATAGTCAATGTTTATGGTGCCCCCATCCATATGATTGGTTCTCATCTTAAGGCTATGACGGGTGCAGATAACGAGCAAAGACGTGAGTGGGAACAAGAAGGCATTATTAATTATATGGATAATCTTGGTTCAGTTCCCATTATGTATATGGGTGACCTCAATTCTTTCAGTCCAGAGGATTACACACTCAATACACTTCAGAGTGGTTTGGGTTATGGTCCTTGCTCTATGTTAGTTCCCCCCTATGTTAATCCTGAAACTAGCGAAGATTTCAGTCAATATCAATCAGCGATTCATGATTTCACAGATGTATTCAGAACATTACATCCAACTGATTTAGGAATCACATCTCCTGATTATGATTCGAGAATAGATTATATCTATGTAAATCAACAACTCGCTTCTTATATCCTAAGTTCTACAACTGGTGATACTGCACACGCTTTAACAGGATCAGATCATCTTTCTGTCGATGCTATTATTGATTTAAGTGGAAGTGGTGGAGATTTCATTCCCCCCTCAGTTACAATAACAAATCCTGTCGATGATTCTATAGTTAGCGATTCAATTACTATCACAGTAGATGCTACTGATGATGATAGTGTGGTATCACAAAAAATACTCATAGATGGAATTGAAGTGTCAACAGGTTCTTCCTATGTCTGGGATACAACTGCTTATTCAGAAGGTATCCATACTGTAAGAGCAGAAGCAACAGACCCATCATCAAATGTTGGTATTCATCAAATTTCTGTAATAGTTGATAATGATGGTGTTGTAGCTATTCCTTCTATGGTAGTCATCAATGAATACCTTC
This sequence comes from Candidatus Heimdallarchaeota archaeon, assembly GCA_018238545.1. Lineage (GTDB taxonomy): Archaea > Asgardarchaeota > Heimdallarchaeia > Heimdallarchaeales > Heimdallarchaeaceae > UBA460. The sequence continues at coordinate 13,719 of JABCTC010000059.1, forward strand.
CAGATCCCTTTAGTCTCTACACTGAAGAGTGGATTGAACTGTATAATCCAGTAGGTGAGGAAATAGATCTTTCTGGTTGTAAACTTGATGATCTTATCGGTGGAGGAACTTCAGCCTATACTCTTCCTGGTGGAACCTTAATACCAGCAAATGGTTATCTTGTTTTGTATCAGTCAACAACTGGTATTTATTTGAACAATGCTGGTGATGATGTTAACTTTATTGATACAGATGGTTCTACTATTATTGACTCTCACACATATTCTAGCAGTGCTGATGACACTTCCATAGGCCGAGAGACTGACGGTGCTTCTACTTGGACTACTTTTGCTATTCCAACCCCTGGTGCTGCGAATGATGGTGGTTCATCTAGTGGTGATGTTTTTGACATAATCATTAATGAATACCTTCCTGACCCATATGTTCTATATTCTGAGGAATGGATAGAGTTGTACAATCCTTCGGTTGAAGATGTTGATCTTTCAGGATGCGTGTTAGATGATCTTATCGGTGGAGGAACCTCTGCCTATACTCTTCCGGGTGGAACGATAATTGCCGCTGGTGGATACTTGGTGTTTTATCAGGGTACAACTGGTTTAGCTCTGAATAATGATGGTGATGATGTTAACCTTTTAGCAACTGATGGTTCTACACTTATTGACTCCCATACATATTCCAGTAGCGCTAATGACATCTCCATAGGTCGAGAGACTGATGGTGCTGCTACTTGGACTACTTTTACTACTCCAACCCCCGGTGCTACAAATGGAGGTACTTCAACTTCAGAAATTCATGTTCATTCAATCACAGTAACCCATATACAGGCTGGACCTCCAAATAATCCAAAATACACTGTGATTGTAACAGTTTCTGTGAGGGATAGTGATGAAAATGCAATAGCTGATGTTTTAGTGACAGTTGAGTTAACACTTCCTGATAATTCAAAAATAGTTCTAACTGCAACTACTAATGCAGAAGGAATAGCCAATTTAACGTTTGCAAACATAAGACAATCGGGAACGTTTATTGCAACCGTGACAAATTTAGCTAAAGATGGATGTTTATATCATCCTGCATCAAATGTGGAAACATCAGAACAATATGTAATCTAATTTTTTTTACCTTTCTTTTTTTTACATTACTTCTACTCAAAGAAAGCTTTAGCTACTTCATATGTCTCTTTGTCGACTATCTTTGATTCCTTTATCCCATCCAATATTGTTACTGATCTAACTTTTGTTCCTTGAAGAGATGTCATCATACCAAATTCCCCTTTGTGAACCATATCAATTGCAGCAATTCCGTATTTTGTGCCTAAAACTCTATCATAAGCTGTCGGCGTTCCTCCTCTTTGTACATGCCCCAATACCACTACTCTTGATTCTATTCCTGTCCTCTTTTCTATTACTCTTGCCAACCCCTCTCCTATCCCTCCTAGTCTCACATTTCCGAAATCATCCATCTCTCTGGATTGAGCTAAAACTCCTGTTTCTAGTAATGTTGCCCCTTCAGCTACCACGATAATTGAAAACAACTTACCTCTTTCTATTCTTCCTTTTACTACTTCAATTATGTCATCTACTGTACAAGGTACTTCAGGTATTAGTATAAAATCTGCTCCTCCTGCTATTCCGGAATATGTTGCTATCCATCCTGCATGTCTACCCATCACTTCTACTACCATACATCTGTGATGTGATTCAGCTGTTGTGTGTAAACGATCGATAGCTTCTGTTGCAACTGAAACAGCTGTATCAAAACCAAATGTCATATCGGTTGCACAGATATCATTGTCTATGGTTTTAGGTACACCAATTACAGGAATGCCCATCTCATGTAATTTTTGTGCTACACCTAATGTATCGTTACCGCCTATAACTATTAGAGCATCAAGTTGTAGTTTCTTGAAATTTTCTATAGCTCGTTCGTATCCCCCTTCTTCTTTTTCTGGATTTGTTCTAGATGATCCTAAAATAGTCCCTCCTAAATGTAAAATACCACTTAGATTTTTGCGTTCCAAATTAACATAATTTAGATTCATTAATCCTGCCCACCCGTTTTTTAATCCAATAAACTCGTCATTGTAATGAACAATGCCTTTTCTTCCTATTGCTCTTATTACAGCATTCAAACCAGGACAATCTCCTCCACCTGTTAATACGCCTATTCTCATTTGAATCACAATTAGTACACTTACAAAGTGAAAATACATAAACGTTATTTTCGCAATGTTTTTTATATTTTAAATCCAACTTCATAATAGTTCTCAAAATGTGGTTAAGATTAGCAGTGAATTGAAATTGGTTAGATGATAACAATGACTCTGACTCTGGAGCAATGAGCTTTTCTTTCACATGAGAAAAACTTCCTCCCTCATTCAATCTTGAAATGCAAAGTTTTATTATATTCCATTATTATAATTTGAATAAATTAAATTCCGCACAATATTATTATATACTGCATTGCCATCAAGATAAATCCCATAAACATTCTGATTAATATAATTGGACTGTATTATATTATTATCTCCATCACTAATATAAATTCCATAATTTTGGTTTGTTCCCCAGATGTTATTTGTTAAAATATAATTATTATCTGCATCATCAGAATTAATGTATATGCCATAATCCTCATTTGAATAAATTGTATTTTTAGCAATATAATTGTTAGTTGCTATACCTTTAAGTAATATTCCATGTATGTATTTTGTTATTTCCAATTCTCTAATGATTATACTGCTTGCATTTGTAATGAAGAATCCATGATTACTTGTCAGAGAACCAGTCATAACAGGTGGATTGCTATTTGTGAGAGCTGTAAAGACCATATATCCTGTATTTGCATTGGAATAAATCTCAACTGTTTCAGAATAAGTTCCTGGGAAGATGTAGCAGGATGCAACAGTGCATGTAGGCAATCCAACCGACATAACATCAGCAGCTTTCTGGATGGTCTTGAATGGTTTAGCAAATGTGCCGGCAAAAGTGTTGCTTCCGCTTGTATCATCAACAAAAAATGGGCCATTATTAATTGCTGTAAAGCCTGATTCTTTCCATCCCATATCAATCCCATCTCCATTAAAGGCTTCAGTATAATAGTTTGTACCAGTATCCACAGCAGAGCTTAAGGCGGATGTTATAATAAATGAAGTAGTGGTTTCAATCATTGGATCCTGAAACGTATTTCCTTGCCCCCAAGTTAGACTCCCATTGGTTGTTCCATTTTGATTTCCATAGATGCAGTTATAGGCCACATAAACAACTCCTGTGGATGTTCTGTTTATTCCATAATCATCTCCATTTCCATTTGAAAGGATAATGTTGTTATACATTGTTCCACATGATGTTCCACTCCATAATACGCCATCGCCAAATGCAGAGCCAAATATTGTATTATTTATAATTTTCATGTTGGTAGAGTTAAAAGATAATTTTATTCCATTGGTTGCATTATTATAAATTAAATTTCTATATATTTCATTATTATTTCCACCTGTGATAATAATTCCAGAATCCTGACTTTTCCCCCATATTATGTTAGATGCTATATAATTATTATGCGCATTAGTTGAATTAAAAAATATACCACCATCATAATCGTTTGAGTAAATTGTGTTTCCTGCAATATAAGTGTTTGTTGCGGTATATCGCAGTTGAATACCTGTATAATGATTTTTGTAGAACAAGTTAAATTTGATGATAGTATTATCTGCATGGTCAATTCGAATACCATCATCCTGAAAGCCCCCTCCATACGCAGTGTTACTTATAATATAATTGTTATCTGCCTCAT
>JABCTC010000004.1 GCA_018238545.1 Candidatus Heimdallarchaeota archaeon
CTATATTTAAAACATCACCTAATATTTTTGAAATGATAACTGTGGGAAATGAAGTTCAAATTTATACTATAAAACCTGAAGAGGATAAAGGAGCTAAAGAAGAAGCTAGTAATTCTTGGGTAGAGAGATTTAAACGAAGCAAATTTGTAGTGTTTTTTTGGTTATTATTTGTGGTGTTATTACCCTTTATTTTGCTTTTTAGAGTTGTAGGTATAGTTGCTCTAGCAATCCGATCAAGACTTGGAAAACATAGAAGACGGAGTTGAAGATAAGATAATCATATTGGATTGTAAGATTTTATGGAGGGAAAAAGGAGAAAAAAAAGTATGAGATGATATTTCTTCTTAGTTTAATGTTTTATTCTTTGTTTCCTTCTTTGAAATATCATAAATGGAAGGATAATTATTGCTATCAAAAATGTCCAAGCATAGCTTGTTGAAGCTGGTTCGGAAATTGTTACCCAAATGGTACTAGTAGCTGTATTACCCGCCATATCACTTGCAATCAGAGTCATATTATACTCCCCAACAATTGAATAGGTGAATAATAGTGTAATATTATCTCCGTTTTGCCAATAAGTATCTGAACCCAGTACACCATTACTATAAATTTGATATTTATAGGGATCATCATCTACTAATAGCCACCATATGTAACTATCAGTTGAATTAAATTCGTAAGTTATGGAATCTGTAATAGCTGTTATCTGGGGAGGATCAGTAACAGCTGCTATAGATGTGCTAGGTGTCGAAATGAATGTGCTTAAACTCAAGAATAATAGAAAGATAATTGGGATAATTTTTTTTCTTGTTGACATAATTAGACTTTCTTCTTTCCTCTATTAAATTTTATGAAATGAAGATGATGTTTTATTAGACATAATAGTAACATATCAATTCTAAAAACATGACCACAGTTTTCAAAATTTTGTGGTGCTTAAATAGTTTCGTTGAACACTCACTACTGAAAGTAATATGTCAAGCTTCTGGGATTATCCTGAAGAGGCACGGGAAGCCTCGAAAGATTCTTTTGAAAATAGAGTTGAGTTAATACTCAAAGAACATGAAAGTATTCATCTTGACGATCTTCTAAAGAAAATGTGGGGTGGATATAATCTCCTTACTAACTTTCAAGGTATTCTTGAAGGGCTCAATCATCTTGTTAACGATGGTAAAATAATCATGAAAGACAAGATTATTTCCCTCGCAACTATTACAGTTTTTGAAGATGGAGATTTTAAAGAAAAAGCTGTTTGGGATCTTCTTCACCGTGAGGAAGAGATTGAAGAGAAAAAAGAGATTATCCGTCGTTACAACGAGATAAACAGTCTTGCTTGAACAATCACTTATTTCTGAGCAAGTGATTGATAAAGATGTAAAATACTTGATATTTCTTCTCTATCAGCTGTTACTTTGTAGCTTTTTGCTGCTTTAGCAAAACCGTAATTTTCTATTTCTTTTCCATTTAATAGCGGAAAGTTCATCAGATAATCAGAAGAACGTTTCATTACAGTAATTGTCCCGTTCATAGTATTTATGCTAGCTTTTCTGTAGAACGAATGGAAACTCACTTCACCATATTTTCTCCAAACATTCACTTTTCTTCTTGCACTGAAAATCATTGTTTTAGATAGGAAATGGATAGGAGGTAGAATGAGCAATATTGTTGATGACATGATGAAGGTTGTAAAATTCCATATCTCAAAATTGAAATTGACAGAGCCTCTACTTCCTGCAGAACTTCCATCTGTTATTGTAATTGCCCCACCATCAGCATTAACAGCAATTGATACTGACATGAAACCTCCACTAGCAGTAGCAGCTATTGATATTGACATGATGAAAATTATTGCTGATATCAATATTATTGATATGAACACTTTTCTTCTGGAATTTATCAGATTTGTTCTGTTTGATGCAAACATGTTTCTAGTATTCATTTTTTTTACTCCAAGACATCGTCTATTACTTCTAGATATTTTTCGCCGTACTTTTGTGCTAAGTCTATCATTCTTTTTAGGAGAGGATTTTCGTGATTCAATCTTATACTTGCCACTTTTGGTGTAAGTTTATCCAGGAATATCAAATCTCTTTCTTGAAGATCATCTAATATTCCTCTGTATATCGTTCGCACCTTTAGAGAATAACCAAGTAACATTGAAAGCTGTGTTGCTGTTACAGCTTTCGGGTATTGATGTGCTAATACTAAGATTGCTCTAATCTTGTTTGAACCAAGGGTACTCAGTAGAAGCAGTAGATCATAGTTATGTTTCTCTGCGTTCATCTTTGTAAATGATGCTATTTCTAGCGCACTTATAACTTCTTTTACCGTATTATAGCCATTTTTGTGTATAGACATACACACATTTCTTCAATAGATACAAGGGTTAGCTTTAAAAAATACTATATTAAAGGAAGTTTTGATGGCATCTAACCCTTGGGAATTTTGGATCAAAATAGGGCAAATAGTCATTATTTTAATCATACTTGGCTATTTTTTGTATAGACGATTCCATGACAAGATTCGAGGGTTTGACTGGTTTATTGGTCTTTTTTCTTTTGCTATAGTACAATCATTAATTGAGATTGCTATTTACTTCCCTACTGAATATGGTTCTTTGGATAGTAATAGTGCTATACAAGAGATTCATATTATTCCATATGCTATTGGATTGTTCATTCTATTTCTTTATACTGAACTCATCAAAAATAGCAGACCTAATACCTGGCATCTTAGTATCATGAGTCTTCTTCTTGGGGGTTATTTAGCTATATACTTCATTGAGCTAGGTTTTAATTTAGAACTCGATTTTCTTCCTGAATACAGAATTTATAGAGTTATTTTCAATATTTTCCAAGCTTTTGTTTTAGCTCAAGCCTTCTTTGTTTTCTTGATGGACTCGATAAAAGTTGAGTATAAGAGATTGAAAAGAATTAGTATTGTAATAGCTTCTTCAATGGGTGTAGCGCTTCTATTCTCCGTCGCAAAGATTTTTGAAAGATGGACCATTCAGATTGACCCAAATTTGCAATTCTACGGAGCAATACCCCTTGGAATACTTTTTGGAGTTACAGCTATTGCTTTCATAGCTAATCCGTTTTATGTTTATCTTATTCCAACAAAATTTAACAAACTCATAGTTCTAAATGAATCAGGTATTCTACTATATTCAGTTCGAATAGAGAGAGGAGAACCTAAGATAATTGAAGATACACTTCTAACAGGCACTGTTTCAGCTCTTAGGACAATCTTAGCTGAGACTACAGGTGCTCGAACAGATTTAAGAAAAATCAGTTTTAGAGACAAGAAAATGATAGTTGTTGAAGATCTAAAAAAGAAAGTTTCAACAATCGTTATTAGTGATAGTGATTCGTATATTTTGCAATTAGCGGTAAAACATTTCAATAGAGATTTTTGTAAACAATTTGCTGTTACTCTGGAAAACTTTGATGGAGCAATTAGCTCTTTTTCTGAAGCAACAAGCATAGTCCGCAGAGTTTTTCCTTTCGTCCCTCCAGAGGAGATAATTGTAGATTAGTTTCAGTTAAGTCACTTTTTCTTTTGGGGTTTTTATATCCAAATCTCGAAGTATCTATTAGTGATATATCCCCCTATATCATTGCTGACACATCGTGTCAGGATAATCCACCAGCAGAGCTTTATAGGGAGGGTTTGCTACCCTTCCACTCTATTCTCCAAGTTTATTTTTCAAAAGGGAAAACATAATTTTCTAGTTTCAGATCATCTCTCATAAAGAGTAAATCTTCTTGAATGCTTTTGTTTACTGGAACACCCTTTTCTCTAACTAATTTCTCAGCTTCGAATTCCTTTTCTCCAGCTGTATAAATTCTCTCTTCACTTGGAGCAATTGCAGATTTTCTTAGTTTTTTACATATAGCACCTGCTACTGCTTTGAACACGTCCAACCCGAGAAAATGTTCTGGATCAATAGCTATGAAGAAATGCCCTACATGGAAGTGCGTATTATTCCCTTCGTCATCTAATCCTGATAGTTCTTTCAAGAATTTCCCATCTTGTAAAGCAGCTGAAAGTATCTCCACAACTGTAGAATAGCCATATCCTTTATGTCCTGACAATGTTTCTCCCGCCCCACCTAGTGGTAGTAAAGCAGCTTCTTTGTTGACGAAATCTTTCAACAGCTGTTTTGCATCAGTTTTGTATTTGCCATCTTTTCCTATTACTAACCCATCAGCTAGAGTTTCTCCTGTTCTTGCATTGATTTCTACTTTCCCTCTTTGTATAATCGATGTCGCACAATCTAGAACAAATGGAAATTCTTCATTTGTTGGAAAACCAAAAGTTAGAGGGTTAGTGCCTAACATTGGTTCTATTCCAAAGGTTGGAGCAACAGCTGGACGAGCATTTGTCCCTGTTATTCCTATACATCCCTCTTTTATCGCCATTAGAGGATAATATCCAGCTATTCCATAATGAGTGCTATTTCTGACAACAGCCATTCCTAGCCCGTATTTTTTCGCTTTTTCTATAGCTAGTTTCATTGCATTGTATGAGATAAAATGCCCATTTCCATGATTTCCTTCTATGACCACAGCGGCATTTTGATTCTTGATAATCTCAAACTTACTGACTTCATGCTGTCCTCCTTTAACTCTAACATAATAGTATCTGAGACGTTGAACCCCATGAGATTTTATCCCCCTTAAATCAGATTCTATCAAGATATCCGCACTTACTTGGGCTTCTTCTTCTGGATAACCTAAACCAATAAAAACATCCTTCATGAAATTATGAAGAATTTCAACAGGAACATATTCTTCTTTTATCATACTTACCAATATCTAAAACAATATTTCTTCAATCTTAAATTTTACCTAATCCCATGGTTTTCAAATAGAAGTAATAGTATTTCAAAAAACTTTAAAGTGTTTGAAGTGAGTTTTATTTATGTATCCAGTTGAAAAATTCACTAACTTACCAAAACATCAAGCTCTCATCGATAAAGCAGTTGAGGTTTTGAAACAAGATTCCAGAGTTAAAGGTATTTACGTCTCTGGGTCTACAAAAGCAGATGAATTTTCAGATATAGATTTTGGTATCCTTTGCACTGCAGAAGACTTTGATTCTTTGAAAAAAGACAGATTAGATACAGCAAAGAAAATAGGTGATATCAAAGCTGAATCTATGTCAGGTTTCCCCACAGTTTATGTTGTTTTCTATGAACCCGATGAAATAAAATTTGATTTCTCTTGGGAAGTTTTACCAAAGAATATAAGACCAGATCATGCACATATAACTAATCTTTACGACCCTAAAGGTCACATAGCAGCTATGATGGAGAAAGCTTGGCAAATGGATTGGGATATCAATGAGGAGGAATTAAGACATTATATCAAACATTACCATATAGGTCTCAGTTATACTGTTCTGAAGTTAGCAAGAGGAGAATTGTGGGATGCATACGATTGTGTAGACTTCTACAGGAAATATTTGGTTAAGTTTGAAGATATGCTCGCTCAAAGAAAGCCTGAAAATTATCGTCGATTAGAGCAGAAACTTGATGATAACAGAATAAAATTGCTAGAAAAAGCTATTCCTAAAGATTTGTCTAGAGAAGAACTTTTCAGAACTATGGATGTTATATTGGAATATTTCGATACTTATCTAATAGAGAGAATCAGAATACTGGACCTTTATCCTGATGAGCAAGCGAAACGCATGCTAGAGTATTATCAAAGGAAAAAGAAAGAGATTTTGCATCTCGATTAGAAAATAAAGAAATTCCAATAAATCGGGAATATGATGTATAACATGCTAAACACTGTTAATGCAGTATATTGTATCCTTGTTGCCAAATTCCAATATGGTTTCCTATCTTGATTAAATACACCAAACCAAGCAAAGAATGTGAACAACATATTTCCAATAATGAAAGCAATTGACAGATAAGGTAAGAAGAGTATACTTTGAAAAGCTGATGATGTTTCAGTGCTAAGTACTATAGTCTCGTGATTTATTTTCATCAATAAACTGACAGTTATTATTGCCGTTGTGAGAAAACCGATTAACCATATTTTGGTCATCGAATGAAGGGTGTTTCCTCTTTCTTTTCCTTTTTTCCATCTAAAGAATGAGTCTATTCCCCACATTGACAAAGATATCAAGGATATTGTCCCCATAAGTATCAACAACCCTAATTGAAGATTCGTATTGATATAAGATGGATGGATTTTTTCATATGTGGTAATAGCTGTTTGCCAACTTGTATACATATGAGTTATTTTTCCATTCTCATTTGTTTTAAAGAACAGGGATAAATCCATAGTTCCTGTTCTTTCTACAAAGAAATAGGGAGCAATTTCAACAAAATCTATATCATCTAATCCAGCAATTTGCAGATAGCCCTTACTTACACTGATATTCGCAGAATAGTATTGTGACCAGAATAACATAGCAACATTGTTCTTTTCACTGTAATATCTTCTTGTGCTCACATAAGTCCCTGTAAACATGCTTGCTCTCTGCCTAAAGTTTTCTACAGGTTCTACAACTCTATTGAAATAATAGAAACTCTCCATTAAACCTGAGATGAATCTACTCATCCCAAAGATTCCTGTTCTACTATTATAAGAGATGAACAAACCAAAGTTTTCATCAGGGAATAGCATCATGTTGCTATGAAAGAAAATCGTATCTCCTCCATGCCCAATTATATGGGCATTTCTATAATCTGTCTCATAAACACCTAAACCTACACTCGGTATATCAGGATGAACAGTATATTGATCTGAAAACATTTCTTGAACAGAACTTTCTTCTAAAATTGTCACATTGTTATAGGTTCCATTATTGAGGAGCATCATCATGAACTTAGCCATATCTGTTGCTGATGAAGTGAAACCTCCCGCTGGATAAAGAGAGAAATATTCGTAAAATCCTGGATGGTCATAATCAAAATATGCTGAAGACATATCAGCTTGCAATTCACTTGGCAGTTGTTGTCTACATGTTGTGCTATTCATCTCTAAGGGTAAAGTAATATTTTCTTCCATGTAATCAAAATAGGGTTTTCCTGCAATTTCTTGAACAATATAACCTACTAGAGAACTTCCATAATTTGAATATCCTGTTAGTTCCCCTGGAGGTCTTACTCGATCAGGCATATAAGTTATCAACTCTTGTTCAAGTGATAACATTGCTTCATAAGATTCATGCAAAACAGCAGATGTCGAAACTTCAAAACCTGCAGTATGAGTTAGTAAATGTCGTAAAGTTATAGGTTCTGTAAAAGTATCAGGGATTTTAAAAACTGTTAAGTATGTATTAACATTTTCATCTAAATCTAGCAATCCTAGCTCTACAAGCTGCATTGCTGCAACAGCGGTAAATGTTTTAGAAATAGATCCTAATCGGAAAAGAGTTTCATCTGCAATTACAGGGGAAGTATAACTGTAATCTGCATATCCATATCCCTTAGAGAATATCATTTCACCATCTTGAACAACAGAAACTGTCACACCGGCGATTTCATAATCTTGAAGTTCTTGATTAATTTCACTATTCATATAATCTTCCAGATGTCTCAAAAGAGGAATGTCCTGTATAGTTGAAACTTCATCTTTTTCATAATCTAAATTTGCTAAAACTGTAGAATTTTCTCCAACCCTAACATTTAATGAGTTTACCGTAAAGGAAATAATAAGTAATCCACTAAACAATAAGACAAATTTTCTTGACTTAGCTATCATTTCTCTGCCCCTAAGAAATTAGTTTTTCAAACTAATTCATAACTGGGTAAGGACATATATAAATAAAACTGAAAGGAGATGCTCACTAACTTACTTCTGCATTTCCAATTGATTTACTAACCAACCGAAGGATTCCATTATGCCTCCACCATAGAGGATACTGCAATCGAAAACTGAAAAGGTTCTATTTAGAAAATGAGTTTGTAAATCTAACATTTGAACAAGTAAAGGTGCATCTATCGAACCTGGCAAATCTTGCTTATTGGCCATTATTAAAACAGGAACGCCATCTAGATGTGGGTTGTCAAAAACATGGCGTTTAAGTATGTCTCTCGCTTCTGGTAATCTATCAAAGTCAGCCGCATCTATTACAAAAATAATAGCAGAACTTCCTTGATAATGTGATTCCCATAAGAATCTGAAATTCTTTTGCCCTGCGACGTCTATGGCAGTTATAGTCCATCCTTCTACATCAAAAGTATCTATGTTTTGTCCTATTGTTGGTACAGTATTATCTTGAAACTCCCCATATCTTAGATACCTCGATAAAGTTGTTTTTCCAGCAGCATCTAATCCTAATATTAGTATCTTTGCTTTGTTAGCGTTTTTTACTTTGTTTCGTAATTTTAAGAAACTCATCTAGTTCAACCCCAGTTCTCTACGAATTTTGTTTGAAAAATCACAAGAATAATTTGATATACTCTTAATTTGATTTTTACCCCTATCTATGTTGTTTCTAGACGCTTTATAAATATTATTTCACCAGCAATATCTTTTTCACCTAAAATAGCCCGTATGTAAGGCAATTTTAAGGAAGTCTATACTTTTGAAAAAGCAAAAAAAGAGAGAAAAAATAATTGAAATTATAATAAATTTTTGTCTTGTAGTCATATTATCTACAATTGTATCAGTTTAAATGGAGTGTTTAAAGCGCATATTACGGGTGTTTTTATAGTGAACTCTGGGTCAACGAAGGATGGCAAAGGTACTGCGCGCAGAGCGTATAGAAGTGGCGTATCATCCAGCATTAAGCAGAATCTGTCATCAATCAAAAAATCTCTATAATCGAGCAAATTTTCTGATAAAAACTTCTTTAAAACAAACAAGTAAACTGCTTTTTTACTATGATCTTGATAGACAGTTGAAACAGGAGGGGTGCTACAGAGCCCTTCCTGCTCATGTTTCTCAACAAACTCTCAAACTCCTTTCTAGATGTTGGAAGAGTTTTTTCCGAGCTAAACAAGAGTGGAAGAAGAAACCTACATTGTTTTTTGCCATGCCTAAACCACCTAACTACAAGAAGAAGGGTGGGGAAGTGGTAGCTATCTTCACCAATCAACAGGCGAAGATAATTAATGGATGGTTAGTGTTACCGAAGAAAGTGAATTATACCTACAAGACAAGACTAACAGCTCAAGCTGAATTAAGAGAAGTAAGAGTTATTCCAAGGAGAACTCACTACACCCTTGAACTCATTTACTTGAAGAGTATACCTAATCTCAAGAAGAAGATGATCAGAAAAGGAGCTGTGGATCTAGGGATGGACAACCTTGCAGCTTTCGTGGATAACCTCGGAGGAAGACCGATTGTTATCAAAGATGCAGGGAAAGGGATAAAATCCATTACACAATATTATTTGAAAGAACAGAAGAAATTACAGATACAGTATGCACAACAGCAGAAAAAATTACTGAAAGGGAAAAATAGACTCAAGTATGGTCCAGCTTACTATAAACTTAAGGAGAAGTGGAGAAGGAAACTGAATGATGCTATCCATAAATTAACCAAGTATCTGGTTGACTTGTGGGTAGAACGAGGGCTACATGAAGTAATCATAGGGTATAACGAGCTATGGAAACAAGGGGTGCATTTCTGGAAAAAGACCACCCAGATGTTCGTCACCATCCCCTTCCTAAAAATCATCGATATACTAAAATACAAAGGAGCTGAGCAAGGGATAAAGGTAGAGACCATCCCTGAACAATACACCTCTAAAAGCAGTTTCCTGGATAATGAATTCCCCCGTTATCGTAAGAAGTACAAGGGAAAAAGAATCCACCGAGGGTTATTTCGTTCTGCTCAAGGCCACTTGATCAATGCTGACGTTAATGCCGCATACAACATTTTACTCAAAAGCGATCCGAAAGCCATGCCTAAACGCAGGGTGAACGGGGTAGGAGGATACGTGATGTATCCACTAAGAGTAAGTATAGAGTGTCTTCGCCCTATATCATGAGCTCTAAGCACGACATATACCTAGCTTTGTCTAATAAGACAAGAAGACAAATAAGCATCATTGATGGTTCTTCACTAATTCAGTTAGCTCTGGGAAATCCAATCCAAGTTCTTTCAATTTTTCAAGAGTTGGAACACCTTGTTCTGTCCAGCCACGTCTCTTATAGACAGCATTCTTTAGTTTCTCATATCTTGCTTCTCTGATTTTTCTTAGTTCTTTCATCTTCTCTTCAGTTGAAAGATTTACTACATCTATTCTAGCTTCTTCTTTGAGTTGTTTCAGATAGTACTCTTCTTCTCTGGATAAGTATTCTTCTTCAGTAACAGGTCCCATAGCTCGATAAGGAATAGAATCTAATTCTCGGTATGTTACACCTTCTGGTATTAGAAGTAAATTAATTGATCTTTGGAAGTTGTAAACCCTTTCACTCATAATGATATAGTCAACAGAATTAATATTCTTCCCAGTGACAGCGTTATAGAATTCCACATAATTCAGAACATGTTCAGGTATTTTTGCTGGATCTGCTAAATCATCTGGCACTTTCATACCGTCTTTTTCTATTGTTCCTATGGCAAATTCTCTATTATCTTCTGGCACAATATCATTCCATGGAAGCTTGCATAGTCCGAGGAGTCCAAATGATGTTCTCCACATTGGGAACCACCAGAGAGCGTTTGCTTTTTGCTCGAAAGAAGGCATGTTATTTCTAACCATATCTTCGAAAATCAGCCAAGCTTCGTCATGTTGAGGACCTTTTAGCGTAAAACCATATCCTCCTTGCTGAGCAAGACTTTCTTTGGTTATATATTCGCTAAATTCTAATCCTTTAGATTCCATTCCAATATCATTTACTAGTTTTGCTTCATCTTCAGATAGGTTATATTCTTCAACGAAGTATTTCTTGAGTTTCTTAATACCCATTCCAAAGATTTTACCAAAACCTTCACCTCGAGCTATTTGGTGAATGAGCTCTAAAGCTTCTTCAGCATTACCCCAAGAGAGATCAAGACCACCAGTTCTTTCCTTGTTGAGGATGCCATATTCGTAAAGTTCCATTAGAAAACCTATACCTGTTCCAATACTGATAGTATCTAAGCCATAATTGTCACAATAAAAATTAACCTCTAGAACAGCATCAGGATCATCAACATACCAATTACTTCCACAACCAGCTAGAGTTTCATATTCAGGACCATCTACTGAGACTAATTGCCCTTTGTATGGACCTGTTTTAATCTCAAAATTACTGACACCATGACTGCATCCGACTGCACATCCTTTCCAGCAAGGAGATGGTCCTTTATTGAATTTTGCACGATATACTTCTTTACCTATGTTCTCATGATTGTCAAATCTGCCATACTTGAAATTCTTAGTTGGTAGCAAGTCGAATTCATGCATAATAGGAACTAAATGGACTGTGCCAAGAGTTCGCATTTCATTTTGCTTTGAATCAAGCGCTATCATTTCATCAGTGTGTTTTCGTCCTACTTTCTTGACCGCTTCCAAATCAGCAGGATTATTACCTTGGGTTCTAACATTCCTTTTCTTAACGATAATAGCTTTAATTTTCTTGTTCCTGAGAATAGTACCTGTTCCTCCTCTTCCTGCTTGCTTATATCTAACGTATTTTCGTTTTAGATCAAACCAACTGAAGTTCAAACAACCACAATAAGCATTTTCAGCTCCAGGTCCAGCTGATACAACAGATATTTCTCTTCTATCTCTTTCATCGTCTGCATATTTCTCTGTTAAAATGGTTCCAATTTTATAAGTTTCAGAAGGTAAATCTTCCGCAACATCAATTATTATTTTCCCTTCTTCTCCATTAACATAAATAGAAATTTCTTTTTCAGATTTACCTTGAATAGCAAGAGCATCAAATCCAGCATATTTCAGAAATGGACCAAAATACCCTCCTGCGTTAGAATCGATAATTATACCAGTTAAAGGAGAGACTCCTGTAACTATACTCTTTCCAGAACCAGGAAAGTTTGATGTTCCACCCAGAGGACCAGATGCGATCGCAAGTACATTTTCTTTATCATCCCATTTTGTCCTCTTATCCTTTGGAAGATACTTCCACATCAGGTAAAGGTCAAAACCTTTTCCGCCTATGAATTTCTCTTTCATCTCTTCTGTTACATCTTCTATCTTTATTTCCAATGTATCTAGATTAATATAGAGCGTTTTTCCTGCATAACCTTTAGATAATTCAGGAACATCGTATTTGAATTCCTTTAAAGCCATAAATTTCACCTTTGGGAGAGAATCTATCAAAGGAATTTAAATTTATTCCAAAAGCTATGAAAAGCCAAACAAAATAGAATTAAGTGAAAGAAAAATTTAAGCAAAAACTATTTTTCTATTGATGGTTCCCAGAGTTCGATTTTATTCCCCTCAATATCCATAATCCAAGCAAATTTACCTTGTTTATAGTTTTTAATCTCTCCAAGTACCTCTATTCCTTCCTCTTCTAGAAGTGCTACTAGTTTTGTTAAATCAGCTACTCGAAAGTTTATCATAAAATCCTTTTTGCTGGGTTCAAAATATTTTGTATCTCTTGAAAAAGGAGACCAAATTGCGTATTCTTGTTTATCATTCTCAGACATACATTTATCCTTGAATACTACTGCAACCTCATCAGATTCATGCATGTTGAACCCTAAATGTTTATCGTACCACTCCATTAGTTTCTTAGGATTTTCTGATTTGAAAAATATTCCACCGATCCTTGTTACTCTCTTCATCTAATCACTTTCTTAGAATTCTTTATGCCCTACAGGTTCTCCTTCTTCAAAGAAGTATTGTATTTCGATAGTATATCCAGACGGATCGGCGTAAAACCCATTGTAAATTTTGTATTGTTCTGTTTTTTGTGGTGATCGTGCAACCGTTACACCAGAATCTACCATATGTTTGTGCCATTTATCAACTTCTTCTAGAGTTTTAACAACTACAGTCAAACAAACCTGTTCCGCTTTTTCTACAGGTTCCTTAGTATTTTCACAGAATCCCCAATAGCCGTATTTTCCAACTCTATAGACAAAACATCCACTTTGCTCTAAAGCTAATGGAAAATTCATGATGTTCTCATAAAAATGTCTTGTTTCTTTAATATTATTTGTTCTCAAGAAAGTAATTGGATATAATGGTCGAATTTCCATAAACAACATTAACTATCTGCCTTTTTAGTGTTATCGAATAACTAAGAATTGATAAGGACAGAATTAATTATTGAAGTAGTTGAATTTCAAAATAGATATCTTCAGCAATCAGCTTTTAATAATCAAATACTGTTTTATTTTTGATTACAATGGAAACAGGTTCTACCACGGAATTTGACCTTTGTGTTGTTTGTAAAACATCAAGAATGCTCTGTGGTAGAAAAACATGTCCTTTACTAAATAAATGGTCTAATGAATACACCTTTGCTAAACCAAAAATAACCAACTTGGACGATACTTTTTCTCCCCCTTCTTTCTTTGTAGGTTGGACAGGATATCCTACTCTCAATGCTGGTCCGATGCTTACTGCAGATAGGGTTGGTGCAAATGTCATTGATAATTCTGATAATTGGCTTTCAAAAACCCAAGAAGAGATAGTTAAGATGAGAATCTCGCTCCTTAGAACAAGATCAAAGATTAATGCTAAACGTCCTCTGGATTCAAATATTATTCAAAGGAGTCATGAACTTCTCTTGGGAAGAAAAGCTGTTGATGTTGAGGTGGAACTAGAGAAAAATATTATTCCAAGAATTACGCTTAACGAACGATCTGCTCCTCATGGTCCTATTGCTCCGATTAAAAAACTAGTGCTTACAGAAAATCAATCTCCTATCAACTCGATTGAGAAAGCATATTACGATACTGATTTATTAGCTACTGATGCTTTAGAATATCTTGGTAGAGAAAAGATTGATGTTAGTACTATTATCAGAATATTCTCAGCTGGAATGTTGGGTAGAGAAAAAAATAGGAAACTTGTTCCTACTAGATGGTCGATTACTGCTACAGATGACATATTGTCAAAACAGAAAATTGATTCTGTAAAAAAATTCCAAGAACTAGGAGAATATCGAATTTTTACAAATACCTTCTTTGGTAATAGATTTGTGATAATTTTCGTTCCTGACGCATGGGCATACGAAATGGTCGAAACCTGGTTTAAAGGTGCATATATGAACCCAAGTAGAAAGGATATAGGCATGTCTGACTGGGAACCTTACTCTGGTAGAACTAAATATGCGTCTAATGTTACTGGAGCCTACTATTCTGCCAGACTTGCCGCTACAGAATATCTACAGAAAATAAAGAGGCAGGCTCAAGTTATAGTACTAAGAGAAATCTCTGATGAATATAGATTTCCATTAGGCGTTTGGGTTATTAGAGTAGCCACTCGTGCAGCTCTAAAGAAGAAATACGTGAAGACTGACACAATAGATAAAGCGTTCGAAGTTGTAACTAATTTCTTCAAATATCCTCTTGACTACTGGAAACAAAAGTCTAGACTTTATGAACTCAAGAAAACTCAAAGAAAACTTGATAATTTCTTTGATATCTAATATTAAGGTCAGCAGATAGTTTTATACGTTAGACATTCATAAAAATAAACAAATGAAAAATGAAGGTTTTAAAAAATTATATGTAGAATCGAGCAACTTAAAAGTTTCTGCCACCAGAAAATCTAAATGTTCATTTGATATTATTCAATAAGGATAAAAATGGCATTTAGTTCAAGGCAAAAAAAGGTCAAAATGGTAAAAGAAAATATTTTACGTGTCTTGAAAGAAGAAAAACTTGACAATAAAGGTTCTTTTGAAGAAATTCGTAATCTAGCTAGGGAACCTATAGTCGTAGAATATATTGGTACAGATCTTGATGAGTTTTTTACTGAAGGATTACAGGAATTATCGGAATCAGGTTATGTAAAACTTGAAAAAAATCTAATCTACATGACAGAAAAAGGATTTGAAGAAGCAAATACTATTCTCTCTTTTCATCAAATAATTGAAAACTATTTTTTGAAAGATTTAGATAACGAGACAGCTCATCGATATGCACATATTCTTGAACACCTTATCTCTTTTGAAGTAGAAAAAAATTTGAAAAGGATAATGGAATTTGAGGATTCAGGAGAACCATTAACACAATACACCGCAGATGAAGGAATCATTACTGGACTAGATTTCACTGATAAAAAGATGTTAGAAAGAATTATTAGTATGGGGTTATGTCCTGGTCAACGTCTTAAGATTATAACGAAAATAAGTGGTTGTTTTATAGTAAAATCGAGATATACTCATCTTGCAATCGATAAAAGTCTTTGTAAGGGAATACTGGTGGCAATGTTATGAGAAAAAACAAAAAGGTTAAAAAAATGGACTCTGATTTTTCTGTTTGTACAGATAATTTGAAAGAGGAAATAATCGTTTTCTTACTTGGTCAACCAAACGTAGGGAAAAGTTCGCTGTTAAACGCCTTTGTTGGAACAAAAATAGAAGTTTCAAATTTCCCAGGAACTTCAGTTGAAATTACTTCCGCAGAAAAGATTTTTACTATTTTTAACAAAAAAGATAATACCACGAAAGAAGTAAAATACATTTTTAAAGACACACCAGGAATTTATTCTATTTCTGATAGAAGTGTAGAGGAGACTATAACTAAGAAAGCTATTTTAACAGAAAAAAGTGATGTTGTAATCTTAATTGCAAATGCAGCGGCACTGGGAAGGAGTTTATATTTTGCTTTGCAAGTAATGGAAGCGGGAAAAAATATCATAATTGGATTAAATTTCTTTGAAGAAGCGTATAAGAAGGGTATAAGCGTAAATACAAAAAAACTCTCACAAGTACTTGAAGTGCAAGTAGTTCCGTTCAATCCAATAACTGGAAATATTGACAATTTAATTATAACAGCTAGTGAAAAAGCTTGTAATCCGAACATTAAAAATTATTGCACAGAATATGATGATCATATTGAAGAACTTATTTCCTTTATTGAAAGAAATGTTAAGGACAAGTTACCTGCTAGATTTGTTGCCTTAAGAATACTAGAAGAGGATGATGATTTTACTGGACAAATAAATGACCATGTAAAGAACGAGTTAGAGGAGAGGAAAGAAGAAATCTCTGACAAACATCAAAACATTAAGGAAGATATTTCAAAAATACGTTATGGAACTGCTTCATTTATCACGGAGCAAACAACCCATATTACACCCCTTAAGAAAACAAGAATAAATGAAGTCTCATTTGCTGACAAATTCCTTCTACATAAAATAGGGGGACCTATTCTCACAATTATTTTTTTTGTTTGTTTGTTCTCAATATTAATATTTGCTGGACAAGCAATACAAGAATTATTTTTATGGATAGGAAATTGGTTTATCAATTTAATTCCAGAAAATTACTGGCAAGTAGGAAGTTTTTCCTTCTTGAATTTATTTAGAGATGGCATAGCAGGGCTTTTTGCAGGTGTTGCAATTGCTCTCCCATATGTTCTGATATTCTACTTAATACTCGGATTCACAGAAGATGTTGGATTGTTACCAAGATTTGTAGTGATAATTCAACGATTCTTTGATTCCATTGGTCTTCCATCTAAATCATTTATATCAATAATGTTGGGTTTAGGATGTACAGTTCCTGCTCATTCATCAACAAGAATAATAAATCGTAGAAAAGACAGACTTAAAACAGCATTTCTATTCTCATTTATACCATGTTCATCTAGAATAGGAATTATCTTAGGAATAGTAGGGTTTTACGGTTCCATCTGGTTAGCATTATTAATCTTTTTTGTTGAATTCATCTCCTTGTTATTGTGGGCAGTAGTGTTGAAGTATGTAATAAGAGAAGATGCAGAACCACTATTAATAGAATTACCACCATATAGAAAACCAATGCTGAAAAATGTATTCGCAAAAAGCTGGTTACGAATGAAAGACTTTGTTAAAGTGGTCATTCCCCTGCTAGTAATAGGTGGGATATTATATTCCATTCTTGAGCAATTAGGAGTAACAGGTTTCTTTATCAAACCTTTTGACAATATAATGGGATTCTTATTTAACCTTGAAGGAGAATTTATTGTACCATTATTGTTTGGTTTTATTCAAAAAGATCTCACTAGTGCAATGTTAATAAATGTATTAGGACAAACTGGTGTTCAAGCTTTGACAAACCTTAAATTAATTACTTTTGGGATTTTAGCTTGTACAGGAGTACCATGTATAATTGCACTGGGCATGATGTTAAAAGAATATAAAATTAAAGAGGTTATACTTATATTTCTAGGGACATTAATTTATGCCATTGTACTAGCTTCAATTATTGCACATGTTGGAA
Source organism: Candidatus Heimdallarchaeota archaeon (assembly GCA_018238545.1). Classification (GTDB taxonomy): domain Archaea; phylum Asgardarchaeota; class Heimdallarchaeia; order Heimdallarchaeales; family Heimdallarchaeaceae; genus UBA460. Next base: position 17,312 of record JABCTC010000004.1, read on the forward strand.
TGTTATTTATTTAGCTTCAAGTTATTTTAGAAAAGAATAAAAGCATCATTTCTTTAGTACAATCATTACTTTATTTGGAGAAAAAACAGTGGTCACTTTTTTCCAATATATTAAATAGTAGTGACCAATCAGTAAAAAATATGGTGAACGTATGGATTCATTTGATAAAGACTTACTAGTAAAAGGTTTAGAGGTAGGAGAGAAAAACGGAGCTGATTATGTTGAACTTCGCTATCAAGACAAATATCTAGCAAACTTCCAATTTAAGGACGGTGACTTAAATAGCACTACTGGTTCTCGTCAGGGGGTTTGTGTTAGAGCTCTCACTGATGGTAGTTGGGGTTTAGCATCAACTAATTTCACGAGTAAAGAGAAGATACTAGAAACTGTAGTAAAAGCTGTTTCTCTTTCAAAAACTTCTTCTTCACACAAAGAGAAAAAAGTTAAGCTTGCAGAAGTAAAAGTAGTAGAAGAAAAATTGCAATCCCCAAGAAAGAAACATCTGTTAGATATTTCCGTAGAAGAAAAACTCAAAATGATTATCGATGCAGCAAAACAACAAGAAGATTTCAATTTGGTTAAAAGCTTAATAATTAATTTTAACGAAGTAGTTGATCATCGAATTGTTGTAACAAACGAAGGAACAAGATTGAGTTGGGAAGATATGAAACCAACCATGATGGCTTATGCAGTTGCAATTGAACAAGGTAAAATGGGTTCAGGTTACAATTCATGGTCTCATACTTGTGGAGCTGAATTCTTTGACTTGCATCCTGTAGATCAACTTGTTAGAGGTGCTTTAGAAAAAGCTGTCAAACTTGTACATGCTCCACTGATTCCGAGTGGATTAGCAAATGTTCTTCTTGACCCCATGCTCGTTGGTGTTTTAGCCCATGAAGCTGTTGGTCACACAGCTGAAGCAGATCTTGTCCAAATGGGTTCCTTTACAAAAGGGAAAATAGGTCAAAAAGTCTGTTCAGAACAAATTTCACTTGTTGACACACCTTTTGAAGAAGGATCTAAATGGATGGGTGCTGGTTGGTTACCTTACGATGATGAAGGTGTCAAAGGCATTCGCGTTGATATTATCAAAGATGGCATAATGACTGGTTATATGACCAACCGAGCTTATGCAACAGAACTAGATATTGAACCAACTGGGAATGCGCGAGCATATTTGTTCAGTGATGAACCAATAGTTCGAATGAGAAATACTTTCATAGAAGCTGGGGAGTTAAGTATGGATGAGCTTTACGAATCTGTTGGAGACGGATATCTTCTAGGAACACTTCAAAATGGTCAAGCTGATAGTTCTGGAGAGTTCATGTTTGGAGCTGTAGAGGGTTATGCAATCAAAAACGGTGAATTAACAGAGGAATTATTCCAAAACCCTGTTGTAACAGGAAACGCATTTGAAGTTCTTAGTAACATACTTGGTGTTGGAAAAGATTTTGAGATTAACCTTGGTGCAGGTTTCTGTGGTAAGGAACAACCTGCAAAAGTTGATGCTGGTGGCCCTTATATTGCGCTGAAAGCGATGCTTGCAGGAGGAAAATAAAATGACTCAACAAGAACTTACAAAAGAATTACTTCTAGATTTAGCTCATAAAGCTAATGACTATGCTATGTCAAAGGATATTGATGCTTCTGAAGTTTTCTTTCATAAGAGAAGAAAACTCGAGATTATGGCTGAAGGCAAATCTATAGCTAATGAACGAGATGTGGATGAGTTAGGTTTTGGTATTAGAGTTCTAAAGAACCAAGCAGAAGGTTTCTCTTATACTAATAAGATTGAACTTGATTCTCTAACTAAATGCGTTGACGACGCTATAGGTATTGCTAAAATAGCTCCGCAAAAAGAAGGAATTAGATTTCCGTCACCTAGCAAATATTCTGTAATTGAAGGATTATATTCTAACGAAATAGCTAATTTGGGAACAGAAGAGATAGTAGCTAGCGTTAAACTAGTCTTGGAACCAATCAAACAAGCTTCTGTCGATATAAACCTCAATCTCAGCAATATTAGAGTTGATGAGGATTGGCAAGGTATCGTTAACAGTCTTGGTATTGATGCTTTTGAGAAATCTAATTCTTATTCAGGTGTTTTCTTCTGTGCAGCTAGAGATGGAGAAAAAATTGGCTCTTTTGTTTATGAAACATTTTTTACTAGAGATCCTCGAACGGTTGATTATAGTGAATTTACAGATATACTGATTAAGAAAGCTGTACGAAATATAGACCCAATTGTTCCAAAATCCATTGATTCAGACACAGTCATTTTCCAAGAAGGAGCGATTTTCAACCCATTAATGATTGTAGTTGGAAGCTCAGTAAGTGCAGATAATGTCCAACAAAACAGATCAATGTGGAAAGATAAACTCGCTGATACTGTAGCCGTTGATTCCTTAAGTATTGAAGATAATCCACTTAATATTCAAGGAGGAGGAAATGTTAGATCTTTTGATGATGAAGGAACACCTTCTTCAGTTAATTCAATAATCAAGGATGGAATACTTGAAAACTTTCTATTTGATGAGCTTAGAGCTAGCAGAGTTGGTGCAGTTTCTACAGGTAACTGCTGGAGAAGTTTTGGAGGAACAAAATATATAAGTCCGCCTTCTATGATCTTTCCAAATGCTCCTTCCATCAAACCAGGCAATATGAGCATAGAGGAGTTAATTGAAGACGTTAAAGAAGGTATAATCTTTGACCGCTTCTCTGGTTCATTCCAAACTGAAAACGGCATCTACAGTGGTGTAGCAAAAGGTGCTCAACTCATCAAAAACGGTGAGATAACTACTCCTGTTACAAATGTGACAATTGGCGGAAATGTCTTTGAAACTCTAATGAATATTGTTGGAATTGGAAAAGATGTCCAGCTTGTCGATGGTTATCTAAGAACACCTCTGATTAAAGTTAAAGGTGTCAACATAGCAACACAATAAATCTTCCTTTTTTCTCTTTTCTTATTTTTATAGTAAAAGAAGTTTAAAATAACAGTTAAAAATAGAACATTCATACAAGGTTTGTTGCTTATAGATGACTGAAACTCTAATCAATGAAATTTCCAAGGATGATTTAAGGAAACTTGCTATTGTAGGTACACATCTTCATGAATGGCAAGGTAAGAGTAAACAAGATATTTCAGATGTTTTTAAGCAGCAGGTTATGGTTCAACTTGATCCTTTAAATCCAGCAGGGCGCAACCATGACATATTTTTCTTTTCAAGAATCAAAAACTATGAGATTGACGATTTTCAAAATGTTGTATATCCAAACAAAGAGGTATTCGAAGCTTACTTTCCCAATCTTATGGCAATTACTAAAGAACACTTTTCTCTCTTTTTACCTCAAATGAAAAAGGAATTCATGCACAAATATTATCAATCTCGTATAGAAAAGATGGAGGAACTGAATGAAGGAATACTGAATGAAGCTAGAGAGTTTATTTTAAAAAATGGACCTTGCAAAGCTGCAGATTTAGGTGAGATGGCAAGTGTTAAACCAGAATTCACTTTCTGGAAAACCAGCAATTTGGCTGGAATGTCTCTCGAAATGCTGTGGCTGCTAGGAAAAGCTGTGATTGTTGAAAGAGATAGTAACTGGAGAAAAATCTATGGGCTTACTGAGAGTTATTTTGATGAAACAACTCATAGTGATATTCAATTAACAGATGATGAAATTAGTTATCGTAAATTCCTTGCAAAACAAAAATCTTATCCTTTAATTGATTTAGGTAAAGTTCAACTAACAAAAAGCAAGCGATTATCTATTGGAAAGCGAAAAAGAGTTTCTATTGATTGGTTTCTGAGAGATGATGAAAACTCGCCAAAAATTGTAACTTTAGAAAATAGTCAAAAAGGTATGGCTGTCCCTGCAAACTGGAAAGAAATGCTAGAAAGTAAAACAGATAATGAGATGAGAGCTATTGCTCCTTTGGATCCTCTCATTTGGAATAGAGAATTGCTTCTTGGTGTTTTTGATTTTGATTATACCTGGGAAGTATACAAAATCCCTAAGGATAGGAAATGGGGTTACTATGTTTATCCACTACTTTATCAAAATCAACTAATTGGTAGATTAGAAGCTAAATTTGATAAGAAAAAGAAGATAATAAACTATTTTAACTTTCAAAAAGAAGAGAGTTTTGAGTTTGATTCTTCATCAAATAAAGCCTTTTATGATTTATTAGAAAGGTGGAAACAGATGTTAGGAGCTGAAAAAACAGCTCTTCATGAGCTTAGTATCAACTAAAGAATAATCGTGTGTTTATTGTCGTTTTTTGATATATTTCTTGATTTTATATATTGAAATCTCTTTTTTCGGAAGAGAACTAGTTCAAAAGTTCTGGAAAAAACTATAAAAATAGTGATAAGAATAATCTATATTAAGCCCAGAGCCGCTAATTCTTAATAATTTGTGAAAAACAGACTAAATTTGTGTCATATATAAAGTCATGAGAAAGTCTTATGTATACACAAAAGTTAACGGATGTAGAAAATAATGAGCAAAAACAAACATATTCATGTTCTAAATACTGTAGAAGAGAATATTTGCTCTATTACAAGTAAAAAAGAACAGAATCAATATTCACCCCTCTTAATTTATTTAAGTAGGGTGATTAGGTGAATATAGCAGTTATAGGTGCAGGGTGTGGGGGTCATGCAATTGCAGGTTTTCTTGCAAGTAAAGGAAACAAGGTAAACTTATACAACAGATCTCCAGAAAGAATACTTCCTTTAGTAAACCAGAAAACAATTGAATTGCAAGGTGAGATTCAAGCAAAAGGAGATATAAATTTTGTAACAACTGATATTGCTAAAGCAATAGCTGGAACTAAATTAATTATGGTTGTTACCATAGCTACAGGTCATGTTGATGTTGCTAGAGCATTAGCACCCCATCTTATTGAAGGTCAAACAATTGTTTTGAATCCAGGAAGAACTTTTGGTAGTCTAGAATTCATGAATACCTTATTAGCTGAAGGTTTAGTTGCAGATGTTAATGTAGCTGAAGCTAACACTTTGATTTATGCTACAAGAACATTAAAACCTGGGTTAAGCAACATAAAAGGAATTAAGAAATCTGTTTCAGTTTCAGTTTTTCCTTATCATCGCACATCTCAAGTGGTTTCCATGTTAAATAAGAATTATCCTCATTTTTATGCTGTAGACAATTTTATGACAACAAGTTTAGGAAACATTGGTGCGGTTTTTCATCCAACGATTGCTTTAATGAATAAAGAGAAAATAAAAAGGCAAGAATCATTTGATTTCTATAGAGGGGGGGCTACTAGAGAAGTAGTTGAATTAATGGAAAAAGTTGACGATGAGAGAAGAAATATCGCAAGAAAATTTGGTGTTGAAGTTCAATCATTAAAAGAATGGTTATGTGAAAGATACAGTCTTCAAGAAGATAATCTTTATGATGCTTTGCACAATAATCCATTTTATAGAGGATTACCTGCTCCTGCAACCCTCAATATGAGGTATTTAACAGAAGACATTCCAACTGGTCTTGTTCCTTTTTCTGAGCTTGGTAAAGCTGTTGGTGTTGAAACTAAGAATATTGACATGTTGATAAATTTCGCATCAAAAGAATTGAAAGTTGATTTTAGAGAGACAGGGAGGAATCTACAGAGCTTAGGACTTAATCATCTAACTATCTTTGAAGACTTAAGAAGAGTATCTGAAATCCAAACATTAAGAGAATATAATAAAGAGGATGAAATTAATTGAAAAAAATACTTGGAGCTTGCATTGGAGATTGTGTTCATATTGCTGGAATTCATCGTTTTCTGCAATTAGCAGAAAAGCAAGGTTATGAAGCAGTTTTCTTAGGTCCAGCTGTAAGTATTGAACAAATCATCAGTGCTATCAAAAAACATAATCCTGACATAGTAGGTTTAAGTTACAGATTAACACCTGAAGTAGGTACTAAAATAATAAAACAAATTAAAGAAAGAGTCTTAGAAGAAGGATTAGAAAAAAGAGAGTTTGTTTTAGGAGGATTACCAGAGCTAATCCAGAAGGAAAAACAAGAAGGATTTTTCAATATTTATTTTGAAGGAGACGACACAGAAAAAGCAATGGCTTATCTTAAAGGAAGTGTGTTTGAAGATGGATACTTAATACCCCCCCAGAATATCCTTGAAAGAATCGATTTTAAAACACCATTTCCTGTACTAAGACATCATTTTGGATTACCCTCTTTAGAAGAAACTATTGTTGGTATTAAGAAAATCGCTGAAAGTAAGTGTTTGGATATTGTTTCTTTAGGAACTGATCAAAATGCACAAGCTCATTTCTTCCATCCTGAAAGAATGAGTCCAGGAAAAGGCGCAGGAGGTGCCCCTGTACGAACAAAAGAAGAATTTGAACTTCTCTATCATGCCTCACAAACAGGCAATTATCCTCTTTTAAGAACTTATGCTGGAACAGATGATTTAATCGAACTAGCACAACTTTATGTTGATACAATAAATAACGCTTGGGCTGCAATTCCTATCTTTTGGTTTAATCAGATAGATGGAAGAGGTCCAATGGACTTGAAATCTTCAATAATGGCTCATCTTGAGGCAATAAAGTGGCATGCAGAAAGAGATATCCCTGTTGAAATTCTCGAATCACATCATTGGTCTTTACGAGACTCTTCTGATGAAGTGGCTATCGCAGCAGGATTTTTAGGAGCTATTATTTGCAAAAAATTGGGAGTAAGAACGTTTATTTCTCAATATATGTTTAATACACCACCTCAAACAAACCAGAGAGATGACTTAGCAAAAATGCTAGCTCAAAAGGAATTGATTGAATCGCTGCAAGATGCAAATTTTTCTGTATATACTCAAACAAGAACGGGACTATTTAGCTATCCAATTGATTTATCTATGGCTAAAGGGCAACTTGCTCAATCTACAATGCTACAAATGCAACTTAACCCTCAAATCATTCATGTTGTTAGTTATAGCGAAGCAAATCATGCAGCAACTCCTGAAAATGTTATCGAAAGTTGTAAGATAGCAAAACAAGTAATTATAAAGTGTCTAGAAGGGCAACCCGAAATGATTTGGGATCCATATGTGCTCAAAAGAAAGCAAGAATTAATGGTAAAAGCAGTAGAAATAATAAATTCAATCAAAGATATTGGATCAGTATTAGATCCTAATGTTCTCTATAAAAGCATAGACATGGGAATATTGCACGCTTCACAACTTGATTCCTACAAATCAAATGAAGCAAAAATAGAAGAAAATATTCTATACTAATCTCTAACAATCAATTTTGGTTTCAAGACGATGAGACAAACACTAAACTTAGATGAATAATTTAATAAAAGACATTGTTAGTTATTTGTTGAATAGAATTTTTTATGATATCGCCGGATAATTTGATTAAATAATTAAAGGATTTGCACAATATTCTTTTTCGATAAAACAAAAAAGGCTTTATATAAATGCCGTGAAGAATAGTGTTTAATGCCAATTACTGTGCTTATAGCAAATCGAGGAGAAATAGCTATACGAATCATTCGATCTTGCCAAATTTTGAACATGAAAACTGTTGCAGTTTTTATAGACAGTGAATCAACATCTCAACATGTTAAAATGGCAGATGAAGCATATTCTCTAGGTGATGGCACAGTACAAGAAACTTATTTAAATATTCAAAAAATCATAAAAATTGCTTTACAATCTGGAGCAGATGCTATACATCCGGGTTACGGTTTTCTAAGTGAGAGTTCAGAATTTGCTAAAAACATTGAGAAAAGTGGGTTGATTTTCATTGGTCCTTCTTCCACAATCATAGAGAATCTAGGAGATAAGATAAAAGCTAAGCAATATGCGAAGGAAGTAGGAATTCCAACTATACCTGGTTCTGAAGGATATGTAGGTTCTCTTGAGGAAGCAGAAGAGGTAGTTTCTGAAATCGGATATCCTATTATTATAAAATCAGCTTTTGGTGGTGGGGGAAAAGGTATGGAGATTGTTAATTCCCATGAAGCACTTGAAATAAGTTTGATGGGTTGTCAGACAATATCAGAACAGTTTTTCGGAAGAAAAGAAGTGTTCATTGAACAGTATATAGCTGCCCCAAGACATATCGAAATTCAGTTCATAGCTGATAACTATGGTAATACCATTCATTTAGGAGACAGAGAGTGTACAATTCAGAGAATGCATCAAAAAGTCATAGAAGAAGCTCCTTCTTTCCTTTCAGTGGAACAAAGAGAAGAACTTGGAGAGAAAGTTTGCAAACTAGCAAAAAACATTTCTTATTCTAATGCAGGTACTGCTGAATTTCTTTGGAAGCACGGAGATGTTCTTTTTAATGAAATAAATCCTAGGATTCAAGTTGAGCACCCTGTCACAGAAATGATTACAGGGATAGATATAGTAACTCAGCAATTGAGAATTGCTACAGGTGAAAAATTAGCTTATAAACAAGAAGACATAGAATTCCGAGGTCATGCGATTGAATATCGGATTAATGCTGAAGATCCTTTACGCTCCTTTTATCCTCAGTCTGGAACTATAACAGATCTTCTAATTCCAGGAGGTAATTTTGTACGCTTTGATACGTATGTAACTCCATCATCTAAAGTTTCTGACAGATTTGATTCTTTAATTGGTAAGCTTATTGTTTGGGGAGAGAACAGGAAAGAAACCATAGAGCGATCTCAGCTTGCACTTAAAGAATTATCCATAACAGGACTTATTACAAACATAGGTCTTCACCGTGCAATTTTAGAGACTGAGGAATTTAATTTAAGAGATCTTACAACAGATTTCCTTGAGAGAAATAACATCCAACTAATTTTATCTAATTATGAAAAAACCAAACTTGCTGCTGCTTATTCTGTTTATGAAAAGCATAAGAAGAAACTTGACTCTTTCCAAATGCACATCCAACATAAAAAAACAACAAACAATCGATGGAAACAACAGAGCAAACTCGAACAACAAAATAATTATCGTTAGTTAATACTTCTGAGGAATAATTATGAAGAAGAAAGTTATGTATCGAGGGAGAGAATACATTGTAGAAGCTCTAAGTAATGGTAGAATATCCATCGATGGGGAGATTTATTCAACGGAGGTTGTGCATGGTGTGAATAATGTTTACAAGGTTATAGTTGATAGACAACCATTTACAGTAGAAGTAAGAGATGGGGAATTTGTTATTGACGGAGAAGAGGCAAAAATTGAAGTAAAACCCCATATAAACATTGAAGTTGGAGATGAATTTTTAGAACAGGAAAAGAATAAGAAAATTACCGCACCAATTCCTGGAAAAATCGTTCAAATACTGGTTAAAGAGAATGATTCTGTGCTAATAAACCAAGAATTAATGATTTTAGAAGCAATGAAAATGAGAAATAGGATTTTCTCTCCAGTAGACGGAGTTGTTTCCAAAATTTATGTAACTGTAGACACAGCTGTTAAACAAGATCAGAATCTTGTTGATATTGAAGTAAAATAATATCACAAATAAACTTCAAAAAATTGTGAGAAGTATTTCTTCATAATTTCAAAATCTTTTGTTTTTGAAAACTTGTGATTTGCTCCAGGAACGATTTTCATTTCTTTATCGATTTTCTCAGGAATTTTACCAAATAATTTTTTTATTTTCTCAACTGGAATTATCTCATCTCTATCACCAGTGATTATTCTAACTGGACATTGGAGATAAAGAGCTTGTTTCATGGGGTTGTAATGTCTAGATTGAAATAGAAAACTGTTCTTTAAGTTAATTCTTGGAAATCGCATCTGTTTACTAGCTCTCCATAATTGCACTAACCCATCAAAGATTTTCATTCTTGGAATTTCCTCAGTATCATAAACAGGAGAACGAATTGCTAAGCATCTGATTCTATCATCCCTAGAAGTATGACACAAAGCCATCGCTCCCCCAAAACTTTCTCCTAACAATCCTATTCTGGAGGGATCGATTCGTGGGTGGTGAACAAGTTTTGAGAGAACAAGATTGATATTTTCTTGAGAATAAATATACTCGAATAACCCCGTACTTTGTCTCACTCCAACATAGTCAAAAGCAAAATAAGCATAGTTTTTAGAAGTAAAATAATTGGCTAATCGAGTTTCTTCTTCTTCTGGTTCAAACCCTGGCATACCGTTCAAATGTAAAACTAAAGGAGCTGGTTTCTTTGTATCTGGAAGAAACAACATCCCGTTAATTAGCTCTTTTCTGAATTGTATTTGAATAAACTCTTTTGACATATATTTCACTTTCTTCTTATTTCGCAGAGACTTATTGAGTAATTTCTTGATCTCTGATTGTCGATTTTGAATAAACCTGAATCTTTTGAGAAGGTAGTATCAACCCTATCAGATAATTTGACCTCATAACAGTTATTTTTTTGATTGTCAGTTATTTCTATATCATGAAGACTAATGTTTAATCCCTCTCCAAGAGCTTTTGAAACAGCTTCCTTAATTGTCCAATAAACAGTCCCTAATCCTTTTTCATTAGAGATAGTGCTTCTTTCACGTTCAGTGAAAGCTTCTTTGTAAAAAGATTCATTTCTTTCTTCTATTTTTTCTATATCTACGCCTAGTGGAATTGAACCTATCACTGCTATTGCATAATTCTCGGAATGAGAGATAGATAGGAATAAACCTGACTTCTTTTTGTCTTTTAGAATGTAGATATAAGGTTGTCCTTTTGCTGTCTTTCTTATCTCTATTTTGTCAAAGATCTCGGGATTTTTCTCAATTTGAGAGTATAATTCCTTTGCAGCAATCAACCCTGCTAAATACTCCATTTTTCGTTTATTGTTTTTTATTTTCTGAAAAGCTGCTTTTTCTTGACTTTTCATATGACGAATTAGTTCTTCCGGAGATTTAGAGAATTTTTCTATTACATTCTTGATGGGTACAATTTTCATTTTTGTTCCTTTATTTAAGGAAGACAGCTCCCAGTATTCTTTTATTGTAGCTATTTTTTGGAGAACTTTTTCAGAAATATCTGCTGGGAATTGTGTATGAATCAACCCTAATTTGTCTAATCGAAGGATAGTTTTTCCATCTTTGTCAATTGCTTCAATGTTAAAATAGCTATGTGTATCGTCTTTTGAGATAAACTCAGAAACCACATATTCAGGTTTGTTCTTGCTGAAGAACTCTAATTTTTCTATTGTGGAAGGAAGTGAGATACTTTGGTGTATGATATAACTATATAATCCAGCAGTTTGAAGAGCGGCCTCGATAATCAAAGGTTCTACATGAGTTTTCTTTTTCTTATCAGAGAATAACTTAAGACCCGGTAAATTGACTTTGGCTACAGCTTTTTCACTAGATAATTCTACTAGTTTCTCCAATATTTGAAAGCTTGGACCATGGAAGAATACCGAATATATATCGCTCTTTGATAAGAGTTCAATTCTGGAATCTGGGATAATATGCTTTGATTTCCTACTTCTATTTTTCTTTGCATTTGTTTCTATTCTAGTAATAAAATGTTCGATTTCTCTTCTTCTAGAACTATCAGCTTTTGAAACAAACAGAGAGTTGAGTTGAAGTGTTTTGGAAACTAAATCATATTTAACGAATACATCCTTACTATCAATATTCTGTAGTTTAACCGCAGCTTTGAATTCAATATCTTTGAATACATCAGCTGTTTTTGAAGTTGAAAGATGATACATCTCAGCAAACATTTCTATGCCCATTACTCCGGGGAAAAATGGTACATTTTGGATTTGATGATCATTCATATACAAATCTGCAAGTGTAGAGATTGTTTTCTCTCCTTTGAAAACTGAATCTTCGTACGAAAGCTTCTGAATCATTGGAAAGGCGCTTAGATCAATTTTACTTGATGTTCGTTTAGATTTTTCAAAGGGTCCTAACCCACAGGAAACAACTACTTCTGGTTGAGTACCACTAAAGAATAAATCACCAAAAAGAGTTGTGCCTTTGTCTAGTGGAATTGGGAATATACCTTGCGATTCAAGTATATCCATTATTGAACCCCGAGTAGCCATTCCTACATCACCCCAAGCTGACCAATCACAAGCTAAGGAAGAAATTCCTTCTTGATTTAACTTCCAACACAATCTGGAAAGATATCCATTAGCAAATGAATAGTCAATCTGCCCCATATTCCCATATCTACCTGCGATTGAGGTAAAACAGATCATTCTCTTCAATTTCTTCTTATCAATAGCATTCAGTATGTTCCATATCCCTTCCACTTTTACTGAAACTATGAGTTTTGAGAGACCAAATTTCTTTTTCTTGAATTGTTTAGACTCCTCTAATCCTGCACCATGAATGATGTGAGTGATTTTTGCCTGTAGTTGTTTCTCAATCTTCGATATGGCTTCTTCTACAGCTTTTTTGTCTGTTACATCAACTTTGGAATATATAACATCTATTCCTTTACTCTCAAGTTGTTTGATATTTCGTAGAACATCTAAATCAAATAGGAATCTATTCCAAGTTCGTTCTATCATTACAGGAGTTACTTTCTCTTCTTTTTCCTTGAGTTCTTCAATCATCTTCTGACGTTTCTCCTTCAGCTGTTCTTCAGAAAAATCAAGCATATCTATAGTATAGTTAGATATGTCTTCAATTCCTACAATTGCAACTTTAGGTTTAGATCTTGTACACAATTCTTCTAAACACTTGAAAGTAATACCTCTTCCACCTCCAGTAGCTAAAACAATATCCTCGTCTGAAAGTTCTATAGGAGTCATCTGAACGCTGTTTTCATCGACATTTGCAGAAACCAAAGTGTAACGGATATTATTTTTGAAAGATATTTCTAGATAATTATCCCAATATTCCATTTCTTGCATAATTTCACTTGTTTTTTCAGAGTAAACATGTTTTATTTTCATGTTAAACTCATGTCCCAAAGATTTGATAAATCCAGAAACACCTCCTGACAGCGGATAAGAATCCTTGTCAAACCCAAAATAAGTCTCTGAAGATATTGCCATAAGAATCTGCTCAGAATTCAAGTCTAAGTCCTGGAAAAGCAGGAAAAGTTTCTCGTAAATCTCTTGATCAATATACCCTGATTCAGATTTGGATTTAGGCAGAATGAGAATTATTGTATCATACTTTTTATTTTCAAGTTCATTTGACTCCTGATCAAGAAGTTTGAATGTTTTATGGTTTAAACCTCGTTTTTCAAAAGCTGAAATTATAGCTTGAGCTGATTTTGGAGCTAATTCAACAAGTAGATTGCTGCGAGTAAGCATATTGATTTTTTCAGCTTCCTTTTTATTCAAAGGAATCGGTGCAGTAATCAGTTTTTCAACGTCTATATCATATTTACTTTTCTTCTTTTCAGCAGATTTTGTTTCTGTTTGTTGTTCAATGTTAATTGTTTCTTTTTTACTGTCACTTGTTTGAGATGCAAGATAATTGCAGATATCATTTATAGTTCTGAGCTCTGCAAGGTTGACAGAATCATCTATAGGTAAATCAAGAACATCTCTTAATTCGCCGAAAATTTCAGCTTGTTTAATAGTGTCAATACCTAGATCTTCCTCGAGATCCATATCACCGTCAATAGTTTCTGGTTCATAACCTGTTATTGACGCAACGATCTCGATAACTTTAGATTGAAGGTTCTCTGCTTGGACAGCAGCTGGTTTTGTTACTTTTTCAGTAGTTTGCATTGCCTTTGATGTATTTCTTCCAATATACTCTGCAATAGAATTAGGAGTGGAGAAGTCTGCTAAGTTTACATTGTCATCAAAACCCAAATTCCAATTTTCTCTTACAATGCCAAATATTTCTGCTTGCTTCACAGTATCCACCCCTAGATCTTCTTCAAGATGCATATCAGCTTCAATGAGTTGGGGTTCATAACCTGTTTTTTCAGCTATAACTTGAATTATATCACTCAAAATTTCTGAAAATTCTGTAGGAGCTTGGTTAAGTTTCACAGTAGCTGCTAATTCTCTTCGTTTCTTCAATTTCTTGCTTGTTTGAAGTTTCAATACTCTACCATCATAGAAGAAACCTTCTAAATTCCCCCCCAACTCTGCTAACCAAGAATCATAAGAATCAATGTCATATCTATCTTCATAAGTATTAAGTCTGAAAGCTGTAAAAGCTATTTGCGAACCAAAACCAGCAGCTAATCTAATAGCGTATTTTGCTCTCTTTTTCATTCCCTTTGAGAAATTTAAATCTTTGAAATTAGGATCAATTTCGTTTAAGTTTGCTATAGGCGGTATTATGCCTTTTTCCATTGATTTGATAGCAACACATTCCTCAATTCCTGCTCCCATAGCATGACCTGTAAAACCTTTAGTATTTACTATAACTAAATCAGCTACATCAGCACCAAAAATGTGCCTTAAAGATTCAACTTCAGATTCTGCACTACCTCCTCTAGCAGGAGTATAGGTCTCATGAGAGACGAATATACCTTCAGATGCTAACTCTTTTCTTGTAATATTATGCTGTGATTCTATGTCATTGACAAATGATTCAAATACACTATTGATATGTTTGACATCCAATCTTGAACCGTGGAAAGCACTGTTCGCGAAAGTGGTCCCAATGAGATCAACAATAGGTTTAACTCCACGTTTTGTATAAGCTTGTTCATTTTCTAACACTAATCCTGCAGCTACAGAACCAATGATTAATCCATGTCGGTTCTTACCGAAGGGTATTGCAGCTTCCTCGACCTTATCTTTTGTAGTAACTCCACCGGCAACTAGGAATCCAGCGCCTATCCAAGGTAAAAGGTTATCACTAGAAGCATCATCTGCAGCTATTACGATTACTCGATTACACCGACCAGTTTTTATCCAATCTTCAGCAATTCCAATAGCTTGTGTTGTTGATGCACATGCAGCATTTATCTGTGTATTTGGTCCTTTTGCTTTAATCAGTTGAGCAAACTGTGCATGTCCCATTGAGAGCACTCGATACAGAAATTCTCTACTGAAACTTTTTTCAGAATTAGGCGTTAAATGTTCAGTGATTTCTTTAATTAGATAATCGTATCCTGGGAAAGCAGAAGCAAAGATTATTCCTGTCTCGTTTTGTAGACCTTCAGGCAAAGCCCATTCTCCTTCCAATACTTTTCCTGTTGTTGTTGTAAACTCGGATTTAACTAAAGGTATTCCAGCATCTTTTAGAGCTTCTAAACCAGCACAGATTGCTAATTGAAAAGTTATATCTAAGGCTTTTACAAGTTTGGGTTGTAATCCAAAATCTTCTACTGGATTAAATTCTCCTAGCTGTCCTGCTAAATTGATTACTTGTGACATATTTTCTATGCTTTCAAAAGTAGCATTGCCATCAGCTGATTTGATTAATCTAGTTATGTTCTTATTAATCATCTCTTGTTTAACTTCATCAGCTACTGAATCTATGAAATTTTCACCTAAAAGGACAGCATCTATATTGTCATCAGCAAAGACGTTTTTGCTCTTTCCTGGAATCCCAATTCCAACACCAGTAACACCTATTTTGATTTGGGAAGTGGTTGATTCTTTTATAGACATATCACGTTTTGTTTCCTTAGAAGAATCTATATCTACATATCTGGAATAAAGATCATATCCTTGTTTTAGATAATCATGTAAAACTTGATCTTTGCTTAATTGCTCAAATCCTAATGGTTTTTCAATTGTAGAGGATTGATAGGTAGCAACTGGTTTGTCTGTCTTTTCAGTAACATAGGTGGTTTCTGAAATGACTTCTTGCGAGACTTTTCTTACACTTTCAATTGTTCTACTTAATTTCTCAATTTCATCTTCTTTTGGAACCAAAGTTGTAAACACTTGAACATCCTTTCTATTCTTCAATATGTCTTTCACAAATGAGTGGAGAGCTCTCTTTGGACCAACTTCAACAAATATTCTTCCACCTGCTTTGTATATCTCTTTAACTTCATCTACCCATTGAACAGATGAACACACCTGGTCTAGAAGTAATTGTTGTACCTTTGTAGGATCTGACGGATATTTACTTCCAGTAACATTACTGAATGCAGGGATTTGTGGTTTGCTATATGTTAAGCTTGCTAATACTTTTCTCAGCTCTTTCTCAACGCTTTTAACGATTTTAGAGTGAAAAGCTGTTGATACTCTTAGTTTCTTCGCAGTTATCCCTTCTTCTATTGCAAGCTCAATAGCATCATCAATTCCCTTATCATCCCCTGAGATAACTGTTTGAGAAAGAGAGTTAATATTTGCAATAGTAATATAATGATCAGTAACACGTTCAACAATATCCTTCACTTTGTGTCTTGTTGCAAGTATTGCAGCCATCGAACCTTCTGTGTTACTACCCGCGCTACACATAGCTTTTCCTCTTGCGATTACTGCCTTAAATCCGTCCTTGAATGAAAGAACACCTGCAGCAACTAAAGCTGAATATTCACCCAAGCTGTGTCCAGCTACAAAATCTGGTTTGATACCCTTTTCTTCTAGATATCGAGTGAGAGCAATTTCCACTATAAATAGAGCTGGTTGAGTAAACTTAGTGCTTGTCAAACGTTGATTATTAGCTTCCTTTGTTAAATTAGGTGAACCAAAGAGAATTTCTTTAAAGCTGATTGAATAATATTGATTCCACACCTTTTCAGCTGTTTCTAATGTCTCTGCAATTATGTTAGAGTGTTTGCTTAAAGATTCCATCATACCAATATATTGGCTTCCTTGCCCAGTATACATAAAACAAATTTGCTGTTCTTTCTCTTTTCTTCCAACTTGAGTTTCAAGAAAAGAGGTTGGAGTCAACACAGCACTCCCTACTGGAGCTTCTGATGAATATGTTATCTTATCCTTATCATATTCTTCCATAATTGCATGATAATTTGTACCTCCAAAACCAAATGCCGATACACCAGCTCTTCTCACTTCATTATTGTCCACTTTCCATTCATTTGCCTCTGTATTAACAAATACTGGTGACAATTCCCAGTTAATCTTTGGATTCAATGTTTCCACGTTAACGGATGGAGGTAGTAATCGATTGTGCAATGAAAGTGATGTTTTTATTATAGATGCTATTCCTGCTGCACTTTTAAGATGACCAATTTGACTTTTAACTGACCCAACAGCAAGTTTCTTGCCTCGATTTCTCTCATGATATACATCATCTAATATTTGTAGTTCAACAGCATCACCTACAATAGTAGAGGTTCCATGAGTTTCTATATATTGGACATCATTTACATTTAAATTAGCTTTTTTCAATGCCATAGAGATAGCTTGTTTCGGTCCTTCAGGATTAGGAGCGGTTATACCCTTTCCTTTACCATCAGAAGATGAACCAATGGAAGATATTGTTGCATAAATTCTATCTCCATCTCTGATTGCATCTTCTAAACGTTTGATAACGATAAATCCAGCTCCTTCACCCATAACAAATCCATCTGCTTTCTCATCAAAAGGTCTTGATCCAATACCTGATAATGCACCAATTTTACAGAATTTAACGTAAGTAGAAATATCCATTGAACGATCTGCTCCACCAACTAAAGCTACATCAAAGTCTTTAGAATTAAGAGAAGCTATTGCAGTATCTAATGCTGCAATGCTTGATGCACATGCAGCATCAGTAGTCATAGATTTTCCAGTTAAATTGAAAACATTAGCAATTCTTCCAGCGATAACATTCGACAATTCTCCAGGCATGGAATCTTCTGTAACAGCAGGATATTTGTGAGAGTAAGATTCCGTTAGATCCTGAATAAATTCAGTTTGCTCAGATTTAGACAATTTTTGGAAGATTTCATTGTTCTTAATTACTTCTTCAATTTCAGGGAAGAAGACTCTACGATTTGTATACCTTTGAATTTCTCCTCCCAAAGAATTTCCAATGATGATAGCCATATTAGTTCTAGTTTTACCATCAGTGGGAAGATCTGCATCTTCTAAAGCTTGTCTTGCTGCATCTAAAGACCATTTCTGAACGTCATCCATCTGTTTTGCCATTTTAGGAGGGATTCGATATTGAATTGAATTGAATTTATAATCCTTGATAAAAGCACCAATTTTAGAATAGGTTTTGCCTTCAATGCTCTTATCAGAGCTGAAGTATAATTTTGGATCCCATCTGTCTTTAGAAACTTCTGTTATTGAATATTTTTTATTTATGATATTCTGCCAATATTGTTCAATGTTCAGAGCATCTGGGAAAACACACCCTAATCCTACGATAGCAACTTTATTAGTAGTTGACAATTCAACCTTGCCAGCAAATTCTACTTCTTCTTCAGCTGGAAGTCGCGATATTAATGGTTCTATTTTTTGTACTTGGTTTTCTAAGAATGACTCTCCATTTTGAACTATATCAAAATGCAAATCTTCTATTCGGTAAACATTCCTTTTTCGTCCTATTATTTCGCCTGTCATGAAGACTCCAGATTCTAGTTGAACATCTGTTGAAATAGGAACAAATTGTGTGGTGTCGCCACCTGGTATATGGTCATTATTCCACATTTCACCTTTTGCTGCTATCCTTAAAGCACCTAGATTGTCCTTCTCATACAATTCCTTTCTTTCTCTAATTGGTAAGCCTTGTTTCAATCTTTCTTGTTCATGTTCCAGAGTATCTTGAACAAATTTTGTAGATATAGTTCTTGCACGTGTATTTACTGTTGATCCAATTACTTTAGTTTGTGTGGAATTGAGTAACTGTTCTTGATAGAATTGAGTTAGTGCCTGAGTTTCTACAATCTCTTCTGTAAACATATATCCTGTGCCCATTTGGATACCTGGAGAAATGATTGATAGATGAGAACTAATTATTCCAGAAAGCATCGCTGAGGCTACTTCATCAGCAATTCCACCTGCAAAAATGACATTTATTTTATGAGTTATCTTGTTTCGAATAGAATCAAGATATTGAAGAATGCTCTCCCATAAAACAAAGGATGTTTGATTACCAATATGACCTCCACACTCATTTCCCTCAAGAATTAGATATTCAACATCATTATCCATTGCATCTTTAAACAAGGCTAATGCTGGTGCATGAAATAACGTTTTGAAACCAAGTGATTGGATTCTTCTAGCAAGTTGTACTGATCCAGCAGCGATCAAGCAAATAGGCGATTTATATTTTTGAAGTAAAGCAATATGATCTTCTCTTCTTTCCTTTATCACCTCTAAGCCAATTATACCTCCACCATAAACATCCTTGGTATCAAAAGTAGTCTGAATACCTTGGAACATTGCTTCAGCTTCTTCTTTTAATAATCCACCTAGTGCAAATATCGGTAGCGCTCCTTTAGTTAAAACTTCCTTACCAAAACTAGGGAGGTCGGTGATATTTGCCATAGGTCCTTGAATAATAGGAAATTGAACTCCTAAACCTCGTGCAAATTCGCTATTCTCAGCAAATGGCCACTCTTTTGAAACAGTATCTAATTGTTCTCTCAAAAGAACAGATAAGCCTTCCAGAAATGAAGGTAAATTAGAAAATTTTGATTTTATAAATTTAGCAAAACAAACATCAACTCCTAAAGGCAGGAGTGTATTTTTAACATTTTCATCAGCAAAGAAAAGAGATTCTTTCGCTAGATTTTCTACAGTTTCTAAAATAGCGTTTTTCTGTTCACCTTGCTTGGATAAATCTTTTAGATTTCTAATAGACTGATTAGCAATTTTTCCCATTAAACGATATTTGAAATCTAATGACTCGCCAACAAGATACGTATCATTTTCATCAAGACTAGCAAGATAGTTCTTTGTTTGTTCATTTAGCGGACATTCTGGTAGGAGATACAACTGCCCTTCTAGAACAACACCTAGAGCTCCTCCAATGAAAGCTCCTACTATATTGTAATAGCCAAAACCTCCTTGAATTACAAATGGATAACCAGAATCATAGAATTCTTGAATTAATATGAAAGAGGACTTTTCGCCTACTTTTCCTCCAGACTCTATCCCTTTAACTAGAAAGAAGTCTACTTGTGATGCTTTTTTATGTGCTTCAGTGAGATTACTTACTTCTGCAATTACCCAATTACTTCTTGGTTTTTCATCTATCTTAGAATAATTTTCAAAGCTAGAAGAGACGATGATAATCGGGATAAAATCAACGTCACTTAACCACTTCAACTGTTCTTCGCTAGATACTCTTACTCCCCATTGTTTATCTGTTGAAATCTCTTTAAGACATTTAAGAATAATCTTCTTAGTTTTATCTTCTGTTAAACCTTCAAGATCAATTAAACCTATTCCGCCATTATTTGAAATGGTGATTGATAAACCTGGATCTTCAATTCCTCTTGGTGAATACCCCCAAATAGGATATTGTACTTTGATTTCTCTCTTTATTTGTTCAATTGTTTTCATTTTATCACCTTCAAACTGGAGGGATTCCATGTTTTCTTTTTGGAGTCTGTTCTCTCTTGTTATGTAGCAAGCTTAAAGCGTTTACAATCTCCTTCCTTGTTTCTTCTGGCAAGATCACTCTATCAATAAAACCTAATTCTGCAGCTTGGTATGGATTAGCAAATTCTTTCTTGAAATCTTTGGAAAGTTTCTGTAATTCTTCATCTGAATTTTCAGTTTCTTTAAGTTTTGAACGATAGATGATTTTACATGCGCTTTCTGCACCCATCACAGCTATTTCAGCTGTTGGCCAAGCTAAATTGATATCTGTCCCTAAATGCTTGGAACTCATAACGATATAAGCTCCACCATAAGCTTTTCTCACGATAACTGATACTTTGGGAACTGTTGCTTCAGAATAAGCAAATAACAATTTAGCTCCATGTCTGATAATTCCTTCATGTTCTTGTTTAATTCCAGGAAGGAAGCCAGGAACGTCAACAAAAGTAAGGAGGGGAATGTTGAAGGAATCACAGAACCTAATGAATCTTGAAGCTTTATCTGATGCATTGAAATCAAGTGCCCCACCTAAAAATAATGGTTGGTTTGCGATAATTCCAGTTGTGCTGCCATTGAATCTAGCAAAACCTACAATGATATTCTTTGACCATTCTGCGAATAACTCAAAAAAGCTATCAGAATCAACAACTTTCTCAATAATTGCTTTCATGTCATAGGGTTCATTTTCTTCCTCAGGAATGTAACTGGATAAATTAACCACCTCGAATTCATTCAGATCAACATTGATTGTAGGTGGATCATCGAGATTGTTAGCAGGTAAATATGAAAGAAGTTTCTTGGTTAACTCCAATGTAGCTTCTTCATTATCTCCCGCTAGATGGCACACACCTGTTTTACGGCTATGAACTTCACTTCCCCCTAACTCATAAAATGAAACTTCCTCGCCTGTTACATCTTTAACTACGTCTGGTCCAGTAACAAACATGAAAGAGTTGGTTTTGTTCATAATAATGAAATCTGTTAAAGCTGGAGAATAAACTGCCCCCCCAGCACAAGGTCCTAAAATCACTGAAATTTGGGGAATAACTCCAGAAGCTTGAGTGTTACGATAAAAAATATCTCCATACCCAGCTAAGGAATCCACGCCTTCTTGAATTCTTGCACCACCAGAATCCAATAAACCGACGATAGGATTTCCAGTCTTAATGGCAAGATCCATAATTTTGCTAATCTTATTAGCTTGAGCTTTACCTAAACTGCCTCCAAAAACAGTAAAATCTTGGCTGTACAAATATATAGGACGACCATCGACTGTGGCATAGCCTGAAACAACACCGTCACCTAATGGCTTTGTTTTGGACATACCGAACTTAGTATTTTGATGAGTAACGAAAGAATCAATTTCAACGAAAGAACCTTCATCGACTAGTAATTCTATTCTTTCTCTAGCGGTTAACTTACCTTTCTGATGTTGATTCTTAACTCGTTTTTGTCCTCCACCCTCATGACTTTTTTCGCGTAGTTCGTTGAGTTTAGAAAACTTCTTTTCATTACTTTGGTAATTAATATTCTTAGGTTTCTGATACATTAAAGTTCATTGTATTCACTCAAATAAAAGAAGCATCTTCTTTCATGAGAATATAAGGAAGGAAGTTTTTTAAAATACCTCCAATTTGCGGGTCTAATGGTATTCAAAACTCTCATTAAAAACATCATCCATTTTCCAGCTGTTAACTCAACAATGGACGAAGCCTTGAGTTTTGTTAAAGAAGGTTTGAAGGACTCTTTTCTAGTAGTTGCTGATGAACAAAAAATTGGTAAAGGTAGAGGGAAAAATAATTGGTCTTCTCCAAAAGGTGGGTTCTATGGAACTTATGCTTTGCCTTTAGAAAAACAGGTAACAGAAAAACAGATTCTTTTCATGCATTATGCAGCTGCTATAGCAGTACAACAAGTTTTAGAAAAAGAAACAAGATTGGAGATTAAAACCAAATGGCCAAATGACATCTATTTTCGCAATAAAAAACTAGGGGGGATCATTATTGAATATCTTTCAAGAGACAAACTTTTTCTGTTGATAGGAATCGGTGTGAACTTATTTTCTAATATCGATGATATAGCAGAAGAATATAGAAATAAATCTATTACTCTTCAATTTGAAGACAAACAAGACCTTGCTATGGATAAATTTACCTCAAAACTATCTGATACTATGCTCAAATTTGCTGAAGAAATATTTGAAAACAGCTTTTCCAACATTATTAGTTTATTTAACAGTAGATTGAATTCTTTTCAGAAGGAACTCAAATTAAAAAATGGAGATCAATATTTCTGTAAAGGGATTAATGATACAGGAAAACTTCTTCTAGAAAATGAATCTGACAACTTACAATTAACGATAGAAGATAGTAAAATGATATTAGAAATGAACTAATGCTTTAAATATCAAACCTAAAGTTTAAAAACGTGTGTTAAATTCGTGATGTAGGTGTCATAAAAAATTGCCAATATTTATACCTTCAATAATCAGTGTATTCATGACAATAGCATTCTTCACTTTACTCTTTGGACTTATTATCTGGGGAATAAAATCAATTAACAAAACTCTTGCAAGCAGAAGAATAAGAAGAAAACTTGCAGCTGCTAAAATGGCAGGAGAACAAGCATAATCTAACTATTTTCCTCTATCTATTCTTCATTATTTATTCTCATAAAATACATTCTTTTCAATTCTTTATATGTTCTTTAGCTTAGGAGAAACAACATTAATTAGGTTTACATCTGCATAAACTTTAAAAAAAAAAAGATTTTCCTTTTATTATGAAATCGAAAAAGGTAAAATTGTTTGTCTTTTCACTCATTTTGATTGTTTCTCCATTATTAGGAGGGATAAACAATTCCTATGCAGCAGATATACCACCTGCTTATACTCATCTATCATGGCAAAATGATACTCTTACAACCATGACTATGTCATGGAAGACATCAGTAGAAACAGGTTCTATTGTTCAGTATGGAATACAAGATGTACTAGAAAATGAAGTCACTGGAGTAGATGCTATTTGGCATGCTGTAGAACTAACAGATTTGCAACCTGATACTATTTATAAGTATAGAGTGGGGAATGGGGAATCTTGGAGTAGAGAATTGGTCTTTAAGACTGGCAGTACCGAAAGCGCTCATTTTATAGCTTGGGGTGATTCCAGAACACTTAGAGATGAAAGAAGGAAAATTGTTGATGCAGTCAGCAGTATAAATTATGATTTCTCAGTTTTTGATGGAGATATGGTTGAAGCAGGTAGAGAAACCGTGCAATGGTATAGATGGTTAAACGATTTTGGGCCTGCTATTCAGAATAATCCATTTATGCCAGTTCTTGGCAACCATGAAAAAAACCATTCGAATTACTATAGGGTATTTGCACTTCCTGGAAGAGAAGAATTCTATTCATTCAACTATGGGCCCGTTCACTTCGTTGCACTGCACACATGCGTTGAGGATTATGGTGGCTCTCTTGATGAACAAGCAGATTGGTTGAGAGCTGATCTAGAAGCTCACAGTGCCTACCCCTGGAAAATTGTTGTACAACACAGACCTCCTTATTCATCCTCAGTAAGATATTACAATAATGACACTGTAGATCTTCTCACTACTTTAGTGCCAATTTACGAAGAATACGGTGTTGATATGGTCATCGCTGGTCATGATCATTGGTATGAGAGATTAGAAAGCAATAATGTTTCTTATGTGGTGGCTGGAGCATCAGGTGCGCCATTGTATTCCCTTATTCCAGCATATTCCATTAACGAATCAATTATCGCTGAATCAGTTTATCATGCGATATATATTGAGACATATGATAATCAACTAGCTTTTCATGCATTTCGAGGAGATTATACTACAATTGATAAGTTTTACATAAACAAAGTAGCCAAACCTGATTTGCGAGTTGAAAGTCTACCTATCAATTATGATTTCAACAAAAGTGAGACAAAAGAGATTACAATCACAATCGCAAATGTTGGAGAAGTTAATATCACTGAATCAACAAGTGCTAGGATTGAAACCTACAACAATACTCATTGGGATATAACCGTTCCAGCTTTGAATGTTGGTGAGATATTCAATTATACGTTTTCATGGACCGCACCAGATTATGGAACATATGCCTGTTCTGTCTTATTAGATACTGAAAACCAAATTGATGAAGTTGTAGAACTAAACAATAATCAAACATTCTTCTTCATTGCTGTTGAAGAAGTAGATGAATCCTCTTTCCTATTTGATGGATTGATGGGATTACTTAGCGTATTCTCAATACTAGTAGTTTTAACTTTAGTAAGTAAGAAATGGAAGAAGAAAAGAACCTAAATTTTTCCTTCTATTTTTTCATTTTTCTTTTCCAATCGTTCTTTGATAAGAATAATGTAGAAATAATAAAAATCATGGTAATAGATAGTGTCGATTGTATAGTAAACTCATGAATCTCGGGCATTTCATAAACAGTCAAAGTTATTGAATAATTGTTTATTACTTCATCGTCACCATTTTCTACTATTCTAATGGTGTAATTACCTGGTTCTAGAGTCATGACTATTTTTGAAAACGAATCCACTCCACTATTATCATTCACAGTTATATAAGTAAGATTTTCATAATATAGGAATAGAACAGTATCGCCACTTGTTCCAGAAGTTTCAATCACGATGTTGTATTCCTCATCTAGATTAAAAGTACAATAATCTACTTCACCAACAGGGAAAATTCTTCTATCAATTGTTGAATTAATATCTATGCTTCTAGCATATTTCAGCGAATCATCTTTTTCTAAAGGATCAAAAATATCATTAGAACTCACTATGAAATTATAATAAAGACCAGAGTTATCTGATGTTGTCAAAAAATTGTTTGTTGAATTATCATAAGCTGTAAAATAATAAGTGAAATTATCTCCCACTTCAAGAGGTCCAATACAAATTCCATAATATACAAACACATCATGAATCATGTCGATAGTTTTCCAAGAATCGTCATTCAGTTTATAGTGTAACTGAACAGAATCAATACCTGAAGCATCAGTAGCAGAAATAGATAAAATAATTTCAGAGGAACTGGATGTAGATGGGAAGGGAGCACTTACAACTATTTCAGGACCTTCGGAATCGATACCATAATCACTTGTACCTAATGTGAGTAATGTATAATTGAGAACTACTTCATTGTCTCCCCATTCCCATATTTTTATGTAATAAGTACCAGGATCCAAATTGGTTAGAATAA
Source organism: Candidatus Heimdallarchaeota archaeon (assembly GCA_018238545.1). Taxonomy (GTDB): domain Archaea; phylum Asgardarchaeota; class Heimdallarchaeia; order Heimdallarchaeales; family Heimdallarchaeaceae; genus UBA460. The sequence goes on from JABCTC010000004.1 coordinate 42,896, forward strand.
TCTTAGAAAATTGATTGATACCGCCATCATCATTCCTTGTAATCTCAGAAGTACCTTCATTATCAGGATCAGTAAAGAGAGACATAACGGTATCTCCACTTGTACCAGAAGTTTCCAAAGTGATGTTATATTCAAGTAGAATTGTAAAAGTAAAATAATCAACATCACCAACAGGGTACAAACTTCTTTCATAATTATAATTGAGAACTATGGAGAAACTATCATGTGGTGTTTCATCAAAGTAAGGGTCAACAATAAGTGTAGCTGATAAAGTTAAATTGTAATTATCTATTTCATCATCATTACCAAATTCGTCAATTTTGATAAAATAATGACCTGCTTTGAAGATTCCAAAAGAGAGTTTTGAAAATTTATTGATTCCTCCATCATCATCAAAAGCTACTTGATTATGGTTGTAATCAAAAATCCATAACCTTGTATCTCCAGAAACACCTGTTGTTTCGATTTCTATACTGTAAAAACTGTCTAGAGTAAAAAGAACATAATCAACATCATCAACTGATGAGATGCTTCTCTCTTGAAGAGAATTTAATGTAATATTTTTTGCAGAGGCAAAATCATTATCAGTTTCATAAATATCAGGTGTTGCCATAATTTCATGAGTTGTATCATTATTACTTGTAAATGAAGATGTTAGTGTTGATTGAAATGAGGTTGTAGATATTGCATATAGCAAAAATAATGTAAGAATAATAATACGCAGTTCTTTTTTTCTAATCATAGTTATCACCTAATACAATAAAACAACAGTCTTTACAATCTTTTTAACTTTCTCATAAAAATTGAGAAAAAGGGCGGAAAATTTACCTTGTTGTGAAGGTCTTCTTCTTGTTAGGAGATATATCTAATAAGAGAGGGGGTTTAAATGTAAAATGTAAGGCGAGTATGGTGTTTACATAATTGACGTCATGTAATTGTATTTCGGTGTCTTACTTCATGGATCTATGAGGGGGACCTTATTAGATGAAAGCCTTGTAAAACATCGTTCAGCTAAAGTTATAAAACACGTATGTGTTCAACATTTGGAGAGTTATTATGGAACGACCAAAGTTGATTGATAACAAAGTTGACAAGCTAATTACATTCATCTACTATAGAGATTTACAGAAAGGGATCGACTTCTATGAAAACTTCTTAGGGTTTACAATGGAGATAGATCAAGGGTTTTGCAAGATATACAGAATCTCTGAAGCAGGATACATCGGTATTGTTGATGAGAAGAAAGGTATGCATAAATGGAATGAAACCAAACCAGTTCAGATATGTCTTCGAGTACCAGATGTTCAAGCATTCTATGATTACTGCAAAGAAGCTAAAGTTGACAACCTCTCCAAAATGTTCGTTAACCATGAAATAAAAATTAAAGCTTTCGTCTTTAATGACCCAGAAGGTTATCAGATTGAAATACAAGAAGCAATAGATTAACTAGAGATTGCTCAATCTTCACATTCTTCTATTATACTTCGCATACTTTTTATGAATAAATCAAATTCGCCCTCTTGATATACAGGGGGTTCTATTCGACTATAATCTATAGGTTTTCCTGGAAAGGGATCATCGGGATATCGCGGGAACAAATGCATATGCATATGAGGTATAGTATTACCATGGAGTTCATAATTTATTTTGGTTGCTTTCGTTACATCTTTCAGTGCTTTAGCACATAATTGTGCTTCCTTCATGTACGATAACAACGTGCTTTCATCTAATTCAAGTAATTCCACTGCGTGTGGTTTTAGTAACAAATAACAGGTTCCCTTTAAACACACTCTTGGATGAGCACCTAACCAGGAAGTAGGGAATTCTTTAATTTCAACATCATCTTCAGGGGCTGGGGAGTTGTTACAAACTGGACAGTTTTCTTTCTCTGAATATAGCAACCATCGTTCATACTTTGTGTGAAAACTCATAGGGATATCACTATAATTCGAAAAGAACTGATGAATATGAAGTTTCTACTACAGTGATTGAACTGACTGTTAATTACTAATAAGAACTGAAATCGTTGAATTTAAATAGAAAGTAAAAGGTTTTAGCTTAGTGCAATATAGGAAAACAATCTAAAACAAAATGTGAAGATTGATAGGAATTCTTTTTTCAGTTTGGAATTGGTCTTTCTAATTAACTATCCTACAAAATACTGTACTAAAAGGTGTTACACATGTCAAAAAATAGCACAGGAAGAAGCTCTCCAAATTTCAAACCAACAAGAAAATCAACTAAAAATAAAAAAACTAAAACACAAGCTAATTTTAAATCGAGAGAAAAACCCAAATATAGATCTGGAGCTAAACCAAATAATCGTTCTAGAGATAGAGGAGAGAGTCCTTCAAAAAGGCGATTTCCTAGTCGTTCTAAGGGGGGCAAATCAGATTATCGATCGTCTAGCAGGTCTGGCAGATATGACGATAGAAAAAGAGGGTCAGACAAAGAACCTATAGAGTTTCACGCAGCAGTCTGTGCAAAATGTAAGAAAGAAACCCAAGTACCGTTCAAACCGACAGGTGTTAAACCAGTTTTTTGTAGAGAATGTTATCAAATTGAAAAACCAAAAACTGATTCTACGGGAGCTAGAAGATTTCCTAGTCGTTCAATGGGGGGTAGAACAAATGTTCGATCATCTGGTAGATCATCCAGTAGGTCATCCGGCAGATATGACGATAGAAGCAGAAGACAATCAGATAGGGGCACGACAGAATCTCACACAGTAATTTGTGCAAAATGCAAGAAAGAAACAACCGTTCCTTTCAAACCAACAGGAGTTAGACCTGTACTATGTAGAGAGTGTTTCCAAGAACAAAAACAGCAAGACGGATTTAAAACTGATAGAACAAAAAAAAATTCAATGATACTAGAAGACGATCAGCGAGCACTAGAACTGTTAGACCAACAGAAGAGAGATTAGCTGCAAAACCATCAGAAGATTCTTTTGAAGAAAAAGATGATGAGGTTGTAGAAAGATTTAGTGATAGAAAAGGTCCATACAGAGCAAGCAAAGGGATGCATCAAACTAACTGTAGGGTATGTAAAAAGGAGATAATTATTCCTTTCAAGCCATCACCTAATAAACCGATTTATTGCCCAGATTGTTATCAAGAAAAAGGAAAAAAGGAATAGATTCAAATAAGAGTGAAACTCACTTTTCTATTTTAATTACATCCATTTTCAGGTGAGTTCCGTCTAACAATATTGTATAGAACTGTTCCAATCCCTAAAAGGATAGCAATTCCAAACTTCAAGTAGAAATTTGGAATAAAAACTATAAGTGATAATAATGCACCTAATCCTGCTCCAAGTGAAAAACGCATGAAAGCTTTCACTCATTTATTCTTTGGTTTGATTAGAAGTTGTAGGAGAGCTATTAATACTCCAAAAGAGGTAATTAACGCTAATACTAGGGGGTTGTTTTTGAAAAATTCGAATAAACTAAAAACGAAAATATTTGCAATTATTATCCCAATGAACACACTCGTACATCCAACACATAAATAAAATGAACCAATTTTGAAAACATGGTTTTTACATTCTTCTATTGTGAAAGCCTTTATTCGCAGAGTGTTTAGAATTTCAATATAATTATCCCACATCATTGTAATAAGAAATTGGTTTAATAATGATTTTTCTCTTTCTATCCACAAATTAGACTATCTTTAGATCTTTTCTTTGATACTTCATTGCATAACAGCTTGTAGCAAAGATATAACTAGGATAAAAGCACAATTTAATAGAATATGCAGACTTGGAAAAAATAGAAGAAAAACTTGCATTTCTAGGGAACATTGCAAAATAAAGAGACCTATTGCTTGGACTATCTGGACCAGAGCTAGGAAGAGTTTCTGCCCAAAGAAGGTAAACTCTGTCACTATTTACTCCTAATTGGAAAGGTATAGTTATTATTGAAGAATGATTGTACGCTACTTTTGTTAAAGTTAATTTCCCCTCTGTATATAAACCTAAAAAGCAGTTACTCTGATTGTAAATTTCTTTCATAAATAGAGATATTGATCCATTATCCCAATGATACATACATCTATCAAAAAGATTGAAAGCATGAGGTAATGAAAGAAGAGAAAGAACATTCAAATTATTATTAAGCAAACTAGCAGAATATAAGGTTGTGTGAGTGTAAGACTCAAGGGAATAAGGAACATAATTTAGTCCGTAAAAATACATTGCAAAATTACTGTTTTTTTCATCAAAACCACAAACAAATAAATCTTGCTCAGGGAAGCTTATAGTAAAATTTAACCAACTACTTGTTTCATTTCTTATAGATAAATTTAACTCAATAAGATCAGTTGACTCATTATAAAAACTCCAGCAAATTAATGGTTTATCTTGATAAAGATAGAAATAAGCTCTTCCTAAATTTTGTAGATTTCCAGAAAAAGTTATTGTTTCTAGATTCCAGTTATCTTCAACTAGTTCTAAGATGTAAAAAGTGTAATTGCTTCTTGTTCCCCAACCATCATATAAATCACTAAAACATACTAATACAGAGTTAGAAGAATTAGCTTGAACACCAATAACTCTTGAAAAAGTATCAGACAGAGTATTATCGAGAAAAGTAGGTGCAGGAAACCAATTTTCAAAATCTTCAGTATATTGCCCTACAACCTTAGGAAAAAATAAACCATTTTGCCCATTTGCAAATAGATAATTTTTTCCTTTTGTAGTAGTTATACCTCGTATACCTGAGAAACCTGAAACCCCCCCTCTTTCATTGTTCTTCCTAGTATCTATATTTTTTGAAAAAGATAACTGATTTGTACTTTCTGTAATAATTGACCAACTAAGTAGTTCACAGTCATTAGTGAAGAAGCTATAAAGTAGATTGATTTTAGTATTGTTTTCAAAAAAAAACGAACCAGTTCTACCATTATCAAAACATATGAGAAAAGAATCATCGCTTTCATCGGTATTAGTTGCTATGAAAAAACTAACAACCATGATACTGATAATAATAATTAAGGAAGAAACTATTTTTATTATTTTTTCTTTATTTATTTCAATCATCTCTTTATTGATTCACATATCTGCGTATAAACTATTAAACTTACATTACATTATTAAGACTATCACAGTCTATTATTTGTGTCTGTTACAAAAACTAAATATGATAGTTTCTTTGAAATCTATTAATAAAGTCATAGTTGATTTGCCCTAAATAAGGTAATATTTGTAGAATTATTACCTAAATAAATGCCCACCACCACCTCCTCCTCCTGAAGGTGGTGCATAATAGTCATAAGCCCAGTTGCAGTAATCAAAGAAGTCTACACAACCCCAACCTACTTGGTGATACCAGTATTTATCATTACCAATACCAGGTTCTTTCGTCTGATCACCCATTAAGTAATAGCCTTCAGAATACTGAGAAAAAAGGTAGTAAATCTCAGATGGAAGCACAGTGTTACTAGAGTATCTATAGTATTGAATTTTATATATAAAAAAGACAACCACAGCGACAATGGGGGTTGCCAGGCTTGTACCTGTACCAACAAAATAATCTAAATCGTTATCATCATCTAAATCAAAGAAAACTTCTATTGAATCTCCTGGTGCAACTACTGTTGGGGAAGATTCACGCGGTGATGGATTAGAATCATCAGATCTCCAAAAGCAACTTGCACAAGTTGAACCTCTGGCTAGTGTCATTCTATAACTACTCCAGTCTCCTTGAGCTATAATCCCTCCTACACTATAAGAATTATAATAAGCTGCTGGATATATTTGTTGTTCAGAATTTATATCATCTTGATATTCATTTCCAGAAGCTGATATGAAAGTCATGTAGTAGGGTGCTAAACTTAGCTCATTTATCTTCTGATTTATGTTTGAATTGAATATATTTCCCCCAATTGACATCGATACAACTTTGACTTTGATTCCTTGACCCCAAAGCCAATCTAGTTCTAAAAGAGCATCGTATACCTTATTTGAATCTATTACTCCTCCAGCTGATGCGACTTGAAAAACAAGTAATTCAGAATTTGTTCCTTCTAATAAGCTTCCAATCAAACTGCATATAGCAGAACCATGCTTAATATAGTGACCACTAAGACTAAATTGTGTATAATCATGACCATGAAACGATTCAAAAAAGGTCCATTCAGTATTTTGATTTGTCTCATGTTTGAAAAATCTTACATTCACCCCTGGATATCTATCCTCAATTTCAGACCAAGTTTTGTGATCTAGTCCTGTATCAAACACTGCAATGCGATATCCACTACTATCATCAGAGATTGCAGAAAAAAGTTGAGGATTATTCCTTAAATCATCTAATCTAACCCAATTCATTATTTCTTCGTTAGATCCACTACCTCCTATACTTGTTATATCAAACAATGAATCTACTCTCTGCTGTTTGTATAAATCAATAATTATACCCGCAGAGATACTATTTCCAAAAACAAAAATAAGCAATATTGCTAAAAAAGATATTTTACTATTCAACAACTCACATCCTCTAGAGTAATATTTATCATTATAATATAATAATATTTTGTATATTTTGTATAACTCTTGAAGCTCTAAACTCAATATAGATTAGCTTCTCTCCTATGAAAGATGGTTTTGGTTGGCTGAATCACATATCTTTCACTAAGGATTGGAGTCTCAAATAGCTCAATCCGTTAATAATAAAAATATTTCTTAGTTTTCGAATTTAATTGCAATAATTTTCAGATGAATTCCTTCTAACAACATTGTAGAGAACTGTTCCAATTCCTAAAAGAATAAAAAGTCCATATTTCAGATACCAATTTGGAATGAAAATAATAATTGCCAGAAGTGCTCCCATTCCAACTCCTAAAGTAAAACGCATGAGAGCTTTATTCCATTTATTCCTTGGTTTGATTACTAACTGAAGTAGTGCAATAGAAACTCCAAATGAAGTGACCAAAGCCAAAATAAGAGGGTAAGCTCTGAAAGTATCTAAGAAGCTAAACAAGAATATACTGAAAAAAATGATGCCTAAGAATACGCTAGTGCATCCAACGCACAAATAAAATGGTCCAATTTTGAAAACATGGTTCTTACATTCTTCACTAATTTCATGATGTGCCAAATAAAGATCTGAGAAATTCTTCAATCTTTCTTTGATTGGTAATTTCTCTTCCCCTTTCTCAGCATCCATCTAAAATTCATCTACCTATAATTAATCTAAATAATAGTACAACTTTCTTCTTCAGATTTATTTCAATCAGTGTACCATCTGTTAATAACTCTGTAGGTTTTCCAAGTGATTCAAGTTTGGAAGATGAGATGATAATAGAATCTAATGTTTCGTACAATTTCATGGTATAGTAAAGTGGGTTCTTCCGATGATATGATCCAACCCAAGCTTTTTCTCTTGAAGCTAAAATAAAATTCGCACCAGTATAATCCCATTCACCCATAATGGATTCAACAAGTGATTTTTTCATCGTCCAATCATTTTCTCTCAGAGAAGTTAATAGTGAATAGAAGTATTTTTCTGAGTCTGTCGTACCTCTAAGATAAAATTTCTCTTTGCAATAATTGTTTATCTGAGATGTAATTGTTCCATGATGAGCAAAGACATACTCATCTCCATTGTACCAATAGAATGGATGATTGTTTGATAACTTCACTGCCATATTGGGTGAAGCTCTTCTAGCATGAGCTAATAGAATAGGTGATTGGATTTTTTCCCATTCAGGGATAGGGGGTCGTTCACTAATTGATTCATTGAATCTTCTCACTTCATAATGATCATTATGCATGAATGAGTAACCATAACCATCAACATGGTTGAAGAGCTTGTTTTCGTTATGTTCATGTACATCCTTCTTCATTTCTCCAACATAATCTGAACAAGTATCAAGATAGTCTTGGTAAACTGATGATGAAACATTATTACCTATTTGGAAAAATAAGCGACACATTTTTGCTAACCAATGATGTACTTAGTTGTCTTTTCTTAAAACTTTCTCCTAAAATAAATTTAATTAGCTACTATCACCAAATTTTCTTCCTAACCCTAACATTTTTTTATGTCTGGAGAAATTTTATTTCATGCCCGAATCAACTTACAAACATATAAATGATATAGAAACCTCGGACAAAGAAGTAAAAATTCGAGGATGGGTTTATAGAATCCGTAAAATGAAAGACAAGGTATTTGTCGTTTTACGAGACGCTACTGGTATACTTCAATGTATTGGAAAGCTAGAAGATCTCTCTGAAGAAGCTTGGAACAATCTTAATGAAGTAGCTATTGAGAATGCTATTGCTGTTAAAGGCAATGCTAAAGAAGATTCTAGGGCAGTAAATAATATCGAGGTAGTTCTAACTGATTTCACCATCATTCACAAAGGTGAAGTTTTCCCTATTGCTAAGGATCAAAGCAAAGAATTCATGTTAGATAACACCCATTTATTTGTTAGAAGCTACAAATCAACTAACATCATGAAAGTCAAAGCTAACGTTCTAAGAGCAGCTAGAGAATGGTTTTATGATAACAAATTCTACGAAGTCACACCACCCATATTGACAGGTTCTGCTTGTGAAGGAGGCTCTACTCTATTTGATTTGAAGTATTTCGATCAGAAAGCATATTTGAGTCAAAGCGTTCAACTTTATCTTGAAGCATTGATATACAGTTTAGAGAAAGTGTATGCAATTACTCCAAGTTTCAGAGCAGAAAAGATGAGAACAAAAAGACACATCAATGAATTCTGGCACATAGAGGGTGAAGAAGCATTTGTGGATTTTGAAGGAAACATGAAGATACAAGAAGAACTTGTTGCTTTCATAGTCCAATATGTTCTTGAGAACAACAAGAAGGAACTTAAAGAACTGGAAAGAGACACTACAATCTTGGAACAAATAAAAGCTCCTTTCAAGAAAATCACTTACGAAGAAGCTATCAACACTCTAAATGAAAATGGTCACAAATTGAAATGGGATGATGACATTAAAACAGAGGAAGAAAGAGATCTCTCAAACATAATAGGGGAACCTTTCTTCGTTTCCATGTATCCCTCGGCTCACAAACCATTCTACGTTAAAATCAATGAAAAAGATCCAAAATGGTGCTATTCAGCTGATCTTATGGCTTCAGAAGGATTTGGTGAGATAATCACTGGTGGTCAGAGAGAAGATGTTCTAAAAACACTAGTAGAAAGGATTATTGCCGAAGGTTGGTCACCTGAAGATTACGAATGGTACATAGATTTACGTAAATATGGTTCCGTTTATCATTCTGGTTTTGGTTTAGGAGCTGAAAGACTTACATGGTGGTTATGTGGTCTTGATGCTATTCAAGAAACCCAACCCTTCCCAAGAACAAGGAACAGAATTTATCCTTGATTTTTCTCTTTTTCATGAAGATTTTATTTCTTTTTAATGAATTCAAAAATTTCTGATTTGTTGTTTACATATAGCTGGTTGGACATACCCACATTTCTTTTTACAATGAGTTCTTTATTTTCCAATTTAACAATTATTCTTGATATACTAGCCTTAGATAAATTTAAAGCATTAGCTATTTTGATTTGTGTTGTACCTGGATTTGATACTATCTCATCAAAAACCTTCATCTCTGTTTCTTTAAGAATAGATGATAACTTTTCTTGGTCGAAGGAATAGGTTTCCACAAGTTTTTCAGATACTACACCCATCTTCTTCAACTTCCTCCAGTTAAGAAAGAGTAATGTTGAACCAATAATTAGAAATGTAAAGAGAACAGATAATATAATAATTGTAATTGTTAAAGGTTGTATATAATTATTTACAGTAAAAGTAATAGAACATTCTAAGTAAGCATAAAGAGATACATTGGTTAGAAAAGTTATTTTGCCCTCAAATTCACCGATTCTAGAGATATCAATTTCCACATCTTATATTTCTGTATATCCACCCATGTTTCATCTGACAATATAGATACATTAACTGGGATATTCAGAAGATTTGTTATCACATATTGTTTTACAATACTTGTTTGACTTTTAGGAATAATTCCAAGATCCCAAGAGTTTGGAGTTACCAATATAGGTAGATATTCGAGATTAATCTCATATGATATCATCAAGTCAAAATTAGCTATATTAGAAAGTTCCCAAGATAATTTCAACCTTTGATTCACAATATTAGTTGAGTGAGCAGGTGGAGAGCTAGATCTTAGCACTAAATTTGGATCTATATATGCAGAAACTGAATAGACAGAGATATTTTGCGTCCAAGATAAGCTTGAATTTAACATGAAATCATTATTTTCAACAGAAGGCAGGAAGCTGGATAGTAAAACAATACTGTAGGTTTCACCTAAATTCAATATTTCCGGCAATTCATATGAAACATTTGTGAAACCTGTGCTAGCATTGTAAAAAGATGAAACAAGGAGATTTCTGTTCCACTCATCTGTTACAATTATTTCAGAGTGATCTCCAGAAAGTTGTAAACTATCAAAAAAATAACTTGCTGATTCAACAACTTGTCTGTACTCAACAAATATTGTTAAGCTAACTCTTGTAACTGTTACTGAATAAGTTATATCCACACTAGAAATCATCGTAGAAAGGTCATCAATGATAATATTATCTGAATATGGACTAAAATTTGTAGTAGCGTTACAGAAAATTAATGGATAAAAAAGAAGACATGAAAATAATACCAGTCCTAATTTCTTCATTTTTATCATCTGATTTATTAATTTCATTTTCCAGTTTTTTAATCTTGTTGCTTAATTCTTCCTCTGAAAGATACATTTTACAACCTATCTTGCTGATTTCGTCGTTTTTTACTGTAGAACAAGTTCTTCAATTTATTATTAGAACTGAGAAATATCAAAATAATAGCAAAAAAGATTGAAGAAAGATAACTTGTAGATGTGGGAGTTTCAATATAACCTGCTGCCGTTAACCATTCTGTAGTTTTATTGAGATTGTAATCATATTTTACAACATCATCATTATACCAATATTCCAATAAAGAAGGAATAACACTATGAGTAACTAAATACTCTCCATTGTTAATTTCTTGATTTAGTTCTTCACGATTTATAGCATAGCAGATAGCTTTTCTGACAGCTGTTCCTTTTGTATACTCTTCTTTTCCTACTTCATCTAAGTAGATAAAATTGGATGCACCTCCAATAAACGATCTGCGTAAATTGAATGCTAGGAAGGAAAATGTGTTAGTAAATCTAGAATGTATTGTGAATTGAGGATCTTGTTCCATAACTCTTCTTTCTTCTGAGAAAATGCTTAAGTAGTACATTAGGTCATAATTTCCTTCCATGAACCCATTAAATTCACCCCACACATCAGGCTCAACAATAATTTTTATTGTTTCCAGATCAAGTGTTTGGGTTTCACCATTTTTTGCCCCAATATTCATCCACCAAGGTGATTTTTGAAGCACGGTTATAATGCTGGAGTTATGATAATCTAGCAAATATTTACCACAACCAAAGCTAGATTTGTAATATGTTTCCCAAGTTGTTGTATTATCTATTCCTTCGTATATACCTTTCATTTCAATTCCTCCTGAGCTTAAACTTGAAACACTAGAAGTCGAATTTAGAAAGAATTCAGGAAGTATATATTCTGTCAAAGACAGCCAAAAAGAAGGATATGCTTCCAGCTCTTGCGTTTCAGGATCTCCATCTATTTCAATAAAAAAAACAAGATTATCTTCAGGATCTATCCAAGCTTTATTAAGCCAATTAAATCTTTCAGAATATTCGCTTATCAAAGGATTTGCTAATGAGAGCAGAGTGAATATAACATCTTCTGAGGTGACTTGTTGATTTGTTCCATTACTAAATTCATCTTGTAACCCAATCATAAGAGGAGTTGTATTGATATCGAGTTTTAAGGAATGTTCATCACGGTTTGTAATGTTAAATGAAGGGTTCCAGTAAACATTGTCGCGCATCGTGAATTTGAACAAGTTAGAATTAGTAGTACTTTGAGCCCAATCAATGATTAAACCTGTTTTGAGGGGTTCAAGACTTGGCTTTAATTGCAATGTTTGTTCGCTTATTAACGAAAAGACAAAATCGCTTGAATGTTCTTCATAAGGATTAAAATATTCCCACTTGGCATCTGTTAACACTAATTCTTCGACTGAAGATTGGTTTATGTGGAGTCCTTCAAAACGCATATATGGCAAAGAATCAGTTAAGCCCCATTTGAAGTCAAATCCCTTAAGATTACTCCAAGTAGCTGCATAAGAATATGATGAAAATAATGGTAACATAGGTAGAATTTTATCTAAAAGTAATTCTTGCCATTCGTAACAGATTTGCTGTCTTGCTTCAAAATCCATTGTCTCTGAAATTTGTTCAAGCAGATGTTCATTTGATGCCCCATAGGGGATTTCAGTATTTACGCCTACAAAGTTCAACGTTCCGTTTTCTGAGAAAAAAACACTCATATCAGGGTCATAACCTCCTGTCATTCCAGTAATTATAAAATCAAAATCATGTGTATTAAGAATAATATCTACAAATACTGTCCACTCAACAATCTTCAGTGTGATGATGATTCCATAAGGTCTTAGATATTCCATGATGTATGCATTATAATCTCGGATCACCCCTCCTCCTTGCACAATCGTTGTTAAATATACTTTATTTGATGTATATTCGCCTTCTACCTTGTGAATCATCGAGGTTGCGAAAAATACAATTAAAATCAAGCTTATACTTTTTTTCTTGTTGAGCTTCATCATTTCTTTCAAGAAATACTAAGTATGAAACAACCTAAAAGACTATTGCGTAACATATGTTCCGTTTTCTCAAAACAACGGATAATAGAAAATAGAAAAAAAGTAAAGAATGTTTAATGCTCTTTGTGAGCATTATCGAAGAAATGTATTTTGTGATAAATTTCTCCATCTTTATTATGAGGAGTTCGAACTAAATGTCCACTTGCTTTCTCAAGTTCTCTAACTTCATCTGAAATAATACTTGCTTGTCTAACCATCTCGTGAGCAGCTGCTACCTTGATTAGTGCTCTGGTTTTATCTTTTTCACCCCAGCAACCATTTACATTTAGTTTTCCTGCATCTTGCAAGATTCTTAAAGCTGCAAAAGCTTTTGGTCTAGAATAGTCATTTCCAAAGGGATAGCTTTCTGTAACACCAATTGGCGATAGATTTCTTGTTGGTAATTCAGGTTTCTTTCCTTCTTTAAGCATGTCAATAACTTCATCAAACAATCTTGTGATGTAAGCGAATACTCCACAGGAACTGAATGTTTCTATGATATATCCATTGAAGAGACACATTTCTGTTGGGTCAAGAAAGTCTATTTTTGCACCAATCATTGGGTCAAACGAAACGATGACATAACCTACACCATCAGCTTTCCATTTCTCTCTCATTTCTTTATCAGCTGTATCAGATACGACGATAACTGGAAACTTGTCTTTATATTTCTCAATAACTGCTTGTGGCCCTTTGTCTTTTGCGTTTGGCGAAATCATTACCATTAAATCAGTTTCAACTTGATCAATAAGAGGGAATAGCCTTTCTGCTGCTTCAGGTTTCATCTTTGTAGATGAGCTTAAGACTGTAACTTCTATATCTTTTCTACTCGCTCTTTCATCTAGCATAATATCAATTAAGGTAGTTAACGTTATGTTACCTAGCTTAACAAATGTTATTTTAACCATAGTAATCAAATAATATTTTTTGTCCCCTTTATTAACATTATTTGTTTGACCTAATTATTGAATGTGGATGGTTTTAAAATTCAACAAATAGGAATATTTTTTAGAACACAAGTATTTAGAATATTCATATGGCAAAACGAGACCCTTTGATTATTGGTACAGCTTCTGTACTTATAGTCGCTTTCACTATTTCTCTACTAAATATCTATGTTTTTCCAAACATATTCTTTTCTGTTGATATCCACAGAAACACCGATAATGAAATTCAATTAGATATTTTACATGAAATTGAAAATATTGGGTTAAATACCTCTATCTGGGATGGAATCAACAGAACTAGATTAATTGTTGTTAATCCAGAGTTTTCTCTCACAAACATTACATTAATGTTAACGCGTTCACTTAACAAATATTCAGCGGCGTATGATTCTTACAATGATAGACCAAGAAGAATAACTTTAGATTACAATGGAACAATCCTAGGAGCATCAAATGAATCAGCTGTATATCTTGATTGGATGGTATCTCTGTTTGGTGAAACTTATGCTGGAAATTACTTTGTATATCTTAATACAACATTAGATTATAATGCACATTCTAATCTCGAAGAATCGGAATTACCTTCTTTCAACAGAACAGATGTGGAAGGCAACCTTACTGCTATCTTGAATGACCCAACAAGAGAGCCATTCTTTGTTATCTACCAATCAATCAGTTATTATGAAAGTAGAGGTCTCTTCAGCTCTTATTCCATCAATTTTTCAAGACTTGTTCTTACAAATGAATTTGGTGATGTGATCTTCTTTCTATCTAACGAAGGTTCATGGAATAGTCCTTTGTTCTGATAAAACTCCTTTTCCTTTTTCAAAATGTTTAAATCAAAACTACTGTTTGTATAATTATGGCTCAACAAAATCAACCTTTTGGGTTCAAAGTGAGACAAAGATTCTTTGCCTTGACCGCTACTTATGACATCGAGGATATGGCTACAGGACAACAGATCTTCAAAGCTAAGCGGAAGTTCTTCACTTTCTTTAAAACTATAATAATCGAAGATATGCAAGGAAGAGAAGTTGTGAGACTTAAAGCTAACTTGTTATTTATGAATAAATGGAAAATTATTCAAAATGGGCATGTTGTAGGTTTAGTTAAATTCCCTCTTATACGATTCTGTGGTATAAAGTTTTCAGTTGAATTAGCGGGTAACGAATATCATGCTTCAGATCTTTTAGCATATTCATTTACTGCAAGAAACTTGAATAATCAGATAGGTTTCACATTAGATAGAAGAATTCTAACTATAAAAGACACTTACAAAGTAGATGTATATCCTCCTTTGGAACCAATATTCGGTCTAGCTGCAACTTTGGCAATTGATTATAGATTTTTCCAAAATAGAAATTAATTCAATTTCTACTTTTTTTTCCTTTTGAAAGGTTTTTAAATAACTTTTTTTGTGGATTGATAGATGAAAAAAGAAATCAAGGATCTTCTAGACAATTACTCAGTCTCTGAATATGAAAAATTAGCAAAAGCTCAAGATTTAGTTATGTCAGATAATACTTCAATTAGAGTGTTAACAAGCAAACCTGAAAAAAGCAAAGCAAACGGTTATGTTCTATTTGTAGTGCCAGGCTGGTCTACAGTTGTTCCTGCCTGGGAAAAGTTCTTGATGGAAGCAATGAAAGATTTTGAGATAGTATATTTTGAATCTAGGGAAAAAGCATCTAGTGGACTTACAAGAAAATCTGAAGTTGGAATGCCTCGTATGGCTCTTGATTTAAAAGAAGTGATTGAACAATTAAAACTTGATGAAAAAAAACTAGTTATGTTCGGTTCATGTATAGGTGCAACAACTATTGTTTGTGGCTTAGTAGATAAGTTATATAATCCACATTTACCAGTGTTAGTGGCTCCTCCTGCAAGATTTGAGTATCCGGAATTTCACAGACCCTTCATAGCCATAACTCCTTCATTCTTTCTTAATATTGCAAAACCTTTGGGAAGATTCTGGTTAATTAAATTCAAATCAGGGTCGCCACAACAAGCTGCAAAATACATTAGAGCTTTAGAGGAAGCTGATGGTTTCAAATGGAAGAAAATGGGACTTTATCTTGCTTACAAAAGATACTGGAAAGTGTTTCCCTTGGTTGAAAATCATGTCTTACTCATTGCTGCTGAAAATGATAAGATGCACGATGCGAAAGTAACAAGAAAAGTGAAGGACCTAATAAAAAACGCTCAATATATTGATCTGAAAACCAATGAAAATACTCATTCTAAAGTTATGATAGACACAATAAGAGAGCATATACCGAAATTTAAAGGTCTTAATCACTAATCACATTAGATTTTAATATTCATACTATCTATTTTTATTTGTGAAGATCAAGAGCTTAGGATTAGACAATATACGTTCTGTAGAATGGATAGATGATACCGAAAGTTTGCAACTGATTGACCAAAGACTAATTCCATTTCGTGTAGCATTTGTTCAGTTAACTTCTGTTGAAGACGTTTGTAGATCTATAAAAGAAATGGTTGTTCGAGGAGCACCTGCAATTGGTGCCACGGCTGCATACGGCATGGTACTATCAGTTAAAGAAGCAAATAATGTTTCCAAACAAGCAAGAAAAGAGTCTTTTGAAAGAAATTATAATGATATCCTTTCCACTCGTCCAACTGCAATTGATTTAAGTAATTTTGCTAAGAAGATATACGATAAAGCACTTGAAACTGATTATTCTTTTGATGAATCGCTCAAAGTTGCCAAGATTTCAGTTGATAAAATGGTTGAAGAGTGTAAAAACATAGGTGAAAAGAGCACGGATTATATAGAAGATGGGGATTCAATATTAACTCATTGTAATGCAGGACCATTAGCAACAATTGACTTTGGTACTGCTTTGGCTCCTTTTTACAAGGCCAAAGAAGATGGGAAGGAGATAACAGTCTATGTGGATGAAACAAGACCTAGATTACAAGGTGCAAAAATAACTGCTTGGGAGTTAGAACAAGCTGAGATCAAACATAAAATCATACCTGACTCTGCTGCATCTTTTCTCATGTCAAAGGGCAAGATTAACAAAGTAATCCTGGGAGCTGATAGATGTTTGAAAGATGGAACAATTTCGAATAAAATAGGAACACTATCAGTAGCAGTGAATGCAAAATATTTTGATATACCTTTCTATTCATCATTTCCATGGTCAACAATAGATCTTGAATCAGATTCTATTGAAGATTTCAAAATTGAATATAGAGATGAGAAAGAAGTAAAATATGTAACAAGTTATGAAGATGAGATGTTAATAGCCAATCCTAAATCTAACGCTTTAAACCCAGCATTTGATATAACTCCTCCTGAACTCATAACTGGTTATTTTACTCCAGATGGAGTATTATCTCTAAATGTATTGAAAAGTAAGATAAAAAGTTTAAATAAAAAATAAAAAAGGAAAAAAGGATTATTTTCTTCGTTTAATGATAACTACTAGAGCTGTCACACTTAAGAAACCAAGAACAGTAATAAGAACCCCAGGAGCATCAATTGAAACAGTATTACTTGGTGTTTCAGGTTCGGTTGGATCTTCTGTATCATTTATCCCATCATCTGGACTAACAAATACTTCAATGAAATCGTAAGATTCATTACCATATACATCAAACGCTACTATTTCGAAAAGCCAGTATCCAACAGTTAGATAACTTAGATCTAATACAAATTCTTCAGTTGTACTACTAGCATAAACAAATGCTACTTCAGTAGAGTTTTGCCACACGGTGTAATTATCTAGATTATCATCGTATATAGTCCATTTGAGTGTAATATTATGACCTTCTTCCATGTTTATTGGTGTTCCAGTGTGAGTAAGTGTAGGTTCTTTAACATCAACAGTTCCTGAACCCTCTGCATGTATTATGAAGTGGATATAGTTTTCATGACCCATTGTATCATTAGCCATAATACTAAATTCATAATCTCCAGCGGTGAATATATGCTCTTTTGGTTTGAATGAAATAGTTTTGCCATCTGTATATATTCCTGACTCTATGATTGTTCCATCAAATTTAACCGCATAATTGGTAGGATCTATGTCAAATAATTGCCAATAGAATGTAATATCGTCTCCAATCCAATACCAATAATCTCCGGTTGGCCCAGCAATCACTGGAGTATCTGGAGAGAGAACTTCGACAGTTACATAAAGATCAATTGATACTCCTTCATTGTCTTCAAATACAATTAGATAATCATATATTCCTTCTGATAATCCATAATCATATAACCATATGGTATCATTTTGATAACCTTCCCAGTAATCCATGTAACTATAAACAAATCCATCCCATTTATAGGTTTGAACTGTCCAGTTTGTATCAGAATAAACATTAAATGGACTATCAAGTTCGGATCCTATTAGTGTAATGTAATCAGGTCCTTCTATCCACGAAGGTCCCCAAGTTGGAATGACTGTTCTTTCTTCATCTAGGTAGAATTCCCAAGTTGAATTAAGATTATGATTAAAGTCATCATATACAACAAATTTTATCCAATGTCCATTAGTTGGTCCATCGAAAGGTATATCGTCTACAAAAACATCGTATTCATTATAACCAGAGGAAACGGAACTAACAGTATCATACAGATTTTCATCCAAATATACTTCCACTGTAACAGATGGTCCAGCATTCAATATATCAAATGGGATTGTCATCCAAGTAGTATTGTATATCCTATTATCAAAGGCATAAGGTAATAATGCAGGAATTTCTACATCTGTTGCTCCACCATAAGCTGCGGTTGAACCAACAAGTTTCCAAACCTGAGAGTAAGTATACTTAGTGTTATCATGACCTGACAGATTTGTTCCAAGTTCTGTACTGTAACCTCCAAAAGTTCCATAATCATCATAGATTATTGTTTGCTTTAATTCGAGCATATAGCCTGTTGCAGGATCAATGTAAGCAGTGAAGTAAGATGTAAAATCTTCGTATATTGTATAGCTCACATCATATTGATATTGTGTCCAACTTCCACTTGAAGTGTAGGAATAGGAATAAACATCAACTGTAATTGGTGTTGTTACACCGTTTATAGTATAAGATACAGTTGTTGTGGTATTATATACAGAAACACTGTAAATATAAGCTGGATCAAAATTCAATGTAGGTGCAAAAGTGTCATATATGTTAGCAGGAGAGAAATAACTATAGTTGTAATTTGAGTCATAATAATGATCATGAGAGTAATCAAATTCCCAAGATGTCATTGGATAATTATATACATAGTCCATGCCAGTATAGTGATTTGTTCCATAATAATATGAACTAACTTTATCAGCTGTTACTGTGCTGGATGTATTTCCAGTTATGAAATAGCTTTGTAATTCTGTTTGTGTATTTGTATCATCATAAATATACCAATGCGACATGTCATAGTAGGGATCAAAGTTTGGTTCAAATTCATACCAAATTTGAAAATCTCCTTCATATCGATCAATATAGTTAATCTCATAGAGAAGTTGTTCACCAGGTAAAACATCCTGATAAGCGGTTGCATTACTGATACCAAATCCTCCAATTAATAAAGATAATATTATTGTTGTGCAAATAAAATAACTTGAACCCCTTTTCAAGTTTATCACCTATTAAATTTTATCTTCAAAGTATTTAAATAAAAGGATAAGGGAAAGCGTGAAAGTAAGCCAGAATGAATTATTGCTATACATTAAAAAATAAAAAAAAAGAGTAAAAAAGGATTTACTTCCTTTTTCTAGCTAAAACTACTACTAATCCAATAGCTACAAAAGAAACTAATACACCAACAAATGGGAAGGGTAAGAAGAAACCAGATTTTATTACAACCTCTATAGGTTGGAATTCCATTTGAGAACTTCCAGAAGTATCTTTTTCTAATGATCTGATTAGTAAACCAGTTTTTAGTTCATAGTGAGTATCAACTTCACCAACATCATCTAATCCAAAGGTTGCTGTGTTAATATATTCCACATTCATACAATCATAAGCATCTCCTTGAGTAGTAGTAATTGGTTCAAATTCGTCCACTACACCATTTGAAGGCTCAAAACTGACTGTATCAGCTACATTACCATGAGGATTAACTGCGTAAGGTGTATATGCATTATACGATAATAAAACAGCATTAATTATCGCGAATGAGAATATCATCCCAAAATAATCCACATAGTTGGTTTCAGATCCATCCATATCTTCCCACAGGTAAGACACACCTTCAATAGTGATATTTGCTTTGTCGAAATCCATCATTCCAGCTGTATCTTTTAGATAGAGAATATCTACTGAAGCTTCCCAGGTAGCGTTTCTCATCATCAATGTTGCTGCAGGTAGGAAAGTTGTTCTATTATGTTCAAAAACAGCAGCTGTTATTTCCATTACGGTCATATCATCAGCTCCAAGAGGATTTTCCCCATCTGCTTGAAATTCGTATAGAACCTTGAAATTGACAAGATTGAGAAGAGTGTTTGTGTCGTTCCATATTTCGTCTACTGAAAGTGTCATATACGCCATCAAAACGTCATTGTGAGTTGAATTTGTATAAAGGTATTTTCCTTTTACATAACTACCTTCAGTTACTACTAACTGGTCAGATAAAAGTGCTCCTTGAGATAGAGCTGAAAAACAAATAGATGCGACCAGTAACCCCGTTATTAAAATTGTAAATGATTTGACTTTTCTATTCATTGTAATAAAATATAATTAATTTCTACATTATATAGTTTTTGTTAAAGAAAATTAGAGGAAATTAATCTGCAACTAGAGAACTATCTAAGACATTTCAGGATTCGTGTATTTTGGCTAGTTTTGTTTTCATCATATAATTTTCTAGCTGTTGATAGTTCTGGGAAACATCCATATCAAGACCAAAACCAAGGTCTTCAATAAGAACTGTGCCCATTTTCATTTTGAAGGCTCGTTCCAAGACTATGACTGCATCTTTAAGTTTTGCACGTCTAAGAACAAGCTTAAAGAGCTTTGTCCATGTAGCAGGACGTCGGAAAACATACCAAGCAACAGCCCAGAATGATCGTTTTCTTCGAAGTCTACTTATATCAGCTATTATTTGTTCACCTTCAAGAATTGCCTTTTTACTCAGAGTAAACATCTCACCTGGAAAAATCTGACAATCTGTAAAATCACCAGTAACTCTCCCCGCTTCAGGGAACTCCTTTTGACATAGTCCATAAGGAACTACAGAGAGAATGAAATCATATTCTCTCATCTCCATAACAGCTTCAAGGAACTCATCTATTTTTTCAACAGTAATCGCTGGTGTATCTGCCATACAGATAACATATTCATCAAATGATTTTCCTCTAGCCTTCAAATGTTGATATCCTTCAACATATTTTTCACTTAAATCTGCAAAAAAATCAACAGGAATATATTCAACTGCTTCACCAAAATCCAAATCTTCTTTTGAAATACCTAAACTATAAATTCCTTCAACATGTTTCGATTGAACTAGCTCATCAACCACCCATTGAGCAACAGGTTTCCCTAGAAAGGGCAAGAGACACTTTCCTTTATACTTATCATCAGGATCTAAAACTTGCATGATTTCTCTTTTAATGTTTTTATCTCGACCAGACATCAGGAAAATAGGGAATTTTTTGGTCAATTAGCCTTTCACCATAAAGAATAGATAAACCGCGTGTTATTTATAAAGGATTGGCTGAAACATTACTTATTTTATCCCAATTACACTAGAAATATTTATATCTGCATAAGATTTGACACCTTTGCAATGGTAATGAATGGTTTAGTCTCATTAATATTCTTCGGAATAGAACTTGCAATACTAATAGTAGTTATTATCTTCAACAGAGATCACAAACATTTCTGGGAGATAGTAGCATTCTTAGTATTATTACAACTATATCAGCTATCGGAATTTCTTGTATGCATAGGAGTGAGTGTTGGATTCATAACACGAATAGGTTTTGTGATCATAACATTTCTACCACCTCTAGGTTACTTTCTTTGTACGAGGGTTGTGAAATGGAAATTCCCTGACTACTGGTTTGGCTTTGCTTTGGCAATAGCATTCTCAATTTATTATATCGTGGATACATCCTCCGTTGTGCTGGTAGATTGTAATCCTTTTTTTGCAACATATCAATCAACCGGTAGTATATCTATAGGTCCTAGTACAGCTCCGTATGAATTACGTATAAGTGCGTTATATAGTGCTTTTTACTTTGGTTCGCTCTTATACAGCATTTGGTTCCTTGTTGAAAATCTCATCTGGGCTAAAGATAAAATCGACAACAAATATGGAACTATAGTTCTAATAGGGTTTCTTTCTTTCATGTTGCCTATGCTATTAATGGTCATACTCCTACCACAGTATGCTGTTGCAGTAGCAAGTATTTTGTGCAAGTATGCCCTCATCTTAGCGGTTACGTTGTTAGGGTTCTCTTTCATAAAAGATAAAAAACCTCTTGAAGAAACTTCGAAGGTATAAAGATCTTCAAACTATTTTTTTTATTTTTTTAACATATTTTTCTAGTTTCTCATAATCTCCTGGAAGATCCATGTCCATACCAATGCCTGGATCGTCAAGAAGAACAACATCTGCTTTACAGCTAAATGCTCTTTCAAAACCTATTACTGCATCCTGTAGTGTAGCAGTTTTCATAAAAATTTTCAGAATCTTTGACCAAGACCTAGGTCTTTTACCAATAAATTTCAGAATCTGCTTAAAAGAGCGTTTTTTGCGTATGTTTGAGAAACTTTTGATAACTTCTTCCCCTTTATCTATTGCTCTTGGACTAAGAAATAACACATCTCCTTGAACCAAATTATGTTTACCAATTCTTGCAACTGCTCTTTCTGAATTGGGTATAGCGTCTTCTATTATATCTGCTGGAACAACTCCTAGGACAAAATCATATCCTCTTCGATCCTGTAAAACTTCCATGAATTGATTAAATCCTTCTAGGGTCATTCCAGGTATATCAGAAAATGTTATGATGATATTATCAGGATGGATATTTTTACTTCTTAGGTACTTCAATCCTGCTTTATACTTTGAGTAGAGAGTACCTTTGGAACGAACAGGAATAAATTCAAGATTCCCTCTCAAATCTGCGTCAGATTCATCTAAACCAAGAATATAAATTTTATCAACGTATTCAGATTCTTCTAGAACATCAATTACCCACTGAACTAGAGGTTTGCCAAGAAATGGAAGCAAACTCTTAGCTTTGTATTGCTCATTTGGGTCATGGAAAACAAGTAAATCTCTTCGAACTTCATCTCTTCCTGCAAATAAGAATACGGGAAATTTTATCATAATAAAATTAGTATAGCTTAAGTAATTTATAATTCTTTTACTGCAACAATAGTTTATAACCTAAGGCAAGTTAATATCGATTTAACTTATACCTTCGGTGTAAGGAATATTTTTTGTTTTGCTAACAAATCTCTTCACTTTGTCATAATCTTCAGGTAAATCAATATCCATACCTGAAGCACCATCGTGAGAAATTACAGCTTTCACGGAAAGTTTGCTAATAATAGAAATTATTTTTTCAGCTCCTTTGAGTTCTAATTTACCTCGTATAAATTTAATAACAAGAGGCCAAGTTCTTGGTCTTCTGAAAATCATTCGAAGTATTGGTGTTAAGGCACTAGTGGATTTTGATCTTTCTCTTCTTTTAATTAAACGGCGCCTTCGACCGAACTCATCAATCAGTTTGGAACAAGATTTTATTGCTTTCTCATTGACCATATATAGTTCACCAGGGAAGACATCTATGTCAGTAAATTTTCCTACAACACGTTCGTGTTCGGGAAATATTTCTTTAACAGATTCTTCAGAAACTACAACTTGAATATAATCATAATCTTCATTTTTTTCTACTGCTTCAAAGAACTCATTTATCGCCTCAACTGTAATACAAGGAGTATCTGATGATGAGACAATGAATTTCTCAGTGTTCTTACCTTGTGCACGAACGTAGCTCAAGCCTGCTAACAATTTTTCCCCATAATTAGATGTAGCAGAGATAGGTACATAATTCACATGATAGTCAAATTTCGCTTGCTCTTCTGTGACACCTAGAAGATATATTTCTTCCACATAAGGTGATTTGATTAGTTCTTCTAACTGCCAATCCATCATTCGTTTACCAAGAAATGGCACTAATCCTTTTACGCCATATCTTCCATCAGGATCTATGAAATTTAATAATTCTCGTTTTTTCTTATCACTTCCACAGAGTACTAAAACAGGATATTTAGATGCCAAATCAATTACCGAGATATCAATTCTCTGCTCCTTTAAAAATTATTGCGTGAAATTTATTCCAACTCAAACATATCTCAAACAACTTTTTTTATTAAATATTTTTTAATGAAACAACTTTAAATAAAAGTCGTATAACGTATACTAGTTATCAGAGAGATAGTATTTCTCTAAAATAAGTGATAATAATGGCATTAAAAGATGGAGACTGCATAAAATTTGTTCAAGGTAAATATGAAGAAACCTTAGATTTCCAAAAAAGTGAACAAACTGAGATCTTTAATTGGAAACAGGAGAAATTAACTCTAGGTTTACAATACTGGGATTCAAAACTTGATAGGGTAAACGAGTGGAAAGATAGCCAGAAACAATCTTGTATAACTTGGTGGATTGGAGTAAGATGGATTTGTATAGCTTATACATTTACTGTTTTTGGTGTTTGGTTTGCATTTGAATGGACTAAACACATAATTGCGCTATGTTATGTATATGAAATATTTGCTTGTTCTTATGCCTGGAATTGGATCAGTACAAGTTTGAAATTAGTATGGTATACAATTGTAACTTTTATCTGTATGATTCTCATATGGATTTGGAAACCTCTAAGACCAGCACATAGAGTTTAAATTACTCAAAGAATGTTTGATAAACATTCTCTTTTTTTATTTAAAAAATAAAGCCCAGATCCAGTCTACAAGGGTATGTAAGAGCATAGCTGAGAATAGCCCCCCTTTCCACCAAGAATAACCATATGCTATCCCGGCTATTGAAGCAAGCAAGATATAAACCCAGATGAATTCAGAAGAAGTATTATTCCAGTGGCTTGCTCCAAAGATAATAGAAGCAACAATTAGAACTATCCATCTCCAATACTTGTAGAAATTTTTCTCCTTATCTATAACATTCTCAGTTAATTGATGTTGAATCACTGCTCTTGCAATTAGTTCTTCCGGTAAAGCAATTGTTAACCAAATACCGATAAATGAGAAAATGAATAGGAGAAAACCTGGCCAACTTGGAGACCAAGTAAGAAAACCTGTAGCTAAACCAATAGGTACTGAAATGATCACTAAACCTGCACTTAACACAGATGGATAAAGAAGCTTCTTTATTGACGGTTTCCAATTCACTTTCTTTGTATAGTCTTTCATTTGAACAGAATAGAGGAGAAGAATAAGCGAACTAACCCATAGAGCATTGAATGTATATTCCATTGAAACGAATCCTGATGCTGCTGCTTCAGTATATCTATTATCAAAACCAATAGCAAATAGAAGAACGCTTACTATCGAGAAAATAAAGTTAAAGCGGGTTTTAGGAATACAAATTGGAATAATGAAGAGAACAGTAGGTAACACATACCACAATAGGAATGAAGTAAAAGCAGAAAGGATATCGGTTGAGTAAAACCAATTAATAATTGGTAAAAACAATAGATACAACACTAAAACAGGGTAAAAATGCAAGTGATTTTTAAAATAATCGATTATAATTTCATTAATCGGAGGTATTAGGAGGATGAAAATTATTATTGCCAATAGAAATATTAAACTGCAAAATAGTACAGTTTGTGAAATAAGAATCTGATCAGAAATGTCCTTTTGCGGTTCCATTAAACCTACAGCCAAACTCAACAAACCAGCAATAAGTGGGATGAAAATTAGTTCGAGTATTATAGTAGTTTTTTTACTTATCATCTTATTCATCTTTCTTTTTCTTCCCTACTGAGGCTAAATATATAACGAATTGCTCTTCTCCATCGATTCTTAAAGCATCATTCAACAGATTATCATCAAATGCAGCAACAGCACAAATTCCAGCTTGTATTGCTTCAGCTGCAAGGTACAAGTTCTGACAAACATGCCCAACATCAATATGTAAATAGCGATAACTTCGTTCACTGTATCGATAGACCATTCTATAAGGAACTGCTGTCCAAATGAATGTTACTGAGTTATTCTTGAGAAACTTCTGGTTCAAAGCAGCTTTGACTATCACATCTGATATGTTTTCATCAAAAACATATTCAACTAGTTTATGATCTGATGCAACATAACGATATAGACCTTGTTCCAGAGTTTCAACGTTATTAATCAACAAATAAGTTTCAAGAGCATGTCGCGCTCCTGCACTAGGTACATTCCGAAGAGTTATGGTGTCCTGCACGTATTCTCGAATACCTTGAGTACTCCAAAGCAACCATGAAAGCTCTTTAAGTGTCATTTTTTTATCAGAATAATTACGAATACTTTTTCTGTCTTCTATTGCAGATTTCAATGTACATTGATCAAAATCTAACGTTTCTGGTTTGGGTAAATCAAAGGATTTCATCTTGTGTGCATACTCTATTTCAAAATGAGGTGTTGGTAAACCTTGACTCTGATCTGATGGAGTAACATAACTATATTGAGTTTTCTTCATGAATTCTTTTCCAATATGATCCTTCATTATTCTCACAGTTGCTTATAATTCAAATAAACTATAATAGAACGATAATATAAAAATAGCTCATTAAATTGATATAGGATGAATAATTATGCACCATTCAATTTTCTATCAAGTTCAGCTAAATCGAATTTATACATAGTTTGAGCAATATTAAGTTTGAAACCCATCCTATCATTAATCGATATCATAGGTTCGTTTGAGATAGCATTATCTGTTTGAATGTACTTGGTTTCAGAAAAATTGTCTTTAATATAGAGAAGCATATTAGATTTAAGCCATTTGCCCAATCCTCTTCCACGATATTCTTGCTTTACACCAGTTAAGAGTTGCATAATCCTTTCAGGCATTTCAGGGATCTGTAAAAATTCTGTTAAACCACTTATTTTACCATCTTTTTCTCGAGTGATTTTTGTATACCATTTTAGACCTTGTTGTTTGAGTTGTTCTTCTTGTAATCGTCTTGACTCTGGGGTTACACGCATTTCCGCTTCAATTTCGCCAAAAGGTTGTTGATTAATGGTTTCTGTGTAGAGATTTACATATTCTGCAAGAATATCTTCAGGACAATCAGTGAATGAGTGCAGAGTTACACCTTCTTTTTCCGCTGTCACATCTCCTTCATTTTTCCACTGCTCGATCATTGACCAATTAACTTCGTTTATGTGTAAACGATTTTCAGCAGCTTCTAGAGCGACATCTCCACCAAATTTCTTACAAAACTTGTGACCTGAATCAAGATTAACATCAACTAAGAGCGTGTCTACATACTTATCTTCCTTAGCTTTCTCAATAATAATTTTAAGGGCTTTGCTTCCAATTCCTCTTTTTCGGTAATCTTTGTCAACATCCAAACGGATGTCTGCGTTATGCTTATTTTCTTGATATGCTGGATCTTTTTTAGTTGAAAAACCTATTCTAGCAATTCCAATAGCTCTTTCTTTTTCAAGCTCTTTTCTGAGAACTAACCACCAGTATCGTTTAACTTCAGGTATTTTTGTAGTCATCATTCTCCGTAACAAAGCTCTTGGAGGTGGAGATTCACCAGGTCTTTTTTCTTCACCAAGCTTTTCTGCTAATTCAAAGTATAGATTGTAAAGCTTGTCTGAAGCTTTATGTGTATCGAATTCCACAATACGCATATCACCAGAAGTCATCATGCGTTATTCTTATTCCTATTTATATAATTAAGCAAAGAGGCCACTCAAAAGAAAAAAGAGAGATTATTGAAAGGAAGCAACTATCATCCCATAATAACTAGGGCACTCATAAACGCAATCTTTGTTCTTTAAATCCTTACTTTTGATAATACCTAAAAGGATTAACATCTGCCAAACGCTATCAGGTTTCGCGCTCTCAATAAAATCCTTTGAGAGTCCTACAAGATTCTCCATTTCGTTCTCTCGAATCCATTCGGCAATTAATTTATCAAATTCTTTAGCAGAAGGGTCATAACCATAAGGTCCATTTTCATCATGAGCATGAGCATGATCAGCACTAGCAATGAAGACAACTTCCTTTTCATATTCATCACTGACTTGTGCAATTATCTCACCAAAATGGATTAAATCATCCCAAGGGATATCTCTTGAAGGAGTAACAAGAACTATCAGAGGAGGAGACTTGTTGTTTGCTTTGTAAGCTTCCTGTATGAACCAAAGAGGTATCAAAGTACCCCAATCCATTTTATGGGTAGAATATTCACCGCTCGCAGCACCATAATTTACAGCTACTACAGGTAAATTATTCTCCTTTGCTTTCATGTAAATAGCTGAACCAAATGATCTGTCACATGCACTAGTTACCGTAACACTTTTTGATTTATCATCATTCCACCAGGTCCCCTCACACCATTCTGATGTTATTATTCCTATATGTTCAACTATCCTAAGATTATGTGGAGAAGCAATAACAATCACATCAGGATCGACATTACAAATATCTAGAGATGATTTCACCATAGCTTGTGAGAGTCTTTCCCATTCTTCTCCCATATCAGGGTAGATTTCAGAGATCAAATTAAAACCATGAGGCATTATTGAGGCATAACGAATGGCCATGAACGCCAATATTTGATAGCATTCTTTAGTTTTGTGAACAAGCAACAGAATTTTGGAGAATAAGAATTAAAAAAGGGTATATCTATATTTATTTGTGACCTTCAATATGAAGAGAAAAATCATCTTACTATCAATATTATTACTTTTTGCAAACATCACTTTAATTACAAAAGAACCTCAATCCCAAGTAAGATATCTTTTAGGAAAACCTATCATTGAGAGTTCAGAGGGATATTTTGAAGGATACAATTTATTCATTCTTGAAAGAAGAAACATTAGTGACTATACAACTGTTGACAAAACTCTATTTATAGTAGATATGGATGGGAAGATAATAATTGAAAAAGATGTTGGGACAGACGCTTTCCTAGGCGTTGAATTCATTAATTCTACAACTCTACTTTATGGTAATTATGAGGGGGGCCTTTTGTGGAATATTGAAACTGATGTCGAAGAACAACTGCATTTTAAGGGGCATCATGAATATGAATGGAACCCCATTGATAACACCTATTTCACGCTTAATCAATACTTAGTATTTTATGATGGTCTAGACTACGTTTATGATAGAATCGCCGAATTTACTCCAGAGGGAGAGATGATATGGAGTGTAAATATGAGTGAGTTTGTGCCTTTTGAGCATTGGTGTCCGTTTCAAGGTACAGAGTATGAAGGGATGGCGGATATTACACATGCAAATTCAATCTTTTATGACGATGTTGAAGATGTAATATATGTTAATTGCAGAAATACCAACACTTTCTATAAAATCGATCACGAAACAGGAGAACTGCTATGGTCATTAGGTGAATATGGTGATTTCGAATTATATGATATTGAAGGAAATCTAAAAGAGAGTCTCTTTTACCATGGACATGCTTTAGAAAAAATTAACGATGACACATTTATTTACTTTGATAACGACCAACACAACCAAGAAGATGCTCAAAACAGAGAATCTAGAATCATTGAGATTCAGATAGATGAAGTCTCAAGGGAAGCGCGAATTATTTGGCAATGGGTGTCTTCTGATGAATATCATTCAGCTTGGTGGGGTGATGCAGATCTATTACCAAATGGCAACAGATTAGGAACTTTTGGTACTTTAGATCATAGTGGATCAACTTCTATTGGGGCACGTTTGGTTGAAGTGTCTAATGAAGGGGACATCGTTTGGGAGATGAAGTATCCAAAAGATGGTGATATAGCTCATGGAGTGTATAGGATGGAAAGGATTGATTTTGCACCTATTCTTCAAGTTAATGAAACTTACTGGATTAAATCAGGAGAAGAAGCTATTGTTTATTGGGAAGCATTCTACAATTATCGTAATAAATATGAACAATCAGGATTATATTCAATATTTTTTGAAGGGATAGAAATTGAAACCAACTCTGTGAATTTTGAAAGATATTGGCAACCTACAGAAAAAAGTATAAATCTTGGATTACTGGAAGATGGGAATTACAATGTAACATTTGTAATTCAGGATGAAATCTCACATCTTAACAGCCAATGTGTGAATTTGACAGTATCAAAATATACGCCTGATGTGGGTAAAACAGAAGGTTTTGCCTTAGTATCAGTTCTTCTTCCATGTTCAATATTAATGGTTCTGGTTATTAGAAAGAGATTTCTTAAAAATAAAAACAAGCTGTGTTCATAGGTCTAGGAATATGATCATTGGAGGAATTTTGTTCAGTAAGAAAAAGAAAATGGATTAGTAGACAAGTTACAACAATACTTTTTAATGTCAATTTTAATTATAGAGCTCTTAGTAAAATAAAATGGTATTAATAGACAACACTAACAATCTGAAACAACGTCTAGAACAAGATTCCTAGTGAAAAGGTGAAAAAATGAGAAAGAAAAAGATAATATTAGTATTTGTTATTACTTGTATGCTCAACTTTGCATTTTTATCTTCGTTAAGCCAAGCAAGTTCAGAGTATTTATTTTTTGGTCAATATGTTTACGAAGGAAAAAAAGTAAAGGAAAATGCAGAAATTGAATGGTCTTTTAGTGGATCAAATTCATATGTTGGCATTATAGTAATGGCAATGGATGAATACAATTTCAATAAATTTGACAATGGGGATATGTCTGCTTACGCATATTTCTTATCAAATGGGAATTATATTGCTGACTACGGAACTTTCAAAGCTAAATCGGATGACGTGTGGTATATTGTTTTCTGGAATTTCGATGCGGTTATTGAATCAACCTCACTAACATACAAAGTTAAGTTTCCAGGCGTGAGTATTGGTTTAATCATTGGAATCGTAATAGGTGTTATAGTAGTTATAGCAATCATTGGTGTGGTTGTAAGTTCAAATAAGAAGAAAAAAGCTTCTATGATGCCAGCAGCTGCACAACCAGGTGTATATCAACCTTATGCGCCAGCACAACCTACGGAACAACAGCCTTATGCACCAGCTCAACCAGCAGTAAGCACAAAAGTTTGTTCTAGCTGTGGGGCTTCAATGGAAGGAAGTTTCTGCACAAGTTGTGGATCAAAAATGTAATTCAACCAAAATAGATAAGGAAACCTAACACTTTCCTTTCTTTTTAACTAATTCAAAACAATGAGAATGAAAAAGATAAGATATGTTTATAATATTGGTTTAGTATAACTCTAGTATAGATTTCTGAAATTCTACCAAAATTTCGTAGGATTTTCAGAGAGCTATAATTTGAGGGAATAAAATGAAAAATCAAAAAATCGTTTCACTTATTTTTATCTTAATATTTCTAAATATCATTATTTCTGTATCGAAAAGTCAAGCTGTAACATATACTGAAAATATTATTCTAGCTCCAGGAGATTATGTATATGTTAACGAAAGAATGTCTTTGGAATCAGAAATTGAATGGAGATTTGCTAGAAGAGGAGAGGGTGTTATTTATGTGGTTGCTTTTGATCAAGAGAATTTCGATTTATATGAGAGTGGTGAAACTTATTCATATAATAGTTTATCAATATCATCATTATTTATGGATTCTGGAATTTTTAATGTTCCTAAATCAGATAATTGGCATATAGTTTTCATTTGTATATTGACATATACAAATTTAACATATGAAGTTACTTTTCATAAACCAAATCTGGGGGTGATATTAGGAATAACAGGAGGGGTGATAGGGATAGGGATAATCATTGGAGGAATTTTGTTCAGTAAGAAAAAGAAGAAAAATTGAGGGTTTAATCTCATTTTTATTTATTTCTTAATTTCATAGTCCTTTAAGTCTTTCAAGAAGAAAGCTAATACTGTGGCAATTGCAAATAATACAGCATAGATAATGAAATTGTATTTGATTCCAGCTGGAGGGATAAACATCACTAATGCAATCAACAAAATCCCACTTAATTGCCCACTCCACATGAGCCAGCCATTTGAAGTTTCTTCTGGTACAGGATAAGTCATTTCAGCACCAAACGTAAATCCTATAGGCAAAGCTGATATCAACATAAAACCAAAGAAGAATGCAATTATCAGTAATGCTATGAAATCCTTAATGAAATAGAATAAAAGTGCAAAAACTGTACTTGTACTAACAGCTAGTATTAAGAAAATCTTTCTTTTCCTGAACTTATCGGATAAAGTGGAAAGAATTACTGCTCCAAAAATTCCGCCCAATATCATTACACCACCAAGAATACCAATTGCATCTTCACCTAAAACAATGGGAACATTAGTCATATCTGCAAATAAAAGGTCAATTCCAGTGCTTAAAGAATTGAAGATACCAGCACCAAGTAATACAAGTATAAACAAGAGCAGAAAATCTATTCGGAAAAGATCTCGAGTTCCTTTTATCCCTAATTCCATAGGTTTATCACTATAAGCGTTTGGAGGACTATCAGGTTTGTCTTTTACAAATATCAAATAAAGAACCATAAAGAATAAAGCTCCACCTCCTAAGATGTAAAGAATTGTACCAATTCCTGCGCTTAAAAACATACCAGGTAAAAACATTCCAAGTGCAGCACCAAGAAGAATCCCCACTGTCCCTAGACTTACTGCCAAAGCTTTCTCTTTCTCTGGAAACCAATTTATTGCTAGTTTTGTGAAGGAATTGAGTACAAAAGGCTGCCCTATAGCACACATTATTTGAAATGCAAAAACTACCCAATAATTTGGAACAATTGCCCGCAAAAAACCAAAAACACCTGTTAGGATTACACCTATTCCAGTACCCCACTTAAGTCCAAATTTTTCTATTCCTTTACTTGCAAAGTAGTTTACTGGAAGGTAAACAATCATGAACACCATTGATAACAACAAAATTAAATTCAAACTTGTTGTGCTTTCATTACCAAAGAAATATTGTGCGGCTTCCGTAGTTATTGGAGCAAATGAAATCCAAATCATCTGCGTCATAATTGCCATTAATATAAAAAATATAAGGACAACCCATCTATAGGATGACACTTCATATTTTGTTTCTGAATTTACTGTAGACATAAGGAATCTTCATTATTGCTTCTTTAAAAAGTTTAAGAGGCATTATAATTCAATCATGTTTTGTGAAAATTCCGTTCTTATACTCCTCAAAAGCAACTCTAAGTTCTTCTTGAGTGTTCATAACTATAGGACCAGACCATGCAACGGATTCTTTGATAGGTTTCCCAGAAATTAGAAGCAAACGAAGTTTGGATGCAGATGTTGATATTTGTATCTCATCACCATCTTCCAACACAACTAGATGGTGTTTTACTACTTTCTTTTTCTTCTTATCATCAAAGAATCCTTCACCTTCAATTACATATGCGAAAGAGTTATGATCGTCTTTTATGGGGTGTTTGAAAACAGCATTTGGTTGCATAGTTACGTCGAGATATTCAGGTTCAGTAACTATATCTTGTACTGGACCTTTAATCCCTTCAACTTCTCCACAGATAACTTTTACACTGATTTTATCACCTATTTGAACAGTAGGTATTTCAGATTGCTTAACTTCTTGATAACGAGGATGCATCATTTTATTCGAAGAAGGTAGATTAGCCCAAAGTTGGAAACCAGCCATTAATCCGTTAGTTTTTTCAGGCATTTCTTGATGGATAATTCCACTACCAGCAGTCATCCACTGAACATCTCCTTGTCCTATCACACCAGCATTACCTAAAATGTCTTCATGTTTAACTTCACCATGAAGAATATAGGTAATAGTTTCTATTCCTCTGTGTGGATGCCATGGAAAACCTGACATATAATCATCTGGATTTTCAGAACCAAAATCATCTAAAAGCAGAAAAGGATCTAGTTTCGGGTGATCTTGACCAAAAGCTCTTCTAAGTCTAACTCCTGCACCTTCCATAGTAGTTTGACTTTCCATTATTTGGTATATAGTTCTTGTTTTTGCCATGTAATTCACCTAAAATAAATCAATCTACTCTTGGAATGGAGTTATAAAATGATTCACTATTCACAAAAATGTTGGATTCAATTTTAGGACACATTATTAAGAGAAACCAATATTAAGCTTAATTTTCTTCTGAAACTATGCCCTCCATTTATGATATAGCCTCACCATTCTTTGGAGACAAGATTAAACTACGAGCAATAGAAATGAGTGACTTATCTGCTATAATGAAGCACTGGAACTCCTATGAAACCAGAGTTAGTTTAGGGAAATATGTTCCTTCATCTAGTAAAGATCGAGAAGATTGGATTAAAAAGGTCAATGAACATGCAAACAAAGGAGAAGCTTTCACATTTGCTATTGTCCATAAGGAATCTGAAGAATTCTTGGGTACTGTGGCACTCAAAAGAATAAATATGATTAATAGAGGAGCATCACTGAGCGTATCAATACATAACCCTGAAAATTATAACAAAGGATATGGTACAGGTGCTACAAGATGTATCCTCAAATTTGGTTTTAATATTTTGAATCTTCACAGGATAGAACTTCATGTTTACGAATTCACTGCAAATGCTGTTCATGTTTATGAAAAACTGGGTTTCAAAAAAGTAGGAGTAAGAAGAGAAGCATCTTATATCATAGGTAAATACAGAAATGACCTTGTTATGGATATTTTAGAAGAAGAATTTGACGAAATATATAGAAAATAAGTTCAAAAATACATTTAATTTGCTTTTCTTTTCTATAGCTGTTTTTTCAACGAATCTTCATATTTATATACTGAATTCAAGTGCTTGAGATATAAGCTCTGACAAATATTTTGGGTGCTGAAGGTGGCTAAAGAATCAATAAGAGTTGTGGGGGCACAAGAGAATAATCTGAAAAATATTTCTATTGACATTCCACATAATAAGTTAGTTGTAATATCAGGAATCAGTGGTTCCGGTAAAAGTTCTTTGGCTTTTAACACTATCTTCATGGAAGCTCAGAGGAGATATATGGAAACTTTATCTTCTTACGCTAGACAATTTATTGGTAATTTTGATAGACCTGATGTTGAACATATAGAAGGGTTAAGACCTACAATCTCAATTGATCAAAAAACTATCTCACGAAATCCAAGAAGTACTGTAGGAACATTAACAGAGATTTATGATTATATGAGAGTTCTCTATGCAAGAGTAGGAATACCACATTGTCCTGATTGCAAAGTTATCATCGAAGCACAGCCATCTGAACAAATTATTGAGCAGCTCTTTGCTTCCTTTGAAGGTGAAAAGATCAAGGTAATTGCACCTATGTTTGAGAAAAGAAAAGGGGAATATAGAAGAGAGCTCACTCAATGGAAAGAAGACGGTTATAATCGACTTATCATAGATGGTAAAGAAATCAATCTTGATGATGAAGAAGTCAAATTAGAAAGGTATGTTCCTCATGATATTGAAATAATTGTTGATAGGAACAGCTGTGAAAGGAAAAATGAACCCAGTATAGCCGATAGTATAAGTCTAGCATTAGATTTAACAAAAGGTAAATTGAAAATTGTAGGGGAGAAGAAAACAAGAACTTTCTCAACTAAGTTAGTATGTCCTGAATGTGGAATATCTGTAAATGAGTTTAATCCTAGAGATTTTTCATATAACACTCCAGTAGGAGCATGTCAACTTTGCAAAGGATTAGGGAAGATCCCTCAGATTGTTCCAGAAAAATTCATTAACCCAGAACTCTCAATAGCAAAGGGAGCTATAGCTACAACAACTAAAAGCTTGAAATACATAACCTATAGCGGAATCAGTGTAAAGAATCTCAATCAAATAACAAAGGAAAATGGATTTGATATCACCACTCCTTTCAAAGACTTAACAGAAGAACAGCAAAAGCTGATTCTCTATGGTTCTGGAAAAAAGACTTACAAACTTAAATGGTCTTGGGGAGGCGACACTACAACTTGGCAAGGTAAGGGAGAATATCTTACGACTTGGAAGGGAATAATCCCTTTGACGATGGAAGGATATTATAGAATTAACTCACTAAAGAGGAAAGAACAACTAGAAAAACTGATGGAACTCTCAACATGTCCTGATTGTGAAGGAAAGAGGTTGAAACCTGAAAGTTTGGCAGTTCTTTTCAAAGGTAAAAATATGGCAGATCTCAATCAACTACCAATAGACAAATGTTACAACTTCTTCAAGAAAGTAAAAATTACAGATGAAGAAGAAATAATCGCTGGACCTTTGTTGAAGGAGATTAAAAATAGACTATCTTTTCTTATCGAAGTAGGATTACATTATATTACATTGAATAGGGGAGCCAATGAATTAAGTGGAGGAGAAGCACAAAGAACACGATTGGCAACACAAATTGGTTCTAAACTTCAAGGGGTTAACTACGTGCTCGATGAACCCAGTGTGGGGTTAGCAAATCGAGATAATGAGAAGTTACTCAACTCTCTTATGACTTTGAGAGATGGAGGGAATACTGTAGTTGTTGTAGAACATGATGAAGATACTTTAAGAAATGCAGATATTCTGGTAGATCTAGGTCCATATGCTGGAGACGAGGGGGGAGAAGTGTTATTCTCTTTAGCACCAAATGAGTTGACAGAGAAAGAAGCTAAGAAATCAACAACAGCTAGATATCTATTAGGGTTAGATGAGATTGCAATCCCAACTAAAAGAAGAAAGGCTACAAAATATCTAACACTTAAAGGA
Source organism: Candidatus Heimdallarchaeota archaeon (assembly GCA_018238545.1). Taxonomy (GTDB): domain Archaea; phylum Asgardarchaeota; class Heimdallarchaeia; order Heimdallarchaeales; family Heimdallarchaeaceae; genus UBA460. Next base: position 79,440 of record JABCTC010000004.1, read on the forward strand.
GCTCAGCATAATAACTTGAAGAAGATTGATGTGAAGTTTCCTATTGGAAGTTTCATCAGTGTTACGGGAGTAAGTGGGTCAGGTAAATCTTCCTTGATTAAAGATACACTCTATCCAATTCTTGTTAATAAATTACATAACGGAACTCAGAGTGTGGGAAAACACAAGAAGCTTGAGGGAATAGAAAATCTAGACAAAGTTGTAGTCATTAATCAATCACCCATAGGAAGGAGCTCTAGATCTAATCCTGCAACATATACTAAAGTTCTAGACCACTTAAGGGATCTCTATGCAAGATTACCTTCAGCTTTGGTAAGAGGTTATACAAAAACACGATTCACTTTTAACACAAAAGAGGGTAGATGTGAAGCTTGTAAGGGTCATGGATACCTCAAGATAGAAATGAGTTTACTTCCCGATGTAGAAGTGGAGTGTGAAATATGCAAGGGGAGAAGATATGATGATGAAACACTCAAAGTGAAATTTGCAACTCACTCCATAGCTGATGTTCTTGATATGACAGTTAGTAATGCGATGAAAACTTTCAAGAATCAACCTAAAATCATGAAGATACTGCAAACATTATCTGATGTTGGGCTTGGTTATATCAAACTCGGACAACCATCTACAACTGTCAGTGGAGGAGAAGCACAAAGAATCAAATTATCAAAAGAGCTCTCCAAAACAGCAACAGGAAGCACTCTGTACATCCTCGATGAACCAACAACTGGATTGTCTTTTGAGGATATCAAAAAACTTCTTGTTGTTCTTCAAAGATTAGTGGATAAAGGGAATACAATAATCATCATTGAGCATAATCTAGATGTTATAAAAATAGCTGATTATGTTATTGATTTGGGACCAGAAGGAGGAGAAGATAAAGGTGGTTTCCTTGTTGGTGCAGGAACGCCTGAGAAAATAATAAAACTTGAAAAATCTTATACAGGGAAGGCTCTAAAGAGGGTTTTGTTAGGGGAAGAGAAAAATATTATTTTGGAGAAAACGGAACCTTTCGACAGAAATCTAGACCCAGCTAATTATCTCTATGTTAGAGGAGCATCAAAGAATAATCTCAAGAGTATTGATCTCGATATACCAAAAGAGAAATTAGTTGTAATTACAGGCCCAAGTGGGTCAGGCAAAAGTTCCTTAGCTATCGACACATTATTCTCAGAAGGGCAAAGAAGATTCATAGAAAGTCTTTCAAGCTATGCTCGTCAGTTTCTGATTAAAGCAGAAAGAGCAGATGTAGATGACATCATAGGTTTAACTCCATCAATAGCTATCGATCAACACTCAATCTCAAAAAACCCTCGTTCTACTGTAGCAACCACAACAGAAATTTATGATTACTTCAGACTCTTGTTTGCAAAAATAGGCATTCCACATTGTCCTAAATGTAACATAGTTTTGAAACGAAGAACTATAGATGAAATAGCTAATCTTGTTGTAAAAGATTTTAATAAAATGAATGTTACAATTGCTTCCTCTTTAACCAATGGTGAAAAGATAGATGTTCAAAAAACTGTAAAAGAGCTCGTTAAGCAAGGTTATGCAAGAGCTATTATTGATGATAAAGAGTATCATCTTGACAAAGAAATAAAAAAACGCAAATCAGATTCAATCTCAGTAGTAGTCGATAGAATAAATATCTCAAAGGAAAATATTTCAAGATTAGCAGAAAGCATTGAATCAGCTGTTAAATTTGGCAAAGGGAGAGTTGAAATCCATCAAAACAGTCATAAGAACACTTACTCCATCTATGCAGAGTGTATAGATCATGAATATGAAACACCTGAGGAAATGCACCCAAGATTGTTCAGTTTCAACCATTATTCAGGCTCTTGTTCCACATGTACTGGACTAGGAACTATCAGGAAACTAGATATGAGAAAGATAGTCAAAGATTGGGATAAATCGATAGCTCAAGGAACAATTGGTCTATATTCTGCTAAACGTATGACAAATCCAAATTCCTGGAGAAGAGCTATGGTTCAATCTATCGGGGAGCATTATGGTTTCACATTGGATATGCCAATGAAAGATTTCTCACCTCAACAACTTGATGGGTTATTTTATGGTTCAAAAGGTGAAATAGTCAAGATAAAAATGATTAGGGAGGGAAAAAGATCTTCTTCTGAATTCACTAAAACAGCTGAATGGGAAGGTTTGATTCCCAGATGGGAAAAATGGTTAGATGAACCTTCTGAATCATTATGGGGTTCAGAATATAAACAAAGATACAATCAGTATTTTACTGAATATTCTTGTCCTGATTGCAAAGGAAGAAAACTGAAACCAGAGATATTAGCTATTACTGTTGGTGGAAAATCTATCTACGATTTAGCAAGTATATCAGTTGATGATTTCCTAATTTATCTAAATAATTTACAGCTTACAAAAAGAGAATTAAAAATAGCAGATAGAATTATCAACGAGCTTTGTAAGAGAGCTCAGTATTTAGTAGATGTTGGTTTGAGTTACTTAACATTGGATAGAAGAGCTAGTACATTATCAAATGGTGAGGCTCAAAGGATACGTTTAGCATCACAAATTGGAAGCGGACTAGTAGGCGTTACCTATGTACTCGATGAGCCAACAATTGGTCTACATCCGCGAGATATCGACAGATTGTTAGCGACTCTAAAGAAGTTGAGAGATAATGGAAATCATGTCATTGTTGTTGAGCATGATGATATTATCATTAAGGAATCTGATTGGGTAATTGAACTCGGTCCCTTAGGTGGAGATCAAGGAGGAGATGTAGTTGTTGCTGGTCCTACAGCTGAAGTTTTGAAAAATGATGTTTCTCTAACAGCACGATATCTATCAAAAGAACATAGAATTCTTACTCCTGACGTAAGAAGAAAAGCTGAGAAAAACATCAAATTGACTGGAGCATCACAGTATAATCTCAAAAACATTGACGTTGAGTTTGGTTTAGGAACAATCACAGCTGTCACTGGAGTTAGTGGGGCGGGTAAATCCTCTTTAGTTATTGAAACACTTCAAAAAGCTCTAGAGAAGCAAATTACTAAAAAGAAGATTGAAGTTGGTAAGCATAAGAAACTTACAGGTTACGAAGAACTAGATAAGGTAATTGTAGTAGATCAATCTACATTAAGCAAATCTAGTAGGTCTAATCCCGCGACTTACTTAGGTGTTTATGATGAGATTCGTAATTTGTATGCAAAACTACCTGAAGCTAAAACTAGAGGTTTCACACCTGGACATTTCAGTTATAACACTTCTAAAGGTCAATGTAAGGAATGTAGAGGATTAGGTCAAAAAAGAATTGAGCTGCTTTTCTTATCAGATGTCTGGATATTGTGTCCTGTTTGTAAAGGAAAAAGATACAAGAAAAGCATTCTGAATGCTCGATACAAAAGAAAGACAATCTCAGACATACTAGATATGACTATAACAACAGCGTGTGAATTATTCTCAAATATAGAAAAGATTCGCAAACCTTTGAAAATAGCACATGATGTAGGACTTGGATATCTTAGGATGGGACAACCAACAACTACTATTTCAGGTGGAGAAGCTGAAAGGCTGAAAATAACTAGAGAGTTAGCAAAGAAGGGACAAGGAAAAAACATCTATATTTTGGACGAACCTTCACAAGGATTGCACTTTTATGATATTGAAAAACTAATCATGATACTGCAAAAACTTGCTTATGAAGGAAATACTATTGTTTTTATCGATCACAACATGGATTTAGTCAAAATAGCTGACAGGATAATAGATCTAGGTCCAGAAGGAGGGACTAAGAATGGGGGGTATCTAGTAGCTTCTGGTACACCTGAAGAAATAATAGAACAAGAAAAAGGATATACTTGGAAATACCTTAAACAGGTAGTTTAACCATTTTAACGAATACTTTTAAGTGCGTAAGCAATAAGTATCCAACAAACCTCCCTTGGTTTATAGCATAAATTAACTCAAAAGATGAGCTATAATAGCATCAAGAAATCTTAGATACACAGTATTGTTTTTATCAGTGCTATTCTTAACTACCCCTTTCATCACAGTTCAGTTCTCAAACGGAGATGTTGAACTTATGGCAAATTTAGTCCTAAAAACCAATGGAGGAGGCGTTTATCCTGATTATGGCCTTTACATAGCTGATCAGCTTAGAGAGATAGGTATTGAAGTTGTAGTTAAAGTTGTAGAATGGATACAGTATTTTTATCCATTCACTCCAATTGAATATGATTTAGCAATTAGAGAACTTATTTTTGAGAATGGAGAATTTGATCCTTATCCGTTTTTTAGTGAAGAGAGTAGCTTAAATTATTATGGGGTAGATAGGTTTATGCCGTATGGTAATCAGAGTGAAACTATGTTGAAAGAAGGAACCTTGATAACAGACTTTGAAGAGAGGAAAAGTCATTACAATACTTGGCAAAATCTGTATATGGATAAAATACTCCCTTTTATCCCATTATTTTCTATTCCTGAATATATTGCAACCTGGTTCAACTTAATTGGGTTCAATTCTTCTTGGAGTATTGTTGATAATTTACCTTATATCCATCAAAATGGTCTCCACCCTTGTCAAGATGATTTGAAAGAACTGATTATTGCAGACAAAAACTGGAGGAATTTAAATCCTCTGCAAATAGATGACGAGTCTAGAGATTTTGTTCCTTCTTTACTTTTTGAATCGCTTCTCCAGATTTCCCCAGAAGGAAAGCCAATCAAAACAGGATTAATCTATGATTGGGATATAATTAATGAAAGTTACTATAAATTTTACATAAGAGAGGGTATCTACTGGAATCCCAGCTACAATTGTACAATAAGAAACGCTGATTCAGATCCTTTATCAACAAATTCAAGCGATTTGATGGTTGGTCTTCAAGGAACATCTAGTGATGGTCATAACCAGCAATTAACTGCGAAAGACATGGTTTTTACACTACTTGCTTATGCAACATTTCATGTTAGTGAGTTTGCAGAGAATTACTTCTGCTTAAAAGATATTCAAATTGATAATTCAGACAATTTCTCTTTCTATATTACTGTTGATGGTAATGAAAAAACAACAGAGTTTGAACCTTATGCACCATTTTGGAACAAGCTTAATGTTCCATGCCTACCAGAATTTTTCTTAAATTCAACATCTTTGTCCATAACTAACACATCAGGAAACATACCTGTAAGGGGATTGTATGAAGGTATAGAAGATACAATTGAGTGGAAAGATTTTGACATATCTTCTTTTGGTTGTGGAAAATATTTGTTAGATTATTATGTAATAAATGCTATTACAGTTTTAAGAGCTAGTTCAAATTGGCATGAAATAGGTGCCATTGATGGAATGCATCATGATCTGAGTATTGAGACTATTAAAATGAAAGTTCTAAGGGATACTGCACCAATAATAAGTGAGTTTCTAGCAGAAAGATTGGATATAATCAAGATAAATTATGAGAGCACGTTTATTAACAATTTAGAAAAAGATCCTTTCTTTAAATGTTACAAATTAATATCTAACTCATTTTCTATGCTGATTTTTAACTTACGAAGACCGTTTGTTGGGGGAACTGATAATTATGTTTTCCTAGATACTGAAGGAAAGGAGAATTATACAAGGGGTGTTGCTGTTCGAAAAGCGATGTGTTACGCCATAGATAGAGAGGAGATTAATCAAGCTTTACACGGGGGGAATTTGATAGTATTGGATCATCCAATACCTGAGATTTATGAAAACTATCATAACCCGGAAATAATCAAATACTCTCACGATATAGACGAAGCTCTTGAATGGCTCTTTCCTGGTTACGACCCGCATCCACCGCATCCATCAATACCTAATTTATTAGAAACACTGTTGATCATAGGTGGAGGTATTATATTAATAGGTGCAATTCCTACCTTTTTCATAACTAAAGGATTACTTGAATATAGAAGATCAAAGAAGAAACCTACAGAAACTTCTACAAACAATTCAGATTCCGCAAAAGATATGTAGTAAGAATCTTTCTCCTTTATGATGCGTACGAATTACCAGTTTGAGAGAGGTAAAGAATTTGCTGAGAAACTAGATTTAGAAGATAAACTAGCAAGTTTCAGAGAAAGGTTCTATGTTCTCAAGGATTCAATTTACGTAAATGGAAATTCTTTGGGTTTACTGCCAAAAGATGGAGAAAAAACTCTTTTACGAGTTCTAGAAGAATGGAAAACCTTGGCAGCTCAAGGGTGGATGAGTGCTGAATTACCTTGGTTCTTTCAAGCAGAAAAATTAGGAGAAAAAGCTGCAGAGCTAGTAGGTGCAACAGCTGATGAAGTTGTAGCAACAGGAACTACTACTGTAAATCTCCATGCTCTTGTAAGCTCGTTTTATCAACCAGAAGGGAAGAGAACGAAAATATTAGCAGATGAGCTAAACTTTCCTACAGACATTTATGCTCTCCAAAGTCAAGTTAAATTGAAAGGTTTAGATCCTCAAGAACATCTCATAATAGCAAAAAGTGATGATGGCATTACAATTAATGAAGATAAAATTATCGAAATGATGACAGATGAAATTGCACTCATTGTTCTTCCGTCTATTCTTTTCAGAAGCAGTCAATTATTAGATATCAAAAGAGTGACAGAAGAAGCTCACAAAAGAGGAATTATGATTGGTTGGGATTGTAGTCATTCTGTAGGTGTTGTCCCTCATCATTTTGATGAGTGGGGTGTTGATTTTGCTTTCTGGTGCAGTTATAAATACTTAAACGCTGGACCGGGATCGAGCGCTTTTATCTATGTCAATAAGAAGCATTTTGGTCTTGAAGCGGCTCTTACTGGATGGTTTGGATATGTAAAAGAAAAACAGTTTGAGATGAATCTTAACTTTGAACAATCTAACACAGCTGGAGGGTGGCAAATATCCTCTCCATCTATACTTGGTTCGGCAGCTTTAGAAGGATCATTGAATCTAACCTTAGAAGCAGGTATTGAAAATATTAGAGAAAAATCGCTCAAGCTGACCAGTTACCTCATCTATTTAGTTCAAAACCTGCTGACAGATGCGCCATATAATTTCTCTATTGGAACACCTTTAGATGAAAGGAAGCGTGGAGGACATGTTGCTATAGTTCACAATGATGCTCAAATAATTAGCACAAAACTTATGGGAAGGGGTGTCATTCATGATTTTCGACCACCGAACATAATTCGAATAACTCCTTGTGCACTCAACAACACCTTTGTTGAGATTTGGAAAATTATTAATCTAATCAAAGAAATAATAGATGAAAATTAGTTCATCTCTTCTTTAAGATTCAATTTCCTAACATTTAAGAAGACATGCTAGAAATCAGATTAGGTGTAGTTATTTGCTAGCTGTTGAAACCAAGAATCTTACCAAAATGTTTCATAAACTAAAAGCTGTTGATGGTCTCAATTTAGAGATCAAAGAAGCAGAAATCTATAGCTTGCTAGGTCCAAATGGTTCTGGGAAAACAACAACAGTTAGAATGCTCACAGGCTTATTGCGACCAACAATTGGTGGAGCGAGAGTATTAGGCTTAGATATTTCAGATAATCTGCAAGAAATAAGAAGTCGAGTAGGCCATCTCACTGAAACACCAGCTCTTTATGAGCGCTTGACTGTTCGACAGAATCTAGACTTTTTCGCTAAACTTTACAAAGTTCCAGAAACTGAAATCAAACCAAGAATAGAAGAAATTGTTGATTTATTTGAGTTACCTGAAAAGCTAGACGAACCTGCAGGAACATTATCAAAAGGTATGAAGCAAAAAGTTGCTATAGCACGCGCAATGTTTCATGAACCTGAGCTAATTTTTCTAGATGAACCTACAGCTTCTTTGTCTCCTGAATCAGCAAAAGTAATCAGAGAACAAATTATCAAGTTAGTTAAGAAAGAGAAGAGAACCTTTTTCATTTGTACGCATAATTTGTCTGAAGCAGAGAGACTGTCTTCAAGAGTGGGCATAATAAATCATGGAAGACTTGTTGCTCAAGGTTCTCCAGGAGAACTACGAGAAATGCGAAAAGATGAAACAGTAACTGTTTTTAGATTTTCAACTTGGGAAAGCAACACCAAAGAATTTTTTGCAGATATGAAAATCGAAATTGTTGAACAAAATCAAGAACAAAAGTATGTATCAGTTATCATCAAAGATATCGAAAAACAAACCCCTAGTATTATCAATTCATTAACTAAGAACAACTTCCAGCTAGTTGAAGTAAAGCACGAATTTCCAACATTGGAAAGAATATATTTAGAATTTGTGGAATTGGAAGGAGTTCCTCGGGAAGAAAATAACATGGAGGAGAGCTAGATGGATTTAGGAAGGGTTAAAGCTATCGTGAAAAAAGATCTTCGAGAGATGTTCAAATCAAAATACATCTTATCAGCAGTTATAGGCATGCCTATTCTGTTTGCGATATTTATTCCCTTAAGTACATTGTATCCTTTAGTTGCTATCGATTCAAACGAATTCGAAGGTGGAGATGAATTTCCTGATTACTTCAAAGATTTGTTTTCTCAAGTGATTCCAAATTGGGATTCTACAGGAGCACAAGGACAGATATTAGTGATAATGTCTTACATAATGTACATCGTGGTTCTTCTTATACCTATCATTTTACCTGCTGTTACGGCGTCAGAAACGATTATAGGAGAGAAAGAAAGAAAAACTATGGAAGCTTTACTAGCTTCGCCTCTATCTGAAGCAGAATTGGTAACGGGAAAGATACTATCTTCATTCATCCCCTCAGTAGCAGGTACTGCTTTTGCAGCTATTATTTATAGTTTAATTACCAATATCATGATCTATCCATTTACTAATTCACTTCTATTTCTTGATGCATTATCATTGGTTTTTCTATTTGTAATTGCACCTTTATTATCGATTTTATCAGTAGAATTGATGATATTAATTTCAACAAGAGTGACAAGCGTAAGAGATGCATATCAATTAGGTTCGTTAGTTGTTTTACCATTAATGATGCTAATAATTGGAATAGTTGTAAGTTATTTTTTCATCTCAGTAATAGCTTTAATAGGAGCTGTAGCAATTTTACTTACATTATGTGCAATATTTTTCAAAATAGCTACAAATGTATTTGATAGAGAAAGAGCAATAGTGAAACTAGTTTAGTTTCACATTAATTACCATTTTTCATAATGTATTTTGTTTTCATCGAATCTTTCTGAGGGAGGTTTTTCCTCATCTGGGTATCCTATAGCAATTAGAGAGACAGGCAATATTTCTTTTGGCATCTCGAGAAGTTTTTGCATTTGAGGATATAGCTCTTCACTTGGATAAACTCCGCACCAGACACTACCTAAGCCCAAAGAATGAGCTGCGAGAAGTATATTCTGAGTAGCAGCGGCACAATCTTGAACCCAAAATCCTCTTTCAAAAGATTTTGTTGGATTTCCACAAACTACTATAGCTAGTTTAGCCATGGAGAGCATTTTAGTATATTTATGAAATTCTGGTATTTTGTCCAGAGTTTCTCTGTTTTTGATAATAATAAATTCCCATGGTTGTCTGTTACCAGCTGATGGAGCACTCATAGCTGCTTTCAATAATGATGTTATCTGTTCTTCTGCTACTTCTTGATCAGAAAATTTCCTAATGCTTCTTCGTGATAATATATTTTCCATGTAATCACCTAAGCGTAATTACCTTTTTTCACCCTTAAATCTATTGGAAAATTGAGAATCTCTTTTCTGATTAATAGTTCATCTAGCAAAAAATACAAAAATGATATAGTAATTTGAAGAGTATGGAGATTGGTCTTTCAATACCAATAAAGATGTCAGCTGATGAGAAAGAGCAATATATCTATAAAGCTCAATCTGTTGGAGTAAACAACATATGGATTGGAGACAATCCTCCTATAAATAACGCTTTTCTAGATATTGGAAGACTAATTTCTAAGACTGAAACTATGAATTTTTGGACAGGAATTACATCTCCCTTCTATTACAGTCTTGAAGTTCTATTTTCATTGAGTGTCTGGTTTGCAAAAAATTATCCAAATAGATTTGGTTTGGGTTTAGGAATTGGTAATGTCAATGTCATTGAAAATACTGAGTTTAAGAAAAAACCATTTTCTAGTTTTAAAATGGAAATCGAGAAACTTAATGAGATAATAGAAATTCGAAAGAAACAAACTGGAGAAGAAGATTTTCCACTACTTGCGATGGGAGGATTAGGAAATAAGATGATAAGCTTAGCAACTAAAAAAGCAGATTATCTCTTACTTAACAGTGTTTCTGAGTTTGATATTGAAAGAGCTGCAATAATGATAAATAGAGCAGCAAGTGTCAATGATAGAAAAATCAAGATAATCCCATATGGAATGATGCAAATTGTTTCAGACAAACAAGATATTTCGCTGACAATGTGGAATATAGCAAAAGACATAGCAAAAGGATGCTCTACGTCTATCTTGCGATCTCATGGTTATACTGCAAAAAGAATTGAAAAGATAAGAAATCTTAGCTGGGAAAGATACAAAAAGGTACCTCAAGGAGAGATAACCGAAATAGTTAATGATTTTGGTTTCTATGGTTCGTTAGAAGAAATTAAGGAGCGATTGAAGAAAATCAAAGAACAAAAAGAAACTGGCATATTTCAGCAAATTGTTTTAGGTTGGATGTACGAAGAAGATCAATGGGATGATATCAAAAAATTAGTCAAATCTGTATGTTGATTATTCCTTTTTAGAGAGATAATCAATAAGAGGTTTCAAATCGTCCCAAACAATTGTAGGTAGAACATTTGACTGTTTTAGTTCTGTTTTTGATGTATCACCAGTTAATACTAAAGAACTCTTTACTCCGGCGTCATACGCCATCTTAATATCTGTTTCTAACCTATCTCCCACAACTAGAACCTCATTTTTTTGAACATTTTTACCAGATAAACTTAATTCCAGAATCATTTTGTTTGGTTTACCAAGAATTTTGTCAGGTTTCCTGCCAGTCGCTTGCTCAAACATCCTCAAAAAAGAGCCTATATCGGGTATTCTACCTCCATCAACAGGACATGTGTCATCAGGATGCGTAGCAATAAATGGTAAAAGTTCTTCTCTTTGCAAGAACAATGCAGCTGCTTCTATTTTTTTGTATGTTAGAGTTCTATCAAATCCTAAAATAACTGCTTGTGGAGTGATATCATTATAGGATATACCTTTTTCTTCAAATTCTTTAATCATAGAAGGAGTACCAACGATATAACACTGAGTTATATTTTCTTTAATCAAAAAATTTACTGTTGTTTGAATTGATGTATAAATGTTATGCAAAGATAATTTTACATCTAATACCTCCTCCAATCTTTCCTTGTTCTCTAATGTTGAGTAGGAAGAATTATTGGATAAAATGACAAAATCTGTTTGCATTCTTTGTAACTTCTTGATAATTTCGGTTGCATATGGTAATGGATTACCTCCCAAAATTAACGTTCCATCTACATCAAAAATGAAGTATTTAATTCCATCCAGTATATTACCCAAATTGGTTCCCCTTTCTGATTAGCTTGGAGGTTCAGGAATTTGTTCAGCATCTGGAAATTCTTGGATCTCAGATTCAACTTCAGATTCAGCTTCAGGTTCCTTTTGAACTTCTACAGTCTTTTCTTTAGCTGGTTTTACTTTCTTATCTTTTGAGAAAAGATTCTTAAAGAATTTTACAACTTCTAAAGATGCTTTAACTATTGCATTCCAAATTTTCTTTAACACTGGCAAAATTTTGGCCCAAAGACGTTTGAACCAAATACCTGTTCTCTCAAGAATTTCTGCTATTTTTAACGTTTTAAATCTGTCACCTAAATCCCGGAAAAATGGAGTGGTCTCAATTTCTTCTATTTTTGTAAGGAGAATTTCTATATGCTCATTTGTGAGATCAACACCTAAAGGCATTTTTAACTTCTTAAGTGGACTTAATTCAAAAACTGGAAGGTTGCCTTCAAGAGCAATTAATTTGAATGCTCCTTTCTTCTTGATTTTAAGTATTGAAATAGCCTCATAAATTTCTTCACCATCAGATTGTGCTATCTCCTTAATACCGTTGATTCTTTCAATTTGAGAACCTAATAAGATAGTCTTACTTGTAAGATTAGTTCGAATCTCCATTAGACCAATTTTATTTGCTTCGAATTGTTGTTGCAAGGTCTTGAATTTGTTAGAAAATTCTTTTGATATACCTTTTCTAGGTAAATGAACTTTTAGACTATTGATTTGTTCAAGTTTCTCAGCAGCTGTGCTAATGAATTGATCACCTTTTAGTATAAGTTCACTGGATTGATTAATCTCAATTTCATTAACAATTACATTCCCCTCTTCAATCAGTTTTTCTGCTTCTTCAGATAATAATTGCATTCTGCATGTTCTAAGTATTAAATCATACTCAACCAATTCATCTTCTACTTCAGCGATTTTATCTCTAAGATAACCATAAAATTCTGTTACATCAAATGATCCTGAAGTAAGTTTAGCATATTCATCTTTTAATGCCTCTAATTTTCCAATAATATCAGAGATTGTGTTACCATAGATTTGACTTTTTTCTAAAACTTCATCAAATGAAAGGTCTTTTAGAAAAGAAAGTTTACGTTTGATTTCATCCTTTAATCGAGGAAGCATTTCTTCTATGTGTTTTTTCCTCTTTAACATAAGGATGGTATCTAACCTTTGAGAATCTTTTTGTAAACGGGTTTGGGCCTCTGCAAGTTTTCTGTAAATATTGTACACAAATTCATTAAGTAAGTAGTCGTTAACATATTTGGTAACCAGTTTATCTGCTTCTTTTTCCAAAGGGTTAACAGAAGCCAGTTGATTGTTAATATTGAGATATTGATTATTAATTTCTTCAAAAGTAAATGTTGAACTATCACTATAAATTTCATCAGTTTTTTGAATGTCCAGATAGATAATTCTCAATAATTTGTCAGAGGCTATTTTAGTTTCTTTTAACTTCTTAGGTAAAGGACGTAGAGTTCCAGGTATCATCACACTTACAAATGTCTTGTTATTGAAAAATCTTACGCAAGTGATAGCATTTTTCTATTCTTCTGCTTCTACCTCAATTTCTGTTCGTGAGACATTAAAAGTAGCTTTATTTTCACGCGTATTTTTATTGTATTCAATTGTTATATATGGTGTTCTAAATTTCTTCCGAATATTTGTGTGTGTAATTAGAAAGATTTGCGAGAATTTATCTTCAGAAACCAAACCTTCGATTACATTAGCTCTTCTATCTTCATCTAAGGAACTCAGTGGTTCATCCAGTATCAGGATATCCATTTTGGGTGGTTGATAAGGAGAATTCTTCAAAGGTCGTAAACGCTTGAGCAATTCACTTATCCCTATTCTAAGACCTAATCCGATAGCAGCTTTATCTCCACCAGAGAGCATGCTTTGACTCTTAACAAATCCTGTTTCCTCATCCTTAATACTCATATGCAAAGTTTTTGTTCGGGTGGGTTGAAGATATAATTCAGAATATTTACCCCTAGTAAAATTGTAAATATATGAACTTGTAGCTTGCTGAATATTTGCAAGCATTCTATTTGAAATGATATCTTCTGCAATGAATTTTTCAACATAGTTCTGAGTTTCTTGTAATAAAGAGAGTTCATAATCTAATCTTACAATCTCTTTCTCTTTTTTCTTATTTTCTTCAATTTGTTTCTCCAGAGTATCAATATGAGAGTGCCTTTCCTTTATGAAATTTAATTGATGTTTCTTCTCTTGTTCTTTTAAGTTTAAATCGCGTCCTAAATCTTGCACATGGTCAAATAACTCTTCAAAACTGGATAGGTTGTATTTAGTAGCTAGTTCCTCCAAACTTTTAGCTTTGAAAGCTATCAAAGAATCCTTCAGTTCTTTGGTAATCTTCTTCTTCATATCCTCCATTTCTGTTAGTTCGGATAAATCATCAGAAAGATTTTCTAGTTCTTTTTTATCTCTAAGTTTGGATCGATACTCATTCAGAAGTTGATGAATTTCTGATTCAAGATTTGTGCGAGCTTTAGTTTTCTTCTCTATTCCTTGTGCTAAAATTGGAATGTTTTTTCTAGATAGTTCTAGCAATTCTTTTAGTTTCGTTTCATCTATCTCCTGGTCACAAACTTCACATCTAGCTTTTTCACCTTTTTCGATAGATATTCCCCCTAAGCTTTTCTTTCGATTTGTGAATGTTTCAAAATCGCGCTCTAAACCTGCATTTTCTTTGATAATCTTTTCAACAGCTGTGCGTAGTTCTTCCTGCTTTTTCTGTAAATCAGACATATCTTTATCGAATTCTTTTGTCTTTGATTCAAGTTCCTTATCTGAGAATGGGTAACTAAGACCATTCTTTCCGGCTAAATCTTGAAGCTTCCGAGTTTTTCGATCTATGTTAATACTCTGTGTATCGATTCTTTGAGTTAAACCGTTCAAATCTTGCAAATCTTTTACAGCTGGGAATTTACTCGAAGAAATTTTAACAGTATTAATCTCCCCTTCTAATTTCTTTATATCCTTCTTAACTCCCACTATTCTATCTTTTGTTTCTGTTTTTTCAAAATCAATGTTTACTGTTGTTCTATCTATAGCATTTCTATCTTTTTCATTTTCGAGTAATAATTTCTTTCCTTTGACAATCTCAATTGCTTTGTCTCTATAGTCTTCTAATTGGAAAAGCTCATAGATAGTGTCGCGTAATTCAGCACCTTTAGCTTCTGCAAGTGCTTGAACTAAACCTTGCCTAACAATTATAGTATTCAGAGTTTTATCTCTAGTTGTATTGAATAATCTGTTTATTTTAGCTTCGACATCAGGCACACCTTCACTAATTTTTTTGAGAATCTTGATATTACCTTCCAAAGCGGCTTTTTTTTCTATTTCCATTAAATAAGCTTGTACTGAAGTTTTTCTACTATGTTTTCTCTGAATAAGATAGTACTTGTTATCAACCTCAAAAGCTACGAAAACCTCTGTTTCTGACTTCCCTCTCTTTATCAGATCTTCCTTTGTTCCAAGTTCTTTTGCAGAAGTTGGGTCGTAAAAGAAAGCATAAAATATCGCATCAAAAAGACTTGATTTACCAACAGAATTTCCTCCTTCAACAAATATTAAACCATCAGGAAAAGATCCTTCAGATGGGAGTTGAATCTCACTGAAGCATTTGAAATTCTTTGCACTAATCCATAGTATCTTCAAATTTATTCCTCCTTTCCTTCTGCTACTAATTGAGAAGTAGAGTTGAAGACTTCATCAACGATTACAGCGCCCATCTCAATCATCTGATTAATATGTTTCTCATCTTCAATTCCTAGAGAACGAATGTATTTCTCGAAATCTTTCACCGGATCGTCTATGAGATATTCATAAATTTTTGCGCCTTTTTGTTGACTTATAGGTGCTCTTTTCACTAATTCTCCGTCATCCCACCTGAATTCTAGAATGTTGTAAGTATCATCGAACACTTCTTTCTGAATATCGACAAGATTGTCTTCCATAGCCCACCAATTAGAAAGAATGATAGTTCCTTCAAGCTTTACTTTAACTCGTGAAGCAGTTTCTCCAACGAATTTCTTTTTGAATTTAACCAGTTTTTCTCTAACTACATTTTCAAAAGCTGAAGGTGTTGTATCTGATTTTAGGCTTATTTTAAATTGTATCATTTTTCTTTTAGATTTAATAGGAATGGGAAGAGCAATAGGATCTTTACCTTTAACTACCTGGACTTCTAACACACTTTTTTCATGGTCTCTTTCTGCAAAAGTGTGTTTTTCTGTACTCCCAGCTTGCCATGCATTTTTCTTTACTTTTCTTTGTTTGTGATCATGACCCAGAGCTACGTAATCGTAAGGATACTGAAGAATTAGTTCGTGTAAGTCCATACCTCTTTGCATTCCATGAACTACTGCAACAGAAAGTTTGTTAGAATCAGGTTGTTGGTTATTTCTCACCCACTCTTCATAAGCTTGAGCCAAGTGAGGAAGACGACCAAATTTGAAATATGGGAACAAGTAGAAGTTGATATTCTTAAATTCAATAATCAAAGGTTTGTTATCAACCATGGCCTTCTTAAGTTGATAATTCGTGCAGATGAAAACGTTATTTGGGAATGCTGCTTGAATAAATTCAATGGTACTATAATTACGAGTAAGATAAGAGCCATGATTCCCATCAATGATAATGACTGGAACTCTGTTAGCTGTTTTTTCAAAGAATTTTTTAAGTTCTCTTATTACAAAAGTTCTAGAATACTCAGTAGGTCCTAATAGATTCCTTCCTACAGGAGTATCGAATAGATCACCAGAATGAACAACATACTCACATTTAGTTTCCGCTGCAATTTCTAGAGCTTTCTGGAAACCATTACAATAGTCCTCCTCTATCCATGTAACCCTATTCTGAATTTTCCATGCATCTTTTACATCACGAAATCTTCTATGAGATACATGAGTGTCTGAAAAATGTAAAATTTTGACCATTTTTTCACCATTTAGAGTATAGGTACTTCAGCTGTTTTTCTCTTTGTTTTTTCGACTTTTAATACTTTGTGGGGGTCTTTAAAGAATGGAAGCTGACTCTCAATATAGAGTGGAACATTACTCACCTTTACTGGCAAAGGTATGTTCTTGAGAGAATTAGTAAGAATAGCTTCTCCTCTACTTAGTACTTTGAACTCGTTTTCATATCCAGAGATGTTATTACTGGCATTGATTATCGCTTGACGGATCTCAATCTCATTGCCTAGCATCATGTTAAGTTCAGTATTAGTATTAGCTAGTATCAGGGATTCCATTGAGGATATATTTTGAGTAATAAGAAGCAAACCAATCCCAAATTTTCTACCTTGTCGAGATATGTCAATGAATATATTTCCTTCTTTTGACATCTGTGATCCTAAAATACTTGGAGCTTCTTCAACAGTTATCATAACAGTTGGGAGTTCCTTTATATTCTTCAGTTTATAATCTGAACCGTCTTTACCTAAAGTATAAAGATCCTTTATTGAATAAGCAGAATTAGCTGATTCACCTAATAGTTCAGAAGCAATATCATGTGGCAGTCGTGATTTCAATTGTTCTTTGAATTGATTCCATTTTGTAGAAGACATAAGAGCTTGTCTCAAAGAGAACAAAGTTCTAGCAACCATTGTAATAACAACAAATTGCTCAGTTGACGATAATAGTGCAGTATTAAAATTGTAGAAATGACCAGATTCCAAGTTGTAAATAATCTCTGCCAAATCACTCACCTTATCATCTTTGAAGATCTGTGAATTGATAATGGGATATAATCTTCTTTTAACTGCGCTTACAGTTCCCTTTGCAAAACCTCTTGTATCATCTTCAGCTGCAGTTTCAATTTTAGTAATCCAATTTTGTTCAGATGCTCGTACTATATTCATGTATCCTGACATCTGATCGGAAACATACATCACTGAAGTGACATCACTCACTGTAAGGTCAGCTCTTCTGAATCTTATTGGTTTACTAAATCGTTGCATTTCGAGATTAACTGACTCTAAGTCTCTTGTCAGATAGAATTTATCGCCAAAGATAGCATTATATTGCTCATTACTACCTTTACGGACAGCATTAGCTATATCCATGATACCCTTTTTCTTATCTTGAAATTGTAATCCATTCATATATTCATCATGAACATCTACCATGAACACAGAAACATTCTTGTTGAGATCCTTCTTGAGAACCCAATTTTTCAGATTATTCCTGAGTGCAGATGTGATGAAAGTTAACATGAAGAAAGATTTTCCTGCTCCTGTAGTACCTGCAACTTGGACATGCATAGGTAAAGAATCAATGTCAATACAAATAGGAATATCTAGAGTTGAAGTCCCGATTAACAATTGACCAATTTCAATATCAGTTCCTAGTTCACCTTCAAGTAAGCTAGATAGCGCAGCTGGACTGTCTGAACCTCTATAAACTTCTGAAAAGTGAGGAGGAAGAGTTCTAGGTTTCTTAAATATCCATTTCTTTTTGTCAACGTCAAATTCACTATAACCCATCAATAGACCGTGAACTTTTACAAGTTTTTCTGATTCAACTCGAGCTATGTAAGCTTCTCTATTTCGCAAGAAATTTGCAGCTATTGAGCCCAAATCTTGGATGTTTCTTAACATGTTCTCATAATTCATAACTCTGAACAAGAACATTTTATCAATTGATTGAGGCTTGATAATTAATATTTCACCAATTTGAAAGCGTATATCTGAACATACAATTCTGAGTGTTGATATATCACCTTCAGCTAGAATTCCTATTGGTTCCGCTAATTCTAATTTCATCTTTATACCTTCCTACCTTAATCCTAATCTCTTTCGTGGATGTATGAACATCTTTGGATTTTCACCATTCTCTGCAAAGTAATCAATGAGTTGATCAGCTACAACATCGCGTTCAGAGAATTTGACGATTGTTGTATTATGAGCAAAGGCTAAATCAAAGAAGTAACCGCAATATCTAACGTCTCTTGCTAACCAATCTATTTCTTTAAACATTTGTATTTCGTTTTGCTTTTCCTTTTTCTTATCATTATCAAATATTTTCTCTTTCCACCATTTTTCATCTAAATCTATACGCAATATTGGTACCTCTGAAGAAAAGTGGAATAGATAAGTAACTCCATAAGATGGAGGAATATGAGGTCTATCTTTTAAGATATTGAGAGCAAATTTATCTCGAGCAGGAGATGGAACTCGGAAATACCATTTTTTCTCGCTCCCCAATTTCTTTTCCAAATCATCTGCTAAACGGTATATGAAAGGAAATGTTGTGGTTTTGCTTACTGCTATAACACAGGTATCTTTGTCTAGTGCTTTCTCATTAATATCTTTGAGAAGATAGTTGGAAGCTAAACGAGGGAGATTTTGACCTGGAGATAGAAGCATATTCATCGATCCATCTAAAAAGAGATACTTGAAATGAATATCAGAATTCAACAAAGAATGTGCTAAAGCGTATTCAAGTACTTCTCTAAATTGTTCAAACCAACCTCTAGGAGAGTTTGGTTTAGGGGATACCATCCAAGTAGAGTAATCTGGGAACGCTCCTTTGTACAATTTAAACTTCAGCTGAATAGCTACCATTCTTATTGTAGCTTCTGAATTCATTTTTGGAACTGCTTTATTTGGATGTTGTTTTGTGAATTCATCGGTTACAATGCTTTTAATTATTCGGAAAACAATATCCATAAGTTTTTCACCATAATTATATTCGATAAAACTTTCAAATTCCTTCCATACTTCTTTTTCCTTATCTTCACGTAATAAAATAAGACGAAGAATACCTTCAGGATGAGAACAAATTGGAGGAGTAATATCAATTTGTTTTGTGGTTCCCTGATTGAAACTTGTCTTATCTGCGGCAAAAGCTGCAGTTAGTAGATGGATACCTATATCATTTAGAGAAATTAGACCATCTGCACCAGAACCATCTATTGCGACTACATCGAAATCCTCTCGTTCACAAACAGATTCAAGTGGGTCAATAATAACTAATTTCTTTAAAAGAAACTCTAAATCAGCTTTGTAAGCTGCATCATCTTCTAATTCAATCGCTTTAAATTTTTTATAGATTTTTGCGAATTCATTTCCTAGTGTTTTGTCAAAAAAAACTTGCATTGATAGACTCCTCTTTTCAAAGAAGATTACTGTATATTAAAATATTTTTGGCAGAGTAGTGTAAAAGTATAAAAGTGATTTAGCAATCGTCCTTAGCTAATAAACAATAGCATAACATTAAAATAAGTTCTCAAGTAGGGTTACTAACAAATAAAAAGTCAGGGAAAAGTAAAGTGAAAATGATTGATAATCTTAGACAATACATGTCTATGGTTGAGGGCGAAAATATTTTACGCAGATATTTTGTTATGAACGGATTTGATGGAGCATTAACCGCTTTCGGGATTATTCTTGGTTCTTGGATTGCAGGTGCTACTGATCCCACTATTTTAATTATCGCAGGAATGAGTGCAAGTTTTGCTATGGGAATTTCAGGTTTCTGGATAGCTTATCTAACAGAAAGAGCAGAAAGAACAAAAGATCAGAAAAAACTAGAAGATGCAATGGTAACAGATCTTAAAAACACAAAAATAGCGAAAGCTAATTTCTATGTATCATTAATAATCGCATTTGTTGATGGTATGTCACCACTTATATTTTCATTAATTGCTATTATACCATTTCTATTTGTTTTAGGTGGTGGAAGTATGTTAATAGCTTATATAGTTTCTACTGGATTGGTACTAGTAGAAGTTACAGTTTTAGGTCTGTTTCTAGGAGCTGTATCTGGAAAAAACAAAATACTTTATGCGCTAAAAATCCTGCCAGCTGCTGCTGTACTTGCAGGATTAACCTTTTTGCTAGAAGTTCTTGTAGTTGGGCATTGAAGGGAAAATCCCACCCTTTTTACATCTTTTGACACAAAACTAAAGAATGTTGGTGCCTACAGTTTTCTAATGCCTAAGAAGAAAGAGAAAGACTATGATGTAATCATTGTTGGTGCAGGAATTGCAGGTTGCGTTTTAGGTTTTCATCTAGCTAATGCAAGAATTAAAGTGAAAGTTATAGAGAAAAAATCAGAAGATAACCTATTTGAGGATTGGTGCGATTCAATAGAGAAGAAAGCTTTTGCATTTGCTGGAATTCAAGCTCCGAAAGGAGATGAAATAAGAGAGGAACGCGATCATCTTGCTATTCTAACTCCTGATTTACAAACAACAATTCACTTAGGCTATTATGATTATTGGATTGTAGATAGAAAACTCTTTCATCAAAGATTATTATCCGATGCTGAAAAAGCAGGTTGTGAATTTTTATTTGAGACAGAAATTGTTGAACCTATGGGAAAGGGAATGTGGGTTATTGGAGTGAAAACAAAAGAAGGTATTATTCACAATGCAAGAATGATAGTAGACTGTTCAGGTAAAGAACGTATTTTAGGTATGAATATTGAAATTTTAGATTTGAATCTTAAACCTAACAAATCAGACATTATCAATGCTTATAGAGAGATACACAAAATCAATTCAAAAGAGCTTAATTGGGGAGAGCATGAGATTAAGCAGAACACATTGTATTACAGACATGGATATTATGGAGGTTATAACTGGTTAAACTTCCTGAAAGAAGATGAGATAGATATTGGAGCTTGTGTTGGTAAATCTATAACAAATAAATCACCAAAGGGTATGGTAAACGATTTTGTCAATTCAAATGCAATAATTGACAATAAGAAGCTTAGAGGTGGGGGAGATAGGATAATCATCAGAAGACCGATCACATTAGTTTGGTATGGATTTATGCTTGTAGGACAAGCTGCTTGTCAAACAATATCAACCAATGGTTGTGGTATAGGGTCAGCGATGATTGCTTCAAAGATTGCAGCAGAAGTGATAGTAGCAGCTGTTAAAAGAAAAGAAGTTTCAATAGATAGTTTGTGGGAGTATCAGGTTCGATTTACTAAAGAAAGAGGAAGGGATCTTGCAGCAAATGATATCTTAAGGTTGGGGTTACAAAAACTGAATGAAGATGATACTTCATTTCTTATGAGAAAAAAAATAGTTACTAGAATAGATTTAGAAAACATGATTCATGCTAAATTCAGAAAAATAACCTTGCTTAGAACAATAATCACAGCATTTAAGGGGATAAAAAGAATAAAACTGATGCTCTTTGTCCGAAAACTCACAACGCAAGCTAATAAAATTTTCAAGCACTATAAGAATTTACCAAAAGAGTACAACACCAGAAGATATCATGAATGGTTACTAAGGTCTATGCAACTATTCAAAGAAATTGAAGACTTAGAGCCAGATTTTGTAGGTAATATTTAAAAAAAGTGTTATTTTACTTTATATATGGATGATGAATCGGGAAATTTACGGTTCATACTCGAAAAAATACTAGGTGTAGAGGATAGTAGTAAAAGAGCTGTTTTTGTAATAAATGTAACTGAGAAACCTGACTGGAAGACTCAGGACATTGACGATGAAATCAAGTTTCAATCCAAAAATCACAAAATGGAAGGGAGCGAGATAAATACAACTAATTTTAGAAAGATATATAGTGGAATATCTAGAAGAAAAATGCCTGTTCTTCCTTTGAAGAGTAAGGAAGAGGAAGTTACAGGAGCTTTTCTGCTAAAATTAATCTCAAAAATCTGGAAATTATCAATAAGAGAGAAAGTAGAGGATATCAAGCTAATACCTTACGAAGATGATCCAGATAGAGCAAGATATTTGCAATTTTCATTCCCTAGCGGCATTTTCATAATAAGAAGTATCCATCAGCTCTTCCCAACTGATGATTATTATGAAATTAACATGGAATACTCGAAAAAGTATGCTTTAGCGTATTCTAAGTTCAAAGAGCTTGAACCTTTCATTGTAGATAGAATAATAGATTTACTCTCAACTGATGAGATTGCTCCATCTTTTGAAGCATGGGAGAAAAATCTCCAAAGATACGATTTACCAAATGTTGATACAGCTAACATAACTTTGTCAAAAAAACTTGCAGATGGTTTACCTGCTGAAGAGTTAGATATTCTAGTCAATCAAATCAGAGAGATTATGACAGAAAATGACTGGGAAAATCAAACAGATAAACAAACTATTGAAAGATTTTCAATCTTTTTGAAATACGTTAAGAAGATTAGAAAAGTAAAGAAAAAAGAACCTCCTCAAGATTATTCGTTTATTTTAGACGATAATTAAGAAAAGAATTCTATCTTCTATATTTAACCTGCAATTTTCTTTCCAAGTTCGTAAACCTCTTCTAGAAGTTTTAGATTTTTTGCAGCATCACCTATCTTATGTGCTGTACCATGAACTGTACCAACTATTTCATTGTTCATAAATTTCATCGAATCTTCTAGTGATCCTATTGCATTGAACACTCCAGAGCTTTCTGGATCATTAGCTCCATACACTAGGATATTTGCAATCTTCTTCTTTGTAAAGGCATATTCCTTTTCACCTTGAAGAGCATAGAGTCGATCTATGAATAATTTCAGCTGAGCAGAAATATTGAACCAGAAAACAGGGGAAGCAAAAACTATTTTCTCTGCTTCAAGAAATTTGGGATACAAATCATTCATATCATCCTTTTGCACACAAGAAAGCGCATTATTATTGACACACCAATTACAGTGTTGGCAGGGTTTGATATTCATCTCATTCAGATTAAAAATTTCGAATTTAATGTCTGATTCAGTAAGAGCTTTTGCAAATTCATTAATTAAAACAACAGTATTACCTTTCTTCCTAGGGCTGCCATTAAAAATCAACACTTTGGACATACCATACACTAAGTATTATCATTAATAAAATTTGTTTGTTAATTCTGAGAAGCATAGTCTTAAACATTTACAGCTTTTGAAGAAAAAGAACATTTCTTGGTCATATTGTCTTCGGAAGGTTTATTATTCCACTTGAGTATAATTTCACTTGATATTATGATAAATGAGATAATACGAATAAATGTATCAGAAATGTCATATACTATGGAAGAAATTCCAGAGAAATACAAATATCTAGGAGGAAGAGGTTTAACAAGCGCTATTGTTGCCGATGAAGTTGATCCTAAAACTGATCCACTTGGTCCTGGGAACAAGATTGTTTTTGCTCCAGGGATATTAAGTGGAACTTCTGCGCCAAGTTCGGGAAGACTATCTGTTGGGGCAAAAAGTCCTATGACAGGTGGGATTAAAGAAGCAAATGCAGGTGGATTAACAGCCGTACGCTTAGCAAAACTAGGAATCAAAGCTGTAATTGTCGAAGGGTTTCCAGAACACAAAGACTGGTATCATGTTCTTATTTCAAAAGACAAAATTGAGTTTATTAAAGCAAATGAACATGCCAATATGGGACTATATGAACTTATAGAAAAACTATGGAAAAAACATCCAAAATCAGGATTATGTGGAGCTGGAATAGCTGGACAAAGATTACTCAAAAATGCAGGTATTTTTGGTAATAATCCTGAGAATACAGATCCAGGTAGATATGCTGGGCGAGGTGGGTTAGGAGCCGTTCTAGGATCAAAGAGGATTATAGCTATAATAACAGACGATACTGGTGGAGAGCGACCAATGCCTGTGAATGAAGAATTGTTCAATACAGGTCGTACAAAGATGGTCAATGCCCTCAACGAGCACGCAATTACAGGTGGAAAAGCTGGGACTGATAAAGGAGCTCTCAAAAATTATGGAACTAATGTTCTTCAAAACATAATTAATGAAGCTGGAGCTTTACCGACTAAGAATTTTAGATCAGGATACTTTGAAGGCGCAAAGAACATTTCTGGTGAAGCAGTGCATGAACTTGTCGATGAAACAAATGAAAAGTTTGGTGACAAAGCTGAAGGAGGATACGGTCATGCTTGTCATCCAGGATGTATAATACGATGTAGCAATACAGTACCAGACAAGAATACTGGAAAAGCAATCGTTTCACCTTTAGAATATGAATCAGCATGGGCATTAGGAACAAATCTTATTATTGACAGTTTAGAACATGTAGCAAAGCTGAATCGTATTTGTAATGATATAGGTATAGATACTATCGATGCTGGTAATGCCCTTGCAGTCGCAATGGAAGCAGGAAAAATCCCTTGGGGTGATGGTCAAGCTGCAATTGAGTTCATGAAGAAAGGTTATGACCCTAATGATGAAGATGGTGCTACTTTCATGCAAGGAGCAAATATTGCCGCTAAAACATGGGGTATCGATCGTGTTGCAGTTGTTAAAGGTCAAGCTTTACCAGCATATGATCCAAGACCAATAAGAGGTATAGGCGTAACATATGCTACAACAACAATGGGAGCAGATCATACTGCAGGATATACAATTGCACCTGAGATTTTAGGTAGTGCGGGTGGTGCAGATCCTCGAGAACTGAATAAAGCAGATTTAAGCAGAGCATTCCAATCTACAACGGCATATGTTGACCAATCAGGTTACTGTCTTTTCATCGCTTTTGCCATTCTAGACATAGCTGAAGGAATGGAAGGATTAGAAGAGACTGTTGCTGGTTTCCTAGGAAAAAAGAAATACGATATAACTACAGTTGGGAATAAAATACTCAAGATAGAAAGAGAGTTCAATAAGAAAGCAGGCTTTACAAAGGATGATGATCGACTACCTAAATTCTTTGTAGATGAAAAACTTCCTCCTCATGATGTAACATTTGATGTAACAAACGAAGAGTTAGATGCTGTCTTTGATAAAATGTAAAATCAGTTCCAAAAGCTATAGAAAAAAAATACAAACTTGTAAACCTCTTCCTTTTCTTTTTTCTTTAAATTCTCTATCATGTGATATGATATTTAATCAAAGTAAAAACTTAAATTGATTCTGTGAATGAATCAAAGGGTATTATTCGATATGTCAATAATAAATATCCATCTTTATGGAAAACTTAGAAAGCTAGCTGAAAATTCTGGTTCCACGGATGAATCAAAAATTGAATTGAGCTGGAATAAAGATGAAACACTAGCCCATCTTATTAATAATAGATTAAATCTAAGTTTTGATGAAATTGGTGAAATATTCATCAACCATAGCCCGATATGCAAATATGATGTAATCATACCAGAAGGAGCAAGAATAGGTCTTTTTGCTGAAGGTATGTACTTGCTTTGTGGAGGACAGCATATGAAAGGTCATGGTTTCATAGAAAAAAAAGTGAAAGAAGTGGATTATTGGTAATTGTGATTTATATGTGTAAAGATTCAAGTGAGGATGTTTTAGTTTGAAAATTAATTTGAAACTTTATGCAACACTAAGAAAATATCTTCCAAACACTGAAATTGGGGAAGCTGTAATCATAGAAGTTAAACAAGGATCAACAATAAAAGACATAATAGATAAGTTCACAATCGAAGAAGAACTAGCGAAGATAATTTTCGTTAATGGAATCCACGAGACATTAGACTATATTTTACAAGAAAATGATTTACCAGTAATATTTCCACCCATAGGTGGAGGCTAAGAGAAAATTGCAAAACACATATTTTTTCAATAAACATTTTGTTTTCATTATTTTGCAAAGGGAAAAACAATAAGGTGTCTTCTCATATCAGAGACAATATTGGAAGAACTAACCTTTATTTCCTTTGGAGCAGGGTTTACTTCGAGTGGAAAAACGGAAGATAAAAAAAGAAAGATTTAATGATTTTTCAGAATTTCAGCCATTTTTTCGAAGTTTTTAAAGACAATAGAAAGATGTGCTTCATCCGGATAGAAAAATCCTTTACAATTTGGGATTAAATCACATACTTCACGCCCTATAGAAATTGGTACATTTACATCCAACCCACCATGCCAGAGATAAACTTGAAGTTCCGGTGATATATCACTTAAATTAAAACCCCAAGGTTTTGCATATATTTTTTCTTCATATGTTACTCCGTTCGGTCCAGATCTGTAGGCTTCTTTAAATTCTGTTACAAAAATATCTAATATTTTAGGATCCTGTAAAATCTTCCTATCTGGCTCAACCATTCTTTCAAAAATATTTAACATAAAATCTTTACTCTTCTCTGGTCATTGATTTTATCCATCATTTTTTTGACTATTGCCTTCACAAGAAATGGAAACCAACGAGCGATAAAGAGACCAACACGATTTGATCTCATCATTTCTTTTTTACGCATATTAATAGGTCCCATTCCTGCAACGATAGCACAACATTCTAACCTCTGGGGGATCTTATAAGCACAAGCTGCAGCATAAGGACCACCTCCAGAGATTCCCTCAACAACAAATTTATCGATGCATAGATGGTCAGCAAGTTCAACAATATCATCAGGCCAATCTAGAAGTTTACGTCTAGGTTTGAAATCAGAAAGTCCAATACCTGGTCGATCAACAGCTATTACATGAAGACCTAATTTGGTTGGTTTGTCACCATATAGAAGAATTTCATATCGGGATCCGGATG
This sequence comes from Candidatus Heimdallarchaeota archaeon, assembly GCA_018238545.1. Classification (GTDB taxonomy): domain Archaea; phylum Asgardarchaeota; class Heimdallarchaeia; order Heimdallarchaeales; family Heimdallarchaeaceae; genus UBA460. The sequence goes on from JABCTC010000004.1 coordinate 106,386, forward strand.
ACCATGAAAATGAAAAAAAGGTTTACCATTTAAATCCCCAAACTCAGCAAAACCTAGCTTTCTACCATCACTAAGTTCCAAAGTTTGGTTTAGTTTTTTATCTTCGTACATACATCCTAAATAAATTAACGATTTTTAAGTTTTATTGGTTCTTTGTTCGATTGCACTGCGACGATTCTAAAATATTCAACAAATTTTCCTAGCTTCTCATTGAAAAAAAGGAAAAAGAATAGAAGTCAACTAAATTCATTTAAATATCAAGTATAATGTTAAATGATGAAGAAACAAATGGAATATCAACAACCCGCAGACATTCTTGTATCAATTAATGTTACTAATTTAAAAAAAGCAGAAAAATTTTGGGTTGAGGATTTGGGATTTAAAAGAGGATGGGATAAAGGATTAGATGATGGATGGCTTGAGATTGATACTCCAGTGAAAGGTTTTATTATTGGCTTGAATCTAGTTAAAGAAGAAGAACTAGAAAGAGAAAATTCTAGAATAAATATCGCAGTGAAAAATGTTGAATCAGCTAAAGAATATCTAGAAAAAAGAGGAATCCAAGTAACAGAAATAAGAACTATACCTGGGATATTAAAAATCTTAACTATATTTGATCCTAATAAGAATCCTGTTTCATTCGTTGAAGGATTGGATAAATACAGATACTGAAGTAGCATTATTGACTATGTTTGATTAATGATTAAGAATGAACCTATTCCAAGATTATTTCAGCAGAATAGCTCGGTTCATTACAGATAATGCTTGATAGAATAAAGAAAAAGTGGGGCTAATTTATTACCCCAGTTTTAAGAGCCACATTTGTGGCTGCTTCATGAGATAAACCCTCGGATCCTAGAATTGTAAATCGTTTTCTAATAGTGTGAGCTGTTTCTAAGGCTGTGACCACTTCTTCAGCTGTTACACCTAGCTCTTTTGCAGTAATAGGTAAACCTAAGGTTTTCATCAGCGTTTTAACATCATCGGAACCTTCAATTCCATTATGCAAATAAGCCATCATAATTGTACCAAAAGCTGTCTGTTCACCATGTAACGCAGGAGTTTTTGCGATTGAATCTAAAGCATGGCTGAACATGTGTTCAGATCCACTTCCTGGTCTAGAAGAACCTGCAGTACACATTGCTAAAGAACTAGCTATCAAACAATTCATCACCACTCTACTGAACCCTTCTGCTTGACTTCTTATCAAACTTGCATTTTCTGTGATTAGCTTAACTGTCATTTCAGAGAGGGAAATTGAAGTAGGTGATATCAACTCATTCTTCAATCTATGAGCTAGTAACCAATCCTTTATAGCTGTTTTTTTAGCTATAACATCTCCACATCCAGCTACTGTAAATCTATAAGGTGCTTTATCTAAAATATCAGTGTCACCAACAACAGCTATCGGAGGACGGGCTTCTATAGAATGTCGTTTGTCTACACCTTTTAATGAAGCTCTAGAGCTTGCTAGACCATCGTGACTAGCAATAGTTGGAATAGAAATGAATCGCTTGTTTGCTTTGAAAGAAGTGAGCTTGGCAACATCTATAGGTCTCCCACCACCAAGACCGATAGCATATCCAGCATCTATTTCCTTGAATAATTGCAACTGTTTATCTACTTCAGCAAGTGTGCTGTCTTCAATAACAGAAATAATAATCTCGCGTTTTTCTGCTTCCATTATCGCTTCAATTTCCTTGGCATATTTATCTCTAAGAAAAGCATCTGTAATGAGCAAACCTTTCCCTCTTAAAGCTACTTTATCTACAATCTCTGGTAGATATTTGAGCATACCTTGTCCAAGGGACAGTAGTTCAGGCATCTCGATATGTTTGAAAGCATTGATTGGTTTAGACATGATATTGTCAAAAGTAATATACCTATTTTTAAGGTCTTCCTCATTCTATGTTGGTAAAATTTTTCACTAGTTAATTTCCTTTTAATAAGAATAAAACAAAGTTTATGTTTTCTTTGCTCCTTTACAGGTTATTTTTTTCTTATCAGAATAGAGGAAATAATCAGTGTTGCGGATATTATTGCAATAGTTATTGAATGTAAAGGAATATTGAATATCATTATAAGAGATATTATGAAACCTAAAATACCAAATATTAGAAGCATAGTGCTACCATAATCAGCATTTTCTTCACTAAGATTCTTTACTTTTTTTTGACTTTCAGACATAGATATATTTTGCATTTTGCATATTTAATCTTTCTTGTTGATAATGCAATGCAATCAGTTTCAAATTATTAATAATACATTCAAAATTACGTGAAATATTGTATATGGCTATGTCCTTCTTCTCTTTATTTGCTCGATATTTGCATTTATTAACCTTCTAGTATTTGGTGAAATAGCTGTTATATCACTGTCAAAAACCAAAAAAGGCATGTGATTTTCCAAATATATTGGTTTGAGAATTGCTTGAGATATTTTATAAGGTAAACAGTTTAAGGGACCAGTTAAGACTAAGGAATCAAAAATAGAATTCTCTAATGTTTCCAATCCTTTACCAATAGTAGGAATTGCTTCACAAAAAATAGATGGACTTATCCAAGGTTCTGCTTGCTTATATATTTCACGTAAATCGTTAGGTCCTGCATAAAGAAGACCTGTTTTACTGAATTTCCTTCTGTGTATTCTCTCTAGTATATGTAAAAGAAATGGACCAAATTTACTGATAATAAATAATCGGGAATTGTGTTTCCAAATAGTTGCAAAAGCCTTGACATAGGTTGTAAATTTGAATTGATCAGCATTCATTCTTCGTGAAGTAGTATCTGCGAGATGATAATTACCATAAAGGAGAAGTTCAAACAGATCAGTTGATTTTACTATAATACCATGTTTAGAATATATTTCTTTAAGTTCTTTAAGAAAGAAAGGACTAAAACGGACAAAAAAGTCACCACTTACAAGAACTTTTGGATGATCCTTTGGAGAATCCTTTCTAGGTATTGTTTCAATATTTCTAATTAAGCGTCTGTAATTTTTGTTGAAATCTCTTAGAATTGTAGTTTCATCTAGGAATTGATTCCAATATTTCAATAATAGTTCTTGACCACCATTTTCACCTACAACTTCTAGTGCACTATCAACTTCAGCTACAAGATCTCCTAGAAGTGTAACCTTTGGTCCGAATCGGGCGATCTGCATGAAAGGAGTTCCCATAAAACCTGTTAGTTGATCAAATCTAAAGATAAAAACGTTCTCCAATTTGTTTTGTTCAATGAATTGTTCAAGATAGTGGAAATAACTATAAACTGCACAAGGAGCTCCGCCTCTAATCATATAAAAACCGATTAATTCACCGGGTTTTCTTTTTTCAACTGTTTCTAACATGTGTCCTATAACTATAGGTAGTGGGACACATTCTTTTCCTGTAGTATGTCTCAACCCTCTAATCGCATAATCTAGTTTTAGTGGCTCAGGATCCGCAGCATGAAAACCATAGAGATTCATTAATTTAGCAATTGCAGTAACATGAAAGTCAGAAAAACTTGGGAAGTATAGTTTTATTCTTGGATCCTTAATATCAACTCTTTTGTTATCTGAAGTTATTACAATAATTTTACCATCTCTCTTTTTTACCTTAGCTACTTGGAACGGTTTTTCTTCTTCTCTTTTTTTACTTTTTTGAGAATTTGTTATTATCTCAAGAAATGCTTCAAGTCTAGTTTGTGTTCCTGCATCAGCAGTATGAGAATCAAGTTCTAAAATAAGAAATGGTTTTGAGCGCATCTCAGTACGAACAAAATTTTGCACAAATGCATCGATTGTACAACTATAACTGTTAATATACAGGAGAAATAAGTTATCATTTTCTTTAGCTAGATCGATAGCTATTTTCACATAATTTGAAAAATACCATGGGATATCATTTACCTTTTCTTTCTCGAGAAAATCAAAAGGAATGACAGTTACACCCATACTAGCTAATTTTTTGGGGATTAATTGGGAAGTCTCTGGTGGAAAAGCATTATAGCTTCTTCCAAGTAACAAAATACCAGTTTCATTATTTTCCTTTAATCTTTTTATCGTTTCTCTTCCCCAGTCTAGAAATTGTTTTTCTACTGCTGTTTGTTTTTCAACTGCTTTTTTATAAGCAACAATAGCTATTTTCTTAGGAATTTTTAATTCCTTTGTAGCCATTTTAACTAAAGCTTCATCCTTTTCATAACCTTCTCCAAAGTTAAGCAGAGGACTAAGAAAGTTAGTTTCTCTGAATGCAGTAGCTATGAAATATGGACTTGACTGGGTAATTGGACAGAATGTGGCATCAAACCACTCTTCTCCCTTCTCCAATGAGTAAACCTGTGGTAAAAATATACGTGGTATATCTCTCTTTACAAGATCGTTTACTGCACCATGGAGGACTTGTATTGGGTAACAGAATGGAGCATTTGTAAGAACTTCTTTATCGTCATCAATATCAGATAAAACTACTTCAAAACCCATTTCTTCAAAAAATGTGGAGAAAAGAGGGTAAAGTGTGTGAGTAAGCAAAGCTCTAGTTATGCCTATTTTCCCTTTGGAAGTTTTAATTATTTCTTTCTTTTTAAGATTGTTTTCAAAAATTAAATCATTTCGAAGATCAACGAGATTTTCTTTTTCCTCAGTTTTGTCTGAACCTCTCCACTGATGTTCATATTTAGAACAACTTCCACCAAAAGGAAACTTACGACCCCCTACTTCATATCTCTCAATTTGGCAGTAATTTTTGCATGCTTTACAAGTAAAACTACTCAATTGCTTTAGCTCTTCACTGATTAAGGACTGAAGATCTGTTTTCTCAGACATTCCTTCGATTTCATGGTCAATGTATTTTTTATTTGCAATTAATGCAATACCGAAAGCACCTATAAGCTCAGGATTTGGTGGGATAATAATTTCCTTACCTGTAGATTGAGCAAAAGCATAACCTACAGCATTATTTTTAGCAACACCACCTTGGAAAAATATTTTCTTTCCAACTGCTCTAGTTCCTTTTACTTTGTTCAAATAATTTATAGCTATAGAAAATACCAAACCTCCGATGATATTATCCCGATCATAATTTTCTTGCATAGCTGTTCGAACATCAGTATTAATGAAAGCTGCACAATCAGCTTGGAATCTCACAGGATTACTTGCTTTCATAGCTATATCAGAGATATCATAGACTGTAACTCCTAGGTCTCCTTTAGCACTTTCTTCCAAAAAAGATCCTGTCCCTGCTGAACAACTTGCATTCATAGCATAATCTACGGGGACACCATTTTGGAGAAACATGTATTTTGAATCTTGACCTCCAATTTCAAAGATGGTATCGACATCTTCGTCATAGTAAACAGCACCTTCTGAATGTGCAGATATTTCATTATAGACAGCTGATGTACCAAGATAGGCACCGACAAGTTGTCTTCCAGAACCTGTAACACCAAGTAATTTTATCTTTTGATTACCAACCTGTGAAATAACTTCCTGGATACATTTTCTTGTAGCTTCTACTGGATTACCACTTGTCCTACCATAATGTGAGGCGACAATAGCCATATCCTCTGGATCTAATAGTATAGCTTTTGTGGTAGTTGAACCTACATCAACACCTAAAATGAAGGAAGTATTTGGGTTAAAATCCTTTTTGTGTTCAACTGAAGGAATTATTGTCACCTGTTCGCTGAATTGCTCCAAAGATGGTAAAGTGGAAAAACTCTTGCTTATTTTTAATTTCAGTTCTTTTTGTTTAGGGGAATCTTTCTCTAAAAGCGCAGACCCATAAGCTTCAAAAACTGAGCTAACATCTTTAACAACGACTTCTACATCTTCTAAATCTTCTCTTAGAATACTCACAAAAGCATCATTAAGTGCAACTCCACCTATGAGTAATACACGTTTTACATCAACTCTGGATTGAAATATCAATCCTTTGATCTTATTAGCCATACTTGCTAGAACAGATGTAAGAACATCTTCAACTGAAGCCTCACCTCGATTCAGCTTATGAGTAATGTCCGATTTACAATGAACAGAACATCGAGAAGC
>JABCTC010000060.1 GCA_018238545.1 Candidatus Heimdallarchaeota archaeon
GATCCTCATGATTCTTCCCCTCAACGCACGTGAGGGGACCCACTTAAACGACGGTTAGACCGCCCCTGGCAAGTTTGACCAAGTTTCATGACGTGCGTAACTTAAGAAAACATTTCGAGAAGGTCCATGTATTACAATAACCCAGTCCCATATTTTATCACTTAACCTAGTACGTAAAAGGAGGAAAAGAGGTGAAATTATAACTAAGATGCCTACTAATAACAATAGTTCCCAATCTAAAGTGAATACAAAATTATTTTTTGTAAAAAGAACAAGAAACAGTGCTAATGGAGTAATTACGAAGAAGAGAATGAGGATATCCAAAATGAGTTTCTTCCTATTATATCTATAAAGATTAGTTTCATTTTTTTCGACAACAAAACCTGTTTTAACTTCTGTTTGTTCTACAATATCAGTAGTTTTCCCCATGAGAATCAAAAGAACAATGCTATGTGTTACTTAAAATGTTTTCTTAAAACAGGTCATCTGGACTAGAATCGGCTGTCTTTTGCAAGAATAATTTGGCGGGCTAGAGGAGATTTGAACTCCTGGCCCTCAGGTTTTTTCGATGGGAAGGCTCTCCTGCCTATCTTAAAAGCCTGCTGCTCTACCTAGCTGAGCTACTAGCCCATGAGTTAGAATATCTTACTCACGATGTTCTTTCATTAAGCTCTTTTAATAAAACTTTCGTTTTTAATCTATTTCTTAATTATATTGTAATCATGTTTGCCTTTGTTAGTATTGTGCTTCTTCTTGTTCCTGGGGAATTTGCTAAATGCCATACAGTATATTGTTCTTCATAAGGATAAGTTGCTGATATCGCATCTATGGGAATTACTGTTACTAACTTTCTTACAGCTGCTCCAATAGCTGTGCTAAGCACTGCTCCGCTTGCTGATGTTCCAACTATTATTACCGCTTTAATCTTGTTCTCTTTTAGCTTCTTCTCTAGCTCTGTATCGTAGAATTTGTCTACACCTGCTTTGATTATTGGTTCTCCTTTTTTAGGTAAGATCTCTCTCCTCATATCTGCTTTACTTGCTGCGCTGGTTAGAGTAAAAATCACTGTCATCTCTCTCTCTCTAGCTTTTTCAAGAATTGTCTGGATTTTGTATAGAGTCTTTACACATCTTGGTCTTCTTTCATTATTACAATTTGAATTTTGCATATCTAATACGAGCAGAGCTGTTTCTCTGGGCTTGATTTTCACTTCTTGTACTTCTGGTGGGTTTGGTGCTTTTACTCTAGTCCATTCTTCTACTATCGTACTTTCTTCACTCATAAGCTCTTTTTACATTACGAGTATAAATTACTATACTTTTTTTGCTTAAAATGAAACGCTTAAGTATTAGTTGTCATTTGTGATTATCGTTACTCATTTACGTGATGCCCATGAAAATCTTTGACCTTTCAAGCCGAGAACTCAATCTCCTTATCTATTTTGCTCAACTTCGTGCAAACGAGAAAGAAATTAGCATCACTACTTCACAGATTGCAGATTTTTTCAAAACCTCACAACAGACCGCTTCTCGGTGCTTGATTAGACTAAGCAAAGAATTAGGGCTTGTTTCTTGGCGTTCAACCCGTAAAGGTTCTTTTGTTCAACTGAATCCTTTAGGCTTAGATATCTTGCACCAACTACGTTTTGAACTTGAGAGAGCTCTTTACCCTGACTTAAATAAAATCACTGTCCATGGGTCTGTTTTTTCAGGACTCGGAGAAGGGAAATATTACATCTCTCGTTCTTCTTATATGGATTCTTTTGTAAAAAAACTTGGTTTCAAACCTTTTCATGGTACTTTGAACCTTAGAATTCCATCAGATGATGTTGATAGATTAGATCTCATTCGAGGTTCTTGGCCTGTCATTATCCCTGGTTTCGAGGAAAGCGGTAGGCAATATGGTGATGTTTTATGTTATGAAGTAAAAATTCCTAGTTTAACAGCTAAGGTAGCCGCTATTGTCCCACGACGATCACATTATGGGAGCAATGTTCTAGAATTGATTAGTGATGTAAACCTTAGAGAGGCTCTAAATTTGGAAGATGGTTCGGAACTTGCAATCAATTATTCTTTGAATCAAATAAGTGAGCATGATAACTGATGGTTGGATCGCTAAATCACATCTTATTGAAGAAAATTTACTCTAACAATTTACATAAGCTTTTTTCAACAATTCCAACTCTCTCCAGGCAAATGGAACTTTCACAAGACATCATTAAGGCATCTCTACTAGATATGGTTGATAATGGTATTGTAATTGAAAGTAATAATCATCATTTCCATTTGACGGAATTGGGAAGGAAGAAGATTACTATTGTAATGACTGGTGGAACCTTTGACATTATACATACTGGTCATATTTTTACTTTTGAACAGGCTCGAATGCTAGGTGATATGTTAGTAATTGTGATTGCAACTGATAAAACAGTACAGAAGTTCAAGCAACACCCTCCAACTAATTCTCAAAAAGACAGGGTTGAATTAATTCGTCATTTGAGAGAAGTAGATGCTGCTATAGAAGGTAGTGAAACAGATTTCCTTGAGACAATAGACGCTATCAAACCTGATATAATTGCATTGGGTTATGACCAGAAACATGATGAAAAAGATTTTTACAAGAAACTGAATGAACGAGGATTCTCTCATGTAAAGATTGTAAGACTCAAAGAACACGTACTTGGAAAGTCAACTTCAAAGATAGTTCAAGATATAATCAAGCACAGTTATAGAGAATAAAACTGACTACATTTAATCTATTTTTAACTTGAAATTCTGTTAGAAAGTTTCTTAATCAGCAAATTTTCAGTATTATTTGATGTTTATTCAAAACTCTGAAGATCTTTTAAAACTAACCCAAAATGACACTGAAAAAGAGGTTATGAATGTACTTTTATCCTCAATTAACGATCTTCTAGCTTTTGCACAACCTTCTACAATTATGTCTGATTCAATAGTTTTTGATAATAATACTTTGAAAGTAGATGGGAGTTCAATTGATTTATCTTCCTACGAGAATTTCTACCTTATATCTTTCGGAAAAGCTTCTCAAACGATGTCTAGTTGGATGATGGATAATTTTCCGCTGTCTTTTTCGCGTATTATTATTGTAAGCCCCGATAAAACCCATTCTAGATTTGCTTCCATGCCTTCTTGTAGATGTTTTATTGGTGGACACCCAATCCCTAATGAACAGAGTGTGTTAGCAGCTGAAGAAGTTATCAAACTCCTTCAAACACTTACTGAAAGAGACCTGTGTTTCTTCCTTATATCGGGAGGAGGTAGTGCCCTTCTAGAGTTACCTGATTTTAACATCTCTCTTCAAGAATATCAATTATTGCAGAATAACTTACTTTCTTGTGGAGCCCCCATTCATGAAATCAATACTATACGGAAGCATTTCTCTAAGGTAAAAGGTGGGAAACTTGTATCTGTTTCAAACACCAACATTCTATCTTTCATTATCTCAGATGTGATTGGTAGTGATCCCTCTTTCATAGCTTCTGGACCTACTGTTCCTGATGAAACTACATGGAAGGATTGTGAAGCTATTTTTCAAAAATACAATCTTTTTCAATCTCTTCCTGAGGTGTTTGGTCATCTTATTGGTCAAGGAGTAAATGGTTTAATTAAAGAAACACCCTCTGACTCATCATTATTTTCAACCACTAACAATTATGTTATTGGGGACAATGTAAAATTGCTGGATTTCATAAAGAAAAAACTTAGTTTACACTATACTGTAGAGATTTTGGATTACAAGATAAGTGGAGAAGCTAAGGTAATTGGAAATGAGCTAGCTAAGGAGGCCGTTCAACGATACTCTAAAGCGAAAACACAGTGCAAAGATTTGTCTTTATCCTTTCTTCTATTTGGTGGGGAAACCACAGTTACTCTTTCACCCTCTGCTGGAGTTGGTGGAAGAAATCAAGAGCTTGCGCTTTCGTTTATTTTGTCGTCAAATGCCCATAAATTCCTATTTTTAGCAAGTTTTGGAACAGATGGAATTGATGGTAATTCTAATGCTGCAGGAGCTATTGTTGGACCATTTACTTTTACAAATGAACAAATCAGGGACGATGCTAGCAAATCTCTTTCTTCAAATGATGCTAATAGTTTCTTCAAAAAGCATGGTGGAGAGCTTATTACAGGTCATACTGGAACAAATATGATGGATATTGGAATAATCTGCATCTTGATGGATGAGCAGTTTTAATCATCAAGATACTTACCCAATCTCTCTTCTAGTTTCTTACCTTGAACAGCTACAAATAGATCAGAAAGAGTTCTTTCAACTAATATTCTAGCGATATCTTTCTTTCTTCTGAAATCTGACACTAGGTTTTTACCGCATTCAACTTGCATAAATGTTGCATAGAGTTCCTTCATAGTCTCATAGTATTTTCTTGCCTCTTCTATTTCTCCTTCAACTAATTTTTCTAGAATATATCTTCTCAATTCTCCAATAAGGTCTGCAACTCCTAACAAGTAAGCTGCTTCTGTAACATTGATTTTTTCATAATTTGGGATTTTACCTACAATAAATAGCTCGTTTAGTAACTTAGCTTCAGCATATTCTTGCATTGCTGCAGAAACTATACCTATGCGATAATTCTCTTGTTGATTTTTTTGTAATTCATTAACTATTTTTAGAGCCCCTTCTGCTTCTTCTATCTTGCTTTTTGCCTTATCAAGCTGTTTCCTATGGAAATTTTCAATGCTTTGACCTGAACATTTCAAGATTGTCCTTGATAAACTCATTAGATCGTCTCTTGCTTTATCGCTTTCAATAAGTTTTTTTTCAATTTCTGAAGCTATATCTTGGAAATTTGACATATCTACCATCATTCTCAGTATTATTTTTCGCTTCCTTTCAAATATGTTGTGCTTTTTAATCCTAACAGATAGAACAAAAAATTAATATGAGGTTTGTTTTCGTTATCCGAAGGTAAAAGGAAGATAGTTATGTTTCTTACGTACTACGCCAAAATAATGAAAGAAGTTGACAAATCACTAAGATCGTTTATGAAGGATCAATTAGATTCTGTTAAGGAGAACTCTTTCTTGCAGTATTTTTACAAAAAAATAGAAGATTTTCTTTTCTCTGGAGGTAAAAGAATTCGTCCTGTTATGATGATAACAACATTTTCTGCTGTTGATTCAAACAAAAAAATAGAAGCTGCCGTAAGAACTTCACTATCATTGGAATTAATTCACAATGCCAGCTTAATACATGATGATATTATGGATAATGCTGATACACGTAGAGGAAAACAAGCTTTTCACAAAATATTTCATGATTATGCTGAGAAAAATCATGATAATGCAAATATAAACTATGCTAACTACGGGGAATCCATGGGTATTCTGGGAGGAGATTATGTTTACAATCTTGCCTATAGAGCTATACATAATGATGGTTTTTCTCCCGAAATCACTTTAAGAGCAGCACAGGAATTCAACATTGGTTTCCTCAAAATTGTTCAAGGTGTTATATCTGAATCAGACCTTATGGGACGTAATAATGTCACAGAGGAAGAATACATTGAAATGATTAAAGGAAAAACAGCTGCACTGTTTGAAAAATCAGCTCGACTTGGTGCGATTTTGGCTGAAGGATCAATTTCTCAAATAGATAATCTAGGTAGTTTTGCTCTAAATGCAGGAATCGCTTTCCAACTTGTAGATGATGTTATAGGGACTTTTGGTGATTCTAAGAAAACTGGTAAGCCTGTTGATAGTGACATAAAAGAGGGTAAGAAAACAATCCTAGTAATCAAAGCCTTTGAAAATGCAAGTATTGAACAAAAATCCATTCTTAGTAGAATTTTGGGGGATAGTGAAGCTACTTCAGCTGATGTTGAGAAAATTAGAGAAATAATGCGACAAACTGGAGCTTTGTCTTATGCTCGGAAACTTGCTGAAGAACTTTTTCAACTGAGCAAGTCATTTTTAGAAAATCTAGAACCACCCCTAAACCAACCTTACAAGGATTATTTGATAAACATTGCAAAGATGGGTGTTTATAGAGAAAAGTGAGTGAGAACCATGATTCTTCCAACTGCTGAAATTGTCTGTTTGGGTAATGAATTACTAATAGGTGTAACAATAAATACCAATGGTACATTCATTGGTGAAAAACTCACAAAGCTAGGTTATGAAGTTCGAAGAACAACTTGTATTAGAGATGATCTCGAATTAGCCTCTGCATTTTTCAAAGAAGTTTTTTCAAGAAAGCCCGATGTAATAATTGTTTCTGGTGGGCTTGGACCAACATATGATGATATTCAACTTGAAGTATTAGGGAAAGCACTTGAGGCTCCTTTGATTGAAGATGAACAAGCTGTGCGACAATTAGAAGTATATTATGGAAAAAGAAATTTCAAATTATCCAAAGAGAGGCGAAAGATGGCTCTCTTCCCAAAGGGCGCCACTATCTTAAATAATAGAGTAGGCGGTGCTCCAGGTTGTCATATACAATACGCTGGAATGGACATTTTCTCCGTTCCAGGAGTTCCAACCGAAATGGAAGATATTCTACTAAATCATGTAATTCCTATTCTAAATAAAAAGGTTGAAAACTCTCTTTTTGAGTTGAAATTTCAAATATTAAATTGTAGTGAAAGTGAAATTGCTCCTTGCATAAATGATGTTAAAACACACTTTCCTGATCTTTATATCAAATCTCATCCTGCTTATAAGGGGAAAATTGGAATTGTTATTCACATATCTGGATATGGCAAAAAAACTGAGAGCAGCATCTGTGAAGCTAAAGCAGAAATGATAGAACTCTTTAAAATAAAAGTACCTTCTCTAATAATTAACAATTTTAAGGACTAGAAAAAAATGGCAAAAAGATATTATACCATTTTCTTGCTGGGAACAGCAGGGAGCGGAAAAACAGTTCTAACTAGAACACTTCTTGATTGGTTTGATCAGAAAAAATTAGACGTCGCCACTCTCAATCTGGATGCTGGAGTTAGGAGATTACCTTACAATCCAGATATTGACGTAAGAGATATTGTTAACATTGATAACTTAATGGATAAACTTGATTTAGGTCCAAATGGTGCAATGATTGCCAGTATGGATCTTATTGCAACTAAAATTGATACAGTAAAAGATGAAATCGAGTACATAGAACCTGAGTACCTTATTGTAGATACCCCTGGTCAGATTGAGCTATTTGCATATAGAAGTAGTGGCAGATTGGTTTCCTCAGTTATTGCAGATAATAGTCAACCAACATCTGTTTTCCTTATAGACCCATCACTTGCACTCAAACCTGAAGGATTTTCCAGTGTTCTTCTTCTAAGTATCTCAGTTGCTTTTCAGCTAGCTCTTCCACAAATTATCGCTATTTCTAAAGAAGATATCATTGAAAAAGAGCAAATGGAGAACCTTGAGAAGTGGATTGATTCACCTGAAACTTTGATTACCGACATACATACTTCTTCTCAAGTTTCCATGTCACAACAGCTAGGGCTGAGCATCGTAGACATACTTAATCAATTTAAAGTAACAGGTGATTTGTTCCCAATCAGCTCTAGTACAGGTTATAATATTGATACTCTTATTGCTCTGATGGAAAGAAATTGGGGTGTAAGAGATGATTTCTACGAATAAATCTTGATATGATTATTGTCCAAACCTTCTTTGTCTTCTTTGAAATGTGCGCACAGCTCTCCATAAATCTATTTTTCTAAAAAGAGGCCAATGGACGTCGACAAAGTAATATTCAGAATACGCAGATTGCCATAATAAAAATCCAGAAAGTCTTTCTTCTCCTGATGTGCGAATAACTAAATCAGGGTCCGCTATATCTTCAGTGTAAAGATGGTTGCTAATTAGCTCTTCATCTACCTCATTTAAATCAATTTGACCAGCTTCTGCTTTTTGCAGAATTAATTTAAGCGCATCTACAATCTCAGCTCTTCCGCCATAAGCCATACAGACATTAAGTCTATATTTTCTAAATTTCAAGGTCTCCTCCTCAGTTATTTTTATCTCTTCTTGGACCTTGCTTGGTAGCATTTGTGTTCGTCCTAAAATTTTTACTTGCACTTCATTCTTAATTATCCTAGGATCTTCTCGAATTTTGACTAAATACTCCTGAGCTAATTTCATGATTGACTTAACTTGATCTTCAGGGCGAGAAAAGTTTTCAGTTGAGAATACCCAAACTGTAACAACTTTGACACCTAAATCCCAACACCACCCTAATACATCCTCAAGTTTTTGGGCACCTAACTGGTAACCATCCTCGTAATTCAAACCTAGAATTCTACTAGCTCTTCGATTACCATCTAAAATAATTCCAATGTGATTTGGTACAGGTTTATTTTTGATCTCGGAAAATAGCTTTTTTTCGTAGATTTTATAGAGGAACTTTGGTATTAGCCAATGCATGATTACACCTGATTTTTATTGTAGTTATCACACTATTTCTGATGAGTTGGTGTTATTATTTTTCATTTTGATTTGCTCTTTATAAGAGATTGGGCAGATGATTAATCAAATATCACAAATTACTAAATTATTTGATTTTTTTTTCTTCGTTTTACTTAATTGGTAAACGAACACATATATATCACAAAATTTTCTATATTTTGTAGCCGATGACAGAAAAAGTGTTAAGCATTTTAAGGCGACATGGTAAAAGAATATATTGTTTATTCGATGGAGATGTGATTAATAACCTATCACCCTCACAAGTCAAATTATTGATAGAACAAATAGAAGAAATTGGGAGTGTGAGAAAGAATCTCGCTATTTTTGATTATCAGTTAAAACCAGAAAAATATGATCTTTACATAAGTAGCGGAATCTCTCCTATGATTGTTCCTTCAGACAAAGATGTTTATCTAGCCTTAGAGTGCTTAGACGTTGTTAATAACCTACAAACAGATATTTTGTGTGTGGGAGTTAGCGACGAGTCAATATTACCTATTTTAGTTAAAGCTAGAGAAAAAAGTGAAATATTATTGGTAAGTCAAACAAAAGAAAGTGTAAAGAATTACATGCCATATATTGATTATCTTATAATCCTAAAGGATATTGAGGAAGATACTGCCTAGAACATATTAAGGTTGTATTTAGTTCTTATATCATACCCTTTTCAACAAGCAATCTGAATTCTTCCATTGATAAATTATCTCCTCTCTCATACTTCTCATAAGCCTTCTTTGCATTTTCTTCAAGATTGTTTCTTATTTTATCTTGCATATTTTTGCGTACTTTTTTCTGAATTTCTTTAAGTTCTTTTCTTAGTTCATTCTTGTCTGAAACTTTGCTTAAGAATTCTTTGTGATGACTGTCTGCACTTCTTTTATTATCGAGAAATTCTTTGTGAAAATCATTAGCCCTTTTTCTAAGGACATTAACTTGTTGAAAGAATTGGTTCATTAAATTGTGAAATATTTGTGATTCTTTGGCTGAATCTATGATTTTGACATGAAGATAGTTTATCTGTTTTTGAATGCTTGAAATCTCTCGCCACACCTGATTCTGAGATGTTGTTACATGAACATCAGCAGCAAGTTTATTGATTCTTTCTGAGAGTTTTTCAAGCTCTTGAATCATACTTTTTTCTTCTTCAACACTTAATACTCTAGTTTGCAAGTTCCACTCCAATTTTTCAACTTCTTGGGTAAGGTTTTTCATTAATCTTTTTTTCTTTCTGATGTCTCCTTCTTTGACGTCTCCTTCTTTTTCAGTCAATTCTTCTAACAGAGCTTTTTTCCCTTGTAGATCTTCTTGAAGTTTTTTTCTTTTTTCTTTAGATTCTTTTACTTGTGTGTTTAATTCATCACGCTTGGTCATATGCTCTTTTGCTTTAACAAGTAATTCATTCATCTCTAGATTAATTTCATTTCTTTGAGCCAATGCTTTTTTTGTTAGTGTATTGTGCTCGTCTCTCTTCTTTCGAAGGTGACTGATAGTTTCTTCTAATCTACCTAAGTTAACTACTATTTCTTCAGTATCATTAGGCTTATTTTTTGTGATGTCCATAAATTCTGCCTATCTCTGAAAAAAGTAGTCGTTCTTAAAGATTTTTCGCAATAAGAGTTTTATTAATACTTTGTATAGAACCACTTTTAACATTGCAAAAATGAAAAATGAGTGAAAAATGGAGAAAAACCATCTAACTTAGTTGTCTTTCAACTTCTTGAGCTGCTCTAGCCATATCAAGAAAAACCAAACCTAGTTTTGCTTCCTTTCTTGCTGATACGGTTAAAACAGCATTCTGACCTGCTGCTGTGGTTATTATGTAGCCATAAGCTCCTTCAATGAAAATTTTCTCTAATTCTCCTCTTTGCATTTCTTGAGCTACTCTCTCTCCTAATGATAACATTGCCGCAGTCATAGCTGCTAATCTAGCTTCTTCAATTTCTTGAGGTAGCACTGAGGCTATTGGTAATCCTTCTATTGATACAATTGCAGCGCTTTCAATTTCTGGAACTTTTATCTTTAAATCAGTTAACGTAGTCTTCAATTCGCTTGTTTTATTTTCAAAAGTTATTCCGAATGCCATTTGGATTACCTATTATGTTCTGTGGTCTTATATTAATTATAAATACAGCTATTACTGGTACGTTCTTCTCAACATTACTTTTAAATTTATTTGGTTGGGCAAAACCTACTTCTTCATAGAATTTAGTAATTTGCAACAACTGTTTAACCACAAACCCCCCTATTTCTGCCTTTGAAGGTAGTTTCTCAAGCATATCATCATTTTCATGCATTTTTTCGGTTTTTTCTATATCATTACTTCTGTTCTCACTTTTATTTTTTCTAACCTATTCTTAACGAAGCAATCTTTAACATGCAAAAAGTACACTTGAACAGTCTTTACCTTCAGAAATTTCCTCTTGAAAAACAATCCATTTTTACATTGGATTCTCCAAGAACTAGGGTAAATGAGGTTATTTGAAATTTATTCTAAAACAAGTTTCACTGTTTTTTCAATATACTCCTCAATTTTTTCCTCAACTGATTTAACTAAGGCAGTTATTTCCTCATCGATTTCTTCTTTTTCTCTCTCAAGTGATAAAGTGATTCTCTGTCGATCTATTGTGTAATTATTTATTTCTTCGTTCAATTTTTTGATTCTAACATCCATTTTAAGATCAGAGAATTTTCTGCTTATAGCCTCACTTTGCTCTATAAGAAATTTAGCTTTTTGTTGACTCTCACTTAAGCCATCGTTTAATATTTCCTCGATATTTTCATAAGCTCTCTTCAGTTTCTCTTTTTTCATTTGAATAGCGGAACTAGCGCTTACTTCTTTAAGTATTCTTAGAGTAGCTTTTACACCTCTGTACCCATCGCCTTCTTTTACTAAAGTAGTCAAAGGATCTTTAATGAGTGATTTCATTATATCTTTATCATAGTCATCAAGTTCTATTTTTTTAGATTCTGCGGCTTTTATGACTTTACTACTTAATTTCTTAATCTCAGAAATCTTATTTGAAATCAAGATTTCTATATGATCTAGCTCTTTTTTGTTTTTCACCAATTGAAGATATCCAGGATGATTTTTTAGTTCATCTAATTCTTTCTGTTTCTTATCAATTATTTTAGTAATTTTAGTTATATCCTCTTTATGTAAATTAATTTCTGTAACAATTTCCTTCTTACGATTAACAAATTCGATGAGAGATTCTATGTCATCAGCAACTTTTTCGTATTTGACAATTTCAGAATAAGATACCAAGGTTTTGTTCTCAAAAACATAAACATCTTCTTTGACACGTGTAAGAGATCTGTCAAGATTCTTCACACTATTCTTGTACGAACGATCTCTCTTTAACCACGATAGATACTTGGCTAAGAGGTTGGTGTAGGCGTTTATTCTATTTTTGAAATCCCTATTTAGCTCGTCTAATATATTATAAGTAACCTTTTCTGGCGCTTCAAGATCTTCAAATATCTCTAGCGTTTTATTATATATTGTAGTTGCATAATTCTGGTAAACATCAGGATCTTTCAAATCTGAATAATCAAATCGATGAGCAGCAGTCTTAAGCTCTTCAACACGATCTAATACTGTCCTAACTTGTTTAATTGCTGTGTGTCTATATTTTGAAACAGACGATGATATGCGATTATTGAACCACTCTAAAGTATCTTCCAAAGATTTATTTTCAGACATAGATGTCTACCTTCTATTAGTTTTTGAAAATATACCATTATAATATTTTTCATTTAAGAAAAGAAATTCACGAATAAATACAAACTTATTGGTGAAACGAATTAAGAAAGCCTAATTTTCTGCGATTTACATAAAAAAATATAAAGCAATCAAAGTAAAAATAGCTATATCCAAATGATTCTATTCAATTTTCACTGTTATGGTCATCCAAATGTTAGCTCCACTCACAAAACTACTCTAGAATTTACCACAGAATCTAACCTCTCAACTAAGGGTGATTGTATTTTGGCTGTAAAATCAACTTGCAGTCTGAGAAACTTACCTGACAATCTAAAAGAGAAAATGAAAATAGACGGACAAACCATTACTGTGATACTAGAAATAGATCAGAAACAAGAGAAAATAATTGGATATGGTAATTCAAAATTATCTTTCACTGATGAAAATGCTATTATTATAAGAAAAAGCTCATTTGTCTGTTCTCGAACATTAATGATTAACTCTGATAAAGCAGCTTTTGATATCTCACGAGACATCGTCAACTCCTTAACCACCCCAAGTAGTGTATTAAATATAACAATTCAAGTCGATTGAGGAGTTACAATTACTTCTAAACAAGCATGAATCTCTCTTGGGGCACTTTCTCTTACTTTGTGAAAATCGATTATCCTCTTGATCTCCCAATCGAATTTTGTCAGCTCTTCTTTTAGTATATTTACTACCTGATCTTTTCCATTTTCAGTCGCAACAAACTGGTAAAAGTGAATTATTCCTCCTGGTTTTAGAATTTGGCAAACTACATCAATATACTCTTGAGAGTAACTTGGAAGGTTCATAATTATCCTGTCAGCATTTGGTAAAGATTTTGCTAGTTCTCTACAGTCTCCATGAAGTGCTTTTATAGAACCTTTCAATTTATTCAACAACAAGGATTTTTCCAGACATTTAATGGCTTTCTGATTTATGTCTATGGCATATATGGTGACATTGTGGTTCTGAGCAATATGTAGAGGAAAGGGACCTACTCCTGTGAAAAGATCAATTATTACTTCGCCTTCTTTTACTAAATCAGCTACGCGTTTATGTTCATAACTCAATCTAGGACTAAAATAAGTTTCACAAGCATCTACAAAAATTGTTAGACCATGTTCAAGATGAATTGTTTCGCACTTTTTCTCTCCTGCTATGAGTTCTAGTCCTCTTGTCCTTAATTGACCAGAAACAGCTGAAGCTTTTCGGTATACAGTTTTGAGTGAAGGAAACAACGAATACAGCGCTTTACCAATTTCTTTTTTATATTTCATTACCTCTTCAGCAATGTCTACAACTGCTATTTCTCCAATTACATCATACGCTTTGGGTATGAATTCGTGCAAATTCTCAGGGATATATTTAGAAGCTGCTTCATGGAGATTTTTGGGCTGAAAGTCTTTTTGAGTAAAACTATAGATATTAAGCTTAAATCCCTCTATATTAGATGAAGAGAGTAGTAATTCTCTCGCATCATCTTTAGAGAGTGTTAAAGGCATAATTAGATGATTTTCATCACGCATAAAATCTAAAGAAGCATCAATAACACCATGTGAAAGAAGTGTTTTTCTTAACGTTTCAGCATCTCTAAAACGTATTTTAACTCCGATAGATTCTATTTGCATTGACTTCTACCAATAAAGAAAGCTTTTAAGACTTATTTTTACGTACAGAAGATGAACCGTGATATAACTTAGATAAACAAGGTGCCCCAATTGATAAAAGCTATACTTGTACTGAAGACAAATGGATCTTGTAGGTATTATCGGATCTATGATGAAAAATGGGGTAAAGAAGAGAAAAATGTGGAAGTTATAAGTTACATCACAGCGGTGACCTCAATTATTGGAGAGTTTGGGGAAAAATCTCCTGAAATTATTGAATTCGGTGATAACGAAATTGTTTGTGAAGCAAAGGGGGAATATATCTTAACAATAGTTAAAGATAAAGGAAAATTTGATAAATTGTCTGATAGAGTTAAGAAAAATTTCAGAGATAATTTTCAACCCCTTCAACGAATCACTGAAACTCCTTTCTGGATTGAAGATGATGATTTTCTAGCAAAGGAAAGAGAAGGCATATACAAATTTATGAGAAACTTGAATCTTATAATCAACGTTAGAACGCATCAAAATGGAACGGAAAGGAAAGCAATTATTGAAGACCCATTTAAGGATAAACCCCTAGTTGTAAGAGATGTAGATTTATTGATAACAATAGAAACAGGTCAGCCTGTATTCCTAATGTTAACGCTTACCTTACCTTATGATGCAACACTTTTCACAGCTTTTATGTCAGCGATCTTAGATTTAGGGACGGCTATCGGATTGGGAGAATTAAGTAAAATAGAAAGTAATAACCTAGTATTATACGTGAGAAAGATAGGAAAGGCTTTTGCTGTAGTAATAACTCGAAATAAGGAAAATAAAATAGCTTACAAACGATTCACGGAATTTGTTGCCGATTTATGTGATAATTGGTTGAATAAAGAAGGAATAGAAATAGATGAAGCATTCCAAGTATTTGAGGAAAGAACTCAATTTGAACAAATTCTGAAACTGATTATTGATACTGAGACATGGGAGAAACACATGATAAAAGAGTGGGAGAGGGAATACACAGAACTAAGAACAATAGAACAAGAGCTTCGATCATCGTTAACTTAACCCCTATTTTTTTGGTATTCTCTTCTTTTTGATTATTTTAAACCAAATCAAAATTAATGTAGCTACAAGAATAGCAGAACCACCTATAGATAAACCAATAACAAGTCCTTTATTTATGAGCACACTGAAAGTTAGAATACCTGTTGAATTATCAAATTCAGTTTCATTTGAAAGATGTCCTGCCTCATCCATCACGACAATTTCAATTGTATGTTCTCCAATAGTTAGTTCTTCTAGAACATAGTTAACTGTTAAGTGCTTCCAATATTTTGGAAAGGTAATCTCCTCTTCCTTCTTAGTTTCATTATCAATAATTATCTTGTAAGAACCATCAAATTCTGTTTTTGATCGAAAATTATACCATATATCCCATTCTACCAATTTTTCCGTTTTTGAAATATTTTGGATTCTTGGTTCTGAAACAAATGGAGCAAACCTTATTCGTTCAACTCTATAAATACCAAATGTCTCTGATCCAACAGGGGCAAAGGAAAGATCCCAAGCGATATTTCCTTCTTCAGTAACTTCTACAATTCTCGCACCTAAATTGGTATTGGGGTGACTATGTGTACCAAAAACCCCCAGACGATTATTGTTAGGAAGTTTATCTGCATCGCCCCACCAACCAGAAAAGTACTCAATTGGTGCAATCCATTCCCATGAAATATTTGCTGTCATTGTCTCTATATTGATTCTAATCTCCATAATTCTAGAATGTAAATTGGTTGCATCTGTCTGATTGTGGAGATCATTATCGAAATAGATGAAAGTATTATTGGCTATTTTTTCTAAAGCATGTCCATGATAGAATAGTATATCTTTCTCCCTTCCTTGCAAGTCATACATTACAAAATCACCATGCTCTCCAAGGGCCCAAATCATCTCCCCTGTCTTATGATCTATTTTGTAGAAAGTATTTGTATTTCTCATATTAAGATAGATTGAATCATCCTCTTCATCATAAAAAACCGTATTTGAGTGAGTTATATCAGCTATTCCAGATTCCATATCGGAAAATGGGCACCATTGAGAAATATTAACAAAATCCATTGTATCTTTTTCCCAAATGATTTCAGTATTTTGATTATATTCGACGATTTTATCAAAAAGATATTTGGTACCATTAATCTCGATGACATAACAATTTAAAGTAAAATAGGTGTTGTTTGCATAATTCATCTCATAATCGTGATGACCATAGACACCTAAAGCAGTTGTATCATTAGTATAAATATTCCATAGGTTAGCACCATTTCCGTCTCCATATAAAATAGTGGTGGAGTTGATAAATTCAGCCGCAAAATTGGCCAACGCTCCTTTGGAATCCAATTCTCGTTTAATGTAAAGATTGCCGTCCAAGTCAGAAATGACAAGAGTACGATTAATAATTTCATAGTCAACACTAGATTTTCTCTCAAAAACGAACAAATTATAACCCTCAAATCTCTCAGAATGTATGTTTTGTATTATATTAAAATCAGAATAATTTTGAACTATAACATTATTTGAAAATACAGTTAAATTAGGGAATAGAAGAAGAATAGAAATGAAAAATATAAATCGATTGAGTAGTTTATGAGACATTTTATTGTTTATACACTAACTTTCTTGAACATAAGAATTGTGGTGTATTGACCTTTTCATGTTTTACACAAATTCTCGTGCTCAACTAAATCTGGAAGAAATAAGTGTGGCGAGCCTGGGCGGATTTGAACCGCCGACCGACGGATTAAGAGTCCGCTGCTTTAGGCGCTTGTCGAATACTTCGAAACAAACTCTACCTAACTGAGCCACAGGCCCGCTTTGTTAGATGTTCTAAACTTCTATTTGCTTTTAAAAATTTTTTCGTAGATGTTATTACAAATTCTTTAAAAGTTAGCTAAGTTCAGAGTTAAACTTTGTCCATCCTTTAGTTTTACCATGGAACCTCCCTTGTTTATCAGTTGTAACGTTAACTAATTCATTTTGAAATACTTGAAGCAAGTCAAATATCTTTACTAGCTTCTGTTGTTTGTCGCTCTGTCCTTTTCTAATTCCTTTTAGTAGAACAGTTTCCAATGAGATAGTTTTTCCTGATTTGTTATCAAACCACGCATAAGAATCAGGTGAAAAATTATACTCTCCATCATTGTAAATAATGCTTTCAAAAACGCT
>JABCTC010000061.1 GCA_018238545.1 Candidatus Heimdallarchaeota archaeon
TCATTAGAAATTCTTCAGGTTCAATAGATTATCATCAGGAACATTATGTGTTTCTAGATGAAGGTGAGTTTTTGAATTGCACTGACTTTTTTGTTGAAGTAAATGTGGCATTCGAATTCCAAAGTTTTAACGAATCTGGAAATATTAAGCTTGAATTTTTGAGTAGCTATGACTCAAACTCTTCTTTCTATTCAAAATCAATTGGCTATCTCTCGATTTATCATCAAGAATCTAATAATATGACTAATTATAGTCTGGAATATACTCACACTACTGGTGGTGTTTGTGGAAGTCGACCTATGGATAGCTATCCAATAATAAACGAAGTTATTTTTAGAGCTAATCGTACTGGTAGTACATTCTCTTTACAAATAGTGGATCCTAGTAGCGATACAATCATTTTGTCAGATCAAACAGGTTCTTGCATAAATTCTTCATTAAATCATATTCTTATAGACTACAAAACAAATTCAAGGAATGATAATTTTAATGCTACAGTTTCTGATTGTTTTATGATGCTCGAAATAAATGCCACCTTCCCAACGCTCCCTCCAACATCTATTCCTAGCTATCCAACTGGGATTTCATTTAGCATTGGTTTTTCAGGTATCCCTGCTCTTGCTGTTATGGTAGGTATCTTGTTTTATTCAAAATCGGTTAAGAAAAGAAAATAGTTAACTTTTATTTTTTCAATTTTTTTTGAATAATATTAATACTTCTTGGGAGAATTTTATTGTTTATTCTAATCCATTAAGGTATGCCGAATTATTATTATAGAGAAAATAATACTATTCATTGGGATTCAGACAATAAGTATTGTCTTATACTTTGAATTCACAAGAAATATCCCGGTGGAAAAGGCATGAAAGAAAACCAAATAACTGAACAAAACTCTGAAACTAGAATAGAAGAAGTATTGAATGATAATATTGTAGATAAAAAACAAATCAATCCAGTATTGAAGGTGATTTTTCTAGGTATATTAACTCTCTTAACTATTACATCTGTTGCAGCTTTAAATTTTTCAGAAAAGAAATAGATGACATCTATTTTAGTGTTGAAATGTTTGTTTAACTCTCCTGCTATTAGTATTACGGTTCTAGATTTTGCTGTGCCATCAACAATGATCAAAGCTTTCTCTATAGGTGGTTGCTCAATTTTAACAGAAGGGAGGAGCTCAGAAATCTTTTTTAGAGTATCTTCTAAAATGACCTTCTGTTTATTGGGATCCATAATGCTCATTACGCTTCACTAAAAAGCAAACCTAAAAAAGTTTTAGATATGAATATCAAAATATTGCTCTTTAAGGGGTTGTAGCTTTGAAATATGATGTGTGTAGAATTTTCTTGTATTGTGATAGATGGACATGGATTAGCATCAGTTATTCTTTCTTACAATACTTCTGCAGGATGGACAGATATCCCAATGACAGAAACAGAAGAAAATAGATATTCTGTCAGTCTTACGAATTCGGAATCACTTCACTGCATTCTGTATAAGATTTCCGCAACTGATAGTTTAGAAAATACCCAGGTAAGTACAACACGTGAACTAATCTTTCATGAAACGATTTTACCTGAAGTAACAGACATCAAACTTGATCCTAAAAGGCCTAAGAGCGGGGAAGAAGTGGAAATATCCTTTAATGCTTATGATTCATCTGGATTGAAAAAAATCGTTTTTTCCTACAATTTTGAAGGAATTTGGAAGAACAAATCAATATACGATGTAGAACAAGAACATTTCAGTGTGATTCTCCAGATACCTGAAGAAGGAAGTGTTATTCAGTTCAAAATTTATGTATTTGATGTTTGGGAAAACTGTTACATAACTGAGATAATTTCTGTTGATTTAAACGTTAGTTCCACAGATGTTTCGCCACTATTTATTGTATTAGCTATTACATTTTTGTCTTCAACTTATCTGTTGAGTAAGAGAAATGGTAGAAAAAACAGGTTCAACAAGAACTAACAAACTTTTCTATCAAACATTTTTTCTTTTTTTGATCACTTCTCTTAAATTTAACATTGTGATAAGATATAGAAAGTCTATTTAATGAACAAGAGGTTAAAATAAATATGCCTAATATAGAGACTAATGACATCATGACATACTATGAAATTCAGGGACAAGGGGACCCCCTCATATTCGTTCATGGAGGTTTAGTTACTTCTACTATGTGGCAATATCAAGTAGATTACTTTTCTAAGTTCTATAAAGTTATTACATATGATATCAGAGGGCATGGAAAAACAGGAATTTCACCATTAAGAAAATATTCCATTGAATTATTTGCAGATGATCTAAAAAAATTAATTGAAAAATTGAAAATAACCAAACCTATTATATGTGGGTTATCCTTGGGTGGAATGATTGCGCAAGCTTATGCCACGAAATACCTGCAAGATTTGAAGACACTAATCTTGAGCGATACTGCCATTTCAACCTCTTTAACATGTTGGGATAAACTTATGGTTTACATTTTATTTCCAAAATGGATAATGATACCGACATTGCGTATGATGGGTGTGAGAAATTTTATCAAGTTTTCCTTTTGGTTTGCAAAATTAACAAGAGGAAAAGAGTGGATTGGCAATAAAGAAATTGAGGAATATGAAAGAAATGAAATGCTGAAAATGGACAAAAAAGAGTATTTGAAAGTATTCGGAGCCATTTATGATTTCAAACTTCAAGATTTATCTAAAATAAATTTGCCTACTTTGGTTCTTAATGGTGAGAATGAATCAAAGTCCGTGCATTATCATGCAGAAGTAATGAAAAATTTAATGCCAAATTGTAAATCAGGAATTATACCTAACGCGGGACATACTTCAAACCTTGAAAATCCCAAGGAATTCAATAAAGCTTTGAAAAAGTTTCTTAATACACATCAAAATTAAAAAAATCTTCATCTCTACTCATAGCTAGTGAATTTTGGAAAAATTACTTAAATGTTATGCTTTCTTGAGTTAAATCAAATTCTTCAATAACAATATGTCATTGCATTAAAGAAAAGCAATGTTTCTATTCAATTTGGATAAACTTTAAATAAAGCGAAACACTGCTTGTATTAAGTTAAGGAGCGGAAGAATATGGAAAAATGGAAGGAAGAAATGTCTGCTATTCAAAGTGATATTGGTAGAGAAAGAAGAGCCACTTTTACAGCTCTTCCCGGTATTCAACCTTTGCTACCAACAGACCTCGATCAGAAGAAAAGTCAGTTACAAGCTATAATTGATCGGTATCAAAACGGTGTAGTTCCCCAAATGAAGAAAGAGGGAAGAAATAACTTGATCTTTCACAGCATCTATTATGCATTATTAACTGTATTTGCTGTGTTATCGTTTTTAAATGTAGGAACAGATGTGATTGCTCTACTTGGAACAATCGGTTTAACTGTAGTGGGAGGAGGTATTGATTTGCCAGCTATGATAAAAAGAATTATTCAAATGGTGAAACACATGCCTCTTCTAGAAAAATCAGTTAATTATTTCAACTTAGAACTAGGTTTAGCAAATGACTTTGAAACACTAGACAAATTAGAGGAAACACTAGAAAAGATTTCACATAAATCATTATCGGATTACAAAGAGTTCATCAAAATACTAATAGACATTAAGGAAATAGAAGATAATCGATAACAAGATTTCTTGGAAATCTTGAATTTTTATTTTTTTCAATATG
Source organism: Candidatus Heimdallarchaeota archaeon (assembly GCA_018238545.1). Lineage (GTDB taxonomy): Archaea > Asgardarchaeota > Heimdallarchaeia > Heimdallarchaeales > Heimdallarchaeaceae > UBA460. The sequence continues at coordinate 3,685 of JABCTC010000061.1, forward strand.
ATAGCAATAATTTTGAATCACAAATGGGTTCTAGAAGTGAATAGCTGAAACATACTTTCATATACTCAAATGAAGTATTTATCTTCAATAAATATCTCAGAGGTATAATCTTGTTAAAGGCTGTTGATATAACTAAAGTCTATCCCTCAAATAGAGTAAGAGCATTAGAAAAATTTTCTATTGATATCAAACCTGGTGAGATAATGGGTTTACTCGGACCGAATGGAGCTGGTAAGTCAACTTTTGTGAGAATTGCTGTTGGAGTCTTGGATAGAGATTTAGGCTCATTATCAGTTTGCGGATATGATTCTGATTCAGAGAGGAAGAAGATCTCAAATTTAGTTTCATGGATTCCTCAAGAGGGAACCTCTAAGATGATTCTGAATAGAACTGGGCGAGAAAATATAATCTATTATTCTTGGATAAAAGGATTATCGAGAAAAGAATCAGAACGAAGAATTGATGAGCTTTTGGAGAAATTGAATATTGACAAAAGGATATTAAATAAAACCTATCGTATTATGAGTGGAGGTCAAAAACAGTTAACTAACATTATTAATGGCTTGATTATGGATTCAAAATTGTTGTTCTGTGATGAGATATCTGTAAGTATTGATCCAATTATAACAAAGTCAATTTATGATTATCTCAGAGAATACACCTCTGATGGACGCGCTGTTCTTCTTACTTCACAAAATATATCTGAAGTGGAAAATCTTTCAGATCGAATAGCAATAATTCAATCTGGAAAGTTAGTGGCACTTGATAAACCACGAGAAATTTCTAAAAAAATACTGAAATATGAGGTAATTGATCTGATATTTGAGAATGACGTAGTTGAAAATAAGGCTTTTTCAAGTTTTAATTCTGAGTTAGAAGAACAAAAGTATTTTCAATCCGAAGAGCTCAATAATAATGTTCTCCATATTAGGTCAGATAATGCTAATAAACTACTCAAATCTATCCTGGTTTTACTAGAGAAATATTCCTTGAATCCATCGATAGAATCTGGTAAAGCTAATCTTAGCATGGCTCTTCAAATGTTGAAAAAGGAGGAAGAAAAATGAAAACTTTTTATGCAAATTTCTGGAGAGAAATGAAATACAATCTCGGTCGGAGAGGTGTATGGATGGGACGATTGGTAAATGTTTCTGTCTCCATACTTACAGCTTTTGCAATGGGAATCATCTACTCTTTCAGTTCTGATGCTCAATCGATTGTGGGAATAGCTAATGTAGGCTTATTTCTTTTAACTGGTTTTTTCTTACAGTATTTAGTTCTTTCAAGTGTAACTATAGCCCCAAATACTTTTTGGAGTGATATAAGGAATGGATCTTTTGAATTCATTTTTTATTATGAATTTAGTATCTCTGAATATATCTTTGGGATTTACTTTGCCCAATTCATTATAGATTTCGTTATTTCTCTACCTTTTCTAATAGCAATTATCATCGTAGCAGCAATAAATTCAATTCCAGTTATTTTAATCATCGCTTTCATAGGTTTTCTCATTTTTTCTTTCTTATGTTTATTTTCTATTACAATGTTGTTCGCTTCACTCTATGTTCTTAGTAAACAATTTATGGGTTATCACGGAGCTGTTACTTATATAGCCTATTTCGTATGTGGTGTCTATTTCCCCATTTTAGGATATCTCTCTCTCTTTGGACAAACAGCAGGATGGGCGATAATTGGAATAATCTCTATTTTTCCATATACACAAGTATTTGATATTGCTAGATATATTATTTTTGGTTCAAGTTACACCCTCGCCTATCCTGCACTTTGGGTTGCTTTTCTGATAATGATTTCCAGTTCGATTATTTTTTATTTCTTATCATTAATTATTTTCAGGAAAGGTTTCAAAAATCTGAGAAAGGAAGGGTTCGCAGCTTACCGTTACTAATTATCTCACCCAGAAAATTTAATATCAAGTTATACTACTTTCTAGAAAGAGTTGAATTCGAGGGAATAAAATGAATAAGGAAGAACAACCATTAACCCCTACATTGCCTTACGTTTTTCAAACCAAAGTTACTCAACAAGGCATTATAACAATCCCTTTCTCTTTGAAATTAGTTTTAGATAATCATTATCTGTTCAACTTTCAACCTCTGAAAAGTGAAATCATTTATTCCCAGGTTAAACAGATAAAACACTCAGGACAAAGACAATATGTTTCTTGTCGCATTAAATCTCCTTTCTTACAAAAGGGAGATGAAGTAAAGGTTACCATAGTCAAGGAATTTAAAGCTTCAGAAGAGTTTACTGTTGATGATGAAGATGAAGAGTATTCCCTTCTTTTTAACCAAACTGTTAGATGTTTGTTCCTGTACTCTTTTCAAGAGAAAGATGAAATCTTAACCGCAGAAGAGAGCAAGGACTTTCTAGGAGAGCATCCAAATTTCACTAGGCATGAGTTTATCAAGAACTCCCTTGATCTGCTTAATAAGAAAGATGATATATTCACAAAAGAGGAAAAAGAATTCTTTGATATATTACGTTTCAAAAATTATGCGGTAATTAGGTTCGTTGGGAAAAAACGCGCTTTGAGTTTTGATGTCCTTCAGCAAAAACCTTCAGAAGAGGCAAAGAAAGCCTATGAAACACATATCCCATTTGTCTTTATTGTGCTTACGAAGATTGATTATACGCAATTTTTACTCTCTCAACATCTTAGGACTAGGTTCAAACTCTTTCTAGATAAATTTCAAAGTGTGTCATCTTATCTTCCTTATGTGATTAAGGAGTTTTCTTCACTTCTACAGAGCGATATATTTGAGATAATGACAAAGTTTGATGATAGTACAAGAAAATTCAATAGCCTTGATGATGTGAGATTCTGGTTTTTTATACCAGCTGAATATCATGATTTAATCAAGAAAATCCAGATGGAATTTTACTCAGGAAAGAAGTTTGTAAAAATAAACGAGTTGATAGAATCAATGAAAACAGAAAAGGGAAACACTGAGGCAAAACAACTAGTAGTTAATGCAATAGAATGGTTGTATAGGCACCAAGTAATCAATGTAAGAGAGATGGATGGAGAGAAAATAATGGAGATATATAAGATTGAATAAACACAACAAGAAGATAAATTCTCAAGTCATAAGCTTCTATTCTTATAGAGGTGGAACAGGAAAATCAACCATCGCTTCGAACCTTGCTATCATCTCCTCAAAAAAATACAAAACAATTCTAGTTGATTTAGATCTCTATTCTCCTCAATTAACATATATCTTTGAGAAAACAAGTGAGAACTACATAAATGATTATCTGCACTCCTCTCTCTTTACATCTAAACATGCTAAAAATCGAATTGAAAGCTTAGATGAGGTGATTTGTGAAAGCTCGTTTAAGAACCTTGATTTAGTATTGGCAAACCCTAGGATGTCTCTTACTGATAACACAATTTTACATGATGAAATAATTACAAAAAAGGTTTTTCCTTGCTTCCAACATATGATAGAATTACTCAAAACCCAATATGAAGTAATAATCCTCGATTGCCCTGGAGAATTGAATTACTATACACTTAATGGTATAGCTGTAGCAGATAGAGCTGTAGCAGTAAGTATTCCCACCATTGCTAATGTTAAGGGAATGATAGAGTTATTGAAAATTTTTAGTTCTGCACTTCAAGGTAAAAAAACTGATATTATTCTGATGATGATAACCCCAAGACCATCAAAAACAAAAGTAGAAAAATTAGAGAAATGGAAACAAGAACTGGAAAAATATTCTCTAGAAAATTATCTTTGTTTTGATTATTCAGAAAATATTGCTTATAGGCATCAATTTGAAGATGACTTCTTTTATCTCCCAGAAGAAGAGGAGTATCAGAAATTGGAAGAATATTTGGCAGCAATTCTGAAGTGATTAAAATGGAACTCAAAACTTTACTATCACTGAAGAAAAAGGGAAAATGGATACATTATAATCTGATAAATCAAACAATGGTAAGAACTTCTCTTTCTCCAACAGAGCTAGATAGATCTCCTGCAGAAATCAAGAAAGAGCTGTTGTATGGAACAGATAAGGATTTGTTAATTAAATCTAATAGACATTATTATCAACAAGTTAGAGAAGAAATTACGAAGAGAAGAGAGTGGAACACGCCTTTTCTATCAAGAAGTGAAGTAACTGTAACCTTATGGTACGATTGTAACTTTGCTTGCCCATATTGTTACCAAAAAGAAGAATATTATGATAAGGCAAAAGAAAGTGATGAAATCAATATTGAAAAGGCCATAGAATTCTTCAGAATAAAATCAAAAAATGGTGAGTTTCCTCCAAAAACTGTAGTTTTGATAGGTGGTGAACCTTTACTAAAAGGTAAGAAAAATAGAGATACTATAATAACACTCCTGAGAGCTCTCAATAAACTCTTTCTTGGAATTGAAATACACGTTATATCCAATGGATATTATTTAGAAGAATATGCGGATACGCTTTCCCAATTCAATAATTTGAATATCGGATTAACAATTACGCTAGGATCTACAAGAAAGAAACACAAGTTTGAAAGAATACTTAGAACTAAAAATTCAGAAGATACTTTTGAAAAAATATTTGTAGGCATGAAGTATTTTAGGAAGCAAATTCCTAAAGGTGGAATTGTTATTAGAATGAATTTTGGACCAGATTACAACGAAGTAAATGAAACTACGGATTTGATGTATTTGATTAAAGAAGAAATACCCAATGTGAAATTTGAACTTTCTCCAGTCGTCTCATTTTCTAACCATCAAGAAATCAGTCTAGGTTTTTTCAAATTAATTAAGGAATTGATGATAAGCGAGGACTTCTCAAAGTCTTTCAAAATGAAATTAAATGATAATCTATATTACTTGTTACGTAATTCAATTCCACAACTAACAAAAAAAGAAATTTCATCAAAAAAGAAAATATGTAGTGCTGTTCTTTTAACAACAAACTATGATTTGTTTTCTGATTTCCAAATTCAACCTTGCGAGGATTTTAGAAACTATGAGAGTATAGATGGCGTCAATTTGAAGATATCAGAAGCTTTCATTGAATATCTTGATAAGAGAGTTGAGCAATGTATAGACTGTCCATTTTTTGTGGGATGTATCTCACATCCCTGTGAGATAGTAAAAAGAGCAACTCTAGAAAAAAGAGTTTGTTATGGGAGAGAACTATTACCACTTTTACAAATTATTGAAGAATTTTATTTAACAAAATAATAGGATAAATTTAAAAGAGTGTATGTCACTTAGAAGACAAGGTGATTCAATGGGAAGAAGAGATAAAAATACAGAAGATAAATTAACATTTGAAGTAATTATAAGAAATACAGTAACAAGTGGAGCACAATCTAGTATTCAAACTGTTAGTGATCCACCTAGTGATTGTCCTGGTCAGTGTGGGCAATCTGATTTAGGATCTTCGCTTAGAACCTCAGCCTGTGATATATTATTGTGGTAATAAGCAATATTTAAGTTATCGAAAATATCTAATTGGTGTTTACAATACTATTCTCTTTTATTTATTTGAAGAAAAATCATCCATTAAGAACATGTATACTAGAAACTAGTAAACTTTTTTGTGATTATTCAGCTTCAGATTCTGATTTTATAGAATCTGTAAGAAAAATATTAACTGCTTCGGAATCTCAATCATTAAAAGAAGAAGAGTTGTATACAATAAAATCTGCTGTAGATTGTATAGAAGTATTTCTAGCAGATTATGATTTTAAAAGGTTTGATGAAATTTGTTCAAAAGCAAAATCTGTAGGATATCGTGAAAGCTTTATTGATTTGCTACTCTTAAAAGGTTTGATTTTAAGTTCTTTGAGTATGTCTGGCTTAAATCGCAATTTTAGAATAAGCGAGAAAGAGAAGATTTTCTCTTTGTTAAAAGAAGTTGATTTACAAAAAAACATCTATTTTGATTTAATATATGGAAAATATCTCTTCATAAAAGGGAATGAGCAACAAGCGTCTATTCTTTACGAAGATCTAAAAAACAGAATCGCTCAAGATGACTGTGCTTCACAGGTTATCATTTTGAATCTTCTCTCTTGTATATATGAACGTGAGCCTTCCAAACAGATTAGTATCATAAACGAGGGGATGAATGGTACTTGCTTTTATTGGAACTTCGTTATTCAATATATAGACTTCTTAACACAAAGGGGAAAATATGTAGAATTACTTCAAGAAGGTTCTATCTTCTTGCAAAAATTAGATGAAAATAAAGTAATAGAATTACTTCACAAAAAAGCACATATATTAAACCATATGATCAAAGCATCTTATAAATTGAATGAACAAGCTAAAATGAATCATTACACCCAGCTTTTTAGAGAAGCTCTAGACGAACTTCCGGATGATAACCATGGATTGAAGAGAAATTTTGAGTTTCTTAAATTCACACATGAAATTTTGTATCAAGCATTTTATGAAGAAAAATTACAAATTGATTTGAGTGATAAGAAAATCCAAACTTTTAGTAAAAATCATTATGTGAAAATGTTGCAATCATTTCTTATAGTGAACCCACTAATAAATAGACTTATTCAAGATGGTGAGTTTGATCAAGCTTCTCTTTTTATAAATAATATAGAGAAAGGAAAAGGATACTCACAATCTACTGATGAGTTAATAACTTTCATGAAATACTTCTCTCTTTCACTTCTCATTGATAAATCCCTAAAATGGAAGAAATATAACAGTAAGAATTATGAAGGGAATCAGACTGAAGTGGCTTTAGCTTATTTAGAAGAAGGTACAACATATCTAGGTGAACTAGATTATTCATTCAAAATAGCTTCTTTTCTTCAAGAAATTATCTTGAAATCGAGATTAGGTAGATTGAATGAAGTTAAAGAAACAGTTTTAGATGATATACAACTAACTGAAGGTTATGATCGTATACTTGCACTGATGGTTTCACTTCTTTATTATTCTGGTAATGAGGAGATAGAAAAATTTCACAAAACTAAACAAGTGTTGCTTTTTGAATTAGACAAATATAAGGAACTGAGTTCTTACAGTATTTGGAAAGAAAATATGAATAACCTCTTTTCATTCCTAGATGTTAAAGATAAAGTTCTTTCTACAAGGAAAACAACCTTCTTAGATATAGAACAAATTAAGTCTTATACAACCTTCTTACAAAATCAGATCCATAAACAAATGGTATAATGGGGTTGAACCAAGTACTGTTGATTTTTTTTCGGTTTATTAGTAATTTCTTAATTATAAATCAGAAATTCAATTTTTTTGACTTATGACCACAATGATGCAATAAACTGAAATTCAGACCTTGTTTAAAGGTCTACTTCTTGGAACTTCCTCCATATTAGAAGTAACAAGCATTTACATGATAATGCAAATCTATCTCACGTGTCAAACGAAACACATTTATTTTGTATATTATGGTAAATTTCTCATTCTTTTTTACTAAAAATCAGAAAATATATAAACTTTATAAATAAACTCAATATTGAATATTTGTTCATCTATTTATTTAACTCAACTGTCAGTATGACATAAATACGTATCAAAATTGGGGAAGAATAAGGTTGAAAGTAAAAGAATTGAAAATATCAACATATTCAAATTTTTGGTTAGATAATGGCATTGTTTCACTCTATTCTTTAATTAAAAATTGTAAAGGTATTTCCAATTTAGAACTAACAAATGAAGAATTGTGTTTTACAATTAATGATTTAACTATCTTCATAGATCAATTGAGAAACAATATACTTCGAGAAGTGAACCGAGTTCTTTTCTTCCAGATTCAAGATCCACAAACTAAACTTATCAAAATTGTAAGAAGACAGTATGTAATTTCACAACAAGTAAAAGGTGGAGCACTTAAAGAAAAGATTTTCAATGAAGAACATGTAAAGCAACAGCTTGAGGATGCTTTTGATTTTGATACAAAAAAGAAGACTTGCGTTATATGTGGTAATGAATATTCAAAATCAAAGAATTTAACACAGACTGTATTCCCACTAGTTACTAAGATGAAAAGTCTAGGAGGAATAAGAGGGAATAAAGAATATATTGATGTATGTCCAATATGTTATTTAGTTTCAGCTTCAGCCTGGTTGGATAATAATATTTATACAAACATCGATCCGAGTACGAAAGGTTTCTCAATATTGCTTCTTCCAATTCAAAATAATTTGGTGAACTATTATAAAGTTAAAAAAATGATAAGAACTGTCACTGATATGCAAACCACTAAAATGTCTAGCATATTAGTGAAATCAATAACTCAAGATAGGAAAAAAAGAAAAGTCAGAGGATATGAAAAATATTCCACATTATTATTACTTCTAGAAGAGTTGATGCATAAATTAAGAGAACCAGATTCTGATCCATTTTCAGCTAAGTTGAATGATTTAGTAAACACCGAATGGTATTCTCTAACAATCCCCCATGGAGGTATGAAGAATATTAAAACAGAAATCATATCTATAGATCATAGGATTATTAATTTATTGAATACTCTTATTGAGAAGTATAACAATTTAAGAATATATTCAGATTTTGTTGACAAAATCTATGTTACATCTGATGGGAAACCAGATTTTGCTAGTGGCAAGAAGATAAAAGAATCTTTAGCCATGGCTCTAATTAAAAATGATCTAGATTTGTTCTGCACAACTATTTTTCCTTCTAGAGGTTTAACTGTATCATTTTCTTTTAGCAATATTGATTTTCTATTATACGAATGGAGGTTAAGAATTTTGAATTATGGAATGGAAAAACTCGAAGTCTTTAAAAAAACTGCAAACATCATTGCAGAGGTAAGTAAGAAAAACACAGGTCTCTTTTATAGATTAGATAAAACTAGAACTTTCTCTGATTTTCTTGAATCAATTAAAGATGCTGCACGGGGTATGGTTAGTCTAAGCTCATCTGCTGAACAAGGAGAAACAAAGTATAAAATATCCCCAACAGCTTTTGATGATTTTCTGACATTACTACTTGAAAATCAACAACATTGGAAGGATATCAAGAGTATTTTAATTATTTACACAGCAATGTATTATTCAATAAAAATGAAAAAAATAAGAGGTTGAAAAAATGAAAGATAAAATAAAAGGTATTAGCTTAACATGGTTATCAAAAGTAGATCTCTCCAACTTAAATAGTGGAGAAGGAGGAAGCAATTATATTGATGTCAAGAAATTCAAAGCGAACAATATAGACTATCCATATGTTAGCGGACAAGCTATGCGGCATTACATCAAATCAGCAATTAGAAGACTGGGTGCAGAAGGATGTATCTTAAATGAAAAAGGTGAAGGATGCCGAGATATTCAATCTTGTATAATTTGTGATTTATTTGGTTTTATGTCTCCCAAAGCAAAAAGTGGGGCAGAAACAAGAATTTCTCCCGTAAAAGTGTCTCCAGCGATAGGATTATATCCATTAGATGAAAATATAACCGTAGATTTTCTAACAAGAAAGAAGTATAAAGGTGAAAAATATATCGGAGACATAGTTCATGTTGAACTTGCTCACAACCTTTATCGATGTGGAATTAGTATAGATATAAGAAGAGTTTCTGCTGAAGAAATTCCTAATTCAAGTGAAGCAAAAATTGAGCTTAAAGAATATGGAGGAATAGATCAAGCAAAAATTAGGATTAAATTGCTATTGCGAGCTTTATTATACTTAACCGAAGCTTCAAAACAATCTAGATTACTTACAGATTTCACACCAGATTTCTTGGTTATTACTTTTCAAAAGCACTTTTCAAACCGAATTCAAAAAGCTTTATCAATCCAAGAATACGAGAAATTAGATCTGGTTAGATTTGAAAGCATTATAAATGATTTGAAGTTTGATGATAATATTATAATCGTGGGAATGCTGCCTAACACGATAAGAGAAGAGCAGAAAATTAAAAAAATCTTAGAAGAATCTGATATCCCCATATTTAGTCCTAAGAAAGCTATTGAAGAATCAGTGAAATTGTTAGAAAAAATTGAAATATCTAGGTAGGATGTGTAAATTGTTAGGTATACGATTTGATTTGGATCCTGTTAACTTTGTTTGCTTTAGAAATCCAATAACAAATAGCACAATATTAACCTACCCTATACCCCCTTTCACAACCATAATTGGATTATTAGAATCTTGCTTAGGGAAACCATCGATTGAGAAACGTAATGATTTGAAAGAATTTCACCTTATAGATAAGGTTAGAATAGGATTACGAATTTTAGACGAAGGAAGTAAAAACAGAGAAATAGCCTTAATATTAAAGCTGAAAGAGGGAAGTGGGTCTTCACCTGTATTTAGAGAGTTTTTAGCATATCCAAAGTATAGAGTCTATCTTACTTCTGATAACAAAAGTTTACTTGAAAGAATTCACGGAGCTCTAAAAAATCCAAGACGGCCTTTATATTTGGGTTCATCTGATGACTTAGTTGATATTAGGAATATTAAGATGTTACCAATTCAGAAAGTTAAATCAAATTATATTGATGGTATTGGCTTTTACCCTTATCCTGATACTTCAACAATTCAGATACCATGGAAGTTTATGCAAATAGGAAAATCTTGGAATGTTGAAAAAGTACCTGTCTCAATACCAACCAGAGAGAAAATATTCTTTGATATCCCAAAGGAGGTATATGTGTTTGAAGAAGATAGAATTGAACTCTCACCCCCTAGGTAAAGCAAATATTCATGGTTATGGGCAGACTCTCTGTGGTCATCAACGAGATACTGTTATTTCATTTATGTATTTTCTAAAGCAAGAATCTGGATCAGTTAGAGCTTTCTGCAAAAGGTGGGCAATAGAATACAATCACTTTGTCCAAAACATGCTTTTTGTATGTTATTTTCATTGTTAGACCTTCCCTTTGTTAGCAAGTTCAAGCCGTTCACGGATAGAAAAGCTTAAGTTTGACTCACGCTCCTCAAAATCAGCAATCGCATTGGTAATGTTAAAAAGCGTATTATTAAGCCTTATTATGGTATTGTTATAATCCATCAAAAGCCGTGCCTCTCCACCGGTTGCCTCACGGGCCAGTTTCCGGCCACCAACGAACTCTTTGATAAAGTCCGCCTTAAACACAATATTGTTTCGTATAGTTTTCATTATACTACCCCCATTTTTGGATTATTATAATTATCCAAGTAACAAGAAAATATAAGCCTAAAAATAACATACAAAAAAACCACGTTGTCAAAAAATTAGTAAGTAGCGAAATTAAACCGTGTTCAGTCAAATAAACTGCAATCATAGGCACACCCCTTATTTTCTAATCAAGTCATGTTTCATTGCCCGGATAACGCCAGCAGGAAACCACTTTGTTTTTTTTACTTTAATAAGAACTTCGTCACCTTCAAACCTTACAATCTCACACCGGATATATTTTATACTTGAAGTATACCCGGCTAATTTAGGTGCATTCTTATCAAAAACAATCGCTTTGTGCATAAAATATAATGTTGTTTTCATGCCACACCTCTTAAAGTTTTCTTTTTATATAATTCACCAACCGGCCCAAACAATAAACGGGTAATGTAAAAATTGCAGTTCCAAACGAAAGCAAGTGAAAACATACCATAGCAAACAACCCCTTGTCTTTTACTGCCTGAACTACCTTTTTGTTTTTAACCGCAAGGGCTTTCCTATCCGCCTCTCTAATAACATCTATAACATAACTTAAAGCAGCCGTGGCTTCTTTGGCAGTTACACCCTTATGCAAGGTTACAGTTACAGGCGTGTCATTATTTGTGAACTCATTTCTTGTGGCAAGTCCTATTGCAAACTTATCCTTAGAGCCCGGTTTGGCGGCCCCTATTCCAAAAGAGGAACAGGGCAATATTACACACGTTGTGTTAAGCCGCCTCAAAACATCTATCCGAATCTTCTCCTCGTTTGTCAAACTATTATTTAATTCAGTTGTTGTTTTCATTTGTCACTTCCTTTTTTAGTATGTCATTCTAATCTGGTTCTGTTCTGTAAGGGTAGCACTGTAAAATAAATCATTTGACTTGCCATAGACACCATTCGCAAGGGCCTTAAAGTGATCACCGTCACCGTAATGTCCCTTATAATCACACGCAAGGCCTTTATTCCATAAAGTATCCCCCATCCTATCGTATACCGACATCTTATCCATACGTTCTTTTAGTGTCATTCCGCACCCCCTAACGGCACTTTGTGGCCCTTTTTGTTCTTTCCTGATAAAACAATACCACGGCCCCCGCACTGGCTTGTGCCTTTTGCAGGACACTTCTCACAAGCCTGCAAGCCGTAAAACTGAACCGTCCAACACTCATCTGTCAAATTGCCTTGTTTGATGTTTAATACTTTCATAGATACCCCCTTTACTTTGCGTATAGTAATGTATTGTTTGCATTGCCAAAGCTTATAGGCAATACGAACTCCATTGCAAGTAAGTAGTTGTTAGCGCAAAGAGGACACACCACTTCGAGTCTATCTTTGCCCCTGTCTAACAACACGCCACCATTATCGTATTTCGCTTTGCATAGCGTGCATATAAAACTACCGATAACCACGGGTCTTTTGTTATACTCAATAACCATATTGTTCATAACGCCCCCTGTCTATTTAGAGTTAAGGTTATTCTTTGTCTAAATACGAAGGGTAACAGGGCCTTCTTGGTTTAAGAGCACCACTTGAAAGAAACCAACGGTCTAACACCCGGTCAATTCCTTTTTCAAGCAAAGGAAGGCCACGGCTCACAAGTACAACCCAACCAACGAAAACTAATATCCAGAATAAGAGTTCCATAATTACCCCCTTTCAAGCCATATAACATCCGGCTTGCCATACGTTTTATAATCCCATGAGACAGGGGCGGAGAGGTCATGCCACGGAGCCCGGCGGACAATCTTGAAACCAACACGTTCATAATACTTTCGTAAAAAACCGTCAAAACAAAAGATCTTGTTTGCGCCTTTACTTATGGCATAATCCATTGCTTCACGTCCGCAAAGCTTTGTTCCGGTATTGTTAAATAAGTTAAACAACTCTTTGTCATCAGTTAATCCGAACCCAACACCGCCACCAATAGATACATACAAATCAGCTTTGTCAAGATATTCTTTTGTATGGACTGTTAAAAAAAACAACCGGTTACTAAAACACAACTGTCTATTAAATTCTTTTGCATCTGTTTTAATGAATTCCATAGCACCCCCTGTTATCTAAAAAAATACATTACTGCCAAGGTTACAATCAAGACCAACACGGTTATAACTC
>JABCTC010000062.1 GCA_018238545.1 Candidatus Heimdallarchaeota archaeon
CTATTCCTCAAATTGCTATATATACTCGAGAAATTAGTTGAAACAGATTTAAATAATAATATCGACAAAAACGATATTTTGATTATGAAAATACCTCTTCCAACTGGTAGAGTTGAAAGTAAAACTGCTTTCTTGAATAAATTTTGTCTTATTGTCTTTATTAGTATTTTCTGAGTTTATATAGTGAAAGCTAGAGAAAAGTATGATGACCAAAGTCTTGCGGACAGAGATAATGGAAGTTCGTAGAAACAAAGAATTAAGTAGGTTATGTCATCATTCTAAAAACCTCTATAATCGAGCAAACTATCTGGTAAAAGAACAGTTAAAGAAAAACAACAAACTGCTATTCTATAACGACCTAGATAGAATGTTGAAGGGAGAACAGTGTTACAAACTTTTACCTGCTCACACCGCTCAACACACACTCAAATTGTTATCAAGAAACTGGAAAACTTACTTTCTAGCCTTGAATGAGTGGAGGAAACAACCTCAAAAATTCCTAAGTTGTCCTTGCGCCCCACATTTCAAAAAACCTACAAGGGAGACTATTGCTATTTTTAGTAATCAACAAGCGAGAATAATTAATGGATGGGTGATTTTACCAAAGAAGGTTAACTTTACTATTAAGACTCGCTTAACGGCTCATGATGATATACGTGAAGTGAGAGTCATCCCTCGAGGGATAGGTTATACTATCGAGCTTGTCTACCACAAACAGTTTCCTAAAGCAATCAGTAAAAAAAAGAAAAGGAAAGGTTCCATCGATTTAGGTTTAACCAACCTCGTTACTTTCGTGGGTAACATCGGTTCGCATCCGATTGTCATCAAGGACGAGGGACAAGGGATAAAGTCAATTACACAATATTATCTGAAAGAAGTAAAAAAGTTACAGAAGCAATATGCATTACAGCAACATAAACAGTTACGTCAGAAGAACAGATTACAATACGGTTCAAGCTTCTTACATCTCCGTCAACACTGGAAATGGAAGGTGAAGGATTGGTTACATAAGGTGAGTAAATTCCTCGTCGACCTCTGGGAAACAAGAGGTTTACACACCATCTACATCGGTTACAACCCTCTTTGGAAACAGCAACTTAGGTTGAGAAAGAAAACCACCCAACTCTTTGTTATCATTCCATTTGAAAAACTCATCAAAATCCTCAAGTATAAGGCAGAAGAGAAGGGGATAAAATTTGAACCTATTGAAGAGTCTTATACCTCTAAATGTAGTTTCTTAGACAATGAGTTCCCCAAAAAGCATGTAAAATACAGGGGGAAGAGAGTGCATAGGGGTTTGTTCCGTTCCGCGACGGGATTGTTAATCAATGCTGATGTTAATGCTGCTTACAACATTTTACTTAAAGGCGATCCGCAAGCACTGTCTAAACGCAGTGTGGGCGGGGTAGGAGGGTATGTGGTTTACCCCCTCAGAGTGAGCTATCCGGCAATGAAACTCTAAGAAAGATCTTGTTATAAGCCAATAAGACAAAATCAAATCATTAACTTCCTTCTCAATAAAACTATAAATTTCGTACACTTTGTGTACAACCTTTTCTATTTTTTCATTGCGATTAACTATTTACCTGTAAATAATTATTTTTGTAGTAAGATAAATTTTCATTTTCATTTTCATTTGGGTTTGATCATAAATAGGAATGGAAAACATTTATCAAATAACAGCTAATAATTCTAGTGTTATAACAATGGAAATCAGAATTACAGGCACAACAACTGAAGGGAGAAATTTTTCAAAAAAAATAGATACAGAAATAACAAAACTCGGCCTTACTTCGAATATTGGTTCGAATAAGCTCCAATCCATAGACCTAGAACCACTAAAACAATGTTCAGAATTAACAGAGCTCGCCCTTACGAATAACCAACTGCAGTCAATAGACCTAATATCCCTATATCAGTAGTTACAATTGCAGAAATGGTCAATATTGAAAGAAAGCAATTAGCAAGGATTCTTGGTGCATTGGTTAAACAGAATGCCAATATTGGAGAATATCTGGAATTGGAACAAGTGTTCATTAAGAAAACAGAGGTAGATGTGGGACTAGATAGATTATTGAAAGTGTTTGAGGAATTTGAAAGAACAGGAGAGGGAAAGAAAGAATAATTATTTTATATGGTTGTCTTTTTTTTAACATTAATAAACTATTTATGTAACTGTTCTTTTCTTATTATACTATGAAGGAAATAGCTTCATCTGATAATGAAAGTGAAGAGTTTTTACGATTAATTTCTGAACAAACTTTTCTAGCATTGCTTCTTATTCAAGATAATCAGGTGAAGTATTCTAATAAAGCAACAGCAGAGTTGTTTGAGACAACAATTGAAGAAATGTACAAATGGGATGCACAGCGAGTTTTAGATGCTGTAGACGAAGAAGATAGAGCTTTTGCAACTGAACAATTAATGAAAAAACAGAAAGGGGAAAACGATATTGTAACCTCATATTCTATTAAAATTAACACTTCTAAAGGTCAGAAACATATTAACCTGTTCTCTAAGACTATCATTTACAATGGAAAAACAGCTGATTTGATAAGTGGTATTAACATAACAGATCAGAGAAAAGCTGAGTTAGAATTAAAAGAAAGTGAAGATAAATTCAAACTTCTATTTAATAACACTAATGACAGTATTTTCATGATTCATGTAGATGAAGAAGGAAATATGTTGAAATTTGTTGAAGTAAATGATACTACTTGTACTTGGTTAGGACTTACAAGAGAAGAATTGCTTAGCCTGCCCCCTGAAAATCTATTGCCACCTGATTTGAAGGAAAAAGGAAAAGAAGCTATACAATGGATACTTAAATTTGGTTTCTTAACTTATGAAATTGAGATCCTTCTGATAGATGGTAACAGACTGCCTGTTGAGATGAGTTCGAGTTTGTTTTCTGATGGAGAGAAAAAATATGTGCTTTCAAGTGCTAGGGAGATAGGTGACAGATTAGTAGCACGAGAGATGAGAGAGAGTCAAATTGAAGAAAAAACTCTCCTTCTAGATATAATAACACACGATTTGCGCAACTATTTAGCTAGGATATGGGCATGTATAGAATATTCTTCTACAGCTAAAGAAGGTTCTTTACAAGAGTTGAAGCAACAAGCTTCAAAATCAAAATCTTCACTTCTCCAAATAGACAACTTGATCGACAATATTTCAGTTCTAATGAAGAGAGATATAGGAGTGGAGTTAGAACTTAAACCAGTAAAACTCCTTAAAATGATCAATAAATGTATCGCAGATTTGAAGGATATTTATCCTGATAAATCACTTAAATTTAACCTTGAAAACATTGCCAAAGAGCATTTGGTTCTAGCTGATACGCTTTTCGATCAATTAATAATTAATGTTTTAACAAATGCAGTAAAGAATGATCCAGCTGAAAAAATCATTATTGACTTCAAACTTACAGAGAAAGAAGATTCAACTTATCTTTTGGAAATCGCTGATCATGGTAAAGGTATACCTCCAGATAAAAGGGAAAATATTTTCGAACGTTACAGTGAATTCAGAAAAACAGGTCAGGGTTCAGGTCTTGGTTTATTCATTATCAAAACTTTAGTTGAGAGATATCAAGGACATGTTACAATCAAAAATACCATAGAAAAAGATTATACGAAAGGTACAACATTTTCACTACTTCTTAAAAAAGCTACAAAATAACTTCAATTTTAACTTGTTCCGTTTAACTAAATTTTTAAATGGAATATATCTCTCAAAACTACAAGACCAAACTATTTGTGGGAGATTACGTTTATGGAAGAAAGTGCAATAGTCAAGACTAAAACACCGATGAATTATAATGTGAAACTGGTGTTCCTTTACTCGTTTTTCCAATCCTTTGGTCGAGGTATATGGATGGGTAATGTGCTCTCACTCTACATTTTCTTGCTAGCTGGTTCGAATACTATTCTTGGTTGGACGTCATTTACAATGGGGATGGTACTAACTATATTCGTGTTTCCAGCAGGTATCTTAGCTGATAAATATGGACGTGATCTCTTTCTTAAGATAGCTTCTGTAATTGGTGTTGCAGCATTAGTTATCATCCTCTTTGGAGATACAATAATTTATGTTTTCATATCCTTAGGTTTGTGGGGACTATTTCAAGCATTATCTAGACCATCATTGGAATCAATTTTAGCAGATTCTGTTGAATCAGGGAGAAGGTCGAAAGTTTATTCATGGCTTCATCTTACAAGAAATGTTGCAATGGCTATTGGACCTTTTGCCAATATAGCTCTCTTCTTCTTGTTTGGAGACGTCTGGGAGCTTACTATCCTAAAAAATGTGATGCTTGTAGGGATAGTGATTACCTTCTTATCAATTGGTATCATGGTATTTTTCAAAGACAAAAAGAGTTTAGGTTCAGCAAGTGAATCCATAGAGGAAGAGGAGGAAGAAATAGTTGTCGAAAGTAGAAATGGTTTTGGATCTAAAATGTCCGAAAGCAAAAGAACTAAACTAATACCTTACTTGCTTGTAGGATCAAATGTTATAGTAGGAGTGGGAGCGGGGATGACGATAAAATATTTTCCTTTGTTCTTTGCAGGTCTTTACGAACTCAGTCCCATATGGGTTCAACTTATCATGGGTTCAACATCTGTAGCTACAGGTGTACTAAGCCTTCTTGCTCAACGTTTATCAATGAAACGAGGTCGGGCAGTTATCATATTTATTGTCCAATTAACTGCGACTCTATGTCTGTTTGGAATTGCCTTCTATCCTCGATTAGGTATATTGATTCCTTTATTCATAGCAAGAGGAAGTTTAATGAATGCAGCTCAACCGCTTAGTAGAAGTATTTTGATGGACGTTGTTCCCAAGAAAAATAGAGGAAAATGGAACTCATTAGAAACTTTAGCTTGGGGATTCTTCTGGAATTTCTCAGCTGCAATAGGTGGATATCTCGTAGGTGATGAATCACCTTACAATTTTAGATTAAACTTCTTAGTAACAGCATCAGTTTATGTCGTAGGGATAATTCCAATATTATTTTTAATACCTTTAGTTAGGAAGGAAAGAACAGCTAAGAAAACTCTATCTCAATAATCCCTAACATAACGGGAGAAATATGTAAATTAAGATAATCCACCAACTTGATTTTTGTGCAAATTTACGTTTAGAGTAAATAAAATACAGAATATAATATTTCTACTTCTGCATTTTTCTTAGCACTGTCATTATTTGTTTTTCCACTATTCTAAAATCTGATAGATTTTCAATAATAATCTTAAACGCAAGTTTGTCATCAAATTTTCCATATCGATGAACAAGGATATTTCGAAAACCTTTCATCCCCATGATAATGTTTGCTAATCTCACATCTAAGATTTCATTTTTGAGAAGCTGATCTATAATATCACTAGTTCCATTTGGAATACCTAATTTTAATTCTGCATTAATCAAAGAGAGTATATCGATTACTAGTTCAACACTATATTCATATCTTTTGTAAATACCATCTTTTACAATTCCTAATTTCTCAAATTCGACATATTTCTTAGATAAATTTTCTTCGATTAATTGAATATTTTCTCTAATTTGATCAAATTTAGCTATGATATGTTCAACTTTCAAACATTACACCTTTCACATACTGGTTTCTGTATTTCTCAAAATCCTCGAACTCTCGGATTATTTGATAAGCTAAGTCGTAAAGAAGTCTAGTTTCATAAAGAACTCTCCCCTCTAGAACTTCTTTTTGAACTGAAAGAGGGAGCAAATTTAAAACTTGAAAATCAAAAAAATCAAGATACTTACTGGAAAACTCTATTCGTTTGCTAAACATCATTTGTTTTGGTGTGTCTTTATGAAAAGCCAAAGCTATGTCAATGTCCTCAAAATATTCATTCTGATTGTAGGAACCATATAATATAATTCCAGTTATTGAATCATCTTTTTGAGCAACTGCAACGATTTCTTTTATAGTGTTCTCAATTTGAGCTCTATTCACAGATAACACCAATTTACTATTAGTAAAATCCTATTTGAACTTTATCTCTGATAACATTTAATCATATAGAGATAATTATTGTTAAATAATCATTTTGTCGAATTAAGCTTTCTACAAAACTAAATACTATTTATATTAGAAAAATCACCTAATTAGCTAAACTAATAATAAAGAATCTATTTTGCTTTATTGCTATATTTGTACAATTTTTCAACTAAAGCTATCCCTGCAGTAAATATCAAGACTCCTGCACCAATAAAAATGAGTATTTCAGCTGTTCCTCCAAGACTCAATATTATGCTACCAACTGTACTATAAGCCAAATGACAGTATACCAATTAACTGCAATCCCATTATCATAGATTCTTTACTGGGTTTATGTTCATGTTCATGTGAATGAACACCGAAAGTAAATCCTTGTCCTCTACTAATTGAAATGTTTAGATGTCTGTGTTTATGCTGAAGTTTGTTTTCTGATATCTCAGAATCGAAATAATTTTCCATCTCCAGCACAGCAATATTTCGTGCAGGTTCCATAAGTGATTCACCAATACCAACAATGGCAAAAAGAACGAGAACACCAATCCACGGGTAAACTAAATTGTATCCTACAACTCCTGCTCCTTTGATTAACATACTAAGAGCCATAGGAACCCATGAACCTATCTTGTCTACAAGTTTACCCGTAAAAATCTGAGCTAACCCCCAACAAGCATCTCCTGTGAAGAAAATTATAGAAATTTGAATTTTAGTCATTCCATGCGATGAGAGAACCAATGGAAGATTGGGTGTATATATTCCATGTGAGAAATCATACAGAGCATATATAACAAGTAGAAGGACAAATGGAAGAAATTTGAACAATCCCTTAAGATTTTTAAAGTGGAAGTGAGGTAATGCAATTTGATCAATTTCAAAAACTTTAGATTCTGACTTTCTATAAACTACAAAAGATAGAATGACAGCTATCAAAGCTAGAGATATACTAACTAATAGAACAATTTGAAAAGGAGTAAAAATCCAGAGAGTGGTTTCTCCAAATATTGATTCTTCAAAGAAACCTGCAAAGCCTTGACCAATAGCTCCTCCAAAAAATATACTTCCAAACAGCGTACCAACTGCTTCACCTTTGTTTTCTTCATAATGTGTATCTGCATAGTTCAGGATTGCAATGATTAATAATCCATAACCTAATCCCTCAAGAAGTCGAGCAATTGTAACAGTAACTAAAAACGGTAAAACCATTATAACTAGACTGGAGAACCACATTAACATAACAACGAAGAAGGCAGATTCTTTCCTGCTAAAGATTCTTGCAAGTAGCAATAAACCTACAATCTGTCCAACAGCATATAGAACAGAAGTGACGGAAACAATAACTTCAGACCCCCCTAATGCAACTATTTGAAATGGCAATAGTAAACGAGCTAAACCAATTCCTACTGAACCAAGAAGTATAAGAAAGAAATGATACAGAAGTCCTCTATCTTTAAACAAAAGAATTTTCAAATATTGGTTATCTCCGTTAATAAGTTATTAACATCAGCCCATGTGTAGTTATTTAACTTTTTGTGATTTAAAATAATTTTGAGTTATTTAGGCAAACCATGAATTGCGGAACCTAATGCTCCTAACAGTTGTGGTTCATCTGGAACTTTAACTTTCAAACTAGATATTTTGTTGAACATCTTGACAAGTGATTCACTCTTCGCTACACCTCCTGAAAGAATAATAGGCTGTTCAATTCGAAGGCTAGTGGCCATGGATAGAACTCTTTTTGCAATAAACTCATAAGATCCTTGTATGATCTCAGCTGCTGTGGAGCCTTGTGAAAGAAGATTAATCACTTCTGTTTGGGCAAATACAGCACATGTCTTTGATAGAGATGAAAAATTTCTTGCTTTCTTAGCTACAGTAGACATTTCTTCTATTGGTATCTGCAAAACCTGTGCAATTAACTCTAGAAAACGTCCCGTTCCTGCTGCACATTTGTCATTTAACTTGAAATCTTGCACTTTCCCGTCTTTTATTTTGATGGCTTTCGCGTCTTGCCCACCCACATCAATTAAAGTTTTGACTCCTGGAAATAAATATTCAGCTCCTATAGCCATTGCTTTAATTTCAGTTATTTGACTCCTAGCGAATTTTGATCTTTCTCTCCCATAACCTGAAGAAACAATATTACCAATTTGATATTCCTCAAGACCAGCTTTTTCCAATACTGTGTTAAAGACTTGCTTTTCTGCTTCTAACATGTTTGCTCCAGTTGGAATAATCTCATAGCTGAGTATTTTCTTTTTATCATTTAATACAGCAGCTTTAGTAGTAGTTGAACCTATATCTAACCCGATAACAAACATATGTTACTTCTACTGATGTAGCCTTTAAAAACTTTTCAAAATCTGCACCTAAATACGTTGATCAATTAATTCTAAAAGTGCTTCTAAACGCATTTTAACCTGTTCTTCTCCAACGTTTTTAATATTACAACTATCAGAATCAATCATAACAACAGGGTAATCTTCCTTCAAGTTATCAACAATATAAGATGCGGCAGAATTCATTTGATGACATCCCCAGGTGGTCATGTAAACTATACCATCAAATCGGTGTTTGCTCAAACGTTTTCTTATTATGTCTAGCCTTTTCTCGATTGGTACATTCGAATAAGCTGACAGATATTTTTCTGCAACTTCTTCAATAGGATCATCGCTTCTCGAAGGCGATGGAACCGTACTCTCCATAAATTCTTGATAACCTATGAAAGCATTTCTTTCTGCTAAGAAATATTGAAGTTTTCTCAAAGGTACGATTGGATGTCCAATCCAAGCAATTCTCTTAGATGAATCGTCCATTTCTGGGAATTTTAGATAGTCAAAATCTTTTATTGCCTTATCGAAATACTTCTCAACTACTTTTAGATCCCCTACGTAATCTGCTAATATTGAAGAAATAGCTGTAAAATGACCTTCGTAGAGCTTTGTTGGAATTTCAGCTTTAAGGTGAATAATTTTCTCGTATTTTTGATAAACTTCCCTATAATGAGAATTAAGTCTTCTCAATTCCTCTTTTTCAAATTTTAATCCTGTTTCTTTTTCGCAAAACTCAATTAATCCATGCAGTTCATCTTTGAAATATTCTAACTTCTCTTTCTCTCCTGAGTAATTTCTAGGAATATCTATCGCATAGTATTTTGTTTTAAACATCTTTGCTAGAATGCGTAATGAATGATATTGATCCTCACAACCTGTTGGAGTCCCACCCAAAATAATTTTTGATTTCGGAAGAATGTTTTGTGAAAATATCCCAACAGATGCATGATGAAAACTGCATGAATCAGCTGATAATCCTATCTGAAAAGCTCTTTCAAAAGCATCTGGTATTAATCCAGGTACTCTTGCGTAATTACTCCCAAATATCTCTGTAGTGAATGGTAGTAAATTCATTGAATATAGTATTTCCACAGGATACACAAAAGGCACCCAAGCTACTCGATCAGGATTTCTGTAACATTCTCTCATGAACTTAGAATATTGTTCGTAGATTATTTGATCTGACTTAATTTTTGTCAACCATGAAGCTACAGTAGAAGCTGTGAATCTTACTGGTTTTATCATCAAATGCTTGAAAGAGAATCTTATTAATTTACTTGCATCCATCACACTTCCCTCCTATCGAACAAACATTCTTGAAAAGCTTGAAGTCTTGTTTTAACCTGTTCAAAACCTAATCCTTCGCTCTCAAGTTCGATTTCCAATATAGGTAAATCAAAATCTGGGATCTGTTTTATCAAAGGTGCAAGGAAAGTATAAACATCACAGAATTTGTAATTTAAGATGATGATTCCTTCAATATTATTCTGTTCAACTAGATCAATAATTACGTCTACGTCAAAATCTAGTAGGGATGGACTAAATTTACCTTTTATAGTATTTAGAACAACAAAATCAATGTAAGACTTCAAATCTTCTATAGAAGTTTCCTTGAGCTCTTGGTAGATAAAACCTAACCCATTTTCAAACGTATCCTTTTTTATTTCAAACAATCCATCCATTTCTTCTAAGATTAAAGAAATTTCTTCACACCAAAATTCTCCTAATATCAAAATAGATGGTTTATCGATCTTAGTTTCATTTGCTACTCCACTACTACTAATTTTCCTGTCTATCTCATTCTTAATTTGTTGAAATGTTGCGGCATCCCTATCTAGAATTATATGAACTAAAGAGAGTAAATTCACATATTTCAACTGTTTTTTAATGTGTAATTCTTTCAAATATTTTGTTAGTTTCTGCCTATCTTTAATTTCTTGTTTCAGCTGATCTATTGAGACAGATTTTAGTGAAGGATCATCGTTAATATAATTTTCAATTTGCTTCTCTAGATAGACTTGGGCATGTTTTCTACTACTTCGTGGAATTTCTATGAAATCATGATCGCAAATTTCGTCTAATAAAGAATGAAATCTATTGAGTTCTGAACAATGACTTAAGAGTAAGAGTTTGTCTTTGCTATCTCTAATCTTAGGTACTATGGTAGTATAGATGTGCTTGCTGAGTTGACAATATTGTTGAGGAAGAAAATTAATCTCATCGAAACTTCTTAACTCGCTGATATTCCATATATGTTTTACATCGTAATCAGCTAATCTAAGTAACTCGTCGATTGGAGAGGAGCTCAGAATAAAGGAAGTAGATTTCATCAAGAAGCAGAAAACAAAACTCCTACTAATATAAAAAACTTGTATGTCAGTTTAACCTTCTTCTTCTCTTAATAACAGCAATTAGCACAAATGCAATTAGCACTCCGATAACTGTGAATATCGAGAGATAGCTTCCTTCAAATGTAACCAAATCAATGGTCAGTTGAGTTTCTTTCAGTAAGATACTTTCTCCACTACTATTTGAGTAGAGTTTACCTGAATCAGTAACTGAGTGCAAGACACCATTTGAAGTATAACAGTATGTTAAATCATGATTTTCATAAACAGTCATATAACCAAAATACACTCCACCTGTAAACTGAATTTCAATTTGGTGCCCGCTATATCTTCGTCCATTTTTCCAAAATGATTTTGAATAGTCGCAGTTTATTGTAGTGAACTCAGCGTAATCACTGTAATCGGTTTTGAAATTAAATGTCTCTGCTAAGGTTGGCAAGAAAATACCGAAAATTCCATGCCAGAAGTAATTTGACCAGAATAGCTTAATCATGTCAAAGGGTATGGTATAATCGTAAATGTTAGCAAAAATCTTTTCCTCCCCGTCTAAGATATAATAACATTCTGTAGTTTCATTATATCTATAACCTAACTTAATTGTTTCAGTTATTGGATCATAATCGAATTGTTTGTAAATTGTATAATTATAACACTCTTCATCCCAACATTCAATGAACTCTAGAGGACTCCTGCATTCTGAGGTTCTAAAAAATAAATCAGTTCCCTTAGTTGTGAAGTTATAGAAAAAAAAAGTATCTGTCTTAGTCTCCAATCTACTAACGTCCTCAGGATTAAAGATATTATAAATAGTTGATTTTTTTAAATAATCGTACTCGTATTCGTCTTGATACTCACCCCAAAGACTGCTAGAATCAGCTGTTGTAAGATGAATCAAAGGGTAATAGGAAGAGGATGTGATTAGGATGATACATACTATTCTTAGATATTTCATTTGACCCATCAAGAGTTTATTTTCACGATAGAATAGGTAATAATGACTTATAAATCTGCTCTATTTTAGATTTTTTCACTTACACAAATGACTCTCTTATCGACTTTAAATACTCAATTCTCCATAGGAAAATGAGAGAAGTTTCTTTCTAGAGACCTCTCTTCCACAGGGGGGAAGTTAAATTCCCCCAACCCAAACCAAACCTTCATTCACACCCGAAGAGGGGGTTAATTCCCCCTATTTTTCCATTTGAACCAATCAAAAAGAAACTCAGATTTCAATGTAAAAACTAGACAATTAAATTTTCTTTACTTTACACAAAATTGATAAAGATTTAATTCAGTGTCATAGTAGCCAAGAAATTCTTCACAAGTTGAGGTTTGATAAAATGAAGAAAAAAGCAATTCTGTTTAGTCTATTCCTAACGCTTCTTATAACACCTCATATCGGTCAAGCTCTTTCTTTTAGCTACGTTCATGGTTCTTTAATCGAAGATAGACGTTACGGTTTAGTCAATTTCATCATAGAAGAAGGTTACTATTTCCTTGTTATAGACAATACAGGAGTAGTAACAGACAATTATGATAGATTAGATTCTTATGTTATATATGAGATGAGTTTCTCAGAAGAAGGTTTAGAAACTATTGAAGGATCTGGTACTGTAGCACAAGACAATTATTTTGTTATCTCATTCAACTTTGAACTATCAGGAGTGTATGTAACAGAATGCAGGATTGAAACCCATTGCTCAAATGATGTTTCAGCTTTTATAACAGATTACCTTGGTTTAGCTGAATACTATGATGAGGTAGGAAGAATAGACATTAATGTTAAACGTCAGCTGATTTACACTATTATAGGTGTAGGGGGGGCTATTGCTATTGGTATTGGTGTCACAACTTTCTTTATATTACGAAAGATTAACAGACAAGATTCCGTCATAAAAGAACTTCTCTCTGGAAAAGTAAGGGATGAAGATGAAGAAAAACAAAGAAACGTAGCGTAAAAAAAAAGAAAGTTGTAGAAGAGTTAATTATCTCTTCCTTTTACTTATATAAACAATACATGCTATTACTGGGAATAAAATCAGAGCAGTAAGTGCAGAATATTCTCCGACAACTACATTATCAATTTCTATAGATTGCGAAGTCGTATTCATTAAACCATTCCAATCTGTTACATAAACTGTTAAAGTATAATCTCCATTGTCATATTGAGTTGTATCAACATTGATTGAAAGGACAACTTCACTCATCGCCACCCAAATTGCTCTCCAAGTTGAGTTCCACAGTTCCACAGTTATATTTTTGATACCTGAATAATCTTTTCCTGATGTCTCAAAAGCAAAATTTCCAGAGACATAAACAAACTGATCAATTTCTATCTCAGGTAATTTGTCATCAAAGTTGAGATCATAAACATTCAAACCCAAATAAGTTCCAATGTACATTTTTCCTGTTATTGGACTATAGTCTGCACGAGCAACAAAAAGGCTAGACAAACCTTCTGATTCACCTTCAAATTTTATCTCCTCATTAGTCATGTTATAAAGATAAATGCCTCTATTGGACGTGAACATAATTTCATTAGTTTCTGAAATATGCACTATATCATTAATCGTAGGTATCCATAAAGCAGCTTGAGTGAAATCCTCAAAAGTTTCTGTAATTGGATCAAAGATTTTTACATGGGGAGATTGTTCTAGACCTACCCATATTTTACCATCTATCCATGTTAATGAACGAATATCCCACTCTTCAACCTCTCCAAAAGTTTTAATAACTTCACGAGTTGTAAGGTTGAACATTACCAGGCTTTTGTTAGTTGCAATGTAGAGAACGTCTCTTGTTGGGTCGTGCAAGACTTCGTTTAATTCCAGATCAGTTCTATCATAGCCTAAATCATGAACTGAATAGTTACCAGTTTGCCAATTATAGATAATTAGAGAACCGTTACCATTTTCATCTCTACCAACTGAATAGTAAATCACAGATTCATTAGGGGAAGAAGATATGTCACGGATATGATTGTACTCATCTAATGGGAGAATTGTGCTCATATCAGTTACACCATCGTTAGAGATATTGTATAAGTACCGATGATGGAACATTAATCGAGAATTAACTAATAATTCACCAGCAGTGTTTCCACCAGCACCAGGAACGTTTAACAGATATTCAAGGTTATCTTCATTCGCGGAATATATACTGAATCTGTTTAGACCCAGCAAAGTAGAAACATAAACAGTTTCATCTATAGGATCGTAATGAACATCAGAAGCCATATTATGATACATACCTAAAATTGGACCACTCCATACAGTGTTACTTGCAGGAGTGAGGGGATCAACAAAAGTCAATATTTGTAATCTTTGTATTGAACCAAGTATTGCTTCGTTTGTCAACTCGTTTATCTCAACGCTTGCTAAAAGTCCCTCAACTGAGTAATCTGCAGTTATATAAGGTATACTAGAAGAACCACCAGTTCCTTGAGCAGAACGAGCTACTCCTTCAATTGAGGAGGCATTGAAAATATATAAACCACATTCGGTATTAGCACTAATGAATGAAGCTATATATCCAAGTTCTCTACTAGAATCAAACGCTATGTCAATAATAGGAAGAGGATTATAACCTACTTCTGTCAAGTTATATGTTTCAACGGTTTCATTTTCAAAAATGACTGTTAATCCTCCAGCTAATCCAGTATTCGGTGTTGGATCCTTTGTTGTGATAAATGTTCTATTTTCTGTTGGATAGTATTTCACTAAACTGACTTCATTGTAAGGTAAACCATCAGTTGTAGTATACTTTTGTGAAGTATTTGTTAGCATATCTATCCAGTAAAAACCGTCTTCAGCACCAATAAACAGATAATTATCAGATATATCTAGAGTAATAATTCCAGATGAAGGGACAGGATAACCAGATGTGTCAAGAAATGCGCCCTTAATTGGGTCATAAGCGCTGACACCATCATTACTACTTATCCAAGCTATATTAGTATCGTGATCAACTACAACATTTTTTGTTAAGTCGAAAACACCAAAATTACCTGTAGCAATATTTGTTGCTTGTAGAGGGAAAACAGAATAATTTAGGATATCCACACTACCTATTGTAGAGATGTACAAGAGTTTGAGGTCTTTGTCAATTTCTATGTCAAAAATTGTAGCTTCAGATAAACCTATCTCTATACCATAATGAGAGGAATTTAATAGGTCATCTAATTGAAAGAGTGCTAAACCTTTGTAAGAATTTGTGAATATCAGGTTATCTTCTTCGCTGATTGCCAAAGCAGTATATCCTGGATTCCCATAAATTTGATCAAATGCATCATTAACATCATTCAATACTGACGTGAGATTTTGATCATCATAAGTAAGTCCTTTAGTAAAATCATGAGTTGGTAGAAAACCTAACGTTCCTAACAAAATGAACACTAAAAGAGCAGAATTACTTCTTTTCATATATTACTTCAGCCCCGACTTAAATATAAATACATATCATATCGGTAAAATACAAGAAAAAAGGGTAAAAGGGAAGAATATTCCTAACTTAACCAAATAATTCTTCGCTGTTATTGATGAAAACGTTAACAATTTTCTCTCTTTTTAGCATGGCATGTTCTAGATTGATATGAACCCAAGCAATTTTGGAGAATAACGGTTTTTTTACCTCTAGCACTTTATTGGGTAAGAGAAGTTCAAGATTTTTAATCTTGTAATCAGGATTAATATCCAGAATCATTCTGAAATCGTTTACAGTTATTCTATCCCTTGCAGCTAACTCGATAAACTTGTTAACTTTTAGCTCTAGTTCTGATTTCTTCTGCCCATGTAGAAAATCCTCATATTTTTCATGCATAACATTAGAATACCATTTAGGTGATCTAATTTCAGTGAGAACTGCCCCATATCGTGTGAATTCTATCCTCAGCTGTCCTTTAAGCGAAAGTTGTTTAAGTTTGAAAATAACCTCTTCTAAAGAAACACCTATTTCCAAGGCAACAGAGGTGAGATTAATCTCTTTTCCAAATTCTAGACTTTCAACAATTAGCTTCTTCTTAGTTCGTTCAATGACAGGTTTTCGAATTATGCCATGATAAATGAGCCAGAAAATCTGCAGCATAAAAACACCAAGAATTATAGCTAAATATCCCGATAGAACGTCGAATCTTCGCCATTCTAACTCGGAAGGAGAACCTGCAACAGCTCGTCTAAATAACCTATCTTTGATAGACTTCTTGGAAGTAAGAAGGTAGATTTTCAGTGTCATTTGTGAGGAAAGAGCATAAAATGAAACCATCATTGCTATACCATGTTCATCGTATATATAGGAACCAATGATAGAAATCACAAACATGGATATTGCTAGAAGAATTAAGCAAAATCTAAGTATGAAAGCTGTTGTCTTAAATTTTGAATCCAATTTAAACAGATAGAAGTAAGTATTGAGTAGACTAAATCCAACTAGAAAAATCATAAAAATCATAGCAATTTCCGAGAAATATGAACTAGAACTATTAAAATCAATGATGGGGGCTATAAAAACAAAAATTGTTGCGATGATTACGAGCGATTCTAAAATGAAGTAAGTTACACCAAATGTCTTCTTTTCTTTGAGTTCTGATGGTGTCAAAGCTTTCTCTTCATTTGGGTCAATAACTACCTTCTCCTTCCCCATTTCTTCTATCTTAGAAGAAGAAACAAAATCATTCTTCTCTTCTTCAGTGTTCATAGCTAGAAAAAAGCATCATTATATTTAAAG
>JABCTC010000026.1 GCA_018238545.1 Candidatus Heimdallarchaeota archaeon
TGTACGTTTGTACGATTGTACGTTTGTACGTTTTGAGTTAGCCCTATCACCCTATTTTCTCCCCTTAAAAGACTTCTTAAATAAACAAAGGTATGCTCTACCTCTGGTATGACATACCCTTATCATTAGTCATTGTATCATAATGACAAGCAGTGTGTCAATAGTACTATCAAGGGCTGTCGTCCTTGAGGTGTACGTGCGTGCAGGCGTGTATGCATGTGTTAAGAGGTACTACCCAAGTGTTTGAATAAACCAGAAGTATTTAAATAAACCAGATGGGAGTCTCAATGGAACCAAAGGTGGGAGTAAAGAGTGCCACTCCTCCCCTTCCGCCTTCAAAAATTTTAAAAATTTTACAAAAAAGACCCCCTTCCGCCTTCATTTTTTTTGAAAAAAAAACAAAAAAGACCTCAAAAAATTATAAAAAAGAAACAAAAAAGAACCAAATGTCATACATTGACTCTTGAGGTACCAGAGGGAAACCAATTATTGACAAATGTCATACATTTATGTTACTCTTGAGGTAATAAACAAAAAATTTTAAATATAAAAACACTTTTTAAAGGAAACCTTTAATATGAAAACACTTTCAATGAGAGAATTACAAAGAAATGCAGGAAATTTAGATTCCACCGAGCCTATTGCTATCCAAAAACATAAAAAAACTTACTTTGTTTTAATTCCAGTAGAACAATATGCAGATTATTTAGAGCAAGTGAAATTTGATGCTCGTTCATTACGAGAAGAGAATTTTAAGTATAAAGAAATCTTTCGTCATTCTCTTTTTGTTAAAAATCCTTTTTCAGGAAAATACCAACAGTTAAATTTAGATCAAGCCTTAGAGCAAGCTGACCAGCCATGGGAAGAACACACGCAATTTATTCCTGATCCACAAGTTAAGAATGAAAAGGCTTCTATGACTTTAGAAGAATTAAAGGCTTCTGGTAAATTTGGGATAATTGATTTAAGCAACCATGACTGAAAAAAATATGCAGACTTTCTTTGGAAAGTATTTGCAAAAAAACCCTCCAATTTCTACAGAAGTTTATGAGTTGAAGATATGTAAGGGAAAATCGCTTCCTTTTAATATGGTTAAAGATCATCAAATAGAAGGGCTGCTAAAAGCAGAAACGGGGCTGTATCATAAGATTACTGACTTTCCTATGTTTGCTGGTTCTAAAATTCGTTTTAATAGACCAAAACCTTTTGACTGTATTTGTTTTAATAAGGCTTCTTCTTTTATTATTATCTGGTTTTATATTCCGAGAGCAAAGAAGGTGTTTTATAAAATAAAAATTAAAGACTTTTTAAAATGTAAAGAAACTGCTGAAAGAAAAAGTATAACTGAAGAAATGGCTTCTAAAATAGGAACACAAATATGGATATAGGTTATATTGGAAATTTTAGGGCTAAGTATTCGACTGAAAATGACAGGGCTTGGGCTTTTAATAAGCTGGGGCATAATGTTATTGCTTTTCAAGAAGACACTTGCTGCACAGAAGATATTTTATCTCATAAGTTGGATTTTTTGATTTATTCTCACACTCATGGTTGGCATATGCCTGAAATACTAAAACTATTTAAAAGTATAGGTGTTCCCACCATTTCTATTCATTTAGATAGATGGGCACAACTTGCACGTGAAAAAGATGTGGGAGTTGAAGCAACGTGGAAAGTAGACCATATGTTTATGGCTGATGGTTCTCCCGAAGCAGTAGAGCTTTATGAAAAACACAATTTAAATTGGACTTTTTTAAAACCAGGTGTAGATGAAAGAGGCTGTTATATGGCTCAACCAGACCCTGTTAGATTCCCACATAAAATAGTATTTACTGGCAGTAAAGGTTATCACAGTGAATACCCTTTTAGACCCAAACTTATAGAATGGCTGCACAAAACTTATCCCAATCAATTTACCCATTATGGCGATGATTTACCTTCACTCCGAGGACACGACCTTAATGTTTTATATGCTAGTGCTAAAATTGTAGTTGGTGATTCTTGTTTTGGCGGAAGACCCAATTATGTTTCAGATCGATATTTTGAAGTGCGGGGAAGAGGCGGCTTTCTACTTCACCCCCATACTAAAGGATTTAATACCACTGGCGTTGGTCATTATAAAACACTAGAAGAATTACAAAAACAAATTGATTTTTATTTAACTAATGATTATTCAAGAGAGTTAATGAGAAAAAAGGGTTTTGAATATGTTAAAAACAATCATACTTATACGCATAGAGCAAAAGAGGTATTAAATATTATATCTAAAGGATTAATATGAAAAATATTAAGATTAATGGCAAATGGGATATTTGGTTGCCCAAACATAGAGCTGAACGTCCAGAATGGTTTACTGATAAGGGCTGGGAAAGAGCCAGATTAGATTCAATGCACAAACATCTTTCTAAAGACGATTTAATGTTTTATGTTGGTGCAGAAGAAGGTGATATGGCTGCTCTTTGCCAAATGTGGGGGGCTAAAATGGTTTTGTTTGAACCTAATCCTAAAGTTTGGTCAAATATTAAAGCTATCTGGAAAGCTAATAAATTGGAAGATCCACTTCTTTGTTATGTCGGATTTGCTTCAAACAAAACATCAACACAAGGAATAGATCTTATTATAAGAGAAAGTGTTTGGGCAAATTGTGCTAATGGAAAATTAATCGCAGATCATGGATTTATGGAATTACATAATCATAATGCTCCTGAAATTAAAATAGATGATATAGAAGTTATCCCTACTGCTATTTCTATTGATGTAGAGGGCAGTGAATGGCAAGTGCTTCGTGGTGCAGAACAAACTCTTAGAAAATATCATCCTAAAATTTGGTTATCTTTACATCCTGAATTTATGTTTAGAATTTATGGTGAATATCAATTTGATTTAAGAGCTTGGATTAAAAATTTGGGTTATAAAGAAACATTGTTAGATTATCAGCATGAAGTGCATTTGATGTACGAAAAAAATTAATTCTATATCATGAAAAACTTAAAAAGCCGTTTTAAAGGCATTTAAAGAGGTTTATTGAGAGAAAAATATGCTAAAAATCATTCATTTGCAACTAAATAACAAAGCAAAGGGTACTTATTGGGATCATACTTTTTTATTAGACTGTTTAGAAGGTTTAGATTCAAACCGAGTGGTTGTAATTATTCCAGGTGCTTATCAATGGAATATTACAGACGAAATTAATAGGGAATTAGCTAAGTATAAAAAGGTATTAGTTTTTGTAACTTCTGATGAAGAATGCAAATTTGATATAAAAAAATTAAAGCATTCTAATATGATTGTTTATAGTCAATATAACAATGGTGGTAAATTATTTCCTCTTGGCTATCCTCCCAATACTCGTAAAATTTTGAAAGAAATTGGATTGGTAAAAAAACAGCATGATTGGTTTTTTGCAGGTCAAATTAATTGTTCTCGTAGAAAAATGATGGTTGAGGAATTAAAAAAAAGAAAAAATGGAAGACTTTATGAAAGTAAAGGGTTTGCTCAAGGATTAGATCAACAACAATATTTATATACATTAGCTTGTGCTAAAACAGCTATTTGTCCTCCAGGTCATGTTGCCATTGATTCTTTTCGTCTTTATGAAGCACTTGAAGCAGGATGCAATCCCATTGTTGATAGTGTAGGTTCGCTTGATTCTTCTGATACATATTTTTGGGAAAAATTATTTGGTGATGTTGGTTTTTCAACTTTTACAGATTATAAAAAAATGCCAACTGGTAAAGATAGTTTAGCTTGGTGGATAAATAAAAAATATCAAATTAGACAGCAGTTTAAGCGTGATTTAGGTATAAAAGAAAATGATATTGCAGCTATTATTCCAGTTTCTCCAATTAAATCACATCCGAGTACTAGAATAATTGATGAAACTATTAAAAGTATTCGTCATCACTTAGATTGTCCTATTTTAGTAACTATGGATGGAGTTAGAAAAGAGCAAGAAAAATTTAAAACTAATTATATGGAATTTCAAAAAAGATTTTTGTGGAAGTGTAATTTTGAATATAAAGATGTATTGCCTGTTGTTTTTAATAAACATACTCATCAGGCAGGAATGATGAAGGTAGTTTTAAAAAATATTAATATTCCTTATATTTTATATGTAGAGCATGATACGCCTCTTACTAAAGATAAAATTCCCTGGAATAAATTAAAAAAATACATTAAATCTAAACAATCTAATTTAATAAGATTTTATTTTGAAAATCAAATTATTGATGAACACAAACATTTAATGGTTGGTAAACCAGAAAATGAGTTTTTAAAAACTATTCAGTGGAGTCAACGTCCACATCTTGCTTCTATTGAATATTATAAACAGGTAATGAGTAATTTTTCAGATAAAAGCAATACTTTTATAGAAGACAAAATGCACGGAATTGTACAAACTCAAACATGGAAAAAAAACAAACTTTGTATTTATCACCCAAAAGAAAACATTAGGCGATCTTATCATCTTGACGGAAGGAGTGGTGAAAAAAAATACGATGATCGTTTGATATATTAATAATGAAAGTACATAAATGAAAGTACATAAATGAAAGTAGGTTTAATAGCTTTTATGAATAGCGGCGGTCTTTCTGCTCAAACCAGAAGGCTTGCTCAAATGCTTAATCCTTATAAGATTCTTCTTATTGATTCTTCTGGTTTTTCACCAAATAAAAAACAATATCCCAAAGATTATAAAAATTATAATTATACTATAACTAAAGGATTTCCTAAAAATCATGATATTAATACATTTATTCGAGGTTTAACTCATGTATTAACTGTAGAAAATCCATATAATTTTTATTTAATTCATGCCTGTAAAGAGGCTGGAATAAAAACTATAGTTCAAACCAATTATGAATTTTGTGAAAATATACAAGCACCTTGGCTTCCAACTCCTGATCTATTTTTAATGCCTTCTTATTGGAAAATAAAAGAAATGAGTAAATACGATGCTGTATATTTACCTCCTCCAATTAATGTTAAAGAGTTTGAAAGTGCAAGAAAAACTCATAAAAATAAATTTTTACATATAGTGGGAACACTAGCTTTTAAAGACAGAAATGGCACATTGGATTTACTAAAAGCTATTAAAGGTGTTAAAAAAGATTTTAAATTAGTAATTAAATCACAACATGAATTACCAAGTAATTATATTATTAAAGATTCAAGGGTTTTTTACAAAATTGGAAATGTTAGAAAAAATGTTAATTTATATAAAGGGTTTAAGGCTTTAATTTTACCTCGTAGATATGGAGGGTTAAGTTTAACTACTAATGAAGCACTAATGAGTGGATTGCCAGTAATGATGCCTGATATTTCTCCTAATAATAAATTACTTCCCAAGCAATGGCTTGTTCCTGCAAAATTAAATCATATATTCCAAGCAAGAGCTTCTATTGAATGTTATTCAGTAAATATAAAGGCACTGACTAAAAAAATAAGCGAATGGATTGATTTTATTCCTTATAATTTTGCAGCCTTTCCTATTGCTATAGATAATTTTTCTATGAATGTGTTAAGACCGAAGTATATGCGAATGTTTGCACAAATATAAAAGTTTGTGATATATTTAATGCAATGCTTACTCAGATGACTTCAAAACAAAGATCAAAATTAGAAGCAACTTTTAAAGAAATGGTTAAAAAAGCACAGGAAGACCCTGTCTATTTTTTTAGCACTTTTTTATATACTTTTAATCCCAAGCAAAAACCTTTTCATTTTAGATTTATTCCTTTTCCTTTTCAAAAACGTTTAATTAGAACGATAATTGAACATATTCAAAATGGAGAGGATTTATATGTTGAAAAATGTCGAGAAATGGGAGCAACTTATACCTTATTAGGTGTATTTATTTGGTTATGGTTATGGACTCCTGCTTCTAACTTTTTAATAGGCTCAAGAAAAGAAGAATATGTTGATAATAGAAGGGGTGGAACTGTCGGGAATAAAGAAGAATCATTGTTTGGAAAAATTGATTATATGATGAGCAGATTGCCAAAATTTATTTTACCACCTGGATATAATAGTGATAAACATTTTAATTATATGTCTTTAGTTAATCCTAACAATGGTAATTCTATTTCAGGAGAATCAAGTAATGAAAACTTTTCACGGGGTGGTCGTAAGCGAGCTATTATGTTAGATGAATTTGCTTTTTGGCAAAACTCAACTGCTGCTTGGGGGTCTACTGCTGATACTACCAACTGTAGAATTATTTTAACAACGCCTGGAATAAAACCTGGCAAAGCGAAGCGTTTAAGATTTGGAAAAGATGGTGAAAAAATAAAAATTGTTACACTTCCTTATAATTTAGATCCTAGAAAAAATAAGGTGTGGTTAGCTGACCAAAAAAGTCGTAGATCAGAAGAAGATTTTAACCGCGAAATTATGATTAATTGGGAAATGTCTTTGAAGGGAAGAATTTATCCTGAAATGAAAAAAGCAGTTTATGGTGATTTTCCTCTTATCCCAGGAGTACAAATATTTGTTTCAGGTGATTATGGTTTAGATGGTACAACATTTTTATTTTGGCAAAGAAATCCTAAAAATGGTAAATGGAGATTGATAAATTCATTTCACCATGAAGACGAGCCGATAGAATATTACTTTCCTTTGTTTGGGAATCCCGTTAATTCTAAATTTAGTTATACCAATCAACAATTAAGTGATTTTGAATTTATTAGTGCTTATCCTCCTGCTATTCATTTTGGCGATCCTTCTATTGTAAAACGATCTGGCAATGAAGACAAAAAATCTGATCGTGATAAATTAGCAGCGATTGGGGTATATGTACTGGTAAATACTAAAAATAATAGTATTGAATATCGGGTAAATACTACAAAAGTTGCTTTAAAAAATGGAATTGAAATTAATGAAAATGAAAATAATAATTATGCTTTTGAAGCATTTAAGGGTTACAGGTGGAAAACATGGGATGAAGACCATGAAACAACTAGTGGTTTTAGAAAACCAATACATAATTTTTGTAGTCATCCAAGCACAGCAATGGAATTTATGTTTGTAAATGTTGAAAAATATATTATGGAAAAACAAGAAGCTCCTGCATGGGCTACAAAGGTTCGTGGATGGTTAACAAGTAAAAAATCAATTAAAAAAAGGTAAAAGAAAATACTTTTTTATAAAAGAAAGGAAGTCATGGACGTAAGATCAAAAGATTCTATTCGAGCAATAGAAAAAACACTAGTAAAACAAGCGGAGGAAATTGTTTGGTTAAGAGAACATATAGAAATGTTACTTACTTTAACTAGAGCAATTAAAAAATCAACTGTTAGAAAATGGAATAAAAAATGATAGCTGATCTATCAATAATCTGCACTAGTTTTAATAAACCTAATGAGCAGCTTTGTGAATGTATGGATTCTATAAAAGCACAAACCATAGCTCCTAAAGAGATAATTTTAGTTGACGACTGTTCAAATGAGCCTCACGCTCATGCTTTAGCTATTTCTATTATTTTACCTAAAAATGTAGGAGTGGCTAAAGCACGTGATATTGGGGTCAAAATGTCTACTGGTAAATTATTATTATTTCTTGATGCTGATGATAAAATTGCTCCAGATTTTATAGAACAATGTGGAAAAGTTGTTAATAAGTTTGATGTTATTTATACCAACTTTTTATTATTTGGTCATGTAGAAAGAAATAAATTGATGGAATTACCTAGTAAATTAAAGGAAAAAGATTTGTTGAAAACTTGTCCGCTTAGAGTAACTTCAATGATTTATAGAAAAATGTATGATGATTTGAATGGATTTAAAAATTTACCCGTATTTGAAGATTGGGATTTTTGGTTAAGAGCTATAAGAAAAAAATATACTTTTAAAAAAGCTAATTCTCTTTTTTGGTATAGGCAAAATTTAAAATCCCGCAATCATGTTTCTATGGAACAGAAAAATAAAGTGCGAAAGCAAATATTATGAGTAAAACAACAGTTCGTTTAAAAGTTTCTAATGGACTCAATAATTTTGTGCCAGTTGCTATTCCTTTTTCACAAGTAGAGGGTGAATATTTAGATGGAAAAACAAAACAAGTTGATTTAAGCGATGGCGGCTTAGAGGCTAAACAAATGATGTCTGATTTAGCTTATGAAGAACTCATTATACAGGTTTTATATAACCTAGATTTAAGAGATAAATTAATTTTTGTTTATCAATTATTGAGGGATTCTGGCTTTCAAATTAATCATGGTTCTTTTGCTAAAACAATTCATTTAAGTCGTTGTCAATATATGCGTATTTTAAAAGATGTAAAATTAAAAACTAATTTATACATTTTGGGTTATAAAAATAGTTTAAAAAAGACACAAAATAAGAAAAAGTAATCTAATATATAAATATGAACAATATAACAATCCCCAGTATTATCAGACGTAGATATAACCAGTGTAAAGATTTATCAATAGATGCTTTTGAAAAAGTTGAGGTTAATAAAAATTTATATAAAGGTATTTTAAATATTGATGATACTTATGAGTGGGATTATTCATTAGTTGATCCTCACGTATTCCCTTTGGTTCGCAATTATTTATCTCGCTCCAATCCTACAATGAGTGCTATTCGTCTTGATGTAAGACATAAAGAAGATGTGGAAACTCGTCAAATAAATCAAGAATTTTTAAATTGGGAAATTGGCGAATTAATGATGACCACTCTTTATTATCGTATGTATTTTTCTGCATATTTAGCAGGTAGAGGATATTGTAAAAC
This sequence comes from Candidatus Heimdallarchaeota archaeon, assembly GCA_018238545.1. GTDB lineage: Archaea > Asgardarchaeota > Heimdallarchaeia > Heimdallarchaeales > Heimdallarchaeaceae > UBA460. Next base: position 8,733 of record JABCTC010000026.1, read on the forward strand.
TGGTTGGAAATATGAGCCTGCTTTGGAAATTCAAGATAAAGATAAGGATGGAAATATTACTAGAATTAAACTATTAAAAGATATTGTTAATAGAGCAGACGCAAAATTTGTTAGATTTAATGATATTTTAATTCCCAATCGAAATATTCCAATACTTCAAGAACAGCCATATATTATTGAGCCAATACAAATGTTGGTTGGAGATATGGTAAATAAAAATCAATCTTATGAAGATCAGGGGAAAAAACCATTTTGGAAAAAAACCTTTTTAAAGAAATTAAAAGAATCTGGAGTTACTAATAAATTGCTTGATTATCAAATGGAAATTGCAACAGATGATGATTCTAAAAATGAAATGGCTTTTAAAGCTGCTTATGTTTCAATGTTGTGTATGACTACAAAGGATGGAGAAATTTTTTATATGCCTTTGGAAGATGACGATACTATTTTAAATACTGATACTGAAAATGAATACTGGCATGGGCATTATCCCTATATTGATTTTAGTGCTTTCCCAGAAGATGATGAATATTATAATTTAGCTTTAGTTGATGTTGTGGGTGATCTACAAATTGCTGCTACTGAAATTTTAAATCAAACTTTAACTAATATTAGACAAATAAATAACGATATGTGGGTAGCAGGAAGTGCTGCTGCTCAAACTCCTGATTGGCAGTTTAGAAAACGTCCAGATGGGGTTATTCGTGTAATGGGTGACACTAATCAAATTCAACAAATTAGAACACAAGATAATACTAGAGCTGCAATAACTGTATCTGAAAGTTTGGGTAATAAAATAGAAAAAGCAGGCGGCATTTCTTCACTTTATAGTTCTGGGGCTGCTTCTCAAACAATCAATCAAACCGCAAGGGGCGCTCAAATTATTGACCAAAATATTGATACTAATATGAAGATGATTATTGATTTGTTTGGTGAACAAGTTTTAAAGCCAACTGGTGAACACTTTTTAGCTTTAAATGCTCAATATGTTACAGAAGAACAAACTTTTTCAGTAACTGGAAAACGCGGGGTTAAAGAATTATTAGATATTGAGCCAGAGCAAACAAATGCTAATTTTATTGTTTCTGTTAATTCTGAAAAACTGCAAAAGCAAACTCCTGCTTCAAGACAGGCTTCACTCCAAAATTCTATTGCAGTATTACAGGATATTGAGGCAAAATCACAAGGTGCTATTAGGGTTGATTTAACCTCTGCGGTTGAAGCTTTAATTGATGCAACTCCTGAAATGGAGAACGTGGGAGATATTCTTACTACTGTTGATGAGCAAGCAGGAAGAGATATTGCAATGATTGAAAGAGGGCAAATGCCCGAAATTATGGTTAGAGATTCACATGAAGAATTAGTTACTGCTGTTAATGTTCATTTTGAAGAATTTGAAATGAGTTATTCAGAAGATATAAAAGAATTATTTACTAAATATGTTGAAAAACATTTAAGATATATGAAGTCAAAACAGGAGGCTATAATGTTGGCTCAACCTCAAGTAGCAGAGCCATCAATGCAGGGGGGGCTTGGGGCAAGTATGGGTTTTAATCCTGCACAAGCAGGGCAGCAAGGGCTTCCTGAAAATCAAAGGGCTTATAATCTTGGTAAGGTAGTATGACCTTTAAACTGGTAAATCAGATATTAGCTAGTCTAATAAAGACCATTGAGCAAACGGCGGTAGTGTCTGTTAATGCTATTAAGGCTCACACGTTTTCTTCTAAAATAATTAACTTTCCTAAAACTCAAAAAATAAAAGGAGTGGTAACTGTTGTTAATCAAAAAAAGGTTGAAAGAGAATTAAAAAATAGTAAAAAAATACAAGACTCTATATTAAAGTGGCTTAATAAATTTACTATTCCAAGTAATTTTAAAATAGATAATTTTCCTGAATCAATTAAATTCCCCACATCTATTGAAATAAGCAATCAAATTAAACCTATTAAACCTTTACCATATCTTAAAAATATTAGAGTTACTAATCAACCAACTAAAGAAATTAAAAAAATAAATACTCAACTGATAGCGGTAAAAAAAGCTATTGGTAAATTAAAACTTAATCCTTCTATTAATGTAGAAACTCCAACACCTGAAAAAATAATTGTTCCACCAGCTAATGTAACTGTTAAACAGATTGATTATAAAAAGTTGGCTAAATTAATGCCTGAACCAGCAAAGGAATTTGATTATAAAAAGTTAGCAGAAACCATTGCAAAAGAAATGGCTGAAATGTTTGTAACTGTTGGTGGTGGTGGACGAAGAAAAGAGGGGGAAGATGATTTAACTAGACAATATAATGTTGCAAATAAAGATGTCGCTGGCGATGTTAAATATTATGGATTTACTGGCAGATCTGGAGAGTGGTACATTCTTAAAGAAGATTCTATTAATTATACTTATCTTTATTATAAAGGAAAAAAATCTTATCCTATTAATTGGGAAAATAGAGTAGATTTAGTTTATGACTATTATCATAATATTTTTTAATGACAGACACAGTTTTTAATCCACTAGCTAAAAAAGGACTTGATGCTGTTAGATCTTTAGCAACTCTCGACACTCATTATTTAAAACTAGACTGTTCTAATGATCCCCTTACTGGTACTTTTATAACAAGGAAAATAAAACCAGTAGCTGATGATACTTATGATTTAGGTCAATTTGCACCAAACTTTAGATGGCGAAATTTAGCTTTATCTGGAAGTTTTTATTCTAAAGCTGGGTATATTAGTGGTGAGACAAGTATTATTGGTTTAAATATTACAAATATAGAAGAAGTAAATGCAAGAGCTAGAATTTATTTTACTAATAGTCTTGGCGATAATGCTTCTATCTTTTTCACATCAGCGTGCCAAGATGTGTTAAATCCTTGTCAACTTTATATTGACGGAAATGGGGCAGTAAATTTTGGTAGTGATAATATTATTACTACAGGTTCAATAACTCAAGATGGTATTACTTTAGATTCAACTTACCTCAAACTTGACGCCACAAACTATTCAAGCGTAATTTTCCCTGACGCAACTTACATAGGAATAGACCAAATTAGAGCAAGAGATGCGGGAGGACTAAAACTCTATGATGATGGAGGTAGTGGGATATTTATTAAGAATGGGGGTTTTGTAGGATTTAATGAAGTTAACTACGATTTAGCTTTACTATTTTTGAATAACTTCTTTAACTTATATGTTGATCCGACTTTAACTAGTCATGAAGTATGTAGCCAATTCTTTGAATGGGGTGCATATGATGAATGTGTTATGAGACGTGAACAAGAAATGATGGATGGAATCCAACTTGAAGGTTTCGACTTAATCACAGATGGATATGGGTTCAGTATTGACTTATATTATGTTGATTCTGAATTAAATCATTTTACAAAACATATGAACGCTTATTTCTACTATAATGAATATGGTGCTTTAAGACTTGATTTATTTGAAGATTTTGGATTAATTCCTTATGAAGTTGCCTATTCTCACCTTCAACAATTAATTGGTGAATTTAACAACTACACCCTTACTTCAGAAAATGTCTGTAATTTATTCTTTGGTGCTGAATCTGTGTTTGGTTGTATTGAAAAACGTGAAGAACTTATGATGAATAACGTTACAATCCAATTATGGATGATAGATGTTGAATACGATCACTATAGAGTTGAATTGGAATATAATGACGGATATGGCAATTACTGGTATGAAACAGTTCAAGCTTACTTCTACTATGATGAGTTTGGCAATCTAAAAGTAGATTTCAAAGGGGAGGGACCTGAAGAATTCCCTTATGAAGAAGCTTATAATTATGTAGCACAAATGTTATATGATTTTGGCGATCCAAATATGCCTACTGGAGAATTTTGTGCGAAATATGGACTAGATAATACTAACTGCATATGGGACAGAGCACTCTTAGAAAGTATAAACCAATTAGAACATGTTGAGTTATATATAGACTATTTTGATTATCAAGACTATGTATTTAAAACTCAAATTATGTTTAATAATCACTATACAGGTGAAATGTGGTATGAAGTTGTTTTCCTAGAATTTGGATATGATGAATACGGAAATATCTTTATGCATATGTATGATGCACCTGTTAATAACTATTTGAACTATACAGACTCATATAATCTTGTTCAACAATTTTTCTGGGACTATATGAATCAAGGTATCTCATTCAATGATCTTAATGCTTGGTATTTTGATTACCAAATGGGATATGATTTTGAAATAGAAAGACTAGAAACATTTAATACTGGAAGAAATTACGTTTTACTTCAAGTAAATGATCCTTATGGTGCAGATGGACAAGAGTTCTTAGAAATTATTTATGATGTTTATGAATATGGAACTTATACTGAGACATTAACTATTTGGGTTCGTGTAATGCCACTTGCTAATGGTTATCATTATCTCGAATTTTGGGAAGACCAACAAGAAGAATATATTTACCTTGATTATAATGAAGCACATGCATTTATGACATCATTCATTAATGACTATTCTGATCATTCTCTTAGTAGTTACGAAGTTTGTAGTTTCTACTTCGGAGAAGATGAAGCACCGATGTGTATGGTTAAGCGTGATGCTGAAATTATGGAAGGTATTACTGTCTTAATGCATGCACTAGATGAAATGGCTGATGGATTCTATGCAGACTTTGGATATTATACAGCTACAGGTGAATTTATTTATAGTGAATATACACAAATATTCTTCTTTGTTACTGAAAAAGGAGAATTGAAACTTACATTTGATTGCTATAATTATCAAAAATCATTCCCATATGATGAAGCAATGCAATATATTGAAACATACCTGAGGATGCAGCAACTGCTACAACAATGAGCATGGCTGTAACAAATAGTATGGTATCCCAAGGCATGAGTAAGACAAAATCACCAAACGTGAGACCGTTGTAAAGATAGAGAACACCGCCAACAAGGGACATTGCAAACAGGGCTGTTGCTGTTTCATTCACCCGTTCAGACACAATCACAAGCAGGGTTACAATGAGAATGATAAGGACAATTGCACCAGCGACGTCCATCTTGAATTAACTTGTACATGCCCTACTATTAAACTACTCGTGATATGCTTTACTTCCTATGTAGGAAACTCTAGTTAATGATATGTCATAGAGAAATCTATAACTTGGTTTCATCAATACTCGAAGCAACAGATTGTAGTTGATGGACCATGGAAAACGAATCAGGTGGAAAGAAATGCACATTCATGATAGTTGGTATAATTGTTATGATTGGCGGTTTCTTTGGGGGTTTTATGCAGTTCTTCTGGATGGACGACCTTGACATTAGTATGATTCTATTCTATGTCTTGGTTATTCCAATGATTAGCTTTCTTGTCGGTGCTGGTATCATTATTTACGGAATGAAGGATTCCTTGCAAGCAAGCAGACTAGGATTTTTTGGTTCAAGGTCCACTCGTCGTGCTGAATCAAAAGAGCGGACATTTATTCATGAGCCACCAAGTATTTGCAAGGACTGTGGAGCGAGCCTAAGTGCGGAGTCTATCGAATGGGTCGGACCATTATCTGTCAAGTGCCCATACTGTGGAGCTACTCATGCAACCGAGAAACGTGAAGTCTAATTGCTGAATGGCTTCTCTAGCTACTCCTAATGTAAGCAAACATTTTTAGAATATTTATATGCGCTCACGTCAAAAGTAGAATGTAGATTGGTGGGTGTATATGATTCGTGAAGTTAGAGGAATTACGATTTTTGTAATATCGATTATAGTTCTCAGTCCAATTATTTCAACTCATCAGACAATCGAAGGATTATCGGGAATAGAAGATAATTCAAATATCGCTTCTGGTTTTTATGAGAGTTTGTTAGAAGACCCTTTCTTAGAACATGAACCGCAAGTCATGGTAAATGGTACTTCTGGAGAATTCTCATCCAGTTTTCATTCTAGTTCAGGTGGAGCTGATATAAGCTACGTAGAGATGGATTGGACTCATGTAGAGAACACGGAACTTGATTTTCGATCATTCGACTTACCAGAAGTTATGCCAGATTATAATGATTTCATTTATACTTATCAAGAGTTTGAGTTTCCTTATGAAGTAAGACCAAGTACTGCAGAAATCTCATTTAATTTTAGTGTCTTTCTTACTGGTGATTTTGCTCCAGGAGTTCAAGAAGGAAATAACCTGATGTTCAAAGTGTATGTTTGGGTTATCGATTCATCAGGAAATTGGTACAGAATCTATGCATCAGTTGAAGATGTATACAGTAGTAAATATGAGCAAAAAAATCTGAACCTGAATTACTTCAATTTGGTTGATATCTTCGATGGCATGATTAAAGAGGGAGGAGTGCAAGAAGATCCAACAGATACTGCAATCTTAGCTATTGGGTTAGCACCAACCTATCGCTTTGACAGTTACCTTGCGACTGAACCTTGGACATTCTATGATGGTTCAGTTTCTCTGCGTGTGAGTTATGCAGACGTGTATGTTGCGATGGAGATTCCATCGGATCCATCAACATTATGGCAACCAGAGTACAATCAAACGTATGGAACAACATTGGGTGAAGCATTTCCACTGCATGCAAATGCCTCTGATGAGGTTATGAACGAATGTTATGGAATGAAGGTAGAATCAGACGGGTCAGTTTATGTCACAGGGAATACCAGGTCGAGCTTTGAGCTTCGTTATTATGAGGGGTTGAGTTTTCGAAATCAGGTTCTCCTGAAATACAGTCCGTCACTAAATCTACTCTGGCAAGTAAAAAATGATAATAGAACTCAAGTAAGGTCGATGTATATTCAAGGAGGATATATTTACACAACAGGCTATATCCAACGAGAAGATACTGGGGGAAATCTCATTGTAACAAAATGGTCTTCATCTGGACAACGAGTTTGGCAATCAGAATGGGGAGGAGAATTTACCCAAGTAGGAGTAGCAGTGGGTGTCCAAAGTAATGGTTCCATCTATGTAGTTTGTAGTGATTATAATTGGGATGAACCTGAATACTACCAGAAAACTTGCATCCTAAACTTTGATAATAATGGTAATTTCCTTTGTAACATAACCACTCAATATCCCTGGACTTTTTATGATTGTAGTGGAGACCTTACAATCTTTGATGACTACTTCGCATTTCATCAACGTTCAGGTGTTAGTTTTGGAGGAAGATATTACTTCAACGGAACCGAAAGTAATTGGGTGTTTGGAGATGCAATTGTCCTTGATGAAGAAGGTGGATACTTTGCAGCTTCATGGATGGGTTCGATTGGTGGGGGAGATAGAGATGGTTCGATAATATTTCTAACTCATTATAATTCGGATGATGGTCTTGAATGGCGCACTAATTATTCAATGCTCTGGCCAAATGGTTGGAGATATGCTCTGACACCCAGAGATATGATCATTACACCGGATGATGAAATACAATTGCTAATTCAACATACTTCATTCATTAATGAATACTTATTGTTGACGTATGACCTCGAAGGCAATTTGTTAGAGAATCGTACAATCGGAGATGATAATTGGCCCTACTGGTCTTCACCGATCTATATGGCTGTTGGGAGTTCAGGGCTAGTCTATTTTGCTTTTACAATCGGTAGTTCTTCTCTAACGAATTTTGATATCTGCATTCAAGCCTACAAGATGTACCAATTTTCTGATGGATTTTCATTAATCATTTCAGCAGTTATAATCATTGCAAGTACTGTAGTGATAATTTGGGCAGCAATAGGAATCCTTCGTTGGAAGAGAATGAAGTAATTGTTGAATTGGAGCTCTATCGAATGGGTCGGGCCATTGTCTGTCAAGTGCCCATATTGTGGAGCAACACATGCTACAGAAAAACGTGAAGTCTAATCGATAACAAGTAGTCCCCTGTTGGTTTTAAAAAATGTTCACATTTTTAACTTCTCAGGTCTATGGATATTAGGATGGGAGAATTTCGTTGAATAGAAGTACTCGAATGATTTCTTACTTTGTTGTAACTCTAATGATTCTTGGTTCTCTCCAGGTGTTTACTTCCAATTCTAGTAGAACTCCAGAACTAGCAGAAAGTTATAATCTGTCAAGCACAGAGATTGTAGATATGCTACCAGACCCTGATTTTGACCAACAACCAGAAGCTGTCATTATCGGTAACTCTGGAGAATTCACTGCGTTATACCCTGAAGTAACAGGAGATGTGGATAGATACGCTGAACTAAAATGGACTCATACTGCAAATACTGCTCTTGATTTTGCTGGTCCCGACCCTGAAAATATTATTCCAGATTACAATGACTTTGTCTATGTGTATCAAGAATTTGATTGGTCATTGAATCAGAGACCAATTGATGCAGACGTTTACATAAATTATAGCACCTATCTCACAGGGAATTTTGCAAATGAAGCTCAGGCGGGGAACCTAATGTTCCGAATCTATGTATGGGCAATTGACTCATCTGACAATTGGGTAAGACTCTATGAATCCAGAGCAGCAGTCTATACTGAGATGTACCAAATGAAAAGATTGAATCTGAATTTCATTAATCTAGCTGTTATCTTCGATGGCATGATTGAACATGGTGGAATCCAAGAAGACCCAGAAGATAAGGTAAAATTAGCAATAGGATTAGCCCCTACATATCGATTTGAATCCTACGATGGTACTGAACCATGGACCTACTTTGATGGGTCAGTCAGTGTAAGAGTGACTTCTTGTGATTTCTATGCTTATGTGGAAACTGAGGATGATCCGAATTCAATTTGGCAACCAGAGTACAATGTGACATATGGCACTACGCTTGGACATGCCTTTCCAAATCATCCAAATTCATCGGATGAGGTAGAGAATATGTGCTATGGTATGGTCACTGGAGATGATGGGTCAGTCTATGTTACAGGAAATACTAGGTCAAGCTATGAATTTTGGATTCAAGATGGTTTGAGATATCAGAGTCAATTTCTACTCAAGTATGATCCGACATTGAACCGTATCTGGGCAGTTAACAATGATAATATGACCCAAGTGCGCTCTATGACATACCGGGATGGGTTCATCTACACAACAGGATACATTCATACAGATGCAGAGATGAATAACTTGATAGTAACAAAATGGTCAACTTCAGGTACCAAAGTATGGGAAAAAGAATGGGGTGCACAATATTCCCAAGTTGGTATAGCTGTGGCGGTCCATGCAGATGGGTCAGTCTATGTCATTGCTAGTGATTATGGTTTTATCGGGTTTCCTGCCTACCAGAATACTAGTATCCTGAAGTATAATAATGATGGAGTTTTGTTGTGGGATAGACAATCGTCTTGGATCTGGACAACTATGGATTTTAGAGGAGATTTGTATATTGATGAGGACTATCTATACTATCTTCGACCGTACACTCTCGCAATTCTAGATTTGGAAGGAGAATATGTTACAGGTCGTTCAACACGAGCAGCAATACCTGATGGAAACGGTGGATTCTTCTCAGCTACTCACGAATTAATTCAAGGTGTAGAAGAAAGCTCACAGATCGTTTTAACACATTCAAACTCAACTGGATATCAAAATTGGAATACAACATACATTCGTCAATGGTCAAATGGGAAATATTACACTTACAGACCTGTGAATATGGCTCTCACTCCAGATGATAAGTTGCTTTTGTTAGTGCATAGCTATTATCTCAATTCAGAATTTGGAGTACTTACCTATGATTTTCAAGGTAACTTGCTAAATAATCGTACAATCACGAATGACAGATGGCCTTGGATATCAGGTGGAGCTATTTACATGGATGTCGGAAGTTCAGGACTCGGTTATTTTGCGTTTGATATTTATGATGGTGATGATTTTGATATCAATGTTCTATCTTATCTAGTCTATGAAGTGCCAAGACCAATAACCATAGCAACAGTCATTATTGTCGCAAGCACTGTTGTAATAATTGGGGCCGTAGTGGGAATCATTCGTTGGAAGAAAATGGAGTAGTTGATTACTACAACAAGCTGGAAAGCCTAGGTAGTAACCTATATCATTCAGTAATAGGTCTGCTAAACTTGAGGAATATTCAATGGACCCTCGAGTAGAAAAACATGCAAAGATAATCACTGAATGGAGCACTAGCATCAAACCCGGTGACATGGTGGTTATCAATTCAAGCCCAGAAGGCCATGAGCTTGTAGTAGCACTACACAAGACAATCGCAAAAGCTGGTGGACGAGTGGTCACTCTGATGACGAGCGAGGAAGCTGCCCGAGCGTACTATGATGGAGCTGCGGACGAAACACTCCAAATTGTTCCGGAGCATCTCAAAGCTCTAACTGAATCCTGTGATGTTTACATTGCAATACGTTCTCCTGTCAATACTAAGGCTCTAGCGAATGTAGATCCTAAGCGTATCATGATAAATTCAAAGACTCAGCAAGAGATTCAGGGTATTCGGTTAGGTAAACGCTGGTCTCTAACTGTTCACCCTTGTCAAACTCTTGCTCAGCAGGCAAATATGGGTCTAGAGGAATATCGTGATTTTGTGTATGGTGCAACTCTGATTGATTGGGCGGAAGAGAGCAAGATGATGTATGTGATGAAGGAACACCTAGAACGTCACAAAGACATCCGTTTCGTAGGTCCAGAAACTGATTTGATTGGTTCTACAGAAGGAAGGATCTGGATTGCTAGTGATGGTAAACACAACATGCCTTCGGGTGAAGTCTTTACTGCACCTGTGGAAGATACCGTTGAAGGTAAGATCTATTTTGATATCCCATTCATGCAACAAGGTAAAGTGATTGAAGGTGTACGACTCACTTTCGAGAAAGGCGAAGTTGTAGATTTCTCCGCTGAAAAGGAAGAAGCGACGCTTAAGCAGATCATCGAAATTGATGAGGGTTCACGACGTTTAGGCGAAATGGCAATCGGTACCAATCGAGGTATCAAGCAGTATACGCTAAACATGTTATTCGATGAGAAGATTGGTGATACCATTCACTGTGCTTTGGGCAGAGCTTACAAAGATAACAATGGAACCAATGAATCTGCGGTTCACGTGGACATGATTAAGACCATGCACGAAGGTGAGATCTTCGCTGGCGATGAGCTAATCTATAGTAAGGGTAAATACTTCTACGAGATGTAGACAACGGAAAACCGTGCTCTGGAAATCTGTGACATTCTAACAAGTAGAATTAGGAGAGGCTTATTCAAAGAAAGAAAGACTTTTCCTTTTCCCCCCATTTCATAAAATTCATAGCTTGCAGTGGGGTTGTAGATGCGAGAGTATCGTAGTTGCGTAATAGTGTGTTTTGCAATATTCTTACTAATTGCCCAGATAGGTGTAGTCACGGATGTAATCACCAATGAACCTGGGATCAATATTGAGTCATCACCATCAAGTGTGACGATTACAAATTACATTGAAGATCCCTACTTCACAACAGAGCCGGAAACAATAGTGAATGGTACCTCTGGTGAATTTTCATCCAGTCATCATCAAGCTGTTGATGAGAACGATTTCAACTATATGGAACTCACTTGGGACCATGTTGCAAATACATCTCTGGACTTTAGAATTGGAGAAGATGAAAATCTACCTGATTGTTTTGATTTCATTTATTTTTATCAGGACTTTGACTGGCCGTTCAATGAAAAGCCTATAGACGCAGATCTCCAATTTAATTTCAGCACAACTCTTACCGGATCTTTTGCTACCGAGGAATATGGAAACCTTATGTTTAGAATCTACGCATGGACAATTGATTCATCAGGAAACTGGCAACAAGTACTGAAAACATATCCACCCTACCCTGATATCTATCAAGAACGAAGAGCGGCGTTCAACTACTTTGACTTAGTAGAAACTTGGGAAGGAATGATAGAAAATTCCACTACCGGTATCCAAGAAGACCCTGAGGATATTGTTCAAGTTGCTATAGGCTTAGCACCTACACATAAGTTTGAAACTTTTAGTACCTATGAAGACGATCCTTGGGAGTTCTATGAGGGGTCGGTTAGTATCAAAATAAAAAGCATGGATCTCTGGGTTTACATGGATGAAGACCCCGACCCTTCACAAGTTCTTTCTCCAATCTACAACAGTACTTGGGATTATACAGTTAGAGAAGTTTTCCCAGACATTCCCAAAGAATTTGAAAACTCCTCACGTGTAGAATTTAGTGAGATTACCACGGATACAAACGATTTTGTCTATGTACTATGTAATGTCTATGCAAGCTATATACTCTATGTGAACCAAAGCAAAACTTTCACGTATCAGTTTATTCAGAAATACAATGCAAAGTTGGAGTTGCTCTGGTCTGTTCGCAATGATAATAGAACTGTTGCTTATGGATTAACTATCCATGATGGGTATATCTATACTACAGGATTCATTCGAACAGACGACGAAACAAATAGTAGGAATCTAATTGTTACCAAGTGGTCACCAAACGGAGAAAGATTGTGGCAAACTGAGTGGGGTGGAATGTATGATGAAGAAGGAACTGGAATCGCTGTTTCTTCTGATGGAAGTATCTATGTTTGGGCAGTTTACTGGAATTTACGATTTGAACCAGAGTTCTGGAAATCCTCTTTCCTCAAGTTTGACTCGTCTGGAACATTGTTGTGGAATAAGACAAATGAACTTCCATTAATGCCAAGGGGTGCTGAGTTAGAAATGCAAACTGATGGAATGTATAGTTGGGGAGGCTTTGTAGAGAAACGTAATTTCAATTGTGAGCCTGTTTGGAATATTAGTCAATCCGCGCTTGCGGTCAATTTTGATAATAGTGGAAATATCTACATTGCCAGCTATGGTTATGGTGCAGGAGCACACTCAGAGGAATGGCAGATTATGATTAGCAAATGGAATTCCAACGGAGTTGAATTATGGCAGACAAATTACACGATTCCTCTGCCAGATGGGCGTTCTTGGATTTTCCAGTGTAGATCAATTGATGTAGCACCGGACGGAAGCGTGTTAGCAATTCTGCATGGTTGGCAACTCATTTACGACTACCATATGGTAAAATTCGATTCGGATGGGAATCATCTCTGGGACAAGATAATCGGCGATGATCATTGGCCAATGTCTGGACAACTAGAACCGAAACTAAGCATTAGTGATAATGGACTGGCATATATTGGTTTCAATCGTTTAGGAAACTATGGTGTAGAGGTTGCAGTTTCCGCATTTATAATAGGACCAAACACTTTGGATTCAGAATTTCCAACAACCATGATAATTGGAGGAATCTCAGTAGCTGCTGTTGCTGTTGTTGCAGCTGTAATCTACATTCGAAAATATAGATGAAAAGGGTGGAGTGATGGTGGCTGGCCATCACTCCGATGTGGTTCTAACAACAGACCCTAGCTAATCCAGTAGAGTCTCCGAGCTTAATTCAATACTGAGTTCAGCTTCTTGGGCTGGAGATTTCTCAGAATTGTTATCTGTTTCGTCCATCTCGACATCTGGTTTCTCAAGAAGCCAATAGGACATTTAATAGGGTGAAATTCATAGGATATTATGGGGCAAATGGGGCATGAGTTCAAGTCTTAGGTATATTCAGAAATATGGTACAAAATCAAGCATGACTCTTTCCAAAGGTACTGTAACAGTTTCTCTGATAGGAAAGAACATTGTCGAGATTAATCTTGAACCACTTAGAAAATGCAAAAATCTGTATAAACTGGATCTCCACAATAATTTGCTATCGTCATTGGACCTTTCACCGCTAGAGTCGCTAGAAAAGTTTGAAATTCTGTATCTATGGAAGAATCCTCTTGGCGATGTCGATCTATCAGTGCTCAAAACATTGCACAACTTGAAAGAATTAGGCCTATCATCTTCGAAATTGGAAAAGATTAATCTCACTCCCCTTAAAGGATGCAAGAGCTTACGGACAATCGGTTTTTGGTCAAACAAAATTCAAACCTTAGATCTTAGACCATTTAGTGCTTGTACATCATTAACAGGCATTTGGTTCAGTCAGAACCCAATAAGCTCTGTAGATATTTCACCTCTTATTGCAAGTCCAAAATTACGAAAGATAGGAACGCCCGCTAGAGCTCAAGTGACAACTATTTTTGGAAGGGAATTTCTTGAACTCGTAAATTTGAAGGTTGGATCAAATGCTAGGCACTTTGATCAAGGTATCTCTGAATCAGATTTCAAGTATCTTCGTTCTATTCTTCAGGAATACGAAAAGTCTCGACATCCATGGAAGGCATTTGCGTTGGCGCAAGAGGTACTCAGACTACTAGGGTTCAGTTGGGTTGGTATGCTGACGAACTCCATCAAGGTTGTCAAGAAAATATTGGTTGGAAAGGTTTCTGCAAAAAATTGGATAGTAGACGCTCTCTGCGTACAAATCGATAACAACGAATCAACAATCGGTTTGAAAATTGAAGGAATGATGGATTCAGGTGATCTCGTTGCAAGAATGCCAAGAGTGCTTGAATTAAGACAGGAAGAAATCGAACGTGTTTCAGTTGGTAAGGCGATCAAATATGTGAATCTTAAACCACTCTGGCTTACAGCATATGGAAATTCTGTTTTGACTGCAATACAGAAATTTGGGGTTAGGTGCACACCAGAAGAACTTGAAACAGTAGAACGCATGCTGAAGCAAATTGAAATCGATATTGACATTAAACGTTCAATAGAAATTGAATTGCCCAGAAAGATACCTGAACTAATGAGAGAATACATTTTCAAATTGAGTGTCTATAACAAAAAGAGAAGAGGACACCTCAGAAATTGATAACCATTCAAGGGCAAAGGTGATTGTTTAGTATCTAAACACTCTCTAAATTCATTGATTGTGTTTAGTACCTATACACAATTATATATTATGCACAATATGGAACAAAAACTAATGCTTATTGTTTAGCCATGATTGAAATCATCTTATCTAGAAATTCAGACACTACCTGTTTATCCTTTTCAGAAAGGGTCTTGATGTATCGAAGATATTTTCGCTCAAGAGATTTCTTACTCTTATTGAGAACTGCCATCAATAGATCTCCCTTCTCAGTGAACTGGATACTTAATTCATTCTTCTTCTCGGGATACATTTCTTTGCTGATGAGTCCTTTTTTCTTTAGCCGTTTAAGAGTCTGAGATATAGCCCCTTTAGTGAGACCCATCTTAGCAGCGATAGCGATTACATTGGTGTTCTGAACATGGAATAGATGCATCAATAGTAGTATTTCAGAGGGATGCAGTTTCTCTCCTTCATGAGTGACGACCCTCTTTTTGTCTAAGGAGTTAAGTATGGCGATACTATCGAGTATCCTGCCCATTAATTTTCTATCCTGAGACATAAGTGTTTAGTAACTTAACACTACAAAAAGCTTGGCATCACTGACTTCATGAAATCAATAAGAAATAGTCAGGAGAGGACATCTTAAGTCAGACTAGAATTTAAATACGTTCAATTCGGATTGTGCTCAAGGAGAGCATGAAATGAGCTACAAATATAAAAAGACAGACGCTTGTGCTTTGATTCTAACGATAGCAATGGCTGCTTTTGGTTTCCTAATGACTAATTTTATCCAAAGTACAATACCAGATTATCCTAGTGGATTCGCACCTACTCAGATTATCATATGGATGCCGATGATAATGAGTGCGATCCCTCTGATAGTGTGTATCGGTTTAATGATAAGAGCAAAGACAAAGAAACAGCCGGAAGGTCCAGAAGTTCATAGATATCGTGACGAAACAATCGTCTATACTGGGGATTACGAGCTTCATAAAGACCCCACTTCACAAGATCAAGAAAAGGTCTATTTGATTCCTACAAATTGTCCGTCCTGCAATTCTCCCCTGAGCACTGAGGGAATTGATTGGGTTGGTCCCCTGCAAGCGAAATGTCCGCATTGTGGAGCGACAGTTGATGCAGAAGAGCGTAAATGATATCTCTCAATTTCATGGAATTACTTAATTGGATAGTACAGTACTACCACGTGAAGTGTTTATTTTGTCGGAGAGAATGAGCGAACTTGAACGGATACTTCTTGAAGTGAAAGAAAGTGCTGAAGTTTCCAAAGACACACGCAGGAACTTTTGGAAACTTGTCCGTCAAATAAAACGTGCGAACGACCCAGATATATCCGAGATCAAAACAGCAACCAAAATCCGAAACGTACTATTCGATATGGATAGAGGGAAAACATATGCAATTGGTCCGTTCGTGGCAGCAGAAACCGTACTTGGAATACTATCATTTGTTTTGTATTTGCACGGATTGAATACTCCTGTTTCCTGGCTCAATTTTCTCTCATGGGGTTTTCCAGAGATCATTGCTGTGTTTCTTAGATTCATTGGTATCTTTCTAATGATTGCATTTTTCTACCCATATGGCCGATTAATTGCAGGCACGGTATTAGGAATAAAACTTGAAGCGATGGGCTTCAGCAAGTACAAAGAACCTGCTCTGAAAATTGATTATGAAACATTTCTCCTTGCCACACCCTCACGACGAAAATGGTTCTTCTTCTTTGCAGGATTATGGACCATGATTACAGCTGTTGGAACGGGTTTAATTGGCTGGTTTATTGCAGGCGATATTCTTGGTTTCATCCTGGGAGCTTTATTTATCGGTTTCTACGGATATGTTATTGGGACTGGAGTAACATACCCCAATCGTGGAGAGATGTCTCAATATAATCGTGAGAAGAAAATTGAGAAAGCTTGGAAAAAGAAATTGGGTTGAAATGGTTAATTAGAATTTAGAAAACAAGTGCGCGGAGAACGAGATCCGCAATTTAGGCGCGAAATCAAGAAAAAATCTACTGTATCATTGAATAACTTCAATAAGACCTTAGAAGTCATTCATATCGATTTCCAAATGCAGATTTCTCCTGAACTTCTCTTGGGTAGCGCGATTGGTTTATTCACTGCACTTCTCTGGGCTGTGTCAACAAACGTCTACAAAACTCAGAGTAAGGAAGCTACACCTTTAGCAATTTCCGCTCTGAAAATGTGGGCAGCTATGGTATTCATGTCATTCATTGTCATGCTACCGTTTAGAACAGCACCATTCTATGTTCCAATCGAGTCACTTGTCTTTCTCATTGCATCTGTCAGCATAGGTCTTGTAATAGGAGATTTGTCATATCTAACAAGCCAAGAACGCATTGGGGTTTCCTATGCCTTTCCAATAGCTAACATCTTTCCAATTTCCACTTATCTTATCGCAATCTTCCTCGTTAATGAACCCATCATTATCAGTCGCTTTTTTGGAATAGTAATTGCAGTGATTGGAGTGGCAATAATATCAAGAGAACAAATTACCAATAATGAAAAACCTGAGATGCGTAAAGCCGACTTTCTAGGTATAGGTTTGGCAGTTCTGGCCGCAATCTGTTGGTCTCTAGGGAGTGTGTTTCTTCAGATAGGTGTACAAGATATAGATCCTATCGATGCTACTTTCGTAAGGATGATATTCGGAGGAGCCATTTTTGTACCTCTATGTCTGACAGCGGTCAAACGTGGAATGCCAATGCCAACAAGGAGAGCAGCAAAGATTGTCATGGCAGCAGGATTTCTAGGAATGACTCTGGGCACTCTTCTTTACACCTATACTGTCAAATTGATTGGTGCATCAATTGCCTCACTTCTTGGTTCCACATCTCCACTCTTTGCAGTCCCAATTTCGATAATATTCCTCAAAGAATCATTCAGTCGACGATCAATCGGAGGTGTCCTTCTCACGGTTGTGGGAGTCATTCTAGTAATTGTAGCAATCTAAGGTCAGACCCAACCAATACGTCTGAAATAACTTAGAAGAACTAAACCCACAATGAACATGATAGCTAAGAAGACTGGATAACCGTAATAGAATTCTAGCTCAGGCATCCATTGCCAATTCATTCCGTAAATTGACGCCATAAGAGTAAGGGGTATGAAAATGACTGAGATAACAGTTAACACTTGCATAACTTCATTCATTTTGTTACTAACTCTCGATAGGTAGATGTCAAGCATTCCAGTTATTGATTCGCGATATGTTTCAACATGATCTGTAACACGAATGACATGATCATAGAGGTCTCTTAGGTAAACCAGAGTTTCATCACGTACATATTGAGGAGCATCTCTCTGTAATTTCAATACTACCTGCCTAAGAGGCCAAATATGACGTCTGAATGCAATTAGAGTTCTCTTGAGTTTGTAGATTTCAGTCAACATTTCAGCTGAACCTTCTTCAATAAGATCATCTTCCAATTCTTCAATTCTATCGCCAATGTATTCCAGAACAACGAAATACTTGTCCACTATGAGATCTAGCAAAGCATATTCTAGATAGTCAGAGTCTCCCTTACGAATATGACCACCAGGTCGACGTGCTCGAATACGAATCGCATCAAAGATATCATCTGAAGACTCTTGGAATGAGATGATGTATCCTTTTCCAAAAACAATTGAAACTTGCTCTGAATGAACATCGTTTCCAATGAGGTCATAGGCCCTCAGAACTGTGTATACACCTGTTGACATCGCGTCCAGCTTTGGTCTTTGACCGATACTAGGAATATCTTCAATCACAAGTGGATGAATTTTATAGAAATTGCAGATTTTCTCAACAATATCGACATCATGAACTCCCATAACATGAATCCACTTTGTTGCACCATCCTTCAATGAAGGACTGCAGTCTTCAATTGAGTCTGCGTCGTATTCTCGAATCTCACCTTCTGAGAACTCAATTATTTTTATTATAACATCCTCATGTCGTTTCTCGCCTGTATGAATGATTGTTCCAGGAGGTAGACCGACTTTGTCTCTTTTCTCATCTTGACTCATCAGGACCACAAATGTTTGAGTGTCTAGAATATATTAGAACGTGAGGATTACAATGAGGTCATATATTAGAAAGGACCCGAGTCTTCATTAAGTTATAACTAAACAATATTTAGCATGTTAGATAATGTTGTTGGAGTCAAGACTTCGAATGTGGTGAGTGATTTCGAGGACTTCTGTCGTTTCAACATTCGTAGTGATATAGAAGCCTCAGTAGAAACCACAGTAAGACAAATCAGAACCCTCATTCAATGGTTTGAACTTCTACTTACAACACCCTCACCAGATGATATTCGTTCAGTCCTCACTAAATGTCTGACTCATAAACTCACTAAAGGGAAAAATCCGAAACTGAATCAAGACTTTTGGTTCCTAATAGATTAGGTGGATAAATAATATGCTTAGTTCTTCAACTAGTGAATTCTAGTCATGCTTGCAATCTGATTCTTGTTACCAACATATTAAAGTCATTTTAAACTAATAATCACGGCGGGAATTGAAGTGTGATAATCAATGGCGTGGCTTAATCAAGAATTCAAGCAATATATTTTGATCTCGAACCATAGACGTGAAAATGGAAAAATCACCGATGAAAATGACCTAGTAATAATGACATTTGAAAGCACATGGCGAGGACTAATAACTAAATTTCAAAGTGGTAAAGAGGCGCACCTCAGAACCTGTTTCTATTTCTCTCGATTGAGAGAAACTACAAAAGTTATAGATGAAAACAGGAACAAAATAGGTGAATTCCAACTTTCGTTTAGAGGAGAAATGACTTTTATCACACCCGATAAAAAACAGCTATTTTGTATCGAATATATACCAAGAGAGTACAGAATGTCCATATATGACCCTGAAATAAATAATGAGATAGCATCTGTGAAATGGTACTTTTGGATTGATTCACCTGAGAAGAGCAAGGGGCCATCAAGATACGATATTTACGTATATGATGAAACATATCCTGTTATTCCATTGTTATCAGGCATCTGCTACATGTATAGAAGAATAAAGTATGGTTAAATGTCATGATTGGGTAACTTACCAAAAACTGCCAACCGAATGACTCAATCTCTTTCTAATATACCATGTCTGAGAATGTGAGGATTACACGCGGACTTAGTATTTGAGCTATCCTTTATCATCAACTGAGATTAAATCAGGGCGTTCCTCTTCATGTGATGTCTTTCCTAGACCCTGCCAGAAATTGATTACACTTGACCGAACTATACTTTGTGTTCTACGAGTTCCCTTACCATTTACACAATATATACAGAACTCGTCATTATCGCTACACTTTGTATGTTCGTCAAGTGATAGTCCACACCCTTGACAATTTTTCACCATTTAAATCAAAAATAAAACAAAGTAATCTAGTAATAAGAAAAACCATTCAAGCAGGAATGGTTTTGGTAACATCAGCGTTGATAGTTTCAATATTAAGGAAGTAATTGATTGCTTGCCACATTAGTTGAGGTTACTGTGATATCATCTCGCTCAGAACTGATGAGGAAAATATTACTCACAATAGATCAGCACCCTTCATCAATCTACGATATTATGTACTCTATGACCAATTTTTCCGATCCAAAAAGAACTAGACTACCCAAGCTTCTCAAATCTATGGAGAATGATAATCTAGTTGTAAGTGCGCTCCAACCAGGACCACTTGGTCCATATCGAAGAATCTACAAAACCGGTCCAGACGCAGAGAAGTTTCTGGTAGAAAACCTTCGAGATTCGATTGAAACTATACTTCATTTCTATAATTCATACAGAACATCAAATCCCGGTGAATTATATGAACTAGGGGAGAACCCAGATATTGCTACTAAAGATGGCAAAATCCTGTATGCGTCGTATCCTCAAGTCAAAGTAAATGACCTTAATGAAATTAGAAACCTTTCATCCAATCATAATGTTACAATCTCAATCCTAGGCCCGGATGATATCCTAAGTAAAACAGGAATTTCCTATGATGTTGTGGAGTCAAATATCATGGATATAGAATCACCAAGCAAAACATACTCTGAGGTCCGTCTTAGGGGAATCCCACCAAGAAACCAGCTTCCAAAAGCTATTGCAGAATGCAAGAGAGTGTTGATCAGAGGTGGAATGTTGAGAATGGTGGTACCGTTTGTATTCTTTGATGAACCTGAGAAAGCAACACTTGGCGAATTCCTTAGAATCACTGCAGCCACTCAGTTTCCTGAGTTAAGAGTAGCCGAAGGAAATGATATTCTCCATATTATTAAGCAGAATTTTTCAAAACATGGAACCTATGAAACCAAATTTGGAGAAGTCCGTTTCTGGGCAGTCAAGTCATAGACTATTCATCTAAACCAGGTTTTCTGGCAACTATCCAAACATACCCTCTTTTATCGCCAGGTTTCATAATTCGTTCTTCAGTACCAAACCCATGTATGGTCCAACCTTCAAGTTCGGATTTTAGTTCTTCTTCGTCGATGAATCTAATTGGTGGATCAGTGTCAAAATGAGGGAGAATATTCCCACTATATACAAAAAATCCTCCAGGTTTCACTGCTGCAACCGCTTCCCTCATTCGAGGTACCGTTCTATCAAAGAGGTATTGCAAACATTGAAGGGCAATAACCACATTATACGATTCTAGTTCTATTGGCCAGCCATCCATATCATCCAGTCTGAACTCCACATTTTCAATCAGATTCAAAATATTAGCTCTCTTTTCTGCTACAGCTATTGCACTAACCAAAGCATCAACAGCAACTAATCGACAACCCATCTTTGCCAAGTAGCATGATACACTTCCGTAACCACACCCAAGTTCTAAAACATCCATATTCTTCGCATCTGATTCAGTAATTGCAAGAGCATGTTCTAATTGCTGAATGCGAGATCCTACGTTAAGCTGCGAAAGTTCTTCATCACTTGCAGAAAGCATCTGACTGTAAATCTTATCCCAGCCGTCCATCCATTTCTTAGGTGCTGCCACGCTAACATGAGTATGTGCAGTCATTTTACTCGAGCGCGCAGCCAACAACGTGATGTATAAGAAGTTTGGTTTCAGCTATGTGAGAAAGCACATAGAGAAAAGCTGATATTGATTTGCTTATGCCACCATTAACTGTAAATAGAAAATTTTCTGGGGTTTACATAATGCACGATAAGAAAGAGAAGATTGTTAGTCTTATAATGAAACACAATGTCAGTGCTATTGCTATTCTCAGTGAGAATCTTGAACTTGACCAAGAAGCTGTTATTGAACTAATCAATGAACTGATATCAGAGAATGGGCTTCATGGAATGGTATCGGAAGATGGTGTTAGATTCTTCAGAAGTGATGCAAAGGTTTCTGACGCCCCAGTCATTCACCGCGAGGACCATCTACCGGAATTTCTCAGTTATGATTCACGCCCCGGGAAAGTAATCGCGATTATAGGTTTTATAATTCTAATAGGTGCAGGGCTAGTCACTAATTATGCTACTGATATAACTGAGGAAAATTTTGCAGCAGGACTCTTTCTTGTTGGATTAGTCATTTTCTTAGGTGGTCTTTACTTAGTAACAAAGAAGGATACACCAGCCTAGCAACGTAATTGTTATCATAACGGATTGCTTAAGTAGAGGTCTTGATGGCCGCTAAGTACGGTGACTCAATGCAAGACCTCATCTTTTTCGCAATGACAATCTCAATTTTTGCTGTTGGTGTTGGCATTCTTTCGTCCATGATTGGAATCGGTGGAGGAACCGTCAATACTCCATTACTACTGATTGTCTTTGCTGGAATTTTCGATGAACAAACTGCACCAGCAACAGCTCTAGTAGGAGCACTCTTCGTATCAATCGCAGCATCAATTAGTTATTGGAGGCAAAACCCACGACCAACTATTCTTCGAATTGGTTTCATGTTTGCATTACTAACTGTTCCAGGATCACTTTTTGGAGTATATTTACGTACATTAATTGAGGCGCCATATCTTCTCCGTCTCATTTTTGGAATCTCACTGATGCCTATTGCTCTCAAAATGCTTTATGCAAAGAAACGTGGCAACGGAGATCTTGCATCTGAAATGGCAAATTGGGACATATCACAAATTTCTAGGCGACAGATGGCAACAGCACTTATTGGTGCATTCATAGGCGGAATCTCAGCGGGTCTTCTGGGACTTGGCGGAGGTGCTGTTATTGTTCCAATTCTCTGTGTAGTAATGGGATTACCAATGCATGCAGCAGTTGCAACCTCGATGTTCACAATGATGTTTACGGCATCTGCAGGAACTGCGTACAATGTCATGCTTGGCTCTGTGAACCTCTATTTTGCGATGGCACTTGGAATAGGTATGCTTGTAGGTGGTCAAATAGGTTCGAGGTTTGCATGCAAAGTCAATGCAGTCAAATTGAAACAAATCTTTGGACTCATCATTGTTCTACCCTTAATATCAATGATGAAACTCGGTCAGTTATGGTTAGATCCTACTGGCTCGAGAGGTCTATTATCCACAATTGGCGATGTAATAATCTGGTTAGCGATTGTTCTACCAATAGGTTTTCTGAGACGGTATCAAATTCGTAAGCAACCCTCTTCAGAAGAATCATCTGGGGATTGTGACTTACCCACTCCTGAGTAACATATACCACAAGCAGACTTAGTCTTCGTTTATTAGGAGGTTCATCTATTGAGTCATGTTCATACCATAGGTGAGTGCATTGGCGAAATATAATTTTGAAGGGAAGACTGCAATCATTACTGGAGCATCTGCTGGTCTCGGGGAACAATTTGCGTATGCATTTGCCGAATCAGGAGCAAGTGTAGTACTCGCAGCCCGAAGAAAGGAACATCTTGACAAAATAGCTGACAATATCAAACGAAAATATAACACTGAAACAATTACAATTCAGACTGATGTATCTATAGAAAACGATGTCATCAAACTAGTGGATGAAACAGTAAATAAGCTTGGAACTGTTGATATCCTGATTAACAATGCGGGTATTTTCATTTCAAAGCCATTGATTGAACAGACCTTGGATGATTGGCACACAGTCATGGATGTGAACCTCACCTCAGCTTTTGTGGCATCCCGCGAGGTTGCCAAAATTATGATCCCAAAGAGATCGGGAGTTATTATCAACATCTCATCAACCTACGGTTTCGGTGCAACGAGATTTCCAGAGGTTAGCTATTACACATCAAAGGGAGGGATTATCGCAATGACGAAAGCGCTAGCTGTTGAATTAGGTGAATACAATATTCGAGTTAATGCAATTGCACCAGGGTTCTTTCCAACTCCGATGTCAATAGATGCATTCAATGATGAGAAGCTAGTAACAAATCTGATCAGACCAAGAACAGCTCTTCCAATGTTAGCAGAAAATGAATGGATAAGAGGCGCAGCCTGTTTCTTAGCTAGTGATGATGCAAAGTACATTACAGGACATACCCTAGCTGTTGATGGCGGGTATCTTGCATTTTAATTCTAAAAAAGAAAACAATAGGAAGGCAGGGTTAACCTACCTTCCTTTGTGATTCAAAGATTTAGTCTTTCCAATCCAGAGCTTCAAAATCACGATACTTCTTCCATTGTGCACCTGCTGCTACACCTGCTATTAGAAGCAGAGAAATGAGGAACACTGCAAAGTTCTGGTATGCATCAAAACTGTCTGCATAAACCCAGAACCATATTGTGAGAATGATAACCCAGGTAAAGGTTAAGCCTATTGAGAACCAACTCTCAGGTCCTTCTCCTCTCTTGCGAGCCCATGGTAGCCACATGGCTAAAATTAATCCACAGAATATTGCTAATGATAGAAGAACTGCGGCAACATTCTGATTTGCAGTATAGCTATTTGCAAATTGCCATAACCAAATGACAAGGATTGCAATCCATGCCCAAAACAGACCAACTGTTATCTTTGGTTTCCGACCTATTTCAACCTCTCTATTGACTTGAATCTGCATTTCCCCCCACCAAGGAGAGATCACAATAATCATCATCAATAGGAATGAAGCTAAAACGATTGCTACATTCTGGTAGAATGTTATGGCATAAACAGTGTCGGAAAAATCATTAGCGAATGGAAGCCATAGCGCTAGGAAAAACAACCAACCAGTTCCACCGATCCCGCTAATTCGAGCACCCCCTGAATCTCCTTTAGAGGGAACCCAGAGTAAAACGTTCAATGCTCCAATAAGAAGCAACGATGCGAGTCCGATACCAATGTTCTCATAGAATCCAAATCCAGAAGCATAGAAGACAATCCAGATTATCAGAAACGCTAACCATGCGATTCCACTTACTGCACTGGCTTTTGGTTTCCGTCCTTCTTGAGCTGGAATCCAGATGAGTGTATTCACAGCTCCAATAGCCAAGAGTGCTACAAATATCACTGTAATGTTTTCAACGAGCCCGTTTGCACTAGCAAAGAAGAATAGCCAAACAATAGTAAAAGCCATCCAAAGAATGAAACTGACCAATGTTCCATATTCTTTACCGGAGGTCTTTCTCTTTAGAGATTTCCTTTTTCTTCGACTCTTAATTTCAATATCAATATCAAAATCCTCCTCTTCAACATCCTCGGATGTTTCTTCTGAAGGAAATTCATTATCATCAATAGGTTTCATTATTTCAAACCTCATCCAACGCGTTAAGTAATATGCGTCAGCTTTCTAATTCTATGCTCTCTACTTTCTATATAAAGCAGGGGCACAAATTGGGGTCACAATATGTGACTACCTTTGAACCCATTCATTAATAACAATCGTTAAATATCTTGTGGAATCCATGTAGACAACTATCGTTCATGAGGAATAAAAAATGGCAGATGAAAAGATGACTATGGATGAATTCCATAAGAAAGTCGCAATCAGTACTAACAATGGAATTTGGACAATTCTAGACAATGATTCTCCATCCTCACAGGAGCTAGAAGATGCACTACGCATGGCTCATACTACTAGATACCACTGGAGTAAAGTTGGTACTACTGTTAATGCAGTACGAGCTGAGTACATGCTAGCTAGAGTCTATGCACACATGAAAAAAGCTGAACCCGCGCTGGCCCATGCAAGCCGAGGTCTAGAACTTGCAAAAGAAGCAGAGAAGACTGATGACAAATGGAAGGATTGGGACTTGCCTTTCATTTACGAAGCACTTGCTAGATCTCATGCTATTGCTGGGAACAAGAGTGAATGTAAGAAATACAAGGACCTTGCGCAAAAAGCTACTGATGCTGTTAAGGGAGAAGAGGATAAAAAAATCTGTCAAGGAGAGCTTGACAAAGTTACTTGCTAACTCTTTTCTCCCTAGAACACTTTTTACTGGTGAGGAAAACTATGTTAGTTTCTTCCTGAAGAAAATCTCTCCAATTCCACCGTCATTCAAACCTGAAATTATGCCACATTCTTCGAATCCTACTGCCCTGTGCCACGCTTGAGCTTCGGGTTCATTAGCCTGAGAAGAACTCATCAGTTTATCATGACCGTGAGCACGGAGATGATCCTCCAAATACTCAATCATCTTGCGGCCAATACCTGCGTTTCGATACTCGTCAATAACGAAAATCAATCCAATGTAGGGTGTTGTAGACCACAAGAACTCCAATCGAATGTAACCAATGAGTTGGCCATCGAGCTCCACAACAATGATCTCATTATTCACAATCTTATTTCGAATAATTTTCTCAGTTACATGACTATCTTCAACAACGCACCATTCAAGATCCTCTGGACCTGCAAAACGAACTAGAGCTCTTTCTTGTATACCCATAACAATACGCGTCCCTACTGGCTGCACTGCAGAACTTACTCAAGAAACTTGCGTATTAAAATTGTTAGAATAAGCCTTAAGGTTTTACATAGAAAATTGTCTTCAGAGGAATAAAAAGATTGAAGATTATTGAATTTGATAGTGAATTTAATCAAACTGTCCTGAATTTTCTGATTAGGAACTATAGCAAGGTGTTGAGTAAACGCTGGAATTCTGGGAAGAATACAGTAGCTGTTTTTGTACATGAGGAATATGTAAAGAGAACAGGCAGTGACCAGACGATTACTGTTGTATTCGAACCATCAGGAGTCATTAGAAGAAGTCGAATCACTGTCATTGGAAGTGGAGGAGGTAAAGGTATCATGGGCATGGATTGGGGGTCTGAATCAGCAGCAGAAGATACTCTAATTAAGAGAATCAAGGAAATTACTTCGTCGAGGTACTAATCTCTGAAGTCTTTGTTTTCATATTCTTCTGGATTTGCATCGAATGTCTGCTTGCAATAAGGAGCACAGAAGTAGTACCGCTGGTCCTGGTAATCACTATGAAGTTCAGCAGTTGCAGTATCGACGTCCATCTTACAAATTGGATCGATTGCTATTGCAGGTGTAGCTTCTTTTAGTGTCGATTCAGTATCACGATATTTCTCAGGATCTTCTTCGAATGTGTTTTTGCAATACTGAGCACAGAAGTAGTATCGTTTTTCTTCAAAATCTGTGTAGAGTTCTGCAGTTGCAATGTCGACCTTCATCTTACAGATAGGATCAACTGCTACATCACCTTCAAGAAATGCAGCTGGAGGAGTTACTGGTTTTTCTACGTCAATACTATGGGGTTTGAATCTATTCAAAGTCAGCGCATTTGTAACCACGCTAACACTGGATAACGCCATGGCAAGACCTGCAAATTGTGGTTGAAGATAAAGACCAAATGAAGGGTATAACAGTCCTGCAGCAATTGGCAACAGAATGATGTTGTAGATTAGTGCCCAGAAGAAGCCTTGCTTGATTTTTGTCATCGTTCTCTTTCCAAGCTGAATTCCGGTTACAACATCCATTAAGTCATCCTTTACAAGTACAATATCACCGGATTCAACAGACACATCCGTTCCTGAACCCAATGCAATACCTACATCGGCCTGAGCTAGCGCAATCGCATCATTGACACCATCGCCAGCCATTCCAACAATCCGTCCTTGAGCTTGCAAGTTTTTAATTTGCTTTGCTTTCTCATCAGGAAGAACTTCTGCAAGTACATTATCAATACCGACACTGTGTGCAATTGTTTTTGCAGTCACTTCTTTGTCGCCGGTTATCATCCAAACTTCAATGCCCATACCTTTGAGAGTTCGTACAGCTTGGGCGGAACTAGCCTTTAGCTCATCAGCAATTGCCAATATCGCCAGTTGGTCACCCCCAATAGCGGCATAGACTACAGTTTTCCCTTGCTGTTGTAACATCAGTGAATGATCTGTATTTTCCGCAAAACTTACTCCATGGTCAGACATGAATTGCTCATTGCCAACATGGATTGCCTTTCCATCTACTACTGAACTAACTCCCTTACCAGTTGTGTATGTAAAATCCGTTGATGATGGAATATCAATACCCTTCTCCTCAGTATAATAAACTACAGCCTCAGCTAACGGATGTTCACTATTCTTCTCAACTGCAGCGATAAGGCGGAGAGCCGCCTCTTCATTGGCATTACCAGTTACAAGGATATCAGTTACTGTTGGCCGACCAATAGTTAGTGTTCCCGTCTTATCGAATACAATTGTATCAATAACGGGTATAGTTTCCAAAGATTCGCCCGTCTTAATGAGAACTCCATACTGTGCCCCTTTACCTATACCTACCATAATTGCAGTAGGAGTGGCAAGACCAAGAGCACACGGACAAGCCGCAACTAAGACAGCAATTGAGAAGTTCAATGCTAATGTCCAGCTGACATTCATCACAAATACCCAGAAGAGATACGTGGCTACTGCTATTACCAGAACAACCGGGGTGAACACTCCAGCGATTGCATCAGCTTTTCGTTGAATTGGAGGTTTGTTCGTCTGCGCTTCTTCTACCATTTTCACAATCTGAGAAAGTACAGTATCCTGGCCAACCTTCATAGCTCTAACTCGGAGGACACCATTCTTATTCACGGTACCACCAATGACTGAATCACCAACATTCTTTGCAACTGGTAATGCTTCTCCAGTTATCATCGACTCATCAACCGATGACTTTCCTTCAAGAACCGTACCATCAACAGGCACCCTATCACCGGGTCGGATCAATACTATGTCATCTACTTCAACATCTACAATGGGGAGGGTCATTTCTTCGCCATCCCTGATGACAGTCGCGACTTTAGCTTGAAGGTCCATTAGGCCGCGGATCGCCTTAGATGTTCGTCCCTTTGCCACTGATTCAAGTGTACGTCCTAGAAGGATGAAAGTGATCAATAGAACAGAGGCATCATAAAATGGAGCGTATCCTACTAGAACAAAAGTGGTTGCTACAGAGTAAGAGTATGCAGCAGTTGTACCTAGCATAACTAGAGTATCCATGTTTGTCTTGAAATACCTCAATCCTCGTAGTGCAGCTTTATAGAATGGGTATCCACCAATAAACTGGACAGGAGTAGAGAGCAGAAACATGAAGAGCATTCGCATTTCTTCAGCAGGAATGAGTGCATCAAGAACACCAAAATGAAGAAGTACTACAGGTGTACTGAGAATCAAAGAAAATGTGAGGAGAAGTGAATAGTATCGAATTTCCTTCTCGCGTGCCAGAGATTCCCTATCCCCATCAGTACCCTCTGAAGATTCAATATCAAATCCGAGTTCTTTGAGCGTTTTTCTAATAATCTTGAAAGTGACAAGATCGTCATCATAATCCAATAGTAGTCGCTTCGATTCTGGAAATGTCTTAGTTGAAATCACTCCAGGTACTATGTTCAATGAATCTGTTATCTGAAACCAATTGGCTTCTGTTGGTTCTCCCGAAATTGTAAGAGTCATTGTTGATCTTCTTGCGCGATAACCTGTAGAATCTACAGCTTTCTCCAATTCCGCACGATTTACAGAATCCGGGTTGTATTCAACAACCGCTTTTTCATCCAGAAGGCTTACTGTGGCTTTTATTACACCATCTTGAGAAAGTAGAGTTTTCTCGATTGAGGTTACACATGAAGCACAGTGCATACCTTCAATCTTCATGGATAACCTTGTCTTCTCGCTGTCAGCTTCCTCATTCATACTACTCACTCAGATAAATCTTTAACGATAGTTAATGTTGTCATCTGAATTCTAATAACCGTTTTGATTGGGACGGATAAAATAAAAGAGATTTCACTTAGCCTATGAAGTGCGCGCTTTCTTTCTCACCTGCAACGTCAGACATCATTCGTAGCAATTCAGTGAAAGTATCTTGAATGCCAGAACCAGTCCGAGCTGAGGTTTCGCGATAAATAGCAGGTACACCCAGCTTCTCAATGAAGTACTTGGTGAATTCTTCCCCTTCTTCAGTTGTGACGTATTTGGACTTGTCAGTGGTGTAACGCAAATCAATCTTGTTTGCAATGATTACAGTGGGTGGAAGTGGGCCCATATTCTTGAAAGCCTCGACTAGCCATTTGCTAGCGTTGTCAAAAGAATCGCGGTCTGTAACAGAGTAGACGAGACATATTCCATTGCACCCAGAATAGTAATGTCCACGGACCTTTTCAAAAGTTGGTTGTCCAGCCAAATCCCAAATAATAAATTTCACGATTTCTTGATCGAAAAGAACACGTTTAGTTGCCAGATCTACGCCAATCGTAGCAATGTGACCTTCGGTGAAATCTTCTCCGAGATAATTGCGGCGGATGCTCGTTTTTCCTACGGCACCATCGCCTATGAGAACGGCTTTCATTATTTTGCTACCGTCGTCTTGGTCTTTCATGGTGCTAGTCTCCACTCAACCCGATACTAACGGGCCTTCATTACTTGCGTTACGGAACCGTTCCTCCCAATTTGGTTCCCTGTATTACTATGGCGTAAGGGCGTAAATAAGGTTAGTGCTTGTTCGCTCCGAGCTTCGTTATAATTGCGGTTTAGGGCATCCTCATTCTATAATCATTGACCGAACGAGTTTTGTTAATCTTCTCGGACGGACCTTAGAAATAGAGATAGAATCACAGTTGTGGAATTTCGCAAATTCCTCTAATCCCCTTTTCAATCGCTCCAAACCATCTGAGGATTGTAGTTCTATTGTTTCTAGATAGAGTGCCTTTATTTCTAAGAGACCCTCCTTTCGATGAACCTTGGCATCTAAGCGACCAGCGAGTTCATTCTTGTCAAGGATTGGAAGAACGAAATATCCGTATATCCTATCGGGTGCAGGTACATAGCATTCAATCTTGTAATCAAAATCCCAGATACGTTTTGGAAATGCTCGCTCGCGTAGGATGTTATCAAAGGGAGTAAGTAGTAAGACAGGTACATCATCCAGGTCTAACTTTGATGACACACTTAGCGAGTCCACATTCTTTGCCAGAACAAAGTAGCGGTCTTCGAGACCCTTGATTGTGACTTCATCAAGATGCCCATCGTTCACTCTTTGATCGAGGAATGATTCAATCTGATCATTCCTACCTTTCCAAATCTTCTGGGAAGGAAGTTTATTGTGATATGTTCGAATGTCATCATAGCAACCAATACCAAGGGAACCGAGTGATGTGTCAACAACGAAATCTGCAGCATCTTCATCTGACATTGGTTCAGAATCAATGTGTCCTGGTAAAACACGTTCAGTAAGATCATAATATTTCTGGAATCCTTTTCTGTAAGCTACCATTAGTTTTCCTATAGTGTAGAGATATTCTAATGCACGTTTCTCTACTTTCCAATCCCACCACCCCGTTGATTCGGGATTCTTTTCTCCAATTGAAGCACTGCTTGTTATACCATTCTTCTTCACATCCCGATATACTTGTTCGATTGTATCTTTATGACCTATAGCCCATTTCGTATCACGAGGGCTAGGATAGAACTTCCTTCGCCAAGCATAGAATGGATAGGTCTCCATCGGCATCATACACATGGCATGAGACCAATATTCAAACAACTCTCCCTTTTTTTCATAGGCCCAGATAGACCCATCCTCATACCTAGAAAATCGATTGAAAGTAATAAGATTGTGACTTCGCGATACCACAGAGATTGTATCAATTTGTATATTATGGATTCGCCGTGCAACATCTAGAACTGATTTGCAAGGTTTACTAGTTCTGAGACCCTGTGCATCTAATATGCAATTACGTGCATCTTCCAAAGAAATCTCAATCATAGTAACCCACTCAGAAAGATTCTCTTGATAATAACGTCTCTCTCGATTTTTAAGATAAGCATCTACGATTGTTGAATTCAAATAAAGATATGTCCAGAATCAACATTCTCTTTCAGTTTTTCCACCATCGTCATCTAGGATATTGAACCGCAATGAAAACTATGTAGGACCATGACCTAATCTCGATAATTGTAGAAGAACTGTAATTAGCAGCAAGATAAGACCAATCAATATGAGGGCAATATCAACCCCCTTACCTTTGATTCGACGGCGGTTTAGAGCTAGCTTAGCACTAACCATAACATGAAAGATGATTGAAATGACTAGGAAGAGATCGAAACGTTGATGCTGTGAAAACGGAATCAAATTAACCAAGATGAATTCGTAATATGAAATACCAGAAAGAATCACTAAGCCTGCAAAGATTAGTATCAACCATTTTGTAATCTGTTGAGTGATTCTCAGCCAGTGAAGCCGAGGATTTTTCAATAATCGAAAACTACTGATTTTGATGTATATCAGCGTGTAGAGAACATGAAATAATAGCAAGATGATAAAGCCCCATTCAAAGACTAAATGAAGTGAGGTCACATATGTTGAGTCGGCAATCCAATGACGTGAAATCGAATATCCAAGAATAATTGTTATGAGTGAAAATACAACAAGCGCCCATGAAATAATCCGATGTACTTGAATCCGTTGCTTTACTATTTTAAATCCCGCCTTGCGACAAGTAGACTCCGCTGTCGAATCAGAGGTTGTTAAAGTGATTGTGGTTATCGTTGAAATTAAATTATTATAGGAACAAAGATATTCAGAAAGACCCAAGATTTCTCTGCGTCATTGTAAGGAAGAAGGAATAACCATTGAACGAAAACAGAGAGAAGACATATTGTGGTGTTGTAGCTAGATATCATTTCCATGATGTTAGATGGTTTGGAATCTTTGGTTTTGCTCCGATGATTGTTGGAGTAGTGGGCATGATTGGTTCGTCAGTCAGCTATTTTGGACTGAGTTTTGATATTGGAACATTCCTCGGATTGAGTCCATTCATCCTGACTGAGAGCATATTGATGATCCCAGTCATCTTCATTATTAGTATGCTCTTCTTTGCTGGAGGACTTGAGTGGTATGTTCTATGCCGACACTGTCCTTGTTATGAATACTCAGGAAAAGAACATGGGAAAGAGAATCGCTTCTATTGTCTGGGTAATTGGGGTAGTCCCAAGTTGTTCAAATACAAGCCAGGTCACATTAGTCGGGGTGGGCAAGCATTTTTTCTTATCTTTGTAGCGTTCTATATTCTATCTCCAGCATTCTATCTGATTGATAGGTGGGAATTCTTCGTCATCCAATTAGTCATGGCGCTTGTATTCTTTGTAACCCTACGTCAGTGGGGATGTTCTCAATGTCCCAATTTTGGTTGCGTTCTAAATACTGTAACAGAAGAGAAGCGTGTAAAATTCCTAGAAGCATTAGAGAAAGGAGAAATCTACTGAGGAATTGGAGCTAAGCCAACATCTCCTTTATATTAATCCCTGTACAAGACTATAGTAGAGGTACTCCTAGAGGCTCAAATTGAGGGGATGAATATCGAATGTCTGAGAATACAAGTTTAGCTGATGATATCAGAGTAATCTATGACCGATTGCAGATGGAGGAAGTATTTCATCAACCATTCGAATCAATTAGTGTGATATATCATAAAAGGATGCACCGAGATGACATAGGAGTGATTCACAAAGTCCAAGAATCAAATATCATACTCGATATCTTTGCAAGGAGTAATGATGAAGCAATTGAGGTTTCTGCAGCATTCTTTGCTAATATGCGTTTGAAGATTGCACATCCATTTGGGACAAGACATGGTCCATTGCTCTACGTCTTACCTATCATTCACATGATTGTTTCTTTGACAATTATCGTCGTTGGTTGGGTATTACTGAGTTTAGAGTATTGCTTTTATTTTGGAGTAATTGCTGTTGTGACACTACCTCTACTCATCTATTGGATAGCGACTTCATTTACTACAAGAAGAGAGATTCTCATGGAGAATTTAGAGCTTACTGGTAAGTTTGAGAATTCTGAAGATATTGATGAAGCGGTAACATGGCTCAGAGCGAAACAGCATACACGAGGCTATTGGTTCAAACGTATCATCTTCTACGAATTGTACTACATTCCTATTACCATACTTGTGTTTGTCCTTTATCATTCTCAGTAGTATTAATGATACTGGGGGAATACCTTAGAGTTTCTTAGATCCCTCTCTAATCACTAGCTTGGTCATTTTATGACTGTGCGTTTCAAAATACTCTCGTACTATGTTAAGTTCCCGTTTACTTAATTCTCGAAGAACCCATCCTGCGGCTTTGCCAACGAAGAATTCCTTATCGGAAATGTGAGGAGTTACTGCTTCCAATATCTTATCAGCATACTTGGGTTTGTACTGCGTTTTATGGGCTAAATGCAGATACGGTAAGAAAGAGCATCGTCTTCTCCAGAAGTTGTCTGAAGTTCGCCATGATTTTAGTACATCCTCAACCTTAGGGTCTCGAAGGATAAGACTTCCAATAGTTGGTGAACTTAACGGATCAGTAATCGCCCATGTGTCAGCATCATCTATCCAATTATCAGCAATTTCCAAGGCCTTGTCAACTGAGCCATTCTTAGCATATTCTTTCAACACATCAATAGCTGCTAAACGGGTTTCAAAAGTTTCAGTCTTCCATAGCTCGGCCATGAGGTCCGGCATTTCTTCTATTTGCATCCCTTCAATGTTGGTCTTGACTATGCGATGGATTATTGGAAGTTCCACTCCAATGAAATTAAGAGAAGATGTTTTCAGATAACCAGCATTTTTCTCTCTACGTTCCGAAGTGCCAATTGCTTCAAGCTCAGAATGAATCTGTTTGGAGCGCAGAATTACCATAATTATTGAATAGACAATTAGAATATATTTATGCTTACTTAATTTTCCAAGCTCCTAATTGAGCAGAGAAAAAAATAAGAGGATGTGTTCTTCAAGCACATTACCAACCAATGTCCATATATTGACCTTTATTTTGTTCGCGGATGTCCAGAATCAAGGCTGTGTATTTACGATGGTCAAGCAAGAAACAATGTTGGACTTGGAATTCAGGAGTTGGCTTCTAGAACAGCCTGAAGGCGAAACGTTGCTTAGATGCTATCAATGCGGACGATGTACAAGCGCCTGTCCGGTTGCTGAGATTGAACCATCCTTCAATCCGAGGTTGTTTCTTCAGAAGATACTAATTGGTGACAAATCGATTGCCGAAAACCAATTGGTTTGGAATTGTCTTACTTGTGAACAATGCGAGGTCCGATGTCCAGAGCATGTTAAAATCCCTCACATTCTCATTCTAGCTAAAGTCCGGGGACTCATGGCCGGCAATGTACCACTAGCCGCTCTTGACCGTGCCAGAACAATAATCTCGGAAGGGCGAAGCTTGTCTGTCAGCTCTCCGATGCTCAAAACCAGAACCAAAATGGGGCTTCCTGACCTCGGAACACCATCTATGGATCAGATCGTTGCTATGTTAGCAGATATCGGTATTGTTGGAAAGCTAGAAAATGTGAAGTCAGTCTACGGAGATGCTGAAGATGAGTAAACCCCGAACTTACACTTACTTCCCAGGTTGCATGATCCCGTATCGGCTTCCTCATTTTGAGTTGACAGCGCGGGAAGTTCTCAAGAAATTCAATGTAGAATTGGAAACGCATTCTGAACATTCTTGTTGTCCTGAACCGACTACTTTCACTGGAGTAGACTTTGAAGCATGGGTAACCATCGCGGCAAGAAATGTTGCTGTGAGTGAATCCACTGGTAATGAAACAGTAGCTTTGTGCAGCGGATGCTTTCATACATTAGCTGTTGCTAATCACATGGTTCAGGAAGATGAAGAATTAAAAAAGAGAATAAACAAGAGACTCAAAAAATCGGGACTTGAAATAACCGGTAAACATACAATCAAGAATATTCTTCATGTACTGCACAAAGACATCGGTTTGGATGTCATTAAGAAACAAGTCACAAATCCACTCACGTCACTCAAGATTGCACCGCATTATGGATGCCATCTCGTGAGACCATTGGAAGCAACTCACATGGATCACGCTGAGAATCCCCAATGGATGGATGACGTCATCAGAACAACTGGAGCGGAGATCGCAGAAATCGAAGATAAGATGGCTTGCTGTGGAGCTCCTATAATGCCATCTGGCGAGGACAAAGCCTTGACAATCACAGCATCCAGATTGGATCAGATCAAAGCATCAGGTGCAGACGCTATTGTGGTGGTCTGTCCGACATGCTACACTCAACTAGAAACACAGCAAGCAAAGGTAGCAGATAAGTTCGAAACGGAATACAACATACCTGTATTGTACCTAGGGGAGCTGCTTGCATTCTCAATGGGGATGACTGATATCGTCACTGCAAATCAGCGGAGGTTCCACCGTGTCAAACTTGGAGCATTGCTTGAGAAAATCGGAGGTACACCATAATGACAAAGACTGCTGTTGTTATTGGAGCGGGATTGGCTGGAATTCAGGTTGCTCAGCAACTTACTGATTTAGGAATAGTAGTTCATTTGATTGAGAAAGAATCCATCATCGGAGGACTCTCAACTCACTTAGGACGCGTTTTCCCGACAGGTGATTGTGCTCTTTGCTTAGATGCCAGTACAGAAATCTTTGATGGTCAACACCGAAGATGTCAGTATAGAGGTCTAGTGACCGAAAAGAAAAATCTCAAACTGCATACTCTGACAGAGATTAAGTCAATCAGTGAAGTGGATGGAAATTTCAAGATATCAATCAAGTCACAACCTCGACATGTGGACCTTGATCGTTGTGTTGTTTGTCTAGAGTGCATTGAAGTCTGTGATGTTAACACACCCGATGAATATGGTATTAGAGGAGGAACTCGAAAAGCAATCTTCCGTCCTATACCTCAAGGCGTTCCCTTAGCTCCACTCATTGACATGGAGCATTGTACGAAATGTGGAAAGTGTGTAGACATCTGTAAAGTCAACGCCATAGATCTTGAAGAAAAAGAAAGCACCAAGACAATCAAAGCTGATGCACTCATATTAGCAACTGGCGTGGAAGAAAAGGTTCCTCTAGATTTCCCTGGATACGAGTATAGAACATCTGAAGATATCATAACTCATGCAGAGCTCGCAAGATTACTGGACCCGGCTGGTAGCACGAATGGAGAAGTTACCACATCATCAGGTAATACTGTTTCAGAAGTGACCATGGTGCTTTGTGTCGGCAGCAGAGACCTAGATGCCGCTGAATACTGTTCTCAAGCTTGTTGCACTTACAGCTTAAAACATGCTGACATGCTCCGTGATCTGGGAATTGATGTCACCATTTGTTACATGGATTTACGAGTGCCTAAGTCAAGCGAGCACTATCTAACGCTCGCAAGAGAGAAGGGTGTCAAATTTCTAAGAGGTAAACCCGACAGTGTGATTATTCGAAATGGTAAGCCCATGACAATCGTTGAAGATACGCAGTCCCAAAAGCGAATGCAAATTGAATCGGACCTCGTAGTGCTTGCATCACCACTCTCACCCCTTGCGGACCAGAATGATGCGCTTGCTGAATTCATAGGCGAGTATGGATTTATTTCAAGAGTGGCTAAGGAAGGACGTGTTTATGCTTGTGGTACTGCTACAGGACCCACAGACATACCTACTAGCATCGCGGAGGCTAATGCCATCGCGCTACAAGTGTATACAGATTTGGAGGGTGGTGTTTAGATGAAGAAACTATTCCTATGTACCTGCAATAAGACGCTCAACAAGTGGCTAGATTATGCACGCATTGAGAAGGAGATGGGTAGTACTTTCGATGCTATCCACATTCATGATGCACTCTGTCTAGAAGAAGGACTCACATTTCTTGACTCGGAGGTTTCTGCGGAAGACTCTGTAGTAATTGGAGCCTGTACGTCTCAAATCATTGGCGCACCAATGTCAAAACGACTCAAGTGTGAACATATTTCATATGTACCTCTCAGAGAGCAAGTTGCGTGGGTTCACAAGGATGACCAAAAGGGTGCCTCAAGCAAGGCTTCAGTTTTACTTCATGATGCTGCGATTCAAGTTGATTACATGGACCCACAAACAATTGTGGAAACCGATATTGAGAAGAAGGTTCTAATCATTGGCGGTTGTATTGCGGGCCTTAAGGCAGCAAGTGACCTCCTTAAGCTGGGAGTAGAAGTAATGCTACTTGAGCCATCTGAATGGAGTCGCAAAAGCTATGAAGAAATGAACCAGTTCATGGCTGAAAGTAGCAACCTCAAAGATGCTATCCGCGACTTAGTTTTATCCTCGAAAAAAGCAAAGACGGTTCGTGGAAAAATAACAGAACTTAGTGGTAATGCGGGTTTGTATCAAATATCATTGAAGCATGATTCTGGAAAGGAAGAGAGCAATCTTGTCGGCTCGATTATTGTTGCAACTAACGCTGAGCATTCTCCACCCCCCATTGCAAAAATGTGTCGCTATGGAAAGTCAGATCGAACACTATTGATTACCGAATTACCAACTCTCATTGCAAAGCAAGCGGCGAAGGATACAAAGACCATTTTCGTGGCTGTAGATCCATCACATCAACTTAGTACTGTTGAAGGGAGCTATCTTCTTCGAACAATTACTCAAGCATCAGAAAAAGGCAATACCGTTATTCTAGCTCATTCTGACATTAGCACAAAGGATGAGAACCTATACAGAGCAGCTAGAAAAGCAGGTGTCATCTTTGTGAGAGGATCATTGGAGAAAGTAAAAGACTCGAAGAAGGGTATGGTGTGTCGCTTGGAGAACACTCTAGAGTCTCAAGTCAGAGAGTTTACCGTAGATTACTTGGTGCTTCAAACACAACTCAAACCTTCGCGTAGTACTGGACAACTTGCTAACGTACTTGGTTTGGAGCTAGATCAGAATGGTTTCATTAAGACCCGTTACTCGAAGATGAAACCTGTTCAGACTTCAAAACGCGGAATTTTCTTTGCGGGCAGTGCAAAAACAACTTGGTGGCCCTGGTTGTTCAACCAAAGTCGCAGAGATGTTATTTGATCTGCTGTTACAGAAGGAAGCCGGTTAGGGTTTTATGACGAACAAGCAACTCTACATAAGATTACTCAAATATTCACGGCCTTATAAGTGGCGCATTGTGCTGTCCCTGATTTTCTCTCTGGTTGTGGCTGGTTCCGATATCGCCTATATCAACCTGATTGAGCCTTTGGTTGACAAGATCATTAACGCCGGCAACGCTGACCTGGCCTATCTTATCCCTGTTTTTATCATTGGCCTGGCGATCTCCAAAGGTGTCGGTCGTTTTTTTCAGGAATATTATATCAACACGGCCGGTCAACTGGTGGTTCAGGACCTTCGTAACGCTCTCTTCAGCCAATCCATGCATCTGTCAATGGGTTTTCATGTCAATCAGCCTCCCGGCCGTCTTACCTCAAGAGTTCTCAACGATGTCGGTGTCTTGCAAAGATCGGCCGCAGACGCCCTGGTCGATGGCCTGCGGGAAAGTTTCACCTTGATTGGTTTGGTCTTCCTGGCTTGGCATATCGGTGGGCGTGGGAGGTTTCGTGGGTTCGGCTCGCCCAAGAAATGTTGTCGGGGGTGGTTCGTTGGCGGCAATACGGGGGACGTCTTCAGAATGAACATCTTTGACATCAGAGAAAGGGACTGTGTCAATCGGTGGGGCCAACGGTTGCAGGCCGGTCAGGTCCGGTTCCACCTGA
>JABCTC010000063.1 GCA_018238545.1 Candidatus Heimdallarchaeota archaeon
CTTTATTGCTATTTTGGAAATTAATATGTTCTGATATCTCTTGTTTTATTCAAAAAGATGTCTCTTTTGGGTGCAAATAGTAATTTTATTTCTAAATTTTACTATTTAGTCAACGATCATGAGAGCGATCTTTGGCTTATGAAATTTCTTAGTAGTATTGATACTTGAATGAATTCCATATATCAGAGATTAATAAATCAGCTTACTTCAAATCACTGGTGAATTATCTAGAGGTTATTTAAATTTCTATCAACTCTCTGTAAAATTAAAATCCTATTTTTCATGTATTGACAACATTGGCGCATTTGCTGTTGCATTTCCTGTTCTAATAGTTTTTACTTACTGCAATTCTCCCTTTACTTTAGGCAAATCAGAATTCTTTTAAAAACAGCTATGACAACGAATTATTGTTGGATTTTACGTTTTATAATTCTTGAAATACAGTATTTTCAATGTTCTACCCTAAATTTCTATAATATCAATTACTTTCACATAACATTTATTAGAGTAAATAGGACATTTTACTAATTGTAGTAAATTTTTCTACAAAGTGATAAATATGAAGAAACTAAAAACGACAATTCTTACCTTAATTTTATTATCTTCATTCTTGATGATTTTCCCCGCCACGACCTCGTCAGACATACGAGTTAAACCTCCAGCGCCACCAGGAAGAAACAAAGCCCCTTCAGTAACAATAACCTCTCCTTCAGATGGTTCAACTGTTTTTGGAGTAGTAACAATCTCCATTACAGCTACAGATAAAGAAGATGGCGATCTAATTGCTTACATTTACATTGATGGTTCTTTTGTTATACACACAAATGAATACTTGTGGGATACAGCCACTTTTGTCGATGGATTGCACATTATTGAAGCAGTTGCTTACGATTCTACAGAACAGCAAGGTTCTGATACTATTACAGTAACTGTAGATAATGGCAGTCCACCTCCTCCTCCACCACCTGGCAATTATTATGCCCTTATCGTAGGTATAAGCGATTATGAAAATATTAATGACCTTAGCTACTGTGACGAAGATGCTTCTGATTGGTATAATTATCTTTCTGGGATAGGTTATGATTCTATAACTGTTCTTGGAGATGGTCACTCATCAGATTATCCCAAATATGACGGATTAGCCACAAAAGCTAACATATTGTATGAACTCTCCATATTAGCTGATAATAAGGGAGAGGGTGACACAATAGCTTTTATCTTCTCTGGTCATGGTGCAGCCTTTGATAGGACACAACACGTTATTTGCCCTTGGGACACTAGTGCAACAACTTGGGATTATGATCTCTATGACTATGAACTAGCACCCATAATAGGCGGTACTAATGCCGGAAATATCTTCTTGTTCTTTGACAGTTGTAATTCAGGAGGATTCCTTCCTGAACTGCAAGCAAATAATCCAGTTGGTACAGTTTATGTTACTACCACTTGTACTGCGAAAGGTTATGGATACGATGAACCAGCATATGAAAATGGTGCGTGGACTTATTGGTTCCTTGACGCAGGTTTGATCCAAGGAGGAAGTGGTCAGTTAGATATGGAAGGCAACTTTGATTGGGCGTATTCTGTCTACACTCATATGAGTAGGAACGACAGACCTCAAGAATGGGATGAAGACGGCAGTAATCTATTTTATCTGATTTAATCTTCTTCTTTTCTTTTATTTTTTCCTAATATTCCAAACTAATTCTACAAACTGGAGGATTCTGATTTTTATTTCTTCTATTTTGATTTCTTCCCACAATTACTACAAGTCTTTACACCAGTCTCCAGTTTCATCCCACAGAAATCACAAAAACTTTCTTCTTGTTTCTCACCCTTGGTTGCTTGATTTTCATCTGTGTAATCCTTACCTTTGCTGATATCATAGTTACTTCTACGAGTGCTTGTAGTTTCCTGCCCTGTTTTTTTCAAAAAAGTGAACACTCCTACAACACTTAAAATTACAAAGAGAATGACTACACCCATTAAAATGTAAAAAATAATCTTTCCAGTAACAATTCCTAACACTAACAAGGTTATTAGAACAAGAACCAAACCAGTTAGTACACCATTTATCGAACGACGACTTTGAAATCTCATATCTGTACAAATATCTGCTACCGAATATAATAAATTTTTGTCCTGTAGTCATATAAACTACCATTGTATCAGTTTAAATGGACAGTCTTGAGGGAATATTACGGGAGTTTTTATAAAAATCTCTAGGTAAAGTGGATTTGACATACACCTTTGAATAAACTTTTATCTATACTTTTCTAATCTATTTTAAGTAATTTATTGAGGATAAAAATGAAACCTAAAAAAACAAAAATATATTTATTAGTCATGATCTTGCTCATCACAAATTGTTTTTCAATAATTTTATTGAACAACCAGGGAATGAATGTTAATGCCAAAACTTCTTTGGAACAACCTAAAGAA
This sequence comes from Candidatus Heimdallarchaeota archaeon, assembly GCA_018238545.1. Taxonomy (GTDB): domain Archaea; phylum Asgardarchaeota; class Heimdallarchaeia; order Heimdallarchaeales; family Heimdallarchaeaceae; genus UBA460. The sequence goes on from JABCTC010000063.1 coordinate 2,443, forward strand.
ATTTCACTAAACTATGTAGATCATTTACCCATAGTTATAACTGATAACACTGGTTTACTTAGTTACAGTTCTAGTGGTACAGGGATAGTAAGTGACCCTTATGTTATTTCAGGTTTTAATATAACCACCGACAATAGTTATGCTATTTATATTCATGGAGCAGGAGTAACAGCTTACTTCACCATCAAAGAATGCTATTTCAATTCATCCTATTACGGAGTTCATATAGATGGTATCAACGAGGGTATAGCTAGTATAGAAAATAACACTTTCGTCAACTGTGATGAGGTTGCAATATATGTTGAGTATACAAATGATGTCAATATAGATGGCAATTATATCAATAATTCGAGTACAGCAATATTTGTTGAAGCATCAGAAGATTTCACGATAATAGAAAACACCATTCACAACTGTGGAAAAGGTATATATGGAAATTATTACGATGGTGTTTTTCTAGATATGAATATCACAGCAAACATCTATAGGAACTCAATTAGTGACATTGACACATATTCTATTATAATCTATAAATATCCTAGTTCTGCGTCCATAGTTGATTCGATTGTAATTGCAGAAAATATAATTGATAATAGCGGTTATGGTATAAGTGTTCTCTATTCTCCTAATGTGAACATCGAAGAAAATATTTTGACCAACATAATAAATTCAGCCATAGATCTTAACTCCGGAAATATAAACTCGGACTATCAAGAATACTTTGTAATAAATAATACAATTACTGGTGGAAATTATGGTATTAGTGTGTATAATCACATCAACAATGCTTCTATAATACAAAACGAAGTTACTAACACAAATAGAGCTTTCTTTGCTAATAGTCCAGCTAATCTAACCGTACGAGATAACAGCTTTATTGATAGTTCTCTAAACGCCATTGAGTTGAATTCTGTTACTAATGCTTCAATAATGTATAATTACATATCAAATGGCACGGTTAACATTGACCTTTCGTCTGAAGTCAAAATATTTGGCAATACGATTAATGGAGGGGAGAAAAGCATTGATATTTTCGAATCAGAATCTGTTACAATATACGACAATACTCTTGGAAACAATGAAGCAGGAATTGGTGTTTATGTTTATGCAGTGATTAACCTTAACATCACACAAAATACATTCACTGAACTTTATATCGGCATAAAACTTTACGCTGATTTAGCTAGATATTTGCAGAATGTAAGTATAACAGACAATAGTTTTGAAAATATGGATTATGGAATATACACTTCGAGCGGTAGGATATTAGAAAACTGTTTGATTCAGGGGAATTACATCACAAATATACTTTCTGGAGGTATTATTCTTAAAAACGGAGGAACAGGGTTAAAAATCATAGATAACTTTGTTGCAAGTAATATTCAAGCGATAGAAGTAAGCTATAATTGGAATGATATAATTATCTCAGAAAACACAATTTTAGTTTATTCCATTGATGGATCTGGTAGAGCTCTGGAAGTAAAAGATACCGATGGTGGAGAGATAACAAATAATACTTTCTATGATTTCGCTGAAGGATCCATTACAACTGTATACTTTGTTTATCTTACAGCTGATGTTACGAATATGGAAATTTATTACAACCAATTCTTTTCGAAAGCAGCTTTGATAGATAGTAATGTATACCTGGCTAAAGATGACGGAGTAACCAACACATGGTATAACGCGTTAACTGAAACAGGCAATTACTGGAGTAACTATAACGGCATAGGGGCTTATAGTATAACAGGAGACGCTAATGCGGAAGATCTCTATCCAATAACCAATACGGATAGTGACTCCGATGGTCTAGATGACATATTAGAAAATTATCTGGGTACAAATCCTTATTCAGCTGATAGCGATAGTGATGAAATGCCAGATCTATGGGAACTTGAAAATGGACTAAATCCATTAATTGATGACGCAGACGGAGATGAAGATTCAGATAATCTTACCAATTTAGAAGAATATCAAAACGACTGTGACCCTAACGATTCAGATAGTGATGATGACCTGATGCCTGATGGATGGGAAGTAGAATACGATCTTGATCCTCTTGTTAATGATGCTTCAGAAGACGCCGATTCAGATGAAATAGATAATTATACAGAATATATTGACGGTACAAATCCCAACAATGCTGACAGCGATGGAGATAGTTATACTGACAAAGAAGAAAAAGACGCTGGAACAGATCCTTTGGATCCAAATAGTCACCCAGAAGAAGAACCTACAGATGATACGTCATTCTTTTACCTATTTAGCATTCTGAGTTTGTTGGCAATGGTTTCTGTTCTACACTTGAAACATAAGAGATAATTCTTTTTTTTTTGAATAACTTCTCTTACATTTCTTATTTTTTTTCTGAAGCTGGTTTTCCATTCATTCCCCAATGAGTTTTTGGATAATCTTGTAAAAGAACCCTAACTGATTCAGGTTTTGAACCCGTTTTCACAAAAACGTCCGTTATTCCTTCTATTATTTCCTTTATTTGCTCCTCTGTTCGACCTTCCCAAAGATGTACTTGAACTACTGGCATTTTATCACCGAAGATACTTTTTATCTCTCTGTTGAAATAGTTTGCTACAAAAAGAGAACGAGAGAACATTATAACAGCGAAATAATAAATTTCAATCAGTTTTATAAGTGCCTCAACTTGTGTGAAAATATTATGCAATTCACACAAAGAACAAAAATAATCTTCATTGTTTGTAGTATCCTTGTAGCTACTGCGGCTATAGCTACACCTACAACACTAATTTTACTCAATAATAATAATGATGTTACAGTTAATTTGTTATATAATGCAGGAGTGATGATAGAAGCAAATGGTCTTAGAATCTATATTGATCCTATAGATTTAACTTCTAATTATAGCGATTTTCCTGCCGATGCCATTCTTATAACACATGATCACGGAGATCATTATCAAGAAAGTACTATCAATATAATAAAAACAGATGACACAATCATAGTTATGCCAGAAGTAGTAGCGGCAATTAGTAGTTTAGAGGGTGTGACTAGCGTAGCTCCAGAGGATAGTTTTCTTATAGGTTCAATTAACGTTACTTGTTTCTACATGTATACTTTTGCACCATTGGGTTATGATTCAAGCCACCCTATCGAATCCAATTATGCTAGTTACCTCATTGATATTGATGGTTTTGTACTATTCCATTCAGGTGATTCATCTAACATCCCAGAATATTTTCAATTGCAAAATAGGGGCGATGTTGCATTTTTACCACTTGGTCCAGGATGCCAAACAATGACAGGAATTGATGTAGTAAATGCAATCGGAATAATAAAACCAACATATTTCATCCCAATTCATTTTGCTCAAGATGCAAATACTGTATTCATTGGAACTTATGGAACTTCAATTGAAAGTTATGGATGCGAAATAATTGACTTAGAATACTACGAAACATGTGTGTTCGATGTTTAAAGAATTAAATGAAGTAGATAGAAAGAAGAAAAAATATTCCTATCTATTCTACGTCTCTTTTTATTTAGATGTTTTTCCACAATTACTGCAATTCTTCACACCTGTCTCCAGTTTCATCCCACAGAATTCACAAAAACTTTCTTCTTTATCTTTCTTCCCCTTGGTTATTTGACTTTCATCTGTGTAATCCTTACCTTTGCTGATATCATAGGTGCTTCTACGAGTGCTTGTAGTTTCCTGCCCTGTTTTTTTCAGAAAAGTGAACACTCCTACAACAGCTAAAATTACAAAGAGAAGGACTACACCCATTAAAATGTAAAAAATAATCTTTCCTGTAACAATCCCTAAAACAAACAAGGTTATTAGAACAAAAACCAAACCGATTAGTACACCATTTATCGAACGACGGCTTTGAAATCTCATATCTGTACAACTACATCTGCTAACTAATATAAAGTCTCCTTTTAGAATAGAAGCGAAAAAAATAGTCTAGTATTAAGAATGATTTGTTGCAAAAAGAGGAAAGAAAATAATTGGATTATATAAGAATACGCTTGGAATTTTCTGTTACAACTTTATAGATTAATTCCTCATCTATTCCTTCCTTAACACAATATGGAATGAATTCATTGAAAAATCTTGCATATGGCCTCATAGACCATTCCTCTTCCCCTTCCTTAATCCAGAAGGATCCTGAATCTTGTCCGAAAAGTAGTTGAGAGATGAGATTTTCTTCTTGCAGTTTCTTTATTGCTGGAGGAAATTTTATGAAATCTTTAGCTCCACCAATGGTATCAAACTCTAACCAAATACCTTTCTTCCCATATTCAATTATCTTCTCCATATCCATCTGACCATCGGCATGAACCCAAATGAATCTATCGTAAGGCAAGTTTTCCTCCTCAAGAATTTTTATAGCAAGTGGTATTGAAGATGATTCCCAGATATGACAACCAATAAACATCCCAGTTTTGTTGCTTGTTCTTGCTGCTGCTCTAAGCATTTTTTCCTGTAAAGGGAAGATTTCTCCTTCATCTCCCAAAGCTAATTTGATGTAACCAGGTTTGATCCCAGTATTACCTATTCCTTCTTCAAATTCCTTTGTCCATACAGTCATTATTTCTGCAATTGTCATTTCTTGAATATCCTTGGGGACACTTAATCCTTTAACATCTGCTCCATCCCATGCACCTGTGCAAGTAATGATGTTTATTCCAGATCTTTTGGAACACTCTACTAAAACTTCCAAATCTCTCCCTAAACCAAGTGGAGTAGCTTCGACAATGGTTTGACATCCTTTATTCTTTGCGTCCATCAAAAAAGGCAGAACATAATCCACTACATCTTTAACAGTATACGATTTTTCCAGACTCTTCTCTGCTCCCGTGATATCTACAACGATATGTTCATGCATCAAAGTTATTCCCAGCTCTTCTTCTGATATAGGTCCCAAAACTGTATTAATCAAACTTTTTCAACTCTTATCTATTCTGATTGAAAGCGTTTTTACACACTTAAAATACTTTTGAGAAATAATCATCTCACAATTTTGTCGAATAGCCAATAACAATAGGCGAAAATGGACTTAAGCAATATTTTTTTATATTTTCAAATGATAATCGGTTGGTTCACTATGAAAAACAAAAAACTAATTTGTGGATCTTGCTTATTGTTGATTGCTATCCTTTGCCTTTCAACCAGTGTATCCGCTAATATACCACTGACACCTCCCGAATTTGAACTTCTTGTTCCTGACACAGGATTGATAGGAGAGACACAACTACTTTTAGATCAATTTGTAAAAAGCGCGTCTTTATGTGGAATAAAAATCACTCCGGTCTATACGACTTGGGATGATGTCATAAATTCGTTGTTTACAGGTGATTATGAACTAATCTACTTTATTGGACTCAGTTTTTCGGGCGATGATACAATTGAAAAAATTCGCAGTACATTAAGTTACCTTTTCATTGATAACTTTTTCTTGAATTATTATAATCAAGACTTGATTGATAAAACTCATTTAATGGATACTTTATACTTAGATGGTTATGAAAACGAAGCTATAGAAGTTTTCCATGAAATTGAGTTTATCCTCTATAGGGATCAACCAATTGTATCCATTTGCCATGCATTTAAAGAGGATACTGGGGGAAGAGCTACTCGTCTTTTAATTATAAACTGTGACATTGCCTATGACCCTGTCATAAGAAATGTTCTTTCAATGGTTATCGATAGGGAATTGTACGTTGATTTGTATGGTGTAACAACAACTTATGACTATTACCCGATTAGTCATTTATTTGGATGGTCACAATATCATGATACTACTTTACCTGAAATCGAATATTCTATAGGTCAAGCAGTAAGCACAATTGTTCATGGAGGTTATCTTCCAGCAGGAACTAAATAATCTTTTTCCTTTTTTCTTTTTCAATATATTCCATTCCGTTTTCAGTTCTACATAAAAGATATAACTGAATAAGCTTTAATTTATTCATGAATCTTAAGGACAGCTTTGACATTGAAGCTCTTAATCATCCTGTAACGTTGAAGCTCTTTCTCTATGCTAAAACTATCCATCCCGAGGATTTTGGTGTTCGTGAAGCTAAACGTAAGTTAGATTTTAATAGTCCTAGTACTGTTCTATGGCATCTAGATAAATTAGTCGAGGCTAATTTAATTGAAAAACTTCCTACTAACAGATACAAACTACTTCAATCTGGACTTGAGATTAAGGAAATCAATGTTCCAGTGAAATATACCGCACAAATAATTAGAGGAGAACTCATTCCACGAAGGATTTTTCTAATCTCTTTTGTAATTTCTGCGTTTTTAATAACACTTGTTTTTACTTTCCTCAACCCTCTCGTCGCATCAATTCTAGGTTCTGTCTTGCTTGGAATAAATGCTGTTTTATATATTCTTAACTACTTAACAATTAAGCGACAACTCTCATATTATAGTTGGGGGAAGGAAAAAGAGGATAGTAATGAGTGATTATTTCTAGTTTTTTCTTGTTCGAGTACATGTACAAGAAGTTTAAAACAGCTGTTTAAACAGGTCTAGGCTGTTCAAGTTCTAGATATATAAGGGACTAATCACATGGTAGAATGATTGTAATGATTCTCACTAATCCAAAAAAGCCCGTATTAACAGGAATTATTTTTACTTTGATAATTAGCACACTGGTTGTTGGTGGAGTTTATCTTTATCCTTATCTTTACAGAGTTATTAATAACATAGATCTTGTTGAAGAAGTTCAGCTTCCTGAAAGTATCAAGAACTCATTTGGTACTTATGAGTTACCTGAGTTAACTTATACACCCTCGATAATTCCAACACCTATTCAATCTGGTCTAGCAAATGTAAATCTTCAAGGATTAGAAGATCAGCTTAATTCTGAGATAATTCAACAATTAGAAACCTATGGGTTTGCTCTGATTGATGATGGAACTGAAGATATCTTCTATCCTGTTGACTATGACTTCAATTTAGATACACCTATGTATATCTCAACTGATCTCTGTCTCCATGTTTTGCATTCAATTTTTGATAACTGCCTTAGAATCATTGAATTAGAGTATTTTTATGGTGATTTTAGTTCAATGATTGATACTCTTCGGGAAGGCCAGATGAACCTGCATACCGTCACAGTTGAACCAGATCTTAAAGAAGCTTTACAGTACAACATAGCTTATCTTACTGTGTTGATGCAGTTGCTAGATAACACAACAGCCATCCCCTCATATGTTAATACTCTTGTTTCAGCTGAGTTAGAGAATATTGAACAAGGTGTGGAAGGTTATTCAGCGATTTTTGGGTACTTTGAAGATTTTTCTCAGTACAAACCAAGAGGGCATTACACCAAAAGTGATGCATTAAAACGGTATTTCAAAACAATGATGTATGCAGGACGAATGGGGTTTGTATTAGATGATCAATCTCCCAGCAATTCGATTGGTGTTGAACAAACAAGAATGGCTCTGGCTCTTGTTTACTCATTTAATGAAGAAATTGAAGATAAGACTGTTTGGGACTACTGGGATAAAATTTGTCTCACTACTGATTTTCTTGTAGGAGGAAGTGATGATTTAACTCCTGTAGACTACTTTTCTGTTTGGGAAGAAGAAGGTGTCTTAACATTCTCGGATCTATCAACTGATGATTTCATTAATGGTATGATTACAGCACTCAAAGAGCTTAGAGCTCCTAAAATTAACTCAGGATATGTGGAAGTGTTTGAAGGCGAAGAAAGTTTGACTAAGGCTTTCAAGTTGTTTGGTCAAAGCTATACTCCAGATGCGTACATATTCCAAGAACTTGTAGATGATAATATACCTGCTAGGTATTTCCCTAAACCTTTAGATATTTTTTCTGTTTTTGGAAGTGAACGAGCAGAATATCATCTTGATTCAGAGAAAATTTATACGGGGTACGATGAGAAAATAAATGTATTAAGAGAAGAATTTGGCATTCTAACCGTTGCAAATTGGACACAGAATATCTACTGGCAATGGCTTTATTCTATACTACCTTTGCTTGATGAGAAGGGGGATGGTTATCCAGGATATATGTTATCAGATGCATGGACAGATAAATCTTTGATGACAGCTCTGGCTAGTTGGGTAGAATTAAAACATGACACGGTTCTCTATGCAAAACAATCCTATGCAGTCAACGGTATGAGTGATAAAATAATCCATTATGTTGAACCTTACCCAAAAGTATATTCACGTATTTCCGCAACTCTAAGTATGTTAAAAGAAGGGTTAGATTCAAGAGGTGTGCTATACGAAAATCAATCTTGTCTACCCTATGATTATTATCAAAAATTAGGTAATTTCACTGTGAAATTTAATGAGTTAGTAGAGATTTTTGACAAATTGACTGTATTAAGTATAAAAGAGTTGGAAAATGAAGAACTAACTGATGACGATTTAAGTTTCCTACATTATGTAGGTAAAGATTTTCAAATACTAGCACTAACTGACTATGGAATAACAGATTATTCAAATTTAGAATCAGATAAACGAACAGCACTCGTTGTAGATGTTTTCACAGACCCTAACTCTCATCAAGTTTTGGAAGTTGCTGTAGGAAATCCATTTCTGATATATGTTATAGTTCAAGATCACACAGGTGGTTTATATTTAACCAGAGGAGTAACTTTCTCTTACTATGAGTTTAAGCAGCCTTATGACCAACGATTAACAGATGAAGAATGGCAAGAGATGTTAGATAGTTCCCCACCAGAGTTACCTGAATGGATAGCAACGAATTTACATATCATCGAGGTTGAAGTTGCCATAATGCTTAAAGTTCAGACTTTTTCGAATGTAGTAAACAAAGGAAAAACAAAGAAAAAAATATAGATTCCTTTTTTTGCTTTAAAAAGAGAAATTGAAATGGTAATATTGATATAAAACTGTTCTAATTCTTTATCATGGTGGTAGATAACAATCAGATAGAGATGAAAGGTGTCAATCTTTTCCAATGGAGATCGTTTAAGAAAAGTTGGTTGAAACTGCTTATTTCTAATGATCCTGAAGCTGCTAACTATTCTTCATTCATGCGTTTCTTCATGTTCTTGTATATTAGAATAATAGCTAAGAATTATTTCTGCTATCATAATAGTATACTAGCTGGTTTACTCTCTCTAAGAACTAAAAAGGGATCTGATGCTTTCATCTTTGGAGTAGCTGTTTTACCAAAATTCAGGAAAAAGGGTCTGGGAAAATATATGATGGATTTTTCCGAGAAAAGAGCTAAAGAAGCAAAGAAGAAATTCATGGCTTTGGCTGTTTTGAATTCAAACGAACCAGCAGTGAATCTGTATAAGAAATTAGGCTACAAATTTGTAGGTCTAGGAGTAACTCCTATCTCCATTTCTATTGATAAGATAACCAAGTCTAAGAGTAACTCTATCAAACTTGAGACTATATTAGTATATACTGACGAATACAAAGATCTTTTTTCAAATATATTTTTTAATCAGATAAATGCTGTTTCTCAAACCGATGGAGAGGAATATGTACGAGAAAATAGTATAGACAATTATAATAAACACATATCGAAGAATATTTCAAAATCTAAATATCAATTTTTTCAAGTATTGAATAATGATGAGGAAATTGGTTTTCTCTTTTGTCAAAATAAAAGAACAACAAAGAGTTGTCGGATAGATTTACATTCTAAAACAATTCTTACTATCGAACTATTATCTTACCTTGCAGAGATATTAAAGGATATGATAGAAGATAAAGAAAACTTCGAAAAACTTGAATTCAGAGTATACAGACATCAAGCTGATAAATTGATTGATTTACATGCTTCTGATTTTGTAAGAGACTCAACTCTAGATAAAAGCTTGATGATTAAAAAGATCTAAATTCTAATGTCAATATTTATATGGAAGAGTAACCCATCCACAATAACGGAAAGTGGATATAATTGTCAAACGAAAGAAGAGCGCGGCTTGATACTACATGGAATGCTTGGAAGGTATTTCTAAGCAATCTAGCGCAAAGTTACATAGACTTTTTTCGTTGGCTAAAGCATCTTATCCTTCCTATACCAGATACTTTTGAACAAGAAAAAGCATACAAAAAAGTTCTGAGTCCTTATGGTAATTTCCTTAGGTGGTTTTATCGATTATTATTTCCTCAAAGAGGAACATCAACTGTACTGAAAGTGATGTTTAACATAGAAACATTGAGTGCATATTTCCACAATCTTCGTCCTTCTCTAATAGACAGGAGTTTAATAGAGAGCGCTAAACCTTTTCATCTAGAAGGAAGCACAGAGTATGGTATTCTATTGGTTCATGGATATTGTTCTAATCCTGCAGAAATGAGAGAGTTAGGAGAGGTATTAAACAACGAGGGTTACACTGTTGAAGCTGTCTTACTAAAAGGTCATGGAACAACAGTAAGGGATCTTACTACAACCGATTTCATTGATTGGTATGAGTCAGTCCTACAAGGATATGATAAATTATCTAAAACATGCACCAACATCTCCATTCTAGGACATTCAATGGGAGGAACGTTATCTTTACTTCTTGCTGCGAATAGGAATGTGGATGCAATTATCAGTCTTTGTGCCCCTCTGGATTTAGGGAAACTTTACCATGGTTTACCTATCCCTATACTTCCAGCATTTTCCAAGTTCGTAAGCAAATGGCCAAAGAAAAAGAGTCACATGAAATTGCACGATGAAGCAGGAGTAAAATCATATCGAGAGTCAAGTTTGTCTGGTGTTGTTGAGATGTTCGATTTGATGGAAGTTACAAGAGAAGATTTGAAGAAAATTGAAGCTCCACTGCTCATTGTAGGAGCGAAATATGATTATAATGTACCTCTCTCAAATATTAGCTTGCTGGAACAAGTTGTAAAAAGTAAAAAAGTTGAGACTTTTACTGCTACAAAATCTGGGCATACAGTTCTTTTTGATAAAGATAAAGAGGAAATATTCCAAAAGGTTGTAGCATTTTTAGAATCGTTAAAACAGGATAAAGAAAAAGAAAAAACTGATGATTAAATCTTCCGCCTTATTCCGCATTAACACTTAGGTTCAGAGAGAGTTTTTAGGTTTAAATAATGTAATAAGGAGGGTAGTAGTGATGCTCATTAGACGGACTGAACGGATAAAAGTGAAACCTAGTTTCACGCTTATGCAGTTAGCAAGACAGAGCAAAAATTTGTATAATTATGGCAATTATATCATTAAAAGACAACTGAAAAATAGTAAGTATATGACCTCAGAGTATGAATTAGTGAGCATGATCCGTTATCATCCTTGCTATGCTGACTTTATCCCCCACTCAGCACAACAGACGATAAAATTTTTGGTAAAGAACTGGAAAGCGTATTTCAGAGCGAGAAAAGAGTATAAGAAGCACCCGCAAAAATTCCTCTCTCCACCCCATGCACCCAAATATAAGAAAAAACGAGGGTTCCACACCATCTACTTTACCGCTAACCAAGTAAAAGTGAAAGAAGAAGGATGGCTGCATTTTCCCAAAAAAGTCGGGCTGAAAGTGAAAACAAGGCTGGAGAAAGGGAGGAAGATCAATCACGTCCGATTACTCCCTAAAGGAACATGTTTTATCTTAGAGATAATATATGAGCGAGAAATAAAACAAGAGCCATCGAAACACTCCCTCCAGGTCAAGAATATCTTAGCTATAGATTTGGGGGTGAATAACCTCTTGACCTGTGTGAGTAACTGCCTTTCCCCTTTCCTCATCTGCGGGAGGAAACTGAAGGCTATCAACCAATGGTATAACAAAGAACGTGCCCGTCTCCAATCTATCTACGATTTACAAAGATTAGAAGGTTACGGGCAGAGGATGAAGAAAGTGATAGACAAACGCTATCAACAGGTGGAAGACTATCTTCATAAGGCGTCAAGGGTCGTCATCGACCAATGTTTGAAACATCACATAGGTACCATCGTTGTCGGTTATAACAAGAAATGGAAACAGAAGAGCAAGATGGGCAAGAGAAACAATCAGATTTTCGTTTCTATTCCTTTCTTGACCTTGGTACGCAAACTTCAATATAAAGCTGAAGAGGTAGGGATAAAAATCATCTTGACGGAAGAAGATTATACATCTAAATGTTCATTTCTAGATAACGAGGTAATCAAAAAACATCTCAATTATCTGGGAAGAAGGTTGAAAAGAGGTTTATTCAGAAGCAAAACCGGTATCCTGCTTAACGCTGATTGCAACTCAGCAGGCAATATCGGTAGAAAAGTATTCCCGCTGGTCTTCACCTCCGGGACAGTGGATGCCGTGAGTCATCCTAATTGTTGGACTGTTTAGAGTAATCGAAGCAGAGATGATAACAGTTAAAGACCTTTAATGTTCGTTAACGTTCGGAAAGGTCACTCATGGATCCCAATCAAATCTTTTCTGAATAATAACTTCTTCGAAGCCTATTTTTGAATATAATTTCTCTGCTCCACTATTTTTCTGAACTTGCAAACAAAATTTAGCATTCGAATCTTCTTTAATAGTATCAAGAATATAATTTGACATCAAAGTTAGAGCATATCCTCGACGCCTATATCGATATCTTGTACCTACACCATATAATCCTCTATAGGTTCCATCGTTGAAAGAACAAAAGCAAGTAGTATCGCTTCCAGATACATAACCAACATAAAATTCTATCCCATTTTCACTTTGAGCTTTTGCCATTCGAGTAATATATTTACGCAAATTTTTAGGATAATTGAATCCATCAAAGAAAACATCTACCCATTTTTTCACAGTTCTCGTAGAAAGTAATTCATATTCAACATGCGGAGAAGGATTGAGTTTTTCTCTATCCTCTTTTTTCCAATGCATTACTCCTGTATCAATGTGATGCCCTATCAACTGCTTCTGTCTGAGTATCTTTGAATTTTGTTTATAGTATTCATCTAAAGCATGCTTGATAATGAAATACTCTTTTCCATCAGAGAAGAATGAATAAGTAAAATCTAAGAAATCCTCAAACTTTTCTTCTCCAAGAGGTTTTGGTGTAACATAACTATATGTCTCAATGGTTTTGTTCTTGATAAAATATCCCAAGTCGTTTTCTACTACTTCTGAATCTGGCATAAATTTATAGAAACCATACTCGTTTGAATCTAGTAAATTTTGTAATTCGAAGTCATGATTATTTTGAGACATGTTCAAGTAATTTGATAAACAGATAAATTAAAATTTTCCTCTCGCATACCAAACATTTTCTCACTTGAGCAAAAAACATTTAAATATACATATTTTCTGCAATTTGAAATAGCATGAGCACTAAAGAAAAAATCGTATCTAACAAGGACTTCATAAAACAGATAATCAGAGGAGTAAGTGGTGCTCTGATTTTAATAATACTCGTAATAATATGGTCAACTTGGGAAGGAATCTATAACTGGTTCTACTACAGTCTATTTCCAAATGCAATCCCTGGGACTCTATTAGTATTCTGGTTGTTTCTGCTCTTCCCCCTGATAGCTTGTGGTACATCTTTAACATTAGCAGGTGCTTGGAAAGCATACAGAATAGCAGTACCACCAAAAGAAGATAAGAAGTAACTTTCTTTTTTATTTTCATTATTCAAAAAAGCTTATAGTCAATTTATGATGCTTATTTGTCTTCTTGTCTTATTAGACAAAGCTAGGTAAATGTCGTGCTTAGAGGTCATGATATAGGGCGAAGACACTCTATAATCACTC
>JABCTC010000088.1 GCA_018238545.1 Candidatus Heimdallarchaeota archaeon
GAGAAGTATATTTGGTATTTCAGTTATATCATTGACAATAATGTGCGGTTCTACACTTTCCAAAGGAAACCGGTTCACTTCTGGATACTCACCTAAAATAGCTATTGTTTTTATTCCTGCACTTTTACCGGCTATTATATCTGTTATAAAATCTCCAACTATTGCTGCTTTATCTTTATTAATGTTGAGGGCATCTAAAGCTAGCAGGAGTTGATCAGGATCAGGTTTGGTTAACTTTACATCATTTCTTGTGTAAATACAATCGAATTTATTGTAAATATCAGGAAAAGATTTTTCCAGAGCTTTTGTAGTAGCTCTTGAAGCTGATGTAACTAAAGCTAGACTGAATCCTTGGTTTTTAAGAAATTGTAGGGTAGTCATTACTCCATTAAGGGGAACAATTCTAAACTTCTTCTTAGATAAGAGCATTAAACCTAAACGAAACATCACCCTTGCGGTTTGGAGGCGACTAAGACCACAAACTTGACAAACTTGAATTAAACCTTTTAGCATTAGATTACTACTTCTACCACCGTGTACTAGAAGTAAAGAGGAACTTTTCTCTTCAATTGCAGCTCTATCATAATCTGGTTTGATTGCTGAAATTACTTCCTCTAATGGGTCAATCCACCTAGATTTTAAACTAAGAATAACACCATCCATATCAAAAAGGAGAGCATAATTTTTCCAGTTGGATTGTTCGTTCATATTGCCCATTAAATCATGCACTAAAGTCCTTTTATGTTTACTCTTTTCATCTATCTTAGACGTTTTCTTAGTAAGAAGGTATTGTCAACTAGTTCAAATAGTTTCGAAAGTGTTTCTTCAATAGGAGATTTATTGAAGTATTCAAGCGAAACGCTGATAGTTACTTCCTTATAATCCTTAATAAATTTGTAGAGTTTCTGACTAAAACTATCTAACTTTGCAACATCTTTTTCTTTTACAGGATTAACAGAGAGAGGATGAAGAGTCCAGATGAAGATGTCTTCAGAGAGTCTATCAATTATAACCCTAGAAGCTTGTTCAAAAACATCAGTAACGCCATCCCATTGTCCGTCTAATGTTCCTTGGAATTTCTTTGCAAACCATGTAATGAAACTAGTCAAACCCTCTTCAACATCAACAGAGATGTCACCTGTACTAAAGAGATATGTGGTTAAACTCTCAGTAGATGAACTTGAAACGCAGAATTGGCCATAATCAATTTTACGAACAGATTGAGCTTTGCCTCCACTAATTTCTCCACCCATACCAGATACAGCTTGCAAAAAGCCAGATACGAGAGAAGAATCTACGGTCATGGTTTCACCCAGATCCCATTCATAAATAGGCAGTCCAGTTTCATTGTGAACTACTATCACTTTTCTCAATGATAGAACACTTGTAAGAATCTTTGAAATTTTATCCAAGTATCGTTTCTTCTTAGCACTCCTTCTTTGTTTCTTAGGTCTGATTGCTGCAAAATAAACAGTTAACGATATGAATAAAATAGCCACTAGGGCCAAACCTATGATCATGTATACTCTAAATTCTTGGAATAAGTAGGTCATGAGAGTAGCAAAGTCAGGTGAGATAGGAAGCAAAGCAGGATTGTTGCTAAGAGCAGTAGACTCTATCACAGCGCCATTAGTTGGTGTATAAGTGACTGTGTAGAATATTTCCCCTACCATCCAAGGAATATAAATTTCTTCAGATAAACCTGTGTAATCACTCCCTATTTCTACTTGTATTGAATAAGTTACCCTCGTTCCATTTGCGAAGACAAATGTATATTCGATGGTAACAAAATCACCTACAGGTGACGGAGCATATTTGATGTCTACTGATGATAATGCTTGAAGATCTGCTGAGGAGAGATTCGTTAAAGATATTTGAAATTGTATGGTATTCAATTGTTGGACAGTACCAACTATTTCCACATCAATATCATAGGTCACCTTTTCAAAAACACTTACGGTAACAATCCACGTTTGATTTTCATATCCATGTTTGAAGAAGATAAGCTCTAATGTAAAATTATTTCCTGCAATAAGAGACTCATCAAAAATTATAGTAATAATATAATAATCAGTTCTTTGAGAATATGTAACATCTAGGATTTCAGTGGATGTGCCATTAATAATGTTATATTCCATTTCAGCTGCTCCTATGAAATCATCCTCTATAGTTTCATAAATAATTGTGAATACAGCATCTTCATCAGCATAAATTGTATCTAAAACTTGAGAAGAAGAATCGATTGATGTAGGGTGATCCGAAATAGTTATCGTTATTATCCAAGTTTGGTTCTCATGACCGTGTTTATAGAAAGTAAGCTCTATTAGGTAACTAGTTACTGGTTCAATAATGCTACCATTAATGGAAACAGTAATGATATAAGCTTCGAATATTGGATTTAAAATAACATCTAAGATTTCTGTGGATGTGCCATTAAGCAGGACGTAACTAAGCTCAGCTCCAACGATGAATGTATCTTCTATAGTCTCATAGATGATTGTGAATTCACCATCTTCTTCAGTATTAATGACTTTTTCAGCATCAGAAGAAGGATCGATAGCTGTTGGATGAACCAAGACATTTATCCTTATTATCATGGTTTGATTTACAAATCCAATTTTATAGAATGTAAGCTCTATTAAGTAACTTTGTTGAGGAACAATACTACTGTTAATGGAAATAGTAACGACATAAGTGCTACCTACTTGAGCAAAAGTAACATCTAAGATGTCTTCGGCTGTACCGTTAAGTAAGAGGTAACTAAGCTCAGCTCCAACGATAAAGGTACTTGTATCATTTGTCTCATAGATGATTGTATATACACCATCTACGTCTATATAGACAGAGTCTTCAGAGTCAGAAGAGGGATCAATAGCTGTTGGATGAACATCGATTGTAATCGTAATGATGATGAAATCAGTTTCATAACCGTATTTGCTAAGTGTTATATTAAACAGAAACACATAACCGGTAGCATTGATCTCTATTGGATCAAACGTGATTTCATAAAGTGATCCCACAGGTGTTATTGTTATATCGAAATAATCCTGCACAGATAGTGTGCTGTTTACAGCTGCGAAATCAACAGTTACGTTGGCGGATAGAATCTCTAATATATCTAATTCATCTGTATAATTTAGCAACACTTGATCCGTTAAATCGGCATAGAAGGTTATACTCGTACTATCAGCATCGACTGAGGTTTGTCTTTCTAGAACAAGGATATACACCGTGATATTTTGAGCTTCAAAACCAGGTTTGTAAATTGTTATTGTTAATTCAAAATAACCTATATCTGGTATTGAAAGGATAGTGATTGTAGTGATATTGTTCAAGAAACCGTAAGTGGGAACAACAGTTAAATTGCCAGAGAACGCTACTAGAGGGTCAGTGATATTAACAAAAGAAATATTGTCCCAATATAGAATCTCAATTGATGCTCCTTCATCATAGTAAATGGTAATATCTTGATCTGCACTATCAACTAATATTGAATCAGTGGAAATTGACACTACTTGAATTTGGAGAGATATACTTGCATTTTCATAGCCAGTTTTTCCAATTGTGATTGTAATATTTATTCCCTGCAAGTTGAAATCATTATTAATAAATGACACATTATACTGTCCACTTCCGATGTTTATATAGCCTAAATCAATATATGAACTTGAATTAGTGACAAGTGTTACGAATGATCCAACTCCGTCATCGATAAATTCTACATGAGTTGTATCATTAAATTGAACTATGATTGAAGTAGTATAACCTACATACACTTCAGTGGGTGTAGTCACTTCTGTTAAACTAGTCTGAATAGTTAAAACACTTAATTCTCCTAGTAGAAAACTAGTTACAGATTCGTAGTTTGATAAACTTACATCAACAGATATATTGATTGAACCAACTGAAGGATTATTGTTAGTTACAGTAACATAGTAAGTATCCCCAATAAAGTTGTAACTGAAGTCGATGTTTGATGCACTTGCAGAAGCAACAACATTAGCTCCAAGCAATGCTGTTGTATGGTTAGTATCAATAAATTTGAATGATAAATCATCATAAAGTATTGTAAATCCTTTTTGAGTATCCTCTCCAAAATTACCTTGATAAATAACAGGATGAAAGTAATAAATTATTGGCAAGCACAGTACCGCGAATGGGGGTAGTTTCTTTTTCGCTATTAAATATTTCTCCAGAAGCATTCTCATAAAATTCTGAAAACAAATCTACAAAAAGGCGATCGGCAGTTTGTGTATCAAGCTTTTCAGGGCTTATAACAGTAAAAGGATTATTTACCTCAACTATACTTGAACTCTTATTGGACATGTTTTTTCTCCAAAATTCTTTTAAGGTTCTTTTTGCAATTATTCGCTTCATTCAGAAATATCATTTACAAAGATAATAAAAAGTTCTCAAATAGAGAACTTATCTTTTTTTTTATTATAATGAATGCTTTTGTTTTGTATTCCCATATCTATTAATACTAAAAATTCAAATTTGTCCCCATTTTAATCCGGCTGCGCGCATCTCGCGATGCGTGCATTTAAGCACGAGCTGGGTGATAAATGCTTGTCAGGAGACAAGCAGTTAATAGGCACG
>JABCTC010000089.1 GCA_018238545.1 Candidatus Heimdallarchaeota archaeon
TGAAGACCAGCGGGAATACTTTTCTACCGATATTGCCTGCTGAGTTGCAATCAGCGTTAAGCAGGATACCGGTTTTGCTTCTGAATAAACCTCTTTTCACTCTTCTTCCCAGATAATTGGGATGTTTTTTGATTACCTCGTTATCTAGAAACGAACATTTGGAAGTATAATCTTCTTCCGTCAAGATGACTTTTATCCCTACCTCTTCAGCTTTATATTGAAGTTTGCGTACCAAGGTTAAAAAGGGAATAGTGACGAAAATCTGATTGTTTCTCTTTCCCATCTTACTCTTCTGTTTCCACTTCTTGTTATAACCGATAACAATGGTACCTATGTTATATTTCAAACATTGGTCGATAACGATCCTTGAAGCTTTATGAAGATAATCTTCCACCTGTTGATAGCGTTTATCTATCACTTTTTTCGTCCTCTGCCCGTAATCTTCCAATTTTTGTAAATCGTATATAGATTGGAGACGGGCACACTCTTTGTTATACCATTGGTTGATTGCTTTCAGTTTCCTCCCGCTGATGAGGAAAGGGGATACGCAGTTACTCACACAGGCCAAGAGATTGTTCACCCCTAAATCTATGGCTAAGATCTTTTTTGCTCGGAGAGAGTGTTTCGATGGCTCTTGTTTTATTTCTCGCTCATAAATTATCTCTAAGATAAAACATGTTCCTTTAGGGAGTAAACGGACGTGATTGATATTCGTCCCTTTCTTCAGCCTTGTTTTCACTTTCAACCCTACTTTTTTGGGAAAGTGCAGCCACCCTTCTTCTTTCACTTTTGCTTGATTAGCGGTGAAGTAGATGATGTGGAACCCTCGTTTTTTCTTATACTTGGGCGCATGGGGTGGAGAGAGGAATTTTTGCGGTTGCTTCTTGTATTCTTTTTTTGCTCTGAAATACGCTTTCCAGTTCTTTACTAGAAATTTTATCGTCTGTTGTGCTGAATGGGCGATAAAGTCTGCATAGCAAGGATGATAACGTATCATGCTCACTAACTCATACTCTGAGGTCATATATTTACTATTTTTCAGTTGTCTTTTGATGACATAATTGCCATAATTATATACATTTTTGCTCTGTCTCGCTAACTGCATAAGCGTGAAACTAGGTTTCACTTTTATCCGTTCAGTTCTTCTAACGAGCATCACTACTACCCCCCTTATTACATTATTTAAACCTAAAAACTCTCTCTGAACCTACATGTTAATGCGGAATAAGGCGGAAGATTCAATCATCAATTAAAGCTAATCATGAAAAAGGTTAAGAAGAGAAGTTAAACTCATTGATTGTATGACAGTAGAAGAAAAGAAGGAAGAAGAACAAAATAAGAACCAAGAATCTGTGAACAAATTAAGAAAACTTAGAAATGTTCTTCTTTTGGGCACCATAATGGTCGTCTGGACTGTTTCAGCTGTTTTTAGTATGATAGATTTGAATAGAGGTCTAGGAATTCTAGAAACTCCTTGGATATTGTTGGGTATCTTTCTAACGCTTGTTGTAATTATAGTTATCATCATTCCTCTTTTCAATAATCTAAGAACTGATGTTAGAGAAGTTCTAGCAGAAAAGGAAAAACAGAAGCAAGAAGAAAAGCTAGAAACTGAAGAGTAATTAACATTTTTACTTCTTGTTTTCTATCGATAATTCGCTTCCTTCAAGTTGTACATGAAAAAAAGAGATGTTTTGTCCACTATTTATATCATCTAAAATCCATCGTAAATTATTAAACAAAATTTCATCCTGTTGAAGAACACATTCAGGATAATTATAAATAAACCACACTTTTGTTTCATTGTTAGTAAGTCTATCACTTGGTTTGTTATCTCTGTGCCCCATCTTAGAGGGAGAACCAAAAAGTATGGGAAAAGAAGCACATCTTGTTGATAATCTAAATGTGTGATTAGTACATCCATGCTCTCTGTCAAGATACTCACAGTCAAAACAGCATTTACCGCAATCACCGCAGTGATTATATGATAGAAGAATCCTAGACATCGTTTAACTCATCAGTTTTTCTTTTTAGCTTTGAAAGCTTCATATTGTTCTTTCATGTCTTCTACCTCATGAGATAAAACTTCTCCATATTGTCTCAAGACTTTCAGAACATCATCAGGTATATCCGCATGCCAATGTACTTTTAGCATTCCTTTCATTCCTGTTATTGCTAGACTATCACCTATACAATCTTTTACAATATGATCTTTCACTTTTGCTGAAAACTCTTTGCGATTTTCTTTTGTTATTTCAGAATTTTTTATCACTGTAACGATATCATACCTAAAATTTACAGCTTCATCAGTTGGAACATTTACCATAATATCACTTCAACTTCTTAGTAAGTGCTTTGAAGGTAATATATTAACGTTATCTATTCACATGAATAGCATAATCCTCAATTTCACTTATTGCTCTTAAGTATGCGTTTTAAGAGATTTAGAGCAGAATATGAGAGAATTAGACAAATGCGAAATATTTAATAGCAAGGGCTAAAAATAAGCTTAACTTAAGAATTGGGGATAAAATGAAGAAGATCTACATTATTGAAGATGAAAAAGATATCAGCAATCTTTACAAAATGCTATTTGAAAGAGAAGGTATCGAGATCGAAGGAATAGCTTCCAGCGGTTCAGTTGCTATCGATAAAATCGAAGAATTGAAAGAAAAAATTGAAGATATAGTTTTCCTCATCGACAATAGAATCCCAGAAAAATCTGGTCTTGAAGTTGCTAAAAGAATCATTGAAATATCTCCTCTTCTGAAAGATCAAATAATCATTGCAACAGCTGATGATACCATAACAAAAGATGAAGTAAAAGATTTAGGTATTCCTCACTTCTTAAGAAAACCTTTCAGTTTAGATGAGCTTCTTTCTACAATTGACAAAATAGAGAAAAATAGAGAATAGGAAAACTCATTCTCTCAAAATTAGATGAAACTTGCTGAAGAATTATCTGTCTTTTTAGTTTGATCGGGTATAGCTATTGAACCGAATCGATTTTCATATGCTTTTAATTGATCATTTAAAACTTTAGAAAGTATTTTTAGCTGTTGAGGAGAAAAGTTAATTTCTGTGATAATCTCCTTTACTATTGCCCTTGGAATTAAAGCACTTGGTCCTACACTTGGATCTAAAGCATATTCAGCTTTGTCTTTAAAGATTATAAGCTTAAATCCAGCAATTGAGTGAACCATTTGAATACTTTCAGCATAATAACTTTCCATATCGTCTTTACGCTCTACTTTTATCGGGATATTACTACTCATGATTATTACCAATTAAAAGTCTAAGAGCTAATTAAAAAACTATTGTTTTGAATAATTACCACTTAACGTACATTTTGTATTCTTAACAAACTTTTTTTACTTTCACTTTAAGCCAAAGTTGATGTCAGTTGCTTTAGGAATAATTTTATCGTTTACTGCGGCTATTGCCTGGGGCACAGGGATGGTAATATTCAAAGTTGGAGTGAAAAACATTGACCCTCTCACAGCAACTTATGTAAAAGGATTACTTGCAGTGCCCATACTACTTGTAGTAGGGATGATAATCTATGGTTCGGGTTCTTTAGCACAATCTTTCAACACTGAAAATCTCTTATGGTTATTATTATCAGCTTTGTTTATCGCTCTTGGTGATTTTTTCTCACTATTTGCTTTAAGAAAAATAGATGTCTCAATAGCTCAACCTATAACTACAATTTATCCTTTTGTTACTATTTTACTTCTTCTAATTACTAATACAGAGGTTATCAACTGGAAAATCATTGTAGGTACTTTATTAATAATTTCTGGAGTTGTTACAATTACATATTTTTCGCGTAAAAAAAATAACGTTATGATAGAAGCAGACGATAACCAGATTGCTGACAATGTTATAGAACCCGATGAGAGCAATAAACAGAAAATGCCCATTCTAGGAGTAAGTCTAGCATTGTTAGCTGCTGTATTCTGGGGAGGTACTATCTTTTTCACCCGAAAACTACTTGAGGATCCAGATGTAGAAGTAATTTCAATGATGGGAGTAAGAAATGGTTTAATGGTTGTAATGGCGCTCATAGCTGCCTTTTGTTTCTCTTTATTCAAAAACAAGGGAATTAAGAAACCTCAAGCTATACGTTATAAGGAACTAGGTATTTTGATGGGAGGGGGTGTTATTGCGTGGTGTATAGGAGGTGTTTCATTCTTCACTGCAGTAGGGATGATTGGAGCAGGAATAAGCACTCCACTCTCTTCAATATCTCCGTTCATAGTATTGTTATTAGGAAGTATATTCCTTAAGGAAAAAATCAAATTACCACAAATTGTCGGTGTCGCAATAATTGTTGGAGGATCTATTCTATTATCGTTTGCAGTATGATGTTTATTTGTCTTCTTGTCTTATTAGGCAAAGCTAGGTACATGTCGTGCTTAGAGGTCATGATATAGGGCGAAGACACTCTATACTCACTCTGAGTGGATACATCACGTATCCTCCTACCCCGTTCACCCTGCGTTTAGGCAAGGCTTTCGGATCGCTTTTTATCAATATATTATATGCAGCATTAACGTCAGCAT
>JABCTC010000064.1 GCA_018238545.1 Candidatus Heimdallarchaeota archaeon
AATATGTAGAAAGGGTATGGTGACAAACATCTGGGTGATTTTTTTCCAGAATTGCACCCCTTGCTTCCACTTCTTATTGTAACCGATGATGACCTCGTGTAGCCCTCGTTCCACCCACAAGTCAACCAAATAACAGGTGAGCTTGTGAATAGCGTCTTTCAATTTCAGTCTCCACTTTTCTCGGAGTTTGTAGTAAGTATGGCCATAGGTCAATCGGTTCCTTCCTTGTAGGTTCAGTCTTTGCTGTTGAGCGTATTGTATCTGTAATTGTTTCTGTTTTTTCAAATAATATTGTGTTATGGATTTTATTCCTTTCCCTGCATCTTTGATAACAATCGGTTGTCCTCCGAGGTTATCCACAAAGGTAGCAAGGTTGATCATCCCTAAATCGACACCACCTTTTCGTATCAACTTTTTGCGGAGTTTAGGCAAGGTTTTCTGATAAACTAATTCTAGGGTATACCCTGGTCTTCTTGGGACGATTCTTACCTCTCGCAAATCCGTGTGAGAGGTTAATCGTGTCTTGTATGTGTATCCCACCTTCTTTGGCAGAACCAGCCATCCGTTTACTATTCTTGCTTGTTGGTTAGTGAAGATAGCTACCACTTCCCCATCCTTTTTTTTGTAATTAGGCGGGCGGGGCATAGCGAAGAAATCTCCAGGGTTGACTTTCCACTCTTTCATTGCTCGGAAATATCCTTTCCAGTTTCGAGTGAGGAGTTTAATTGTATGTTGTGCAGTGTGAGCAGGGAGAACACTGTAGCATTCTTCATGGTTGAGTAGCTTGTTGAGATCAATGTAAAAGAGGAGTTTGTTCTGTTTGTTCAATGAGGTTTTTATCAGAAAATTCGTTCGATTATAGAGATTTTTTACTTGATGACAAAGCTTGCTTAAGGCAGGATGATAGTTAACTTCTATACACTCCACTCTAGGAACCTTAGTCATCTCTTCTTTACTTAGAGATTCTTATAAAAACTCCCGTAATATTCACTTTAAATCATCCATTTAAACTGATACAATTGTTAGTTAATATGACTACAAGACAAAGATGTATTATAAGAACACTCTATTATTTTTTCTCTACATTATGAGCGATAATTGCTTTAATAAGCTTATCAAGAATGCTTAACAAACCTTTAGCTTCTTTTGTCGACATTTCATGGAAGGAGCTTTCTATTTTTTCTTTATTAGCTGAACGATTTAATCTATAGATAAATTGTTGTGCATCAATAGGATTCAATACTCTTTCACTAGAATATCTTATATCGGTCTTATTACCTAGTAAAGCAATAGGTACCTTACCAAAACCGTTGTAATTCATGAGTTCTTCTATCCAAAATAGAGCATGTCTAAAAGTATCTGGGCGACTAATATCAAATAGAATCAGTGCTCCTACAGTTTTTTGATATAATTTGGTTTTATTAGCAGTGGTAAATTCTTTAGCAGGGATATCACAAAGATGAACAGTAATTTCTTCCCCATCTATTCTTCTATTTAGTTCTAGTAATTTAAGCTTCAAAGCAGGTTTTTCCTCTGCTTCTGGAGCACGTTCTTTATAGTAATTGTAAAGAGAAGTTTTTCCAACACCATAATCTCCAAGTATAAGAATCTTATAAGCCATAAGCTGTTACCCTACTAATCTACAAAATATTTTTCCTTTCAAAAACGTTCTTATGCTTACAATATTAAAATCTTGCCCGAATAGCATCACCGAGCAGCTTGAAAGCTGATTCAATATTAAGCCCAGTTTTTGCACTAGTTTCTAGAACATGATTAGTGAACCCATAACTAGCTGTTCCCTCATTTAGGATCTTAACAAATTTCTTAGCTTTCTTCATGTCTACACTTTTGCGATTTCGTAAGTCAGATTTGTTAGCTAATAAAACAACAGGTATAGCGTCATTTCCTGAAAAACGGTAAAGCTCCTTAACCCAAGAAAGGCAATTACGTAATGTCTGCTTATCAGTCACATCAAAAACGACTAAAGCACCCATGCTACCTTTATAGAAACGAGCTCTTATTTCCTCGAATATTTTCTGTCCTGCAATGTCCCAAATCTGGTAGGTCCAAGTTTCACCTTTCCTGAATTCCTTGTCAATCACACTGAAATCTGCACCCAAGGTCATTAAATGTGACTCTTTAAAACCATGACCCATATAACGATGACGAATAGAAGTTTTACCCACAGCACCGTCACCAATTAGAGTGATTTTGAAAATGAATTCAGAGTTGGTCACACTTCACAAATTATACTTGTTTCTAAAAAACTTACTTATTACATTAGAGTTTCTTTGAGATCTTAACTAAAAACATCTTGTATATTTAAAAAAGATTTGAAGATGATTTTCTAAATTGAAAGATCTAATTGCGTTTTTTCTTCTTCACTTTTGATATCATTACCTTTCCATCATCAAATAGAATCCACCTGATTTTATCACCATTTTTAAGAGATAAAGTATCAACTATCTCCTTAGGAACTGTTGTTCTCCTCCTGCTTTCTCTTATGGTTAAAGTTGTCTCCGAAATGAATTCTACTTCATCAATGTTTATTTTAGTCATATTTTTTCATCTCCTCATTTGTTAATAATCTTTTTGACATTAAACCAACATAATTTGGTGTCAACCAATCTTACTTGAATCTCTAAAATATGCAGTACATATATTGTAGTAAAGGGTCAGTATACACATACCAAAGGGTATTGGTTTTAAACAAAACGTATATGGTGTTACACCAAAATCGACAAAAAGCTTGGAAATAGTTACATGGTTGACGCTACAATTTACCCCATTGGACTGTATATTCTGTTTGGAGTGCTTGCACTTATTTGTGAATATGTTGATTCTGCCATGGGAGGAGGATATGGAACAATTCTAGTTCCGATTTTACTTGCTTTTGAGATAGAGGGGGCATTATTGATACCGGCAGTATTATTAACTGAGATATGGACAGGACTTGGTTCTGCAATTCTTCATCATCGTGTAGGAAATGCAGATTTTCATGTCAAATCAAAAAGAAAGAAATCATTAGAAGCAGGGGAAGATAAAGAAGGCTTCAAAAAAAACACCTGCACAAAAGAAAGCACAGTTAAGAGTATAGTAACTTCCAACTTCAGTATTTCAGAAGATCTTAAGATAGTTTTAATTCTCTCTTTTCTGGGAATTTTAGGTGGGGTGAGTGCTGCATTTCTTGCCATTAGTATTAATGCACTTTTTGTTAAAATATATATTGGTGTTCTGGTAATAATAATAGGTGTGTTAGTAACACTAAAGATGAAATGGAAATTTGCTTGGTGGAAGATTTCTGCAATTGGTCTGCTAGCGGCTTTTAACAAAGGTTTAAGCGGAGGAGGATACGGACCTCTTATAAGTTCAGGACAAATGATCGTAGATAGAAATCCTAGACAAGCAGTAGCTTCTACTTCTCTTTCAGAAGCAACTGTTTGTATAGCATCACTTGTAATTTATTTCGTTGCAAATGGAACCAGACTTACTCCTGCATTCGGATATCTTGTTCTTGCTCTACTAGTTGGTTCTTTAGCATCTATTATTCCAGCAGTTATGACAGTAAAATATCTTAATATTCGAAAATTACAACCAATAATTGGTATTGTTACAATTCTCTTAGGTATTTTTACTTTATTGAGGATTTTTGTCTTTTAGATATTTTATATAATCCTTCAATTCTATTAACTTTAAAAATACTCAAGAAAAATATCATCCTCGTTACGATAAACTTTTTAACTAATTAAAATTTTGAACAATTAATGCCAGAAATTAAAAGTTCCAATCCCATATTGGCTCTTGTTGTATTGATTTTTGGTCATTTTCTAAATCATTTTTATGCTTATGTTCTAGCAGCTGCAATGTTGGTTATTAGATTACCAGAAGAAATGGATCTCACTTCAGGACAGGTAGGCATGCTTAGTATGTTGCAAATGTTAGTTTTTGCTGTGTTTTCTTTAGCTGTCGGAATAGTAGGTGATAGATGGTTAAAAAGCAAGAAGGTTTTCATTCCAATCGGGATAGTTCTTATGGCAGTTCATTTATTTATTGCAGCTTATGCTCCAGAAGGGCAATTGGGTGTAACAGTGCTGATAGTTGCAGCTATAACTGTGGGGATAGGAGCATCGTTTTATCATCCTGTTGCTTATGCAGCTATTGCTGATCTTTATGAAGACAAGAAAGGATTGACTATGGCTTTAAATGCTGGACTTGGGATGATTGGAACGTCTATCACTCCTGGTTTAGTTGTAACCTTCGACAGATTAGTTGGATGGAGGACTTTCTTCATTATTTTTGGCATCGTTGGACTTGTATTAGGCGTTGCAATATATTTTGCCATGAACAAATTGATAGATTATAAGTTTACCAAGGAAGAAATTAGAAATCATGAAGAGAGTAAAGCTTTGAATAACAGTGGTAAAGTTAAAAAATGGTTTAGAACTGACTTAGCTGTTATCATATCTTTTGCTGTAATAACTTGTTTATTCTATTCAGCTTTTAGATCAGGAATATTCAAAATCACTACTCAATGGTTATCAATAATTTTCGTCGACCTCTATAACATTCCAACTTTTGAAGCGGGTTGGATAACGGTTATTCTGCTTGTAATCGGAGGACTAACGGCAATATTAGGTGGAATTTTTAGTGATAAATTCAAAACAAGTATAACAATGATAATTTCAATGGTAGGATCGTCAGTAATACTTCTAATCATCTTCTTATTGGGATCAACAATATCTAGTTTCTGGATAATAACACTCTATTTCATTTTCATAGGTTTCTTATATTTCTCAGCTACAGCAGGAACCAAGTATGTAGCAGAAAACGTTCCTCAAAGTTCGAGAACTACAGGTATAAGTTTACTCTTTGCTTTCCCAAGTCTTGTAGCAGCTCTGTTCCCATGGATCTTTGGATTAATATTGGATAATGCTGCAATTATTTGGGGAATAGGGTTTTTATTTTTGCTCGCAATAGCAGCTTTGATAACATCAATTATCTTGCTTACTAGGGACTTAAGAAAGAGCAAATTTACGAAAGAAAGTGCAAACTAGTGGACATTTACAAATAGAATTTTCTATTTTTATTTCATCCTCATAACAATAAGTAGAGGGAGTAAGTTTTAAATATAAATGGTTTAATTGAAGCCCACTAAAAAATAAAAAAGTGTATATAATATGGTACCACTTATTATACTAATAGCTATAATAGCCGGTGTTATTTCTATCGGAGCTGCGATATATTTCACATTTATGGTGATGAAGAAAGATCGCGGAAACGAAAAGATGATTGAAGTATCCGGTTATATTGAAACAGGAGCTAAACACTTCCTCTGGGTCCAATATTTGGTCTTAGCGGTATTTGTTGGTTTTCTGTTTTTCGTAATATTACTATTCCTACCATCAGAGATGACTGGTGGCATAATTCCAGTAATAGCTGGAGATCTAAATTGGGAACAAGCGTTAGCTTATCTGATAGGATCTGTAGCATCAATGTTTGCTGGATGGCTAGGTTTGATTGTAGGAGTTAAGACAAACACAAGAGCTGCACAAGGTGTAACAAAAAGTGTCAAAGAAGGGTTTGATATAGCTTTCTTTGGAGGTTCAGTAATGGGTCTAGCAGTTGTTGGTGTAGCCTTATTAGGTGTTGGAGGAATTTACTGGATATTCGAACCACTAGTAGGTCTAGCATTCGCTACAAAAGTAGTTTTAGGTTTCAGTTTCGGTGCATCCACGATCGCTTTGTTCATGAAATGCGGCGGGGGAATTTTTACGAAGACAGCTGATGTTGGAGCAGATCTTGTTGGTAAAGCAGAATACAATCTTCCAGAGGACGATGTCCGAAATCCAGCAACAATAGCTGACAACGTCGGTGACAATGTTGGAGATATAGCAGGTATGGGATCTGATTTACTAGATTCTTATGTGGCATCTATTGTTGCAGCAATGATTCTGGGTACAACGTTCGGTGCTTTAGGCTTTGAAATTTACTTCGTTATTCTACCTATATTAATTGCAGGTGTAGGTTTAGTTGCTTCACTAATTGGTATTTTCCTCGTTAAATGGTTAGGAAGAGAGAATCCTGGAAAGGCTCTAAACATGGGAACATATTTTGCAACGTTCATGGTAGCGGTTTTTGCCGCAATATTAATATGGATTCTTACCGCTCAAATTCCATCTGCTAAAACTCAACTATGGCGAGATTACTTTGCAATATTAATCGGTCTTGCTAGTGGAATAATAATTGGTTGGACAAGTGATTACTTTACCAGAGAAGACAAACCTCCAACAAAGAATATTGCTCTTGCAGCAGAAGAAGGTCATGCAGTAACAATACTTTCTGGTTTCTCATATGGTTTAATCAGTGTTGTTCCTCCAGCTCTAGGTATAATTGTAGCTATGGCAGTTGCGTTTATGCTTGATGGTGTTTTTGGTGTTGCTTTAGCAGCTGTTGGTATGCTTTCTATTGTTGGAACAATTGTTTCAAATGATGCCTTTGGACCCATTGTTGATAATTCACGTGCAATAGCTGAACAAGGTGGTCTAGGAGAAGATGTCATCAGAAATGCTGATAAGTTAGATTCTGCAGGAAACACAGCTAAAGCTATCACTAAAGGCTTTGCAATTGGTTCTGCAAACTTAACAGTTATAGCTCTTTTATTCTCATTTGCTGAAGAAGCAGGAATTGTAGATATGAATCTGTTAGATATCAAAATTCTAATTGGGGCATTTATTGGTGTAGTTATTCCTGCATTGTTCTCAGCTTTGCTAATCCTATCAGTTCAGAAAAACGCAGCCAAGATGGTTCTAGAAATAAGAAGACAATTTGAAGAAAATCCAGGCATTTTAGAAGGAACGGAACCTGCTGACTTCAATAAGACCATTGCTATAGCTACAAAAGGTGCTTTAGTGGAACTTATTCTACCTAGTATAATATCATTCACAGTACCTGTTATAGTGGGTCTTGTATTTGGTGTAGCTGCATTAGGGGCTTTCCTAGCAGGAGCAATTCTATCAGGATTCGTTTTCGCAATCATGATGTCTAATGCTGGTGGAGCTTGGGACAATGCTAAAAAGTGGATTGAAGAGGGTAATCTTGGTGGTAAAGGCACTGAAACTCACAAAGCTGCTATTACTGGTGACACCGTTGGTGATCCTTTCAAAGACACCTCAGGTCCAAGTATTAACACTCTACTTGTTGTTATGTCCTTGACTTCTTCAGTTTTTATGGGTCTTATGCTAGCAGTAGGTGCAGATGGTCTCATAGGTGGATTACTCGATCCAGAAGAATATATTAATAATCCAGTTGCTATTTGGGTCATCCTTCTTGTTCTTCTATGTGTAGTACTTGCTGGCATCCTTATTTGGGCTATCATGAAAATTGTTAAACATCCTAAAGTAATGGAAAAGATTGCTAAGAAGAAAGATTAATCTTTCTTACACTTTTTCTTTTCTTTTTTCCTTTAAACTTAATACTGAAGTATAGTGAAGTTACAAACACTAATACTAGTATCAATGAAAATGTAAAAAATATGGTGTAAAATCTATCAGCTAATTTTTCTAAAACAAACAGTAACATATCTTTGCTTTTATAATACTCTATAGTAAATTCAATGCAATATTGAGGGTTTCGAATAATGACATCTAACGAATCAGGTAACATTAGTGAAGATAAATCAGAATATTTTATTTGAAATTGAAAGCCTAATGTAACTCCTTGATTATAATTTACCGTGAAATTTCCTCCAAATCTTGGACAATCTGGGCATCGAATATAACCAGGTATATTTTCCATATTTATTGGGGCTGTTTTGTTTTTGAAGACTGGATAAATTTGATATAAATATAAGGTTACTGTACTTATATTTGGGTTTTCAAAGAACTGTATTGCTAAAGTATAGTTTTCTCCAGAAACCAAATTCTCTGGGGAGAGATCAATTGAGTCTATTCCATAATCTTTCACAATATCTTCTTCCGCAAGACTCTCATGAGGTGAGATACTAAGAAGTGTTAAAACTAAGAAAACAAGAAAGTATTGTTTTAGTTTTGCTAAACACATAGCAAGCTTGAATCAAGCTGAAATTGTTTAAAAACATATCTCATTGCTTTATAGAAATACAAAATTCTTTTAATCTTAATTCTTCAATTTTAATTTAGGAAAATTCCAAGTGGTGACATGTTTGAGTGAAAAATCAGTTACAACGCTCCTTCTAAATTCAAATGAACCTGCAATTAGATTGAAAACTTATCTCTATCTCTTAGATTACGATTATGATACTTCAGAGGTAAAGAAGCTAATAGTCAATTTAAAGAAGGAATCACCTATCATATCTAGTTTATTTTCTTATCTTCCCAAAGATGAAACCAGTGAAACTTTTCATGTGTATACTAAATGGCAAGGAGTTCACTGGATTTTGGCACAGTTAGCAGACATAGGCTATCCACCTGGTGACAAAGATTTAATTCCGAGCATAACAAGAGAGATGAGCTGGTTACTTAGTGATAAACATTGGAAATCTAAACCCTTAATAAATGGTAGAAGACGTTTTTGTGCATCCCAAGAAGGAAATGGTCTTTATGCTGCTGTTTCTCTAGGTTTTTTTGATAAAAGATGTAAGCAATTAGCTGATAGGTTAATTCAACACCAATGGAGCGATGGTGGTTGGAACTGTGATAAAAAACCAACTGCAAACAAATCTTCTTATCATGAGAGTCTCATACCTTTAAGGGCTCTTAATAGTTATTTGAAAGAAGAAAAAACCCCACAATTAATCAACGCAATAGATAAAGCAGCAGAGTTATTTCATAGAAGGAAACTTTACAAACGAATCAGTGATGGAGAAGTTATCAAGAAAAGATGGCTGTCCCTTCATTATCCTGCTTATTGGCATTATGACATTCTCTCTGCTCTCAAGGTTCTAGCAGAAACTGATAAGCTTCAAGATAGACGATGTAATGATGCATTAGATTTACTAGAATCTAAAAGATTAGCTGATGGTGGATTTCCAAAGGAAAAAAGATATTGTCAGTCATCAAATCCCGAAACTAGTTATTTTACTCCAGCTGATTGGAAATCAGTTAATAGGAGAAAGATGAATGAATGGGTGACAATTGATGCTCTTTTTATCCTTAAGGAAGCGAAAAGAATTGATTTAGACTATTAACTCTTTCTCGATCTCAGCAAAATGGAATGCTTCTCTTTCTCTCTCACAATATTTAAATTTCTGATAACTCCTTATCTTATCTATGGAAGAAGTAATTATTCTTAATCTGGGGTTTAACAAAATTCAGCTTCTTAAAGGAAAAAACGGTTACATACAGATGGATGCTGGTTATGGTTTTAATATCAAAAAATATCTTAAATTGTTGAAAAAAAATGGTATTAAGCAAGATGAAATTAAACTTATCATTGTCAATCATGCCCACGCTGATCATACTGGTGGATTAAAGAAATTAAAAGAAATCACTAACGCTAAAATTCTTGTTCACGAAGAGGATGCGGATTATCTACGAAAAGTTGTCTCAACTGAAGTTGCACCACGTACTTTTTTTACTAAATTCTTGATCTGGACGATGCCAGAATCATTTAAAAACTATGACCCAATTGAACCGGATATTGTCATCAAAGATGAATATTCACTGGAAGAATATGGTGTAAAAGCAAAGGTTATCCATACACCTGGACACACCGTAGGCACTATATCCTTGATAACAGAAAAAGGCACTGCGTTTATTGGTTGTTGTGCCCAAGGTTTTCCCCTTAATTTATTTCCAGGATTTCCTGCAGTAGCTCAAGACATCGATCTTGTTTATTCTAGTTGGCAACGATTAATTGATGAAGGTGTAACTGAGGCATTTATTTCTCATGGAAAATCGATTAGTGTTCCTAAAATGAAGAAAATTCTAAAGAAAAGAAGAAAGGCAAATGTTTGAAAAACCAAATTTAGCATTTATTATTTCAATCAATATTGATTTTTAGCTAATCCTTTTCTTACCTCTTCTATTGCCTCTTCGGGTTGGTTAATCATAATAATAAATTCATTTGTTGATGTCTGATAAGGTTCAGTTTCCATCATTGACAGTAGAATATTTATCAACATAACTTGACTATCAAATATAGTATTAGAGCCAAAGAAACCTAATGCAGACATAAAGGAAAGAGAAACTTCTTCTTTTTCAATCCTTACCCATGGCTCATCCATATTTGTTTGATTTATGAATGGTTTTTGGACTCTGTTTCTAATCCAATTCTTCATTCCACCGGGAACTCGAATCACATTATCACTTGTTTCACCTTTGAGCGCGATATCAGCGATCATTGCAGCTATCGTACTAACCTTTCTAGGTGTTTCATTTACATTGTCAATTTTAATGCGGATTATGTTAGAATCTGGGAGAGTTAAATATGAAATAGAGTATTTTTGCCCTTTTAAAATTTCAGATTTTTCATTGATCCATGTAGTTTTAACTCCTACCCATTCTCCTTCTGATACTTCTTCTGTTTCAGTACTCTCTAGTTCAGCAAAGGGATTTTCCTCTGAAGTATGGAACATTGCTGGTTGGATTCCACCCAAATAGTGTTCCACGAAAAATTTAGATCCAACTTTAGGGAAACTATCTAAGAGGAAAGAATTACCTTCAGAATCTTCAAGTTGAATTAGATCTCCTCCGATATTTTTTGGAACTTTAAATCTCAGATTTCCATTTTCAACCACCAATACTTCTTGTTCCTCTATCTTTTCTTCTAGGATTCTAACTTCTGAACTTCCTTTCAAAATAACTGCTAAATCAAAATCCATTTCAAATTCCCCACTTAAGTGTAATCTTACTATATCACTCGATTTTAGTGTATCATCAGGTATTGTAAGTTCAATTTCAACTGGAATTTTACTATTGGGGACGAGCTCAGACATTTCTATTTGCTGTTGTTTGCCATCTGGTGTTACAAAAAACCCTTTCCATTTATCAGGTAAGATTAGAGATAATTTACCTGGAAGCGGATAAGGGGTTACTGCTAATATTTCTATTATTTTTTGTATTGTTTTCCCTTTTCTTAGGATATTGCTATCTTTTAGAGTGGCAACTATTGGTGCAGTAGTTTGAACACCATACAATGATTCTTCATATGACATCTCTTTTTGTCCGATTAATTGGTTCCACCTAGTTCTTACCTCTCTCAAAGAACTATATGAATGAGCATACCAGAGATGAACTATTGAAATTTTTTCTCCTGATTTCAATAATGTTTGTTTACTTTCCAAATCATAGAGAAATCCTTGATTAATCTTAATCTTCTCAATATTGTTAGGATCCCATATGATAGCTGAAATATTAGCTTCTCCCATAAGTTTTCCAGCAGTCCAAGTCTCATTCCAATCTTCTGGTTTATCCGAAACAAGGTTTTGACTCATAACTGGAAATGTGGGGTCACATTCGATGTATTTGTTGTATATAGGAGTGTACACTTTTGCAAAATTCCCAATCGGATTAACATTAAGTCCACCAGCACTTGTTGTATTCACTTTTCCTCCCGCTGCAATTGAACCTTGATGTTCAATGTTTTCCAATTCTATCCAATGTTCTACTTCTTTAACTCCTGGTGCAACACGTATATGTTTGATAATTCTTAACCCTTTAACTTGAAGGCTATTCCCTTTAAGAATCAATGTCAATTCATTTCCATTTTTCCTAACTTCATAATCATATTTCAGTGTTCTATCCAAATCTAAACCATACGGAGGACCAATTTCAAAAGAGGATCTGACTTTAGTATCTTCTACATACCTTCTTGAAAAGAAGATATTTGCTCTCTCTAGTCGTATTCTTATAGCCCAATAATCTGTAATCAAAGTAAGTTTATTTTCATCTGGTCCTTGGATAACTTCTGCAATACCAGGTCTATTTGCAACCAAAGGTAAGTTAAATTTAGGCATTGAGAATTCGTTTTCTTTTATTCTTACAATCGGTGTTGCATGTAAAGTGAATATAGATTGCTTTGT
Organism: Candidatus Heimdallarchaeota archaeon; assembly: GCA_018238545.1. Classification (GTDB taxonomy): domain Archaea; phylum Asgardarchaeota; class Heimdallarchaeia; order Heimdallarchaeales; family Heimdallarchaeaceae; genus UBA460. Next base: position 11,999 of record JABCTC010000064.1, read on the forward strand.
ATCCTTTGGAATCGCTAAAGGGATTTCTATACCAGTTATTTCGTCTGGTTGAATAGAGAAATCTATTTCTTCTTCCACATTTATACCATCTACATGAATGAGAATTTTACCTGAAAGATGTTCATTTGAATAATTCTTTAGATCAACATACACTTTCTTTTCTATACCTAATGGTGTATTGATATATTCTGTTGAGCTCTGTAATTCGATAGCTGGATGGATTTTACCACCAGTTGTTAATTTAATTTCATACGAATTAAACGAGAAGTTCGTTTCAATTACTTCAGAAGATCTTTGAGAAGATTTGTGTTTTCTAGATGTGCTATCTATAATGAAACTACTGCTAACTGTAATTGTTTCCCCTTTTTTAATAGTTATAGAAGATGGGAGGTTTTCTAACCATTTTAATCCTTTAAATTGAACAACTGTAAGTTCAAGCTCCACATCATTTTCAGATATATTTTCTATTTTATAACTCAATGAGTTCTCTATTCCCATAATAATATAGTGAGATTCCAACCTGGATTTGATCGAGATTTTATTTCCATCTAGTACCCTTTCTATCCCAGAAAAACCCCATCCGTATCTATCAACTTCCATAGATAATTTATCTTCCCCAACTTCGAAATTGTAAGTAAACACTTCCATCCCATCGTTTACCTCTTTATCGGGAGATTGAGTTAATTTTCTCTGAAAACAGCTATACCAATCAGGATGTTTCTCAAACCATTCTTTTGCTAATGGATTTTGTAATATTCCTGGAATGTAATCTTGCATATACACACTTGTTTCAGGAACCCAGAATAACCCTATTTTCTTATAGAGTGGCATTGCTTCCATATTTCCTGACCATGTGTGAAGATCAACTCTAAAAATTCCTTTCTCTTTTGCAACTGCTAAAGCTTTCAGAAGCAATCGCTTACCAAATTTCTGACCAACGACTTTGGGATGCACCCCTAGTATACTTATGTAAGCAGCATTTCCATCTCGCCAATGAGGGTAAAGCCCACAATAGCCTACTGGATTATCTTCTGAATCTAAAGCGATTAAATCTGCGATAGCAGATGTCTTATCCAACAAGTCACGAACACGATTTTCATCATAAGGTATTCCACCTGTAAAACCCCCTGGCCAAATCTCATTAAAATCATTGAACATTTTTGCAATCTTTTTAGCCATTGAGGAGTCATAAACTGTAATTTTACCTTTTTCTTCCATAATTTAACCACCTTAATAGAAGTTCTAGGTATACCATAGATGCCCACCAAATTTATACTTGAGGGCACAAATGACCACTATTAGGAGACTAACCTTGATGAAAGTTTCACCGACATTTAAATAGGTGTCCAAAACCAATTGGTTTATTTGTTACTAGTTTTTCCTTTTTCTCTTCATTACAATTGCTGCTATAATTATAACTGAACTTATCAGCCCAATTGTGAAACCATCAGAAGCATTTGCCTCTCCTATTTCTCCAGCACTAAAGTAGAAACCTCCAGTAAGAGGTTCAACGACATTTTCCATACTAAGAAAATCTTGGCTATCTGGTATCATTATTACAATTGCATTCTCGTAGATTATCTGTATATGATATCCAATTGTAGCATTCAAATCTTGAGTTAGAATATAACTTGCAGTAAAAATATTACCTTCTTGTTGCATTATTAAAGGTGAAGGATCACAGATGAATTCAGGGGCTAGTTCACAGACTAGAAGTATAAGAACATCCACATCTGTAGCATCGTAAAATTCCACAGTAACGGCCATATTTTGTTCGATATCTAATGGATTTGGAGTGTGTTGAACACTTGTAATTCCATAATCCGCAGAAGCGATAGCTGGTTGAATGCTTGAAAATATTAATATTCCAAAAAGAGATATTAGAGTTATTATGGTTGTTTTTTTCATTTTCATTTTATACAATTCCCAAAATAAATTCAATAATTAAGTATATACCTACAATTATCATGATTACTCCACTTGCTATTTTGATAATTTTTGTAGCTGACTTCATCTTCTGCACAATTACATCTTTTGAAGATATAATTAGTAGGGTCACTCCCACCATTAACAGAATTATTGGAAGAGCAAATGCTAGATAAGCAAATACCATTTCTAGAACTGTTTCTAGAACAGATACTTGTAAACTAAATCCTAAAAATATTGGAGCATTACATCCAAGAGAGGCTATTCCATATCCTAGCCCATAAAGGAAAGTGCTGCCTAATAGTCTTAGAAGTGTAGGATCTTTTTCCTTTCCAGCTATCTTCATTTGTTGCTTTCTCAAACCACCTAATATTCGTGAGAAAGATATTTCAAAATTGGTGAACATAAGAGCACCAAAAATTATGAAGATTCCACCGATCACTGGGAGCACATAAACTACATAGGGAAGAATCACACTTCCAGTAGCTGTTATTATTATACCGAGAATTAAATAACTCACTAGAATACCTATTCCTCCACTTAAACCTATTATTGGATAAAGAATGTATTTACTATACTTCTTCTTTTTTTCTTTTATTTGCTCATCTTCTTCATCTTCTTCCTCGTCTTTAGTTCTTACATCAAGCCCCAAAATATGTGCGACATAACCTGGTAATAGTGGAAAGGCACATGGTGAAAAGAAAGATGTTATTGCAACAATAATTGCAAATCCTATGATGAACCCTTGATAGCTAGTAATATGTACCGTTTCTCCTTCTCCCGCAATTGCTTTAATAGATTCTTCTTTCAAAGTATCGAATGTTACTATTCCCTCATTTAAATATGTTATTTTACCTTCTCCATCAACAATCATTATCGTTGGAAGAGATACAACACCATATTCCTCCATCATCCCTTCAGGTGCTTTTGCTACACTCCAAGTCATATTGTGTTCTATTGCATAATCTGAGAGTTGTTGGTCAGTCGTGAAATGATCTGTTTCTACAGAAATAATTTCTATCTTTCCAGTTAGGTTAGCATCAATTAACAAGTCTGCAAGACGAGGATACATTTCTTTACAAGGTATGCAAGTTACGCTCATAAAATCTATAACAAGAGTCTTTGGTTGGAAAGAAGTAATGTTAAACTCAATACTGTTTGTATCAGTTAGAACATAATCTGGAGCGATACTTGTTTTAGTGCTTGCAGATTGAATTAGGAAATAGGCTCCAGCTCCTCCACCAATAATTAGAATAGAGATTATTAGAATTATAACTTGATTCCTTTTCACGTTTCCAGCAGATGTTTACTACTTTATAAATCTTAAGAAAAAACAGAATTGAAAAAAATAAAGAAGAAGTAGAGATGCTTATCTCTTTCTTTTTCTGAAGGCTAAACCAATCGCAAAAATAGCACTTATGATGATACCAAGTGTTCCAAAAGAAGTGTTTTCAGCATTATCTTCAATGATTATTTCTACTTCTGCTATGTTGCCTGCAGCATCAATAACCTCGACTTCAATTGTATAATCTGTAGGTTCACCATCTACATAATACATGCTAAAAACAGTTGCTTTCATGTGTGTATTATTATATTCGGTGAAAGCAGCTGTTTTTATTAAGGTTACTCCTTTGTAAAGATACATATTGGCTTCAACAATTAACAAATCTTCAGTTACATCTATGTAAACGTCAATATTGAATTTCTTGTCATCTACAACGCACGTTATGAAACTTGGTCAAACTTACCAGAGGCTTTTTAACCGTCGTTTAGGTGGGTCCCCTCACGTGCGGTGAGGGGAAGAAGATCATAGAGGCGGAAGATAACGGCAAAAGGGCTAGTTGTTGCCACTTCATTCAATAGTCTCTGTAACCCTTTTCGTTGTTCGTTCATCCCTGAAGCAATATCAGCAAATATTT
>JABCTC010000005.1 GCA_018238545.1 Candidatus Heimdallarchaeota archaeon
AAGTGTTCAAACACTTGCGAACCATAAATATGGCGAGTTTTCGCCAAGCACTACCCATATATCAGCACTTTCCTATATAAACTCGTAGAAAAATGGAAGAAAATTGGAGAGGTATTAAACATCACCACCTCAACATGTAATGATCGACAGCTTAGAAACTTCTGGTAAGTTTGAATAAGATTTTAATCAGCTGTTGCTTACGGTTGGATTTATTTTTGAAAATCATGTGATGCGTTACTTTATTAACGGATTTATCTCAAATCTAGTAGTAACCATTGGTGATACAGTTGAAAACGTTTAATGACATAGTAAGATTTGAAACAGCTGGAGAGATTGATATTATCGATCTAACTGAAAGATTCAGCAAATGTGTACACAAGTCTGGAATTAATAATGGCATATTATCAGCTAATGTTATAGGATCAACTGGAGCATTAACGGCAATAGAATATGAGCACCGCGTACTAGATGATTTTAAACAAATTCTACATAAACTAATTCCAAAAGGGGCAGGATATAAACATGATATTATCGATTCCAATGCTCACTCACATTTACGTGCATCCCTAATTGGACCTAGTCTAGCAATCTCAATTCATGAAGGAATAATGCAATTAGGGACATGGCAACAACCTGTTTTTGTTTGTTTAGATGTTAGACCTAGATCAAGAAAAGTAGCGATAACCATCATTGGGGAATGAGATTGAGCTCGGAATATTATGTGATTAGATGTAGAAAGAAGGAATGTGGAAAATTTAGTTATTGCAAAGCTAATCAAAAAACCAAAATGTGTCCCTATTGTGAACATCGTATAATGGTTGAAAAAGCAAACAAAACGGTAGTTAATTCCGTAATCCATGCAAGGAAACTTGTTCAAGAGTTTAATAAAAAACTAGGAGAGATGACCGAACCCTCGTGGTATAAATCTGATACATAATGAAATAAAATCATTGTTAGATATGCAGATTTTTGAAAAAGAAAGTGTCACAATATTTTTTTACTCTCATTCAAACATATTACTAATGCCTTATTCAAAAGAAACAATTGAGTTGTTAAGTGATTCACCTTTCAAACAGTTTGTCCTTATGGAGCTAGAAAGAGAGAGATTGTATCAATCATTCATAGAGATTGATGAATTAGATGAAATTAGTAAAATATGGCTAAGTTTTTCGAAAATATGTGCTCAATCACTCGCAGATGTTTCATCAATTGCAAACTTGCTTTATGACCGCTATATCGATGAATGGACTAGAGATAAAAAACAAATAGATACTGATGAAAAACGTAAAAAATCATTAACTGTAAAAATTGAAGACTTGCAAGAATTTCAGATGGAATCAGCAATATTAATGATTATTTATGCGGAGATAGTAAATACAGGTATCTTTGATACGGTCCCTTCTGACGATTATTGCATAGCATTTATTGAGGGTCACCGTATTTTGAATCGTATATCACAAACCTACTTTGATTCATCACACCCAAGAGCTTCTAGTATTGAAGAGCTAATGTTAACAATTCAACTTTTAAATCAGAAGCAGCAGGTACTGAATCTTCTTGAAGAATCACCCTATTTCAAAGAGAAAATTACTACTTCCCAAGAAAAAGCTTCTTATGAACTAGCACAAGCAGAATTCGATGTTTCTTTTACTGCACAGTTTTTCCAAAAACTGCGAAACGATTGGTGGTGGAATGATTCTATAGCATCATATTCTGTTTATGAAAGAAGTTTAGCACATCTACAGAATGCATTAAATATTTACAAAAAACTTCCTGAAGATCCTGAATTTATAGCAAAACAAATTGAACAAAATCTTATGCTAACAAACCTTGTAATGAGGAATAGGGAATTCGTTGAACATTATCTTAGACTTAGTTTTGAGGCTTCAAAAAACGACAATTTTATTGCAAGTGTTGAATATCTCAATTTGGTATTAGGTTTAGGTAACGAAGCTTTAGAAGCTATCTCAGCCAATATTCAACAAGAACCAACAAATCTTAAACTAAAAGAGAGGATAATCAAGGAAGAGACCTTTCATACTTTTCTGCAAGGCATATCACTTCTAGCAGCTAAGACATCCCAATTGAATTTTATGGTTACCACAGCTAAGAAAGAAGAGTTACAAGAAATCATAAAACAAATTGAGGAAATTGTTAATAGTCCGGATCTCAACATCAACAAAAATTACGTGAGCAGTTTACCTTTTGTATATCTAAACTATGTTCAAGAATTTAAAATTGCATTACTTGAAAGTACATCCTATGAAGAAGCAATGAAAAGAGCTGAGCAAAATTTCACACGCTTCTTTGAAAGATTAGAATTTGCCACCAGTGATTTAGCAGCTCAGTTAACTAAATTAGATAAGAAGGGTAAAAAGATTAAACAAGAAACAATTTCTCAAATGATAGAGAATATTCAGAATATAAAACTGGCTACTTACTTTTTGCCAAAAAGTGAAGATAAACTGTATATTGTAAAAGATATTGAATGTCTAGAATTCATTGCAAACTCAATCCAGTTAGAACAATTTTTGAGGGATAAGGAAACAAATGAAGTTCTTGACTTAATTTATCATGCGAAAGCACATTATTATTCAACAAAAGCTTTAGAAATAACTCAATTAAGCAGTTTTACAAGAATAGATAGCGAATGGGTTGAAAAGCGATATAGCCAAACATTTATTCAAGGTCAGGATATCGAGTTACGTCTGTTTGAACTAGCTAGACAGTATCTTTTTCTAAATACAGTAATTGATGAGATTGCTAATGGGTATAAGGTTGCAAATACTAAAGATGAGACAATTTCAGAAAATTATCAAACAATTATACAACATGCTTTCAATCAATTTGCTGTTTTTGATGCGATAAATATACGTATTGCTGACGATTGCAATGAATTATTAAAACACAGGCAATTATTTAACATAGAATCTTCTGACATCAATTGGAAAGCTATAGAGGTAAAAAAACAGTTAACTGACACTTTAATAGATTTTCTTGAAGCTACAAAGAACGCTATTCTTGGTTATGGTGCCAGTAACAACAAAGATACATACAAAGCTGCCTCATATTTTAATGATGCATCAAAATTCGCGAAAAACGCTAACGAGACAATGCAACCAATATCACATTATGATGAAACATTTGCACAGTTGGCAAAAACCGCCTATGAATATAGTATTTTACTTAAGGAATTGGATAGAAAGGCTAGAGCTAATGAAAAATTACAGAACCTTCCAATAGATCAGATATTCAACACTCTGAAACAGCTTACTTTCCTCTCTTGATTTTTTTCTTTTTAGATTAAGAGTTATATTTTGATAACAAAAAACGAATTTTTTTTAAACCAGCATGTTTAACTCTCACAAGATGAGTAATCTGCCGATATCTGATGATACAATTACTATGTTCAATCAAGCTTATGATGTTATAGATAAAATTAGAGGTGAACCAAATAGTGAGCTTGATCAGTATTCTGTAACAAGAGAAACAAGTCTAAAGCGTGCATTACTAGTAAACCCTGAAGATTATGATAAGAAGAGAATAGTAATGTTGGGGGATATGGACCTTGTTTCGTTGGGGATAGGAATATTTAGTAAGCCTAGAGATCTTGCCGTACTTGATTTAGACAAAAGAGTTTCAGAAATTGCCTTAAATATGAAATTTAATCAAAAAATCCGTTCTATTCGATTTGTAAATTTAGATATAAGAATTCGGATGATTGCTATCTTGAGAAATCAATTTGACTATATTTTCATTGAACCACCTTTGACAAAGGAAGGGCTGGAAGTAGGGCTTTCAAGGGCTTTGCAATGCGCAAAAAAAGAAGAACCCTCAAAAATTTTCCTTTCTTTTGACGCACCTAACAAAGAAGAACTTGTAGAGAAATACACAGAAAAAATGAATTTAACAATTGAAAGTGTAAAGAAATCTTTCAATGAATATATGTTTAATACACCGTTAGGGAAAAAAACTTCCGATTTATTCATAATAAAAGTAAATACAAACTCCAAAGAATCTGTCTCAGAACACTACTTCGGACCTTTGTACTTCCGAGAGAGTACGCAAGTTCCTCACCCTTATGAATGCAGTTGTGGAAAAATCTACAATGTTGGAAAAAGTGGGGAATATAGTTCACTAGAAGATTTAAAGAACAAAGGATGCCCGACATGTGGTCATTCAGAAGATTTTCGGTATGCATCAAGCATAATGCTAGATGAAACTCAATAGAAGTATTAAGATAATATGTGATATCATGCCAGAACCATCAAAGAGAAAGACAATTTGCGCAATTTGCGAGAAAGACATCATCCTTTCAAGTGATATATTACTCAATGGGTGTCCAAACTGTGGATCTTTCAAGTTCAAAACTTTCAAAGAAGGAAGTGTAAAATTTCAAGATGAGAAGGAATTAGATATAATAGTTGAAAAGGAAGTAGACAACACAGATATTCAAGAAGGTTTGGAATCAATTCGGTTAACGAGTGAAGGGATTTTTGAGGTTGATATAGAGAAACTTCTAACAGAATCAGGAGGGGAAAAACCGATTATCAGTAGGGACAAGGATGGTTCTTATTTCATCAAATTCTCCACAAAAGAAGAAGAAAATTGAAAAATTAAAACTTCTCACTTTTCACAAAATTTTAAATGTCATTAATTAAAGAGAGGAAGAGGTATTCTTCTTGGCAATGAAAGAACAACTAGCAAAAGAGCAAAGAATCGCAAGTGGAGTTAAAGAAATACTCGAATTTAGAGGATTTAAGATTACTACAATAAATGAAGATGATGAATTTTTAGACGTTTATGCTGAAAAAATCGGACAAGATGATGAGAAAAAAACAGCATTGGCAAGATTTCCAAAAAATCCACAGGTTGGAGTAAAAACTATTAGAATTCTCGGGAAACTTCAAGCTGAAGAGGAATTAGATGAAGCATTACTAATTGCTGAAGCCCCGTTAACTCATTACGCAAAAAAAGAATCTGTAAAACTTGGAATAGAGATTATCAGTAGTTCAAACCCATTGTTCAATATTTTTGAGCATGAGCTAGTCCCTTATCACACCAAATTATCCAATAAAGAAATCCGTTTATTCCTAATAAATTATCAAATCGCAAAACATCAAATCCCAAAAATTTCTGAGTCAGATCCCGCTGTAAAAGCAATTCAAGCAAAACCAGGTGATGTTCTGAGAATTGTCAGAAATCCCATATTAGGGGAACAAGGAGCTTACTATAGAGTTGTTATAAAATCGGCTTCCAGGCTTCGTTTTACAGAAACATCTTCAAAGAAAAAGAAAACAGCAGCAAAGAAGACATCGACCAAAAAAGTAACTAAAAAGACTGAAGCAATAGCTGAAGTAAAGCCAGATGGAAAGAAAACAGCTGAAAAGAAGAAAGCAACCAAAACTGAAACAAAAGCTAAAGTAAAACCAGATGGAAAGAAAACAGCTGAAAAGAAGAAAGCAACTAAAAAAGTAACTAAAAAGACTGAAACAAAAGCTAAAACAAAGCCAGCTGAAAAGAAAGCATCGGCTAAAAAGAAATAATTTAGGGGTTAATCATGATTACATTCCTTTCAGGAGGAACTGGAACCCCAAAGTTAATTCAAGGCTTTAGAACTATTTTAAGTGACGAAAATCTATCTGTGATAGTAAATACTGCAGATGATATATGGCTCTCGGGAATCTATATCTCACCAGATGTGGATACGATACTCTACTTGTTCAGTGATTTGTTAGATAAAAACAAATTTTGGGGTATAGAAAACGACACATTCAACACTTTGAAGATGTTGCACTTACTTGGTTTTCCTTCTTGGTTCAACTTAGGTGATCAAGACCTAGCAATTAATCTTTTTAGAACCCGGATGATACAAAAAGGTGCCTCTCAAGAAAATATTGTGAAAACTCTTTCAAATCTTCTAAATATTAAATCAACAATTATTCCTTGTACAAATAATCACATAGAGACTCGCATTATCACAGAGAAGAAAGGTGATATTCATTTTCAAGAATTCTGGGTTAAATATAAAGCAAAAGTAAACATAAAACAAGTTTACATAAAAAATTTAGAAAGTGCAGAGATTCCGGAATCAGTTAGAAGTACAATCGAAAAATCTGAATTAATTATAATTGGTCCAAGTAATCCAGTAACAAGCATTGGACCAATAATTCAGATAAGGGAGATTGCAGAATTATTGAAAGAACATAAAGATAAAACAATCGCTATAAGTCCCCTGATTGGCAATAAACCTGTTAGTGGTCCCACTGAAATGCTAATGAAAGCTGAAGGATTGGAATCTACTCCAATGGGAATTGCAGAAATCTACAAAGATTATTGTTCATGTTTAATAATTGACAACAAAGATTCAGATATGATTAATCAGATACAAAACAAAACTGGATTAAAAGTTCTTTCTGAAGAAATTTTGTTTAAAAACACTCAAGATGCGTCTAGACTAGCTTACTCTATTTTGAATTGGAGAGGTCATCATGACAAATACGTTTAAAATTCAACCACTTATTGCTCAATCTGCTTTAGCTGGTATTGCAAACAGGAAATTTTGTCAACAGATGTTTGATTTGGGAGCAGGAATGGTCACCTTAGGTGGATTCCCAGCTGACAGATTAAATTGTAAAGCATCTTTAAAAATGGAAGAGAGGGGGAAAATAGAATTTATTCCTCCGGTAAAAGAGAGTGAGTTTTCCGAATGGTTTAATCAAAATCTTTTACTTAACAAGAGGAAGAATACTCAAAGAACCGCTGTCAACCTGAGAATAGTAACTATTGATCAAACGACCGAAAAATGGTTAAAATCTTTAGATGGAAAAATAGATTTCTTAGAATTAAATGCTCATTGTAGACAAAAAGAAGTCCTATCAATAGGAGGAGGAGAAAGATTGCTTAATAACCTAAAAAGGTTAGATCTATTACTAACGAACATCTCAAAATTGTTACAAAAAACAGAATTAGGCATAAAAATTAGAGGGAGTTCTGTCGGAGATAAGGATGCTTTGATTAATATTTTAGAAAAACAACAAGTTAACTATATTCATATTGATTCTATGTTGAAAGGAGAAAATATTGCGGATATTCAATTATTAAAATCGTATTGTGATTCTACTGATATTCCAATTATTGGTAATAATTCAGTAAGATGTATAGAAGATATTAAAAAGATGATGAAGGTAGGAGCTATTGCTGTATCTGTAGCAAGACCACTTATTACACATCCAAATTTTATCGCTGAGTTAATACAACAATTAGAAGGATAGAAAATGACAATTGGAATAGTAATCCCGTTTAGAGGAACTGACTTAGATAAAAGCCGTCTAAGAGAAGATATGAGTGAAATTAGCGTCAAATATATTCTTAATAGGATGACTCAGCAAGTAATATTTGAAATTATGAAACTTGATAAGAATGTAAATTTGTATGTTCTATCAAAGAATAAAGTCTCTTTTGATGGTAATTACCAAGTTGGTGAAGATCAAGGAAAGAATCTCAATGATTCTCTTCAAAAATTTACTTCAAAAATGAGCGAAGATATAATTATGATAATTATGGCAGATTTGCCCCTTATCAACAAATCTAGAATTAATGTTGTTCTGGAAACTGTAGAACAAGAAAAAAAAGTTGTTATAGCTCCTGCAGAAGATTATGGTACAAGTATATTATGCTATAACCGAAATACTTCGTTTCCATTTTTCTATGGGAAAAAATCAGCAAAGAGATTGGCTAATTATCTCACTAAGACTAGTATCAACTATCAAGTTTTGGAATATGATTATTGTTATCAAGATATAGACACACTTAAAGATTTAATAAAATTAAATCAAAACAGCTCTCTACCTGAGTGGTTGAAAAGTTATTTTAAGGAAGTAATTTAATGAAAGAAAAAATCGAAAGGATTCAAAACGTTTTACGTAAACAAAAAGTTGATGGATGGGGTGTTTTCTGTCATCATTCTTATGACATACATCTCAAATATCTACTCGAAAATTGGTTTTCTGCACCCACGTTAGTTCTAATTACTAAAGAAGGAAAACCAAAAGTGATTGCCTCTAGGATGGAAGCTATGATGATAAATTCAGACATCTATGACGTTATTGAATACAAAAAAGGTTCTGAGTTACAAGAATTGCTAAAAAAGCAATTCAATTCAATTCCAAAGGGATCAAAGATAGCACTAAACTTTGTTGAAGAGGATGAAGTTTTCAAACAGATGAATTATGATATTCTAACCAGTGGTTCATTTAAAGCTTTAACATCCTTAAATAAGGAACTTGAATACGTGTCAGCAAAAGATATTATTTTTGATATAAGAGCAGTTAAAACAAATAAAGAGATTGAAAACCATCAAGAAGCAGCAAGATTGGCTGAAGAACTTATGGAAGAAGTTATTGAGCCAAGTATTAAACCAGGTATGAGGGAAAAGGAACTTAATGCGCTTATAGAATACGAATGCAATAAAAGGGGCGGTGTTGCTTTTGAAGCAATTGTTGCTTCAGGTTCAAATGCTGCAATTCCTCATCATAAAGCAGGAGAAAAGAAGATAGAAGAAAATAACGTTTTGCTTATAGACTATGGTGTATCATATAATCTTGCAAATTCAGACATAACACACACCTACTGGATAGGTAAAAAACCACCAGATAACATATTGCGTGCATATGAGGCAGTCGATAAAGCGAAAGAAGCAGCTTTTAATAAAATAAAAGCAGGAGTTTTATCTTCAGATGTTGAAGACGTAGTACGAGCTAAGTTTGAAGAATTTGGATATGATCACGAAAAACTCTTCATTCATTCTACAGGACATTCATTAGGTCTTGAAACGCATGACATAGGGATAGGAATAGCTAAAGCTACACCTGATAGACCAAGCAAACAACTTCTAGAAAACTCCATTATAACAGTAGAACCAGGTTTATACTTCCAAGGAGAGTTTGGAATAAGATTAGAAGATGATATAGTTGTAAGAAAGGATGGAATTACCCGTTTATCATTTACCCCATCAGAAATGAAATGCCTTTGATTTCATCCTCTACTTTCTTTTTACCTTATTTAGTTTATTGAAGTCTCGCAAATCTCACAAGTAGAATATCCATGAGGTACTTCTGAACCACAGTTTTTGCAAAAAATGCGATCCTTCACTTGAGTCATTATTGGTACTTCATCTGCTATATCAGAAATTTCTATTTCGCCTTTTGCAGCTTTCCAAAGTTTTGGACTTATAATACGACCAAGAAATGAACCAAAGAGGTTATTGCAAAGAAATAATATTCCGATCAAAACGTAAACGAATAAGGAGAGGAAATAGTTCTCTGAGGTTTCTGATAGCCCGATTCCTTTAACTCCGAAAATCGTAAGAATTGACAACAAAGTTGCACCCAATATAGTTGCAATAATCAAACCTTCTGTTTTAAAGGCAAAAAAACCGACAATTATTCCAGCGGATAAACTAGTAATAATCAAAATAATATATCGATCCCATTGATCAAATGTTTCTATACTAGTGACAACAATATAAGAAAGGTAGGTCATTCCTGCACCTAGAGCGAGAGCTAAGAGGTCAAAACCTAATCTTTGCAGTTCTTTATTTAATCTCACTTGATATTCTAAGTTTTTAAACTATATAATTATTCTGACTTTTACTAAGCAGTTCTTCGTAATACTAGCGTGTGTTTACAATAATATTTCTGTTTAAGGAAACTTACAAGTATGCTTCTTTAAGGTGAATTAATTGTCATGGAGATTATGGCTAAAATCAAAGCCGAAATCCGTTAACTTAGGGTTTTACGGAGAAGTAAATGCGGGAAAAACAACTCTCGCTAACAAAATTGGTTTGGATTGGGCAGATCAAGAAGTAGGAATAGTAAGTGAGATTCCTCATGAAACTAGAGACATTCAAAAATTGGAAAAAGTGAATTTCTCAGCTAATGGTACAAAATTGGATTTAACTTTAATAGATATGCCAGGAATAGCAACTTCTGTTAATCCAAAGGAATTTCTGAAACATGGTTTAACTGCAAGTGAAGCTATGCAAAGAGCAAAAGAGGCCACCAGAGGAATTATTGAAGCGATAAAGTATCTTGAACAAGTTGATGTAGCACTTGTTATAATTGACGCATCAAAATCGCCTTTTGATCAAGTGAATTTTACGATCATAGGGAATCTAGAGCATCAGAAAAAACCTTTCATTTTAGTACCAAATAAAATTGATTTAGTGGAAGCTGATGTAAGACTTGTCAGAGATGCTTTTAGTCAATATCACGTTGTACCAGTTTCGGCTATTCAAGGTGATGGTATTGATGAACTTTATGATAAAATTGCTGAGTTAGCTAAAAAGGTGAGGCGATAAATATGAAGTATCGAGTAGACTTTGTTCCATATTCAGAAACTAATGACCTCACTGAAGATGAAAAAATCCGTTACATTCTTTCCAAAGTTATGAGGAATACCATCCTTGTACTAGAGAATGGTTTGACACCTACAGAAGAAATGAATCTTATCAGTAAAACTATGGGAAAAATCGATTTCGATGATTTTATAGGTCTAAGGTTCTTCTCGTTTGATGGTGGAGATGATTTCAAACTTGCCAGGTTGTTTGGAAGAGGTTCAAAAAACAAGGTTTTTACCGTTGTGTCTCCTAATGAAGCTGTAACAGTTCAAAAGGATAGACGTGGTATATTATCCATACGAATTAATGATTAGATTTCACCTATATCTTTCCCAAAATATCCAAAACAAATTGAAAAGTTTCCTCTGTAGAAACATCGGATCGAACAGTAGAAACAATCTCAGGACCATACAGATTGAGCATATCTGTGAGGATTACTTCCATAATTTCGGCTTCAACGTTCTCTTCAATCTTTTCATCTGTATAACTTCTGTCCATCAACCTTTGACGGAGAAGCCCTATGGAAGTCCTGAGAACTATACAAGAAGCAACATAAGCTGGGGGGAGTTCTACTACATGTCCATCTAGGATAAGAGGATTTAACGAAGAATTTTCTTCAATTAATTCTATTAATCTTGCATTCAACAGATCATCATTCACCACATAACTATCTGTTTCGTCATCAAAGTAGTCATACAAGTTCTCCTCTTTTACAAGTTTTCCAACCTCGATAAAGGAGAAACCTTCCTTTGAGAGGAGTTTGGAAAGTGTTGTCTTACCTGTTCCTGGAGTCCCGGTAATAATAACCGCTTGATTCATTGTTGAATCCTTATTGAAAAAGAATAAAAGCATTTTCACGGAAGAGAGAAGACAGTAGGATAATTCAGAAAAGTAGGAAAAATCAGAATGGTTATTAATGCTTAAACAAAAGATAGGTTAGAGATAGATATGAACAAGGACAGTAAAGACGAGAAATGTTGCCAGTCAAGCTATGAAAAGTTAGGGTGTTGTCATGTAGAAGGTGTAGCTCAGATTGACAAAAAAGGACAGATAGTTCTTCCAAAGAGTCTTAGGGACGAGATGGGGTTGAAGGAAAAAGATAAACTTATCGTAATAGGAATGAGAGACAAAGGGGAGATAGTTAGCATTTCTCTAATAAAAGCAAATACGATGGATAATATGATAAAAATTATGCTCAAGCCAGTTATGAAAGAAATACTTGAGGAATAAGGTGAGAAACATGGAAACAAAAAACGTAAAAAAAATTGTAAGAGATAGATATGGAAAAGTAGCTAAGAGTCAATCCTCATGCTGCGGTTCCACAAAAGTTGATGCATCTGAAGTAAGCAAAGCAATAGGATATTCTTCACAAGAATTAAGTAGCATTCCTGATGCAGCAAATATGGGATTAGGATGTGGTAACCCAACAGCAATAGCTTCACTCAAAGAAGGAGAAATTGTACTTGATTTAGGAGCTGGAGGAGGACTTGATTGTTTTCTAGCAGCTCAAAAAGTAGGGAGCAAAGGTAAAGTGATTGGAGTTGATATGACGCCAGATATGATTGACTTAGCAAGAGATAATGCGGAGAAGAACAATTTTGAAAATGTTGAATTTAGATTAGGTGAAATAGAAAATCTACCCGTTGCTAATGATTCCATAGATATTATCATATCTAATTGTGTAATCAATTTATCACCTGAAAAACAAAGAGTGTTTGATGAAGCATTTAGAGTGCTGAAACCAGGAGGTAGGATTGCAATATCGGATATTGTGCTACTTAAAATGCTTCCAGAATCATTAAAAAATAATGAAACTTTACTTGCGGGATGTGTAGCAGGAGCGGAATTGAAAGAGAAATATTTAGAAATGATCAAGAATGCAGGTTTCGAAAATGTTGAGGTTGCAGAAAAAGTACGAACTTCTACTGAGTTAATGGATTCTGGTGAAAGAAAGGGAGACCCCGTACTAGTAGTTGATGGTGAGATAATTGACATTGAAGATTTTGAAGAAACAAAAGAAGATGTTGGGTGCATTCAAGATTCAATTCAAAGTATAACCTTGACAGCTACAAAACCAAAATAAAAGAAATAGGGTAAGTTTTCACTTACCCTCTATTTTATTTCAAAGCTTCATCTGAAAGTTTGCTTTTTCCTCTGAAAACTTTCAGTATGTTCATCTTCTTTGCCTCACCATTTCTTATCTTTCTGAAATTGTCCCCTTGTCTGGATAGCATAATTATTGTTATACCAAAAAGCAACACAGCAAGACCGAGATTACATTGTGCCCAAGGCATTAACATCACGGAAGGTAAGAACAAAGCAATAACCCCAACTAGGAATGTAACGACAATGTAGGTTATTGATGAATAACCAACAATTGTTATGATAATAGGCCAGAGAAGAATCCAGAATCCAAGAAGTATAGGATTCGCAAGTGCCATAGAAGCAATTACTACAGTTATACCTTTTCCACCGTGTGAGAATAAATAAATGGGCCAGTTATGTCCAAGAATTGCACCAATTCCGCTTAAAGATAAAGCAAAACAAACTAATGTATCATTGAACCAAGGTAATACTAACTCAGAACTCGTAAAATAATAGGCCCGTGTAATGAAGTAAGGGACAGCCATAGCAATTAGAGATCTAGATACATCAAGGAAGCCGGCAAATATTGCCCAAGGTGTAGAGTTAGTTGCACGATAGACATTCCTACCTCCAACATTACCTGAACCAATTTCTCTCAAATCTTTCCCAGTTTTTAGTTTAGTAACAATCCAACTGAAGGGGACAGAACCTATTAGATATGAGCTGATAAATACTAGAATATAAACAATTGAAATGTGCATGTTCTTGAAATTTCGCGGTTTAATAAAAATTTTTTGTGGGTATAAAATATCTCAAAACCCTTTCAAGAAACAAATTTTTTAAACTGCTAGTTGCCCAATTAACTATAATGTGCCCTGAAATTTCAAGACATATTTTTAGAGCTTATGACATCAGAGGGTTATACAACATAGATATAACACCCCCAATTATGTACGAGATCGGTTTAGCATTTGGATCCTATGTAAAAGAAATGCTTAATGGGTCAGAGGTAGCAGTTGGTTATGATATCCGTCAATCAAGTGTTCCGATAGTTCACTCGTTTATATCAGGAGTGACAGCTGTAGGAATTAATGTTACTTTTGCAGGTACAACTGCATTTGGACAAGCACTATTTGCAGGTTGGTCTCTGAACAAAGATGTTATCGCATTTATAACAGCAAGCCATCTACCTCCTGAATGGAATGGCATCAAATTCTATCATGCAGATGGGGTTGGTTTTTCTGAGGAGGAATTAATGAAGATAAGAGATCGTACAATTAGTAAAAATTTCTCCATAAAAGGTTGGCAAGAAACAGGCCAAGTAGACAACTATAATGTATCTAAACCTTATTTAGAATTTTTTGTAGATAAATTCAGTTTCTCAAAGAAACTCAAAGTTGCTCTAGACTGTGGTGGTGGAAGTATGACTCTTTCAGCTCCAGAAGTGTTCACACGTCTTAATTTAGAAGTTGTTCCAATTTATTGTGATCCCGACCCTCTCTTCTCAGGCAGACCATCAGATCCCAAACCTGAGAATTTAACTAAGGTAATGGAAGCTGTGAAAGAACAAGATTGTGATTTTGGTGTTGCATTTGATGGAGATGGGGATAGAGCTGTTATTATTGATAATAAGGGTAAAGTGCTATCTGCCGATCAAACAGGGATTATTATAGGAACGTATGGCTTAAAACAGAAAGATGGAACGATCATAGTCAATGTTGAGTGTTCTAAAGCTGTTAAGGAACAACTTGAGCCCTTAGGGTACAAAATCAAACAAATTCCTGTAGGGCACACATACCTCACCATAGAGGCAAAACAAGAAAAAGCACCACTAGGTTTAGAATCTAGTGGTCACATTATTATTCCCGAATATTTCTTATTTGATGATGCCATAGTTACGCCGCTTAAGATTGCAGAAATACTTAATAACTTAGAATCGAGGCTCTCAGATTTAGTAGAAAAAATTCCTATCTATCCCATAAAGAAAGTGGAGATAGACTGCGAGGATGGACTCAAATTCGATGTTGTTGAAGCATTTAAAGTAGAAGTTGAAAAAGAATATAAGGAAGTAAACACTCTAGATGGTGTGCGAATAGAGCTGAAAGAAGGATGGGTACTAATTCGCCCATCAAACACATCTCCAATAATAAGAATGACAATAGAAGCAAATAATGAACCTGCAATAGAGTCAATCCAGAATAAATTCGAGGATAGATTGAAATCGCTAATCAACAAAGCAGCTAAATAAAGTGATAAAATGAAAATCCCTCTACCTGAGTTTTATTGTCCATATTCGAAAGAGTGTTATCAGTGTTGTCTAGATACAGAGATGACACTATCTGAAGAGGATATCTCAAGAATAGAGATGTTGGGATATAAAATTGAAGAATTTTTAGAAGAAAAAGATGGTTTCATGGCATTACAAAATACTGACAACCATTGCATTTTCTTAAAGAATAAAATGTGTTCAATTTATGAAAATCGCCCCCAAGGATGTAGATTTTATCCACTTATATACGACTTCAATACAGAAGATATTGTAATTGACAATTTGTGTGAACACCACGATGTGTTTGATTTAGAAATCTATCGACCACTATTTGATTCAGTTCAGGTTTTTGTTTACAATTTAATGGGTGAAAGAGAAACAAGAATGAGAAAAACCATGGAAGAAGAGATTAAGGTTGAAGTGAAGGAATCTAAAGAAGACCTTGAAGACCCATTATCAAAGGAATCTGAAAAAATTAAAAGAGATAAAGAAAAAATCGAGAGGCTGATGGGACAAGCGATTTTGGAAACTCAAGATGAAAGTGTAGAAAAACTAGAGGAAGCTTTGAAATCTGAAATGAGGGAAATTGAAGAGGAGATTGAGGAGTTAGAGAAGGGAATGCAAGCAGATTTAGTTTCTGCAGAGGAGTATATCAAAATTACAGAGGAGGGCATAAAATCTGAAATAGAGGAATTAGAAAAAAGAAGGAAAAACGTAGAAGAAGAAGATTAATAGTATTATTGGAGAATTGAGAAATTAAACAAGAAGAGAAAAGGGAGTTAAAATTCATAGTTGTTCAATTTTGAACCAGAGCTCAATGAGATCTTTTGAGCCACCTACAAATCCTACTCGTTGATGAAGATAGTGCATCTGTGTTAATTTCTTAACATCAAGTGGATTAATATTTTCATATTTTATTTCATGTCCATCAGCTGTAATGTAGAAACCATCACCATTAACCTTAGATAGGATGTATAGATAGGGAATTATCTCATAGATGAATCTAAGTTTAGGGGCGAAATAGCCAAAAACACCAGTTTTCTCAAAAACATTATTCATATCTTGTACCATGCACCCTCCATATCTATTTTTACCTTTAATATCTAAAGCATCTACAAAGAGTTTCTGTTTTGCAGAATGGTCATTATATTTACCACCTAAACCAAAAACAGGACTTTTACTTGGACTTATATCTAAGGAATCTCTTATTACACGGAAGTTTTCTCCATCATGAACAAATTGTATAAAACCTAAATCAGTAGCCAAATCGAATCGTAAGTAAAGGGTATAACTTACAGTTAAAGCAGCGACAGTTTGACCACCTTTATTGATTATGTTTACTATGGCTCCAGGGCTTCTAGTTCGTATAATCGAGGAACCATCGATAAAATCTCCGAGAATAATATAGTTCCCCGTCCCTTCCATAATATTATTTTCATCAGTTTCTTCACCCAGTAGTAAGGAATAGAGATGATTTGGCATTCTTTGGAGGAAAAGCTCGTGTGTAGCTATGTCAAGGCTAAGTTGTTCATCACCAGAAACATTAATAATTCCTGAATAATCATTTTCACCTAATAAGAAGGTAAGAATCTGTTTTGGGACATCCAAACTAATAGTTATAAGCTCTCTTAGTAAATCGCCTAATTCTTTTGATTCAAGTTCATCCAGATATGTGTCTAGTGTATGATATTTTATTATTGACATATGCTCAAATCCTAGTAAGTATTTGATAGATTGTTTTCGACTATATACTTATAGCATAATATAGCCGTACCTTTCATTTTCAATGCTTCTATAAAGTCATTCATATCAGAAACAGCTTGAGCGATTATAGAATCTTTTGTGCTGGTTTTAATACTTTCAACTTCATTAAAGAACTCTTTCCAAGCATATTTTGAACTTTTAGCAAAAGTTGTATGCTCATCTACATCTGGTTTACTGTAAGTATCAAGTACCCATTTCCTCATCTTTGCATATAATTCTGGTTCATCAACTTCAAGTATTTTGTAAACTAACCTCTGCCAATGAGTGCCTATATTTCCTTTAGCTATATTACCATGGGGGAATGTTGATCCAATAACCTTGACTGGAGTACCGGTAATGCCATGCTGTGCTATTCGAGTATGATATCCAAACTTCTTAAATTCATCAACTATTTCTACTGTCCTTTGCACATTGATTCCCAATTGTGGTACAACTTTACCGTTTGCGTCAACACTGACACCATGAGTAGACCCGTTTGCTATTGCAAGATAATCTAATTTCACACCACTCTTTTCTAAGTATTGAACATAATGAGATGCTTCTTCAACACTAGTAAATTCTGTGATCCCAATTTCTCCAACCTCACCTTCTAAACCATATGGTTTGTCACCCAATTTTTCTTTCAAAAAATCGAACAGTATTAAGCCTTTAGAAAGAATATCCTTTAGTTGTCCGCTGACAGTTGTTTCCTCTCTGTTGAAGAGGAAGGAAGTATCAATGGCATATCCTGAAAAACCTGCCTCAATTCGAGCATTGATCTCATTCAGCACATTAGACACTTCCTCGTCAGTGCCTTTTTTTACGGTTAGATGATCAGCATGTAAAGCATAAGCATACCATTGCTCTTTTGCAGCTGCAGATTGACATCTTTCTGCAAATTTTTTAGGGGTATATCCTGTATATCCACCACTAAGAGACATCTCACTCAATGCAAGTTCAAATATCACAACCGAATTTGTTTGTTTTGCTGCTCTTAATATTCCTCTAATAACTTCCTCAGTTGCTCTCGGATTTATAGCAGCAATGATTGTTTCTTCTCCTAACACTCCATTCGCAATGAAATTCATGGGAAGTGGAGCCCTTGGAGTTTCAAAGAATTCAATAACATCTTGTTCTAGAACCAAATAATAACACCGTGTGAAGGATATAATAGATATTTTAAGAATTTTTTCCTATGGATAGAGCAAAGTTTTCATTCATATAAATTTAAAAAAGGTTAATAGCTTAAATAAGTGAAAAAAATTATACGAAGTTTTTTATAAAACTTCATTGAATAATGAGTGATTAAAATGGTTGAACAAAGAAATCCCTTAATGGTTTTGATCTTGATAATCATCACATTCGGCATCTATGGTCTAGCGTGGATGGTAAAAACAAAGAATGAAATGAACGAGTTAGGAGCAGATATTCCAACAGCTTGGTTCATTATTATACCTATCTTGAACCTATAGTGGTTCTGGAAGTACTGTGAAGGTTTTGCAATCGCTACACAAAAGATGGAAGCTATTGTACTATTCTTAATCTATCTAATCTTCTCTCCAGCTGCAGTATGGATTGTTCAATCTGGACTAAATGAGAAAGCAACATAATCTCATTTTTCCTAATTTTTTTTTTACTTAGAATTTTTTTCTTTATTTGATTTTGTCTTTCCACACACGTTATGAAACTTGGTTAAACTTGCCAAAGGCGTCTAACCGTCGTTTAAATGGTTCCCCTCACGTGTGTTGAGGGGAAGAGATCGGAAGGAAGGAGAGTACCTTGGAGGGAAGCGATATTATGAGCAGCGTTATTATGAGTGTTGACGACTTGACCACATTTACCACAAGGGGCAAAATCATATGGACCTGAACCAGGTTGACGGAGAATAGCCCCTCCACAAGTGTGGTGAATACTGCTGGTATGGTAAGGGTTGACAGTCTCTAAGCAGATATCGTAACCTAACTCAAGTGAAGCCAACCAGACAGCTTTCTTGTAAATGTAAAGGTTATCAGGCATGGTGTAGATAGCTTTAGCTAACGCTCCTTTAGCTCCAGTAGGGTCAGTTGTCAACTCCTCAATCTTCAGAGTCCGACACCTCTTCTTAATCATCACCGCAGCTAAGAAGTGGGGTAAACGACGAGTAATCTCACGAAGTAAACGACTCCGACGTCTATAGACTCTGTTGAGTTCTCCCTTGAGTTTACAACTGCCAAGAATGTCGTATTCTTTACGTTTGCGGAGGAAACCGAGGTTGAGCTCTTCTAGGACTTTCTCTAGATGTTTGTAACGTTCAGCCAACTTCATCAAATCCTTAGGAACTGAAACGGGGGGGTTAAACGCTACCATAAACTCTCCTAAACGGTTGATGTCTACCCCTATAACTTGCTTCCTCTTTTTAGGAATCTTAGGGAGGTATGTATGGAGGAGTTTATGAGAGTGGAAACAGTCATGTGTCCCTTCTAAGACCACATCTACAGGGGGTTTGAAACTGGGAGCACTGCCACTACTTATTTGGAAAACTTTTATCTCTGCACCATTCTTCAAATACTCTCGTACTTTGGGAGGGAACAAAACTTGAGCTGTTAGTTTCTTCTTCCCCATTTGTGGAAAGCCTAAGGTGGTAGTTCCATGGTTCTTTACTTGTCTGGTCAAATCTTTTGCATTCCCTTCGCGGGTGATAACATACTCTTTCTTCATTAACAATTTAATTGGTAATCTTCCATGTTTTTTACGTTTGAATGGTGGGGGAACAAGTCTGGCTACAGGTAAGCCTTGTAATAACTGAGGGACACTCTGCATGAACTGGTCAAAGAGTGTGAAAACTACCACTTGCCTTACGGCAGAGAAGAGTTTTCGAGTAGGTTTACCTATAAGTTTGGCTAGTTCCTTAGCTAATTTTTTGAGACTTTTCCAACGAGAAGGTTGAAAGCTGTTGATCCACGAGGTGAGAAAAGGTGCAACTACTTGTTGCTCCTTTTTTAAGAGCTGGAGTTTGTTCATGAACGCTTGCTGGTTCCTCGTGAGAGTGGGTAGTTGTGAGAAAGTAGTAGTATGGTAAGCTAATGCGTCGTCAATCGCTTGCACCACATCATGTTGCTTGTAAGTGGGTAAAGCCCCATTGAAGACTAACGCATTGGAGAAATAATAGTTCCTCTGTTTCTTCTTGTTGTAGCTGTCCAGTTGCATTCTAGAACTTGTCAGAAGATTAATGATGTATCTTCTCTGTAGTCGCCAATATTTCCCCAGACTGCTTTCAGTATAAGGCGAACGACCAAAGACCATCCACTCCACCAGTTGTTGAGGGTTCTTATGCAAGAAATTGAGCAATCCCTGCACTTTCTGCTCTTTGTCTATCTTCCCTTTCACTGCTATCTGGAGCCAGTGGTAAGCGCTCTCAGCGATGTTAGGATTCTTCCCCACCGCTTTCCCTACTTGGCGAACAAAGAAGCGTTCTTTGGGGTTAGAACGATAGAGGTCTAAAGCTTTTTTGACCACATCTTGACCGAGAAGGTCGTGTTGTCTCTCTTCTAACCTTCGTACTCGTCGGTTAATTTCTTCTCGTTGAGATGGTGAGACACACTTCAGCGCTACCTGATAACTCCTCATCACCTTGTCTAAGTTAATAGGGGGAGAAGTTTTAGAGGTACTTGCTGCTTGTGTGCCCATCTTCTACTCGTACGTATAATCCTTAAATTGCTATTTAAACCCGAGAAAAACCTCAATTGTCTGGTGGTGCTTTTCCTCTCCTCTGTCTGTGCAACCTCCCTGCAAAAGAGGTGACGAGAGCGATCATATCTTCTACCAGTTTGTTCTCCGCTGCTTTCTCTTCTCGTTGATATATGGGGATAACTTTCGTGTCAAAAGTTTGGCAGAATTAGTTGATCACCTTCGTTCCAAACCTCGCTATCCTATCTCTATATGTACAAATGACAGCAAAAGGCTGCTGCGTTGCTACTGCTTTCAGAAGTGAGTGTAAACCTTTTCTCTGGTCATTCATCCCCGAAGCAATATCAGTAAAGATCCTTCCCACTTTCCACCCTTGTTGGTGAGCAAAAGACCGTAGATGTTCTTGCTGGGTCTCCAGTTCTTTCTACTGTTTTGCCCCACTTACTCTCGCGTATCCCAGCACCATCTGGTTGTGCTGAGGGTTGTCTTCCCCCTCTTGTTCTTCTTCTCCTAACATCTGGGAGAGTTTGTATCTCCTGTGCCCTCCTCTTGTCCTCCCATAAGGGAGTATTTTCTCTTCCCTCTCCCACCTTCTCATAGTACTCGCAGATACTCCTTGTATGGATGCTGCTTTGCCAATTCTTACCAACATAGTTCTGCTTTTGTTGAATCTTCAAAAATTCTTTTACTTCTTTTGGCAAGATTGAGCACTATTTTCTTCAGCAGTTGTCAACAGTATTTAAGACAGAATAGTCCAATAATATCATAATGGTTTTTACTAATAAATAGGAGAGTATAATATTGAAATATAGAAAAGTTGGAAAATCAGGACTTAAAATTAGTGAGATATCTCTTGGTTCTTGGTTAACATATGGTGGTACAGTAGAAGACGAAATAGCCAAGAAATGTATTGCAGAAGCAATTGAGAATGGAATAAATTTCATTGATTCAGCAGAAATATATGCAAAGGGGGGGGCAGAAAAAGTTATAGCTGACTTCCTCAAGGACGAGACAGTTAACAGAAAAGATCTCGTAATCTCAAGCAAATTATTCTGGCCAATGTCAGAAAACATAAATGATTGGGGATTAGGCAGAAAAAACGTAATGAACGCAATTGATGGAACATTAGAACGGTTAAATACAGACTATGTTGATATCTATTATTGTCATAGATATGACTATTTGACTCCATTAAAAGAAACTGTTCAAGTCATGGATGATTTAATTAAAAGTGGCAAGATATTATATTGGGGTACAAGTGTATGGACAGCTGCACAATTAGAAAGAGCCGTTGCAATTGCAAAGGAATTTCATGCTCATAAACCCACGGTTGAACAACCTCTTTACAATATGTTTGTAAGACACATCGAAATGGAAATCATGCCCGTCGCGAAGACTCATGGTATTGGTTTCACAGTATGGTCTCCATTAGCACAAGGACTTCTAACGGGTAAATACAATGAAAAAATACCAGAAGGTAGTAGAGCTTCAAAATCTGAATTTCTTAAGAAAAATCTTACAGATGAAAACATTGCAAAGATTAAGAAACTAGGAGAAATTGCTAAATCTTTAGATATCTCCATGAGCCAATTAGCTTTAGCATGGATCTTACGACGTCCTGAAATATCATGTGCGATTATTGGTGCAACAAAACCAGAACATGTAACAGAAAATGTTAAAGCTTCTGATGTGGTATTTTCAAAAGATATTCTTTTGCAAATTGATCAAGTATTAGACAATGAACCAGAATGGCCATTAACTTATAAACCAAATCTATATACTGATAAAATGAGGTGAAGTCTCATTTTTCTCTTTTTCGCTTGAAACTTTATTTCTTTTTAATTTACAAATGAATTTTAGCCAAAGTAAGCATCTATTTCTTCTTTTTGTCCTTTCGTCTTCTTTTTTCTCGTTCTAATCTTTCTTTCTTATATTTTTTGAGCATTAGTTTATCCAATTGTTCCTCAGTCAAATTTGGTGGTTTTACTAGAGGTTCAGGATGTTCAATAAGTTCTTTAACCATGTTAATTGTTGGACCAGTGTAGCTTCCTGGAGCGATTCGATCATCTATACTGATTCTTAGGTCCATCACATTTTTGATTTCTACTTCATCAGTTTCTTCATTTATTAATTGAGCTTTGTGCATTTTTCCAAAAGTGATTAAAACTCCTGTTGTTCCTAATTCGAAGAGATGATGATAAACGGAATCAACATCAATTGAACCTAAGTGAGCTAGAAATGCAGTGGACCACATAGGTATATCCTTTGTAAAAGCGTATATCGGAAAATTGCGTTCATCTGTCCAACGCATAAGCCAGAAAATGAATCTTATGCTCCATCTTGGCATTGCACCCCAAAATTTAACATCTTGTTCGTTTTTATTTACACCGAATCGAGACTCATATAGATGGTAGGATACTGTTTTTTGAACGGTTTCCAGGGTGTCATATGGGTCAAATTCAATCATTGCATTCACTTCCTCCCCATCTTCAGTTTTCTCTTTCTTAACGACAAAAGAGAGAATAATCTGGTTTCTTTGCCATAATCTTCTTCCAGATACGAACCTGTTTATCTTATAACGCTTAGCTACTGTTCTAACACATGCCGCTAAATAGATTTGAAAAAGGGTTAATTTGTCTTCTTCAGCTCGACCTTTATTGTACTCTTCCAAAAACGCGCGAGTATGTGTTAAATCAATTTGAGTTTTGCTAAAAATAGTACTATCCAGTTTCTTTCGCATAATGTAAAACTCAAGTTCATGAAATTTACTGGTTTTTACTAACTCTGCATCGGGTCTTCTTGTCATTATTCACAATCTCCTATCTGCTTAACTATAATTATCAAATGAAGTATTCGTAAGATAAACGTCTTTTATTTATATGTTTCCTCTAATATTGTAGAAATTTATAGACAAAATATCTTACTGGTTTACAAGTAGAATTTAGGTCAAAGTGAATATTTATTTGTTGAAAAGAGTTGCTTGATTTATGTCATTAGTTATCTCAGTTGAATTAGATTTAGACCATAGTAGATTTGAAGAAATTGAAACTGTTACTCGTAATATCCTTTCGGAGCACGGATTTGGAGCATTAACAGAGATAGATGTTAGAGCAACGTTAAAGAAAAAGATAGATGTTGATATTCGTCCTTACAAAATTCTCGGTGCGTGTAACCCACCTTTAGCACATCAAGCAATAGAGCTTATGCCTGAAATAGGTGTTCTTCTTCCATGCAATGTAATTATCTATGAAAATAAAAAAGGGAAAATAATTGTTTCAGCTATGAATCCTGATGTAGCTATGAGTGTTGTAAAAGCAGATGGAATTAAAGAATTAGCTAGTTCAGTAACAAAAAGTCTAAGAAAGGTCGTTCGTAAGATAGAAGAGCATTTTGCATAATAAATAGAGAGAAATTAGAGTTATTCTGGGGGTCTCTCCATCAACCAATGATCTATTTCTGTATCAGGGATAGTTGTTTTGTTTATAACCTCAAATCCATAATGAAGATAAATGTCAACATTAGACCTGCTTTGAGTTTCTAAAAAGCAATGAACTTTGTCTTGATCTAATCTATTTAACATGGGTCTTAACAGCTTGCTTGCAAATCCTTTTCCCTGAAATTTCGGATCAACGCCTATTGGAGCTAAATAAAGATGAGGGAAACTCGCGTGTTTTTTATGTAAAGCAGAAGTGAAATCACCTATCTTAGACATTCTTATAATAGCATCTTTTCCAACAGTGCGGAACAGATTAAAACCTCCTGCTCTCATGTTTCTCCAATTTGTCATTTCAACATTGTCAGAGTAAACCCATACTGCTAAACCCTCTAAATTAGATGATGTTGCATAAACTTCACCATAACGTAATCCATACTTTATCCGAAATTGGAAGTAGTGGTACAACTTTTGTTTTCTTGTTTCTTTTTCTGGAAACATCAATATTGCTAAAGAATCTTCAATAAATACTCTCGAAAATAATTCCGCAGCTGAATTTAGATGATTTTTTCTTAATCGACATAGATTTTCAAGTGAATAAGTCATCACGAGGATTTGTGTAAAGAGTTATTTAAAACTATACAAAAGAAGGAGAAAAGATAAATTTAAAATTTATCTGTATTCTCTTTAGCCCATTCATCAGGATCATATTTTGGAGGCATACATCTCAAAGGTTTATCTGCATAGTATCCAAGAGCATACCTAGCTTGAATGATTTTTTGTATTTCATTAGTGCCTTCGTAGATTGTTGCTCCTCTGACATTGCGATAATAGCGAGCAACTGGATAATCATCACAGAAACCATAAGCGCCATGTATCTGTATTGCTCTATCAGCACAACGAACTGCAGCATTAGTTGCATACCATTTTGCAAGTGAAGTTTCTCTTGTATTCACTTTACCAAGATTTTTAGTCCAACCTGCTTTCCAAGTTAGCAGTTCAGCTGCTTCAATATCTGAAACACTATCAGAAATCATTCCTTGAACAAATTGATGTTGTCCAATTTTCTTTCCGAATGTTTCACGTTCATTTGCGTACTCAACCGCTGCCTCAAGCGAAGCTTTTGCTCCACCAACTGCACCTCCTGCAACAGTATATCTTCCCCAATCAAGCCCAGCCATAGCCACTTTGAATCCCTCATCTGGTAATCCTAGAAGGTTTTCCTTTGGTACACGAGTCTCATTTAAGTGCATCCAACCAGTTTCGCCTGCTTTAATACCCATCTTGTTTTCAAGATTTCCAGTAGTTATACCACCAAAATCACGTTCAACAATAAAAGCTCTCATGCCTTTATGACGAACATCTATTTCATAAGCGAAAACTAGAAAGATGTCAGAAGAAACAGTATAACTAATCCACATTTTTTCTCCATTTATTACCCACTCATCACCATCTAGATAACAAGTTGTTTTAAGTCCAGCAGGATCACTTCCAGCAGAAGCTTCAGTTAAACCAAATGTACTCATTTTTTCTCCTGTTGCTAACATCGGCAGATATTTTTTCTTCTGCTCCATATCTCCCCATTGCCAAATTGTGGATGTAACTAGTCCATTATGGACACTTAGAATAACTCTAAAAGCAGTATCTATCCGCTCTAATTCTTCACAGGCAATAGCAAGTGAAATGTAATCAAGTCCTCCTCCGCCATATTTTACGGGGATGCTTAATCCCAAGATTCCTTGATCAGCCATTTTTTTAAGAATTGGCTTGTGAAAAGTATGAGATTGATCCCATTCCTTGATATGAGGGGCAATCTCCGCTTCAGCAAATTCCCTTACAGATTGTTTGACCATCTTTTGTGTTTCACTCAGTCCAAAATGTGGTCCTATTTCACTAAGTTGTTCATACATAAATAAACACCAATTATAATTCAACTTTGATTTGCAGTTGGGTGTCTTTAAAAGTTTCTTAATGAATATGAAACACTATATCAAGTACAATTAGTATTTTTTGGAAAAATCTATCTACGAAGTATTTCAACTACTTCAAATTTTTTTAATAAGTTCTATGAAGAAATCTTCTGAGAAAATATTTGTTTCTGAAGAAACTAAACTCCACTTTCCTGATTTAATAATCTTTAGAACGCCAACCTCGATTAATTCGTTAATATGGTGCGACACTGTGGATTGTGAGAGACTAAGAATGTGCTCTATTTCACATGCGCAACGTATCCCATTCATAATTAACCAGAGGATAAGCAATCTATTTTTATTACTTAAAGCTTTGAACAGTTTTAAGACGTTCTGAATTTTGCTATCGGTTTCCATTCTCAGAACCTCTTGTTCCAGATATTCTAATTTGCTTAATCTTTTCTCTGAATCCTCAATAAAAACACCTTGATCATAAAGAGCATCTAGCTTGTTTTTTAACTCTTCAACGGAAGCATCATGATTTGAATCTTTCATAATCCAGTAACAGTTAATTGCATAATTCCATAAAACTTTCTATAGCAATTAAATTACAAAAATCAACAATAAATTTTGATAACTAAAGGATTTAACAATAAAGTTATATATCGAGGTTCTTCGATATGAAATATAGGTAAATGTGATGTCAGTATTTTGGGAAAAAATCTTGGAAATGCTTTTAGGGGGAGTATATGCCATGGCAGATTATCTTTCCCTTCATGTCCTCCTATGCTTAATCCCCGCATTCTTCATAGCTGGAGCGATGATTGTTTTTGTTCCAAAAGAGACTATAGTAAAATACATGGGAAAAGATACACCAAGGATAGTTGCATATCCTGTTGCAGCAATTTCAGGATTATTATTGGCTGTATGCTCGTGTACAGTATTACCTCTCTTCGCAGGCATTAAGAAAAAGGGAGCAGGACTTGGTCCAGCCATGACATTTCTCTTTGCAGCTCCAGCAGTGAATATTCTAGCGATAACCTATACAGGTGTGTTGATAGGAATGGATATAGCTATTGCTAGAGCTATTCTTGCATTAGGATTTGCGATAATCATTGGACTACTAATGGAATTAATCTTCAAAGAAAAACCAAAGAATGAAAAATTGAATGACAATGAAGAAAAAATTCTGGAAGATGAGAACAAAGAGGAGACAGTAGAATTAAAGAAAAAAAACAAAGTTACAGGTAAAGGCGTGTTAAATATCAGTCTTGTGGTTTCATTAATTTTAACAGGTGTTCTTATAGCTTTTCTGAATCAAAGTAATCTTCAATCATTAGGTGTTAGTAATCCACCTTTAATTCAAACAATCATATGGGGATTTGGATTAGGGATATTAATTGCTTTGTTCTTCATACAAAGAAATACAGAAGTTAATCTGTTTCTTGGATTACTCTATCTACTTTTCACCGGAACATCACAAATAAGCTATTTTTCAGTCAGTGGATCAAGCACTGAACCAGAAATTTCTCGTTCATTTGAATATTTCACTACTGAAGCATTCAGAGTAGATTTAATGAATATGGGGATAAAAACAGCACTTTCATTTGCTGTAGCAATTGCAATAATAATTTACGTGACTATGAGAGTTGATAAGGCAGATACAAAGGAATGGATGACTGAGACATGGACATTTGTAAAACAGATCTTCCCATATTTGATTATAGGCGTTTTTATAGCTGGATTTTTAGCAGTTCTAATTCCAGCTGATTTTATTCAAGGTTTGGTAGGTAAGAACACTGTTGTTGCAAATTTAATAGGTGTTCTTTTCGGAGTTGTGGCCTACTTTCCAACACTTATGGAAGTCCCAATTGCAAAACTCTTTCTTAATTTGGGTATGTCAAGAGGAGTATTATTAGCTTATCTTCTTGCAGATCCTGAACTATCTATTCAAAGTATTCTAGTTACACGAAAATTTATTGGAGATAAGAAAAATTTTGTTTATATTCTTCTTGTAATCATCTTTACGGTAATTGCAGGATTATTATTTGGTTTACTAGTATCTAAAGAGCCAATAAGTTTCATTTAAATGAGGTGTAAAAATGTCAGAAAAAAAACAGATACAGATTATTGGTAAAGGTTGTAAAAAATGTGAAAGGCTTCATGATGAAGTAATTAAAGCTGTTAAGGACACAGGAAGACCAGAGGAGTATGAAATAACCAAAGTGACTGAAGTTAACAAATTTGCAGATTTAGATATTTTCATCACGCCTGGTTTACGGATTAATGGTCAAGTTATAAGTGAAGGTCGAGTATTAAGTGCAAATAAGATAAAGGACTACCTCTAATAGTACATGTAAAAAAGATTATAGCAAAAATTGGTGTAAATAACAATAATGCTTCGTACTTCACAAGTCAGTGTAGTATACACTCAAGTTGGTTCATAAGCAAAAGAATATAGATTAATGTTACTTTGCTCCTTTGCAAAGAATTTTATTGGATGAATTAGAAAGTAAGATTTGGGTATAGTAATAATTGGATTGACAGGAGGCCTATATCGATGACCGATGAGATAAAGCATTATGCAACAGGTTCAGTTATCCCATTAGGAGATGGGTTCACTGGTAAGTCTGTGCTGTCACGCCTAATTATTGATCCTAAGCTTTCTGATGAAAAACTTAATCATATTCTACTCAGAACAAGAAAGTCTTACAATATTGAAATTGAATTCAGCAGCGAAGAAATTATTACAGAAGATCAACCAGTAATAACAACTTTGCAATTTTATGTGTTCCCAGGACAAAGACAAAAAATCTCTGAAAAAAGTACAACCTTTGATGAAATACTCGATTTTTTTGATTGTTTTCCAGTTCTGCTAAAAGTCTCAGTTTTGCTGCTAATCTATGATGTAACTAAAGAAACCACTCTCCAATCTCTTGAGATGTGGTTGCGTTTTGCACTAGTAAAAGATTGGATATACAAAGACACCCTGATTATACTGGTTTCAAATAAAACAGATCTCGAACCTGCTAACGATGACACAATCAACCTAGTAAAGGACACAATATACGGTTACATACAAGATCATGAATTACCAGTTGAAAAAGAACAGATAAAATCCATAAAAACTTCATGTGTAAGGATGGAGGGAATTGAAGAATTAAGAAAAATGGCTTTAGAATGGATTGCAGAGAGAGGAATAAGAGGGGTAGGAATAAGAGATATAGAGAATCTTGGAGAAAAAGAGAAAAAAGAATAGATTTTCACCCCACCATATTAGAAGAGTAGGTTACATTCATACTTGGAATGATTCTGTCAAATAGAGCTTTTCTAACAAGGTGGTCATTATTAGAAGGTACCGCCCATTGCACTATTTTGCAACAAAAAAGAAATGAAAATAACCACTACTAATAAACTTCACAGAGTAGTACAATTAGATTTGATAGACGCTTTTTTATATTTGAGATAATATGCAAATGTATGAATGGAGCTAGTTCTAAGCTTTGTTTCTATTGTGTTGAATACAAAAAAGTGGCTAAGGATTATCCCTTAAACTATGCTTTTGTTGACCATGAAGAGATTACACCAAGATGTTACTTGCACTGGCAATATGAATGTAGCAATTGCAAAAACATGACACATTTTAATGGGATCGCTTGGTGTTCCGATTGTAAAGAGTTCACTTGCTTAAGCTGTGCTGATGAACATATGGTCAAAAAGAAGTTTTTAGTCTATGATTATTACTATACAATTGATTGCAAAAAATGCAATAAACCAAATCCAGCTCTAGATTATGCAGAATTTGAAGGTTCTCACCCTTTTCAAATTGGAAATTTAGTTCCTATAGAAGATGTTGTAGTCTGGATGCCGATTCATCCAGAAGAAGCTGTTTCCGATCAATTTCCAAATCCTACATGGGGAGCTAATAGAGTAGAAAATATGGGTAACATTAATACTATAACTAGATTAGAATCGTTAGAAAAAGCAGATCCAAAATCAGTTTGGGATGCAAATGCTCCTAATTGGGCTAAAAATTGGTCTGAAGGAGGAGATTTTAATCATAAATACTTCATAATTCCTGAAGTCCTTAGATTGCTAGACGTGAAGGAAGCGGAAAAGGTTCTAGATGTTGCTTGTGGTGAAGGAACAGTAGCACGTCATTTAGCAAA
The DNA here is from genome assembly GCA_018238545.1 of Candidatus Heimdallarchaeota archaeon. Lineage (GTDB taxonomy): Archaea > Asgardarchaeota > Heimdallarchaeia > Heimdallarchaeales > Heimdallarchaeaceae > UBA460. The sequence goes on from JABCTC010000005.1 coordinate 29,675, forward strand.
TAAAGGAGCACGAGTAACGGGAATAGATTATTCTAATATGATCGATTATGCAACAAAGAGAGAGTGTGAAGAAAGATCAGGGATAAACTACCTAAAAAGTGATTCTCTAAAAATTTCTGAAACATTCGGTAAAGAATCTTTTGATAAAATAGTTTGTAACATGGCCCTCATGGACATTGAGAATTATAAATCATTGCTCAAACAAATATCAGAGGTATTGAGAGAAAGCGGTACTTTTGTCTTTAGCATAACGCACCCATGTTTCGCAGTTCCAACTACAACAACTGTAAGAATCCCTAAAGATAGTCAAAGAAATGAAGATAAAATACGGATTGTAAAAAATTACTTCGAGAAAAAACCTACATTAGTGCAAGGGAAAAGTGGTTCTGTCAATTTACTATATTTCCAAAGAACAATTAGTGATTATATCAATGCTTTACAAGAAGTAAATATGGTTATTACTGAGATGAGTGAACCTCAAGCCTCTGAGGAATTGAAAGAAAAATTTCCACGAGACACATATCTTGACATGGAACTCGTTCCTTATTTCCTAATTGTAAAAGTGAAAAAAGCTAGTGAATTATAATTTCAGCTTTAAAACTATAGGACAATGATCTGAACCCATTACATCAGACAGCATGTAAGCATCTGTAAGCTTATCTTCCAAATCCTTTGAAACAAAGAAATAGTCGATTCGCCATCCAACGTTTCTATCTCGTGCACCAATATTTCTCATAGACCACCAAGTATAGTGCTCAGGGCCTTTGTTAAATTTTCTAAAAGAGTCTATAAAACCTGCTGCGATTAATCTGTCAATCCATTCCCGCTCTTCTTCAAGAAATCCAGATATATTTTCATTAGCTTTAGCATGAGTTAAATCAATTTCAGCATGAGCTGTATTGACATCTCCACAAATGATAATTGATTTACCTTCCTCTTTCAATTTTATAACATAGTCTAGAAAAGCATCGTAAAAATCCATTTTGTAATGTAATCTTTCTTTGTTCAATTTTCCATTTGGGAAATATACATTGAATAATATAAAATTGCTAAATTCCGTTTCTACAACTCTTCCTTCAACATCGAATTTTTCTATTCCGAGATTGTTATTTACTCTAACAGGCTTAGTTTTAGAGTATGTAGCTACACCACTATAACCTTTTCTTTCAGCTGAATGCCAATAACTTTTGTAACCTTGAGGACTGAGTATATTGTCTGAGAGTTGATTAATTTGAGCTTTTGTCTCTTGTATACACAAAAGATCAGGAGATGTTTTATTCAACCAATCGTTGAATTTCAGGTTCTCATGCACTTCTTTTTTTGATACTGCTCGAATGCCATTAACATTCCATGAAATCAATGTTATTTCACTCATATGACATAAATTATTAGAATTCTATCTTAAATGTTGTGAGTAATGTTTGATGAGCTTTAACCATTTGGTTTAATCGATTCACTTTCAAATACAGAGATGAAATCAAATGCATTACCTAGTATAAGCATAAGTTTACAGATTATCCCAAGAAGTTAAACACTTTTCTTTATTAATTAAACATATGCTTAATAAAAAGGCTAGATATTATAAGTTAGGTGCAAAAAAAATGGCAGCAAAAATAAAAACCGGAAAAACAGAAAAAGATCACGTATTAATAGCTAGATTAGCCAGAAAACATTCAATTGTTGAACAATTAACAGTAGCAGTTAAAAATGGTTACATGGCGTACTAGCTTCTTTCTATCTTTCTTTTAAGTATTATTTAATATTTTGAATTAGACTATTAAATTAAAAAATGAAGGGTCTTAGTCGGTTTCCAAGGTTTTGTCCTCAAATTTTTTCTTGAATAAATCGTAATCGCCGAGCAACATTATTGGTAAAGCAATTATTAGAAATACTGTGACTATTGGTCCAATCCATATTAAATCAAAATTAGACCCTTGAGAAAGCAGATATCCCACTAAAATGAACCCTCCAGCTTGTGCGATATTGGTAGGTATACTTTTGAATCCGGTATAGACCCCAGACCTATTCTGCTGTGTATCTTTCTCATCCTTATCCGCAATGTCAGCAATAATAACATAAGGGAATAGAAAAGCTGCTGACATTCCAAAAACAGCAAAAAAGCCAAAAGTATAACCTTGTATAATTAAAGGAACTAAAGGTATTTTCCCAACTATTAGTGTTAATGGCATCCAGACTAAGAGAAAGCTATATGAAATTATCAATGCGATTTTTATTCCTTTCTTCTTTGAAACAACGGACCACGTATAGAATCCTATGACCATTGCTACAAACATTAAAACTGCAAAAATGAAATTATCAAGTGTGGTATTAAATCCTAGCACATTATGCACGAAATCCAACATTAGAACAGACATAAGTGTAATTCCAATACTCAGAATCGCATAACTTATCATCCAGATAACATAGTTTTTGTTCTTCAAGGCTACTTTCAATTCTTTCCATATGTTTTTCTTTTCTGTTGCTACATGTTTCTCTTTTATGGAAACCAAAGCTGGAATAAACATAAGAATTTCAACAACAGAAAAAAGTATTGCGAATAATAGTAAAACTAGTGCTGCATCTCCGACTACTCCACCGGATTCTTGAATAGTGCCAGCCATAAGTAAAGAGAATCCAGCACCTACTGCACCACCAAACAGATTGGTGACATTCATAATTGCTGAAACACCTACTCTTTCTTCATGTTTAGTTAGTTCAGGTAGCCAAGATTGATACGGAGTCAGTAGAAAACCGTAGAAGAAATGAAATAATGAATTCCAGATTAGTAGCCATAAAAATATTCCAGTTTGGCTTTCATTTGGAATGATAAAGTGGGGAAGAAATAGCATTGTAAACGAAAGACCTAGTAATGGAGCACCTATCAAAATGAAAAGTTTTCTTCGTCCATATTTAGACTTGGAAGATGATAGAGAGTCAGAAACAAAGCCAAAGAAAAAGGATGATATACCTATAACTAGCTTTCCTACAGCATTTCCAATACCATTTAACATCGGATCCAAATCTATTGTATTACTATACATCCAAAAAGTTGCTAAAAATACAACGTTTAATAGGATAGTTGTTCCAAAACGACAAATTCCATAATAGATTTTTTGGCGAAATGTAAGCATATTGCAGCCTCCGAGTTTTTTCCGTTTTAAAACAACTTTGTCAGATAGTTCGTTGAGTTATATAAAATTATGCAAAAAAGAATAGAAAAATTTTGAGCAGTAAAACAGTAACTAGTGAAAATATTCTTATATTGAATTTATTCCACTATTATTCAACAAAAATAATTATGTTGTGTTTACATGTCCAATGAAGAAATCCAAAAAATAACCAAACAATTAGAAAACAAAAATCCTGCTATGAGACAATTAGCACTAGAACAATTATCGTCTCACAAACAAGATCATACTGCTATGAATCTAATAATTCGAACTCTACAAGATGAAGATAAAGGTGTCCGAACCTTTGCAGCGGAGATTTTAGGAGATATTGAAGATCGACATGCATTGATTGCGCTAACACACATTTTAGAGGATAAAGACTGGGAGGTAAGACAAGCAGCTATAGGTTCGTTTGGGAAACATAAGAATCCTGAAACTATTCCATTTCTCGTACAATCTTTAAGAGATGAACACCCACAAGTCAGGTATTCAGCAGCAAAAGAATTGAAAAAATTTGATAGCCCATCCATGATAGAACCTCTTTTTGATATGTTAAAAGATGGTACAGATTCAGTTAGGGAAGAAGCTAAATCCACTTTATTGAATTTCCAAGTCAAGGTGCCTGCATCATTAATTGCACGTTTTATCTTAGACCTCAATAAAACAGTAAAAGAAGTTGCGGTTGAATTTCTTACTACTAGAGTAGAAGGAAACCCCCTTCCACATTTGGAGAAAGCTTTAGAAGATAAAGAATGGTCTATACGTCTTCTAGTTCTTACAGAGTTAGGGAAGATAATTGAAAAAGAAGAGATTCAAGACTCTAAAATCTTGCAAATGAATCTTAAAATCTTGGATGATGAAAATGCTAGGGTTAGATTTGAGGGTTTAAAAAATCTTAAAGAATTAAATGATATTTCAACGATTGATAAGCTAGGTGAGATCGCTAGAAATGATGAAGATTCAAATAATAGATTAATGGCTACTGAAACCATGACGTTTATCCGAAGGTCGGTAAGACTAGAATGATATTTGCATGATAACACCATCATTTTTCTCACTACTTTTCCCCTAAAATTTTTATATAGTCTTCTTATCAGCAAATTATATGAAGCCACCAATGTGCACAATATGTTATAAAGAATTTCTAGATACTGAGGAAGGCGGTTTAGTTTACTTTCAAAAACGAAGTAGTGATGAAAGATGGATTAATGTTATGAAAGAAGAAAGTATGCAAGGTCATCCACCCTTCGCAGAATGGTTCTGTGCAGAGCATTACGAGGCTGCAAAAGAGTTGAAAGAACTCACTATAGATGAAGCTATGAAAATTCTAAAGGAAAAATATCCAACGAGTTGATTTTATGAAGCCACCTGTATGTGTAATTTGTGATGTAAGGTTTGATCCTCAAAAAGAAGGAGGGGTAGTTAATTTTGCTAAACGGGAAGGGGATATTGAGTGGGATAAAAAGAAAATAGTTGAACATCCTCCATATGCAGAATGGTTCTGTGGAAGGCATTTTGATTATGCAGAAAGTTTATCGGAACTTACTAAAAACATAGCTATGCCAAAAATAAAAGAGCGATTTATTTAGAAAGAGAAAATTGTATACTCAAAATTAACAATTTTCTAAATTTACTAAATATTTTCCAGAAAAAAGGCAATTAAGGATTATTGACTGGAAAGAAGTGCCAAACAAACAGTGTTTAAACAAACTTCGTGTCATTACCACAGTAGTAAATTTATTATTCTATTGCAGCATATTAAATAATTGAGGCTTTTGAATCTGAGCACCTACCCTAGAGCAAACTTTGAACATGTACGGAAGCTAATTAGTGAAGGAAAGTATGAAGAAGCCTTAAAAAACTTGAAAAGTATTCAAAAGAAGGGAGATTTGGAAGAGAAGAAGCTGATAAATTGCCAGATTCTCAAAAGTGAGATATATAATAAAACAGGCAAATATGAAAAAGCTCTGAATTTAGCAGAAGAAGCTCTTGAGAAATGCAAGGATCCTGACGACTGTTTAGCTATTCTAGATGCAACAAATGAAACAGCTTATTCCTATTGGCGATTAGGTAAACTCGAAGAAGCTAAAAAAATACTTGATAAAAATAAACAAATTATTAAAAAATTAAAAGGCCAAAAAATAGGATCTGTTATACAAAGAGAAGCTAGAACTTACAGAATAAAAGGAGTACTTTATCATACAGAAGGTAATTTTGAAGAGGCAGAGAAATATTACAGAAAAAGCCTCTCTTTATGGGAAAAAATTGGAGATAAGCAAGAAATAAGTTCGATTTTTAATAATCTTGGAGTTCTAAATAGATCAAAAGGAGAGCTTCACAAAGCCTTAGGGTATTATCAAAAAAGTTTGTTTCTTTACAAAGAGTTTGGTAACATAGATGATATCGCTACATCTCTAAACAACATAGGGAATATATTTCGCTATCAGGGAGAGTTAGATGAAGCATTAAGTTACTATAAACAAAGTCTTGATAGTTGGGAAGAAATTGGCAATAGTCAATTTGTTAGTTTAGCTTTTTACAATATTGGAGAAGTCTATCAACAAAAAGGGAAGTTTGATACAGCTATACGTTATTTCAAGCAAAGTCTCTCATTGAGAGAGGAGATAGGAAATAAGCAAGATATAGCTATGACTTTATTTTATTTAATTTCGGCTTCTTTGGATTCAAACAATACAAAAAGTGCACAAAGATATTTAGATAGATTAAGATATATAGAATCTTCTAAAAAGAATTCTTTTGTCAGTCAGTTACGAAAAATTGCTGAGGCAACTCTTTTAAAAACGAGTCCGAGGATGAAACATCGAGTCGAAGCTCAAGAACTTCTTCAGAAAGTACTTGAAGAAGAAATTGTTGATCATTCATTAACAGTTATTGCGTTAATTGGATTAAGTGAATTACTTCTAGATGAGCTTAAGATTTCAGGAGATCAAGAGATTTTTACGCTTCTCCAAGCTATGGTAAGCAGTCTGTTTGATATAGCAAAACATCAAGATTCTCACAATTTACTAGCGAAAACTTACTGGTTACAGAGCCAAATAGCCTTAGTTGATTTAGACTTAGAAAAGGCAAGAGAATTACTGAATAAAGCTCAAGAAATTGCAGAAAGAAAGGGATTACGCAAATTAGCTATTAGTATTTCAAGCGATCACGATTCTTTATTGAACCAATTGAGTGAATGGGAGAATTTGATTAACAAAAAAGTAGGGCTGAAAGAAAGAATAGAGCTTGCTCAGCTTGGTGGTCTGGTTGTAAAACTGATCAAGAACGGAAATTCTGGTGCTACAGAAATTATTAATGAAGAACCTGTTCTACTTATTGTCTTATCTGAGAATGGAACACCCCTATATACAAAGAATTACGTTGAAGGTAGTCAATTTGATGGAGTCTTGATTGGAGGATTTCTTGCAGCAATAATTAAATTTAGCCAAGAAACATTCGCAAGTGAGGGATCAATTGAAAGGATTAAACATCAAGAGTACACTTTACTAGTAAAAGCAAAGAAGCCATTTCTTTTTAGTTATGTAATTAAAGGACAAACCTATTCAGCAATGCAAAAGTTAGAAGCTCTAACTAGAATTATAGGAACATCGACATCTATATGGGAAGATCTACTAAGAGCAATAAAAACATCAAAACCGATTTCGGTGGCCTCTAGAAATATGATTGATGAATTAGCTAAAATGGTCTTTCCCAGCAAAGCTTAGGGTAGCAGTATTTTGTTTGACGCTTTAGAAAACTTAATTACTTAAGGTAAGTTCATATTTAACATGTCTTTAAAAGAAGAATTACAAAGATTCACTAAAAATCCATGGGGAATTGGTGTTATAATATCTTGGATACTCCTAATCGTATTTTCTCTATATTATATGATTTGGTCGTTCATTATAGCTGCACTTCCATTCTCTGGGATAAACGTGTTAATGGGATTAATTCAATTATTAGTACTTGGTTCAGCTGTTTTATATCTACTAACATATCTCATTGAACCCAAGGTCAATTATGACAGTATATTATTATACAAAGTGTTTTCATTCGTACCTTTAGGTATTATCTATCTAATAGCAGTGTTAGCAGGATATCTTACCTTCGTAACACTTCTGTGGCCATATTCTACAATGTTTTTAGCAAGTATAGGGATTATTTTATGTACCTATTATTATCTAAAGAAGAAAGATGAAACATCTGTAGCTACAGCAGAAGAAGAAATATAAAAATAAATAGATGATTTCACTAAGATATAATAATAATTATTGTTATTAATCCTTTTTTTTAAATAACTTTTTAATGTTTTTTTACAATACATATTATAAGTATTTGAAACGGGGATTAAATGAAAACAAAAATTAATCGTTACAGTCTATTGATAATTTTTATAGCGAGTTTAGTAATAAGTAATATAGCGATTACAACTTCAACTGCTGTATTAACCCAACCAATCATTGCGGACCATACAATTGTAAACATAGTTCGTTATGACCAAATACCTGAATCAGCGATTATCTATGCTAAAAATACCCTTCACATTGCTTATGAGCACACATCTCATGGTTCTCAAATACCTGGTGGGATGGCACCATTAGCTGCTTTTAAAGAAGGGGGTGGCGGAACAGTGGGGCTGTATTCTTATAACAGTACTTTCCTCCATGACGATGCTATGGCAAGTTATGCTGCTTCGGCTGCAGATTTGGGTTATGCAGATTGGGCAGAAGCTACAAGAAATTATCTAGAAGATCCTGCAAACGCTGATTGTAATGTGATAATGTGGTCATGGTGTGGTCAAGTAAACGACTATTTAGGTCAAACCATGATAGATCATTACCTAGGTCCAATGTCTCAACTTGAAACAGACTTTCCTGATGTGATGTTTGTGTATATGACTGGTCATGTTGAGGGGTTAGGGATAGGTGGTAGCGTTTGGCTCAGTAATGAACAAATAAGAAATCATTGCAAAGACAATAACAAGATACTTTTTGATTTTGCTGATATCGAATCCTATGACCCAGATGGAAATTATTATGGTGACAAAAATGTAACTGACAGCTGCAGCTGGTACAATGAGACACATAATGGCAATTGGGCTTTAGATTGGCAAGCAACACATACTGAAGGTGTTGACTGGTATGACTGCGTCTGTGCTCATAGTCAAGCATTAAATGGAAACTTGAAAGCTTATGCAATCTGGTGGTTATGGGCAAAACTTGCAGGATGGAGCCCCACAGTAAACGAAAGTATCGCAGCTGTACCAATCATAAGTGTCATAGCTGTATCTATTGCAATAATGGTTCTAAAGAAATATGGTGAAAAATAGATACCTAACTCGTATCCTTTTTCTTTATTTTCAACAGTTTAATTAAAGAAGAAAACTTTGTGAAATCAACTTCTTCTGGATCATCTTCCTTTGAGTTCCATCCAAAAAGAAATTTAGCATCTCGGGGGAATTTTGTTACATACCATATGAAAAATTGGTTCTTTGTTTCTACATCTTCAATTAGTTCATACTTTGCTGGGAATTTACGAAAACCAATTTTCACTTCCACATCATCAGGATTAGCTAGGAGATTATTGAACCAATGAGCTTTCCCACCTCTTCCTGCAACAACATAAACCTCTCCATCTTTTCTTCTATATTCAAGAGGAGTTGTCCTCACTTTTCCTGTTTTTCGTCCCTTTGTGGAAAGTAAAAGAAATATCTTACCAAAACCAAATAGGGGGAATATTCCTAATTTATAAAGGGGGATAGTAACATATTTGTTAAGGCGTTTCCAACGTTTTAACGATTTTTGCTTTTGAATCTTATCACCAAATAGGAAATTATGCTCTACTGAGCCTGGACGGGGAAACACTCCACCTTCCCTTTGATCTGATTTATTCATAAATTACCATGAAATGAAGCTTAAATAAAGATTGTCCGCAATAAATAAGTGAACTCTTGATTACCCAAAAGTATTTGTTTTCCTTTTGTACACATATAATTTGAGGTTCTATAGATGAAAAAAGATAACTATCAAGCATCATATGTATCTGAAATGATAGATGAAGATGATGGTGTTGACGATTTTGAGGGATATGAGGAGGTTGAATTTGAGATAGGTCTTGAGTTATATGAACTAGGATTAGATGAAAACAAAAGAAAAGATGCATCCAAAGAGGGAGATAAAATGACATTCAGGTTATTGTTTTCAGCATTATTGGCACTTATTTTTATGATTATCACTCCTTTGACAGCAAAACAAATTGATCTGATAACTTATTGGTGGGCACCTTTGATTGCTGCATTTGTGGGAGCTTTAATAGGAGCATATATTGGTTCTATTTTTGATGCCTTCAACTTTAATCTACCACGTAAAGAGAATAAAATTGATGTACAGCAGTAAATTCTTTTGAATCACTTTTTATATATGAGAAATGAAATATTATATTGATTCACATGGGGAGAAAGAAATATTTTCTTATGTTAATATTATTATGTTTCAATTTTTATTATTCAACTGACATAATTGTTGCAGCAAAAAACTACACAATTGAAGCTCAAGATAGTATAATACTTACTTACGAAGAATCATCAGAAAGTATTGTTATTTTAGAATTTGAAAATTATGAAGCAAAGAAGTTTCATGTTGAGGTTAAAAATTTGAGTAATATGATATTATCCTCACGATACAATTATACACAAAATTTACACTTAGCTTTTATTAAAGAAGGTCAATATACTGTTACCATAACAAACCCAAATAACGAAAATATGGAAATCAGTTTAGAACAAGATTCTTTTCCAATTTCATTCAATTCAAATACTGGGGGATATTCTTACAAGGATGATCTCTACTGTTGGAGTTTCAATTCTGTAGAAGAATCTTATAGAGCTATATTTCCAATAAGCACCATCAATTCAAAATACTATGAACTTTTCTTCATTGTTGCAAATTATGACACATTAGGTAATATCTGGCTTTCATACAAGAATCCAACAACTGAATCATATTGGGCAGCGTATCTTGATCCTATAAGTTATTCAAGAAATGGAAAAGTATCGGTTAAAATTGAGGAAGGGATGAGTTGGCTAGTTACAGATTTATCAATAACAAGTGATTGTAATGTGTTGATTATCCTTTACGATGCACCAATATTCACAGCATTAGGCAAGGTTTTAGTGGGTATAGTTACAACTGGGGTAGCAATTGTCATGTTCTTATTTGTTTATTATAACCCTCTCAAGTACAGAAAACGTAAGGTTGGAGGGAAATCTTATGATAGTATTAAGAGTGATTACGAGTCATCTGAAAAAATGCCATTGAAGATAAAAGAAGTGTTTAATGAAGAGTAAAACAAAAAAAATAGAAAGAAAAAATGGAAGTTTATTCAATTTTTATTTCTTTTTCAAATTTCCAAAAACCATGTATATTGCAATAAGAGGTAGCAATAAGTTTTCCTGATTTTTCAGTTTTTAGTTGAAAAACTGCAAAGGGTTCAGAATAAACTCCACTTGTATCTGGACCGTTAATTGAAGCACCGTGAGCATCAAAATTAGCTAATCCAATTTGATAAGGATATTTCTCACCTTCTGGCCAAAACATTAGTTTTATCCATGAAATGTGATGTTCTGTTTTGTTGGGATGAGAGATCTCTTTACCTACACTAACAGTAACAGGGGTTTTTTCTCCACTCTTAACAACGTCAACTACTTCAATAACAGGCACATGTTTTTCTGTTTTCCAATCAGCTGTTCCATATAAGTCCATATGTACTCACCTAAGTTATTGGAACTACATCTATAAATAAATTTCTTGGAAGAACAAAAATTTGCAAAATAATAATAATAATAAGTAACAAAAGAAAAGGAAAAAAGAGATTCTAATCGTCTTCGAGAACAGTGGGTTCAAGTGGGTAAGATTCTTTTGTTGGAGATGGTTGACCAGACTGATGAGCAGAAATATCGCTTTCTACCTCGTTTAGTTCTTGCTCTAGTTTATCTATTTCTCCTTCAACCTTTTTGATTCTTCTCTCAAACTCTCGTATTTTATATTCTTTTTCAGCGATGTGCGCTTCTTTCTTCTTTGTTGCAACCTCACTTTTGAAAGCTTTATCTATCAACCCTTGTTGTTCAAAATCAATTTTCTTTAACAATTGTTCCTCTCGTTCTCTATTATCTCGAGCTTTCTTCTTCATTTGCTCAGCAATTTTTTTCTTCAAATCTTGCAAATCGCCTAGTTTTTTGAAAATGTCTTCTTCTACGTCGTGTTTTTTCTCTAGAAGTTTAAAATAATGAACATTCGATTCACTCATATTAATCCAAATTATTAGGGGAGATGATTGTTTTTAAATTTATAGAAATAAGGGAGATTAGAAAGTTCCGTTAAATTTTCTTAAGAAAAAATGGTAGAAATAAATGAAGATAGAAAAGAAAAATTTAAGAAGAAAAGCAATTGAAAGAGATTAGGTGTAAGAGTAAATACACATACACAAAAAAAATCGGACCTTAGCTCAGTGGCTTAGAGCTCTCGGCTGTAGTCAGGAGACACCCTTGTGAACAATGATCAAGGCGTCAGTCGGTAGTAACCGAGCGGTCCCGTGTTCAAATCACGGAGGTCCGACCACTTTATTTTTTATTTTGTTTTCTTACCTATTGCTGTAAATACGGGTATAAAGATCATCCTTCTATTCTGCTTAATCAGCTGTTGCTCTTTTTCCATAATTTGTTTAAACTCTGTTTCTGTAATCAGATTCGCCTCTAACACTCTTTTCCATTCTTCCTCTATGTTATTAATTAAAGATTCTTTGTTCCAGGTTTGAGCTATAACAGAGATCTCAGTTTCTAGCCCTGCGGATTCAAAATAGGAGAGTAATTTTCTTCCAGCTAAAGGATCAGCACCTTCGTCTCTTAGATATTCAGTATGTTTTTTACCAAGGTTCATTTCAGGATATTCAACCCACCCTCCATAATCAGGTTCAGCTAAAGCTGCAACATATCCTTGTTTTTTACATACTCTGTAAATTTCATTCATTGCTTTAGTCGGATTCTTTAACCACAATAAGAGATATTGAAAAAGCACAATATCGAATTTATTATCTTTCAAAGGAAGGTTTTCAACAGCCTCCACAAGAAATTCTACGTCTTCAACTCTCTGCTTCGCTACTTCAATCATTTTTTCATCTATATCGATAGCTGTTATCTTAGCAGATGTTCGAGATCTTAGTTCTCTAGTTATTGTTCCCATGCCACAACCAATTTCTAAGATGTTTTTTGCTTTGGTTAAATCTATCTTTCTGTAGATTTGGTTGCGAAAAAAAAGGGTCCAAGAAGCTTGACGTTCAAACTGTTCTACTATTTCTGGACCCCAATTAACTCTCGGTTTTTCATTCATTTGAGACACACATTTGACAATATTATGAGAAGGATTCTCTACAAACAGTAGTTGGAGCACTATAATTAAGAGGACATCCTCCTCCACAGATTTCCACTTCAGGACAATCAGTGCACTCATCAGGTAGATATTTCATTTTCCTTAAACTCTTAGCAAGCTTGTGGTTCCATATTTTCTTCCATTTTGTGTTCAAGATATGGCCTAGTGGTTCAAAATAACTTTGACATGGAAGAACCATACCATCAGGTTCTATTGCCATGGCAATATGAGCTGCTGTGCATTGCTTTAATCCTAACCCTTTTTCAATTGGATTAAAATCGCAGTATCTTGTAGGACTGTACCAGAGGAAACCCATGTCTTTTTCTTCTGCTTTGTTCATTATCCGACTAATAACATCATCCAATGCTTCGACAGAGAGAGTGAAAGCTTCATCTTTTCCGCCTCCTGATTTGATGATACCATTTGCAGCAAAATGGTCTATACCTAGAGAATCGAGGAAATCTATTGTTTTCTCAATATCTTTTATATTGTAAGGAGTTAAGGTTGTATTTGTTAAGATGTACACTGGAGTAGGAACGATGTTTTTTATTCCTTGAACAGTTTCTTTCCAAGCTCCTTTGAAACCGCAAAGTTCATCATGAAGCTTCTCATCGTGACTCTCGATTGTGATTTGGAAATGATCTATTCCAGCAGTAACTAGTTTGTCTACAAATTTCTTATCCTTAAACATCCTACCATTCGAGATTATACCAGTAATAATTCCCAAATCTTCAGCATAAGCTACTAACTCTGGTAAATCCTTTCTTAATGTAGGTTCCCCACCAGTAAAAGTTACATGAGGAATACCAATTTCCCACAGATTGTCTAGTACTTGTTTCCATTCGTCTGTAGTCAATTCAATGATTTCTCTCTTATGTTCGACATAACATTTAGTGCATTTATTATTGCATCTGTAGGTTAAGGCTAAATCCATACGTAAAGGAGCAGAGAAAGGAGTTTCTAGTAAAGAACTGATGTCTTGAGATAAGTGTTGCACAGGATCGATATCGGGTTTTGTTAAGAGATCCATTATTGATGTCTTGAAATCTACTAAGTCGTTCATCAGTTGAATCTCATCTACACGATATTTTCTTTTAACTTCGGATACAATTTCCTCATTGGTTTTCCCTTCAATTATTCGAGAAGCAAAATCTGTTGCAGTTCTGTTTAAATGAAAAATTCTTGTAGCATTTACCAAGAGTAAACTATTACCCTTTTTCTCTTTCCTTAAATGCATTCTTGCAAAAGTATCTAAATTCCTTATATGGGACATTTTCTTTTCTCGCATCATCTTCCACCTCCGGCACAGGCACAGGCACAAGCACAGGCACAAGCACATCCTCCGCCACCACCACCACTTCGACCACTGCTTCTGGAAACAGGGGGACGAGTAGCTTTTTGTAAAGATTTTGTGAAGGTTTGTGGTTTTGCTATGACTCCTGATTGGAGACTGCTAATTGGACCAACATGAGTTGATCCACTGTGGTGTTGAATCCTGAAGAATGATCTAGAAGCAGACCGTGTATATGAACGTCCTGTATAGAAATAGTAATTTCGGACATACCAATGTGGATAGTAGTAACCATCTCCTCGTCTTTCAAGACGTTCTTCATATCCTTCATCAACCATAATCCAAAGAAATGCATCTTTGAGTTCAGGAGTAGTTTTCTTCATCTCCTCCCATGATTTATCGATAATTTCCTCATAATGCTTCTTTGTTCTTCTAACGGAGTAACCTTTCATCTTTTTCGAAACACCTTTAATACGTATTATGAGAGCTTTTTTCAATTCAGTTTGGTGAACTGGTTCTCGAGGGATAGCACCAGAACTAGCACCTTTTTTCCATTTTATATCTTCCTTATTTCTTCGTCTAATACCCGCTATAATGCTTTGTTGATATTTAGGAAGCTGAGTAATTACTTGAGAACTAGCAACCACTTGAAACCTTAAAACGGGTTTTGTGGTCTCAATCTCCAAATAACCTAATTTCATCATTTCAAATAATATCAACGTTGCAACTTGAGCTAATGGTCTTTGTAATAGTATTGCAACTTGTGAGGGAGTTAAATCCTTCTTCACACCCCCACCTAGAGTTGTTACTATTGGTGGAAGGTATTCCTTGCTCTTTCTTCTTTTCCTCAATAAGTAAAATATTACAATCACGGCCACTATAGCAAAGAAAATAATTATGTCTCTGTTGTTATATAGGGTTAAACTCCAGAAAACACTATGTACTTTCACATATTCCTCCGGAAGACCAACAGCTGACATGTATCCTTGGGAAGGAGAGCCAATTTTATTAAATTCAATATAAGGTCCATCTGAAGATGAAGCTACAGATGTTGCATCACTAGGTTCAGCATGTAAAACATTCCAATCTGAAGAAGTTTGTCTTACTTTTGTTTCATCAATGTCAGTCAAAATTTCTGGAAAATAATATCTTACTCTTCTTTCAGTTGTGCCACTTGCAAAAGAACCATCATACCAAGTTTGGAGAAAAACTACGGATGCAAAACCCTCTACACTGTCAGGATATACCATTGCAGGATTGTGACAAAAGACTTCTAAAACACCAAATTCTCCAGGATCAATTTGACTAGCACCAAGCCAAATTTCAACACCGATTTCTATATACTCGCTTTTTTTGATTTTTGAACTAGCTATCTCTAAACCGTTCAATTTCGCGGTAACAGAGGATAACTCATAGTGATCATTTGGAAACCCAACATCAATTACATCTATTGAACTATAACCAGGAATACAATAGAATTCCATCTCATAATATATATCAATTGAACCATCTTCTAAAATGTGAATATCTGTATACATATAAGGAATTTCAAAACCATAAACAGCATCTAATGTTGTTAATCCGTCATCGAAATCACTCGCTAAACTAGCACCAGAAACGATAAAAATCGATATGAACAAAGAACAACTCACAAATAATAATAACCTTGATCTCAAATTTTTTGCTCCCCAATTATTCTGTTAAAGTATATCTTTAATATGTCAAATCATTGAATAAACTAATAATTAAAGTTATTGTATTAAATTTTCCAAGCTAAAATTCTATCACTAGTTGGCAAGATTTATTACAAGGATTACTTTCTGTTCCAATAGCATGACCTCTGAAGGATTCCAAAAGATAATGCGAGTTATTTGGGAACAAACAAAGCCCTTACTGAGATTTTTACTAACAGTGACAGTCATAATGTCAATAGCAATTATAATTATGCTATTTGTTTGGGGTTTTGATTTTCAAGATGATGCATTTCTCGTACTAGTTATAGCTGATATCTCTATTCTCATAATTTTTGTTGTTGGATTAATCATTGTTGGAGTTAGACACGTGTTTACTGATTTAACAAAGGGTGATGAAGTTCCATGTAGGTTCTGCGGAGAGGATATAACAGGTGGGAGTAACATTTGCACAAACTGTGGCAAGGACAATAGAAAGTTCACAGATTCAACATAAGCGTTTCTTAATCATGGAGAATTTAATAAGAGTACAAAATAAATTAAACAAAAACCAGAAACTAAGAAGGACATTATTTCTTTTTTACAGTTCTTTCTCCTTTTACTAATTTCTTTTTGCCTTTTTTCGCTGCTGGTTTTTTCTTGATTTTATAAATAATCCTTTGAATATCTTTCTGTACCTCAATTTCTATCTTGATCCCACTACTTTTTGTTCTTTGTTGCCATTGATAATTGAGCAAATCAATATACTCTTTTTCAGTCATTTTCTTGACAACTGTCAATGATTCTAATGCTTCAAGTTCTCTAAATCCATCAAAAATAACCTCGTAATCGTCAGTTTTTTTCATAATTACTCCTTTCCACCCTTCTACATTTGCGCCCATAACCGCTATATAGGAGATATATTTGAAGGGACCTTCAAGAAAACCAAACAAAGTATCAACTTCTTCGATAAACTCTGCTTTATCATTAAACAACATTTTGGCTTTCTGTTTTCCACTATCGTCCTTTATTTTCATATACATTTTATTTATAAGAGCAACTTTTCTCACTGCTGACATAAATCCTTTCCATTTTTCATCCAGCCTTGGAATCTCAGTTCTTTTTCTTCTGGTTTCCCCATATATTGGCACAGTCATGGTATTAATTCTAGAAAGCACTAATTTTTGAAATTCGTTTCTTGGGTGTTTTAGAGTCCAAGTAATGTCCATACTTTCAGTTGGAGAGGTTCTAGTTGAACTATGAATGAGAATTCTGCCGTCTTCAAGTTTTTTGATAAAACGAGGATAAACCCTAAACCTCGCCATCGTGTTATGGAAATTTGCTGTAATCATACTAAGGAAAGCCTGAATTACACCTTCCAAACCATCTCCCTCAAGCAACGTTTCAAGCTCCCATTGCCTTCTTTCATTTACCACGGCTTCAAGAGATAACAGAAACTGGTTGATAAATTCAAGTTCATTTTCTGAAATATTAACTGTTTGAACCATAAGGATCAGCAGAGTATAGTGATATATTCACGTTCTCACATTACTTATATCTATTTTTGCATTTATGATGTTCATTTGTCTTCTTGTCTTATTAGACAAAGCTAAGTACATGTCGTGCTTAGAGCTCATGATATAGGGCGAAGATACTCTATACTCACTCTGAGTGGATACATCACGTATCCTCCTATCCCGTTCACCCTGCGTTTAGGCAAGGCTTTCGGATCGCTTTTTATCAATATATTATATGCAGCGTTAACATCAGCATTGATCAAATAGCCAGTAGCAGAACGGAACAACCCTCGGCGAACCCTTTTCCCCTTGTACTTCTTACGATAACGGGGAAATTCATTATCCAGGAAACTGCTCTTGGAGGTGTATTGTTCAGGAATCGTCTCCACCTTTATCCCTTGCTCAGCTCCTTTATATTTTAGCATATCGATGATTTTCAAGTAAGGGATGGTGACGAACATCTGGGTGGTCTTTTTCCAGAAATGGAGATTCTGTTTCCATAGCTCATTGTAGCCTATGATCACTTCATGGAGCCCTCGTTCGACCCACAAGTCTACCAGATACTTGGTTAATTTGTGGATAGCATCATTCAGTTTCCTTCTCCACTTTTCTTTGAGTTTGTAGTAAGCTGGGCCATACTTGAGTCTGTTCTTATTTTGCAAATGCTTTCTCTGCTGCTGACTATACTGTAGTTGTAATTTCTTCTGTTCTTTCAAATAATATTGTGTAATGGATTTTATGCCTTTCCCTGCATCTTTGATAACAATCGGTCTTCCTCCGAGGTTATCTACGAAAGTGGCAAGGTTGTCCATCCCTAACTCTATCGCTCCTTTTCTGATTATTTTCTTCTTGAGATTGGGTATACTCTTGAGATAAACAAGTTCAAGGGCATAGTGAGTTCTCCTTGGAATGATTCTTACTTCTCTTAACTCCGCTTGAGCTGTCAGTCTTGTCTTGCAGGTGTACTTCACTTTCTTAGGTAGCACCAACCATCCATTTACTATCTTCGCTTGTTGATTGGTGAAGATGGCTACCACTTCGCCATCCTTCTTCTTGTAGTTAGGTGGATTAGGCATGGCAAAAAACAATGTTGGGTTCCTCTTCCACTCTTGTTTCGCTTGGAAATAGCTCTTCCAACATCTAGAAAGAAGCTTGAGCGTCTGTTGGGCAACATGGGCGGGAAGAACACGATAGCACTCCTCCAGTTTCAACTGTTTGTCAAGACCGTAGTAAAAGAGAAGTTTGCTTGTTTGCTTCAAAGAAGTTTTTATTAGAAAATTTGCCCGATTATAGAGATTTTTAGCTTGATGACAGATTCTGCTAAGTGCTGGATGATACACCACTTCTATACGTTCTGCACGCAGTACCTTTGCCATCCTTCGTTGACCTAGAGTTCACTATAAAAACACCCGTACTATCACTAAAATTTTTCTAGATTTACAACTTAACAAGACAAAAAGACAAAGCATATTCATAATAATGAAGTAAAAGCGAAAAAGATGAATGTTGAATTAGTTTAGAAGAACAGATATTCATCGTCTTTAGACTTTTTCTTGGCTTTTCTTCTTCTTCGCTTTTTCTTTTGAGATTTCTCCAATTCCTCCCTAACCAGCTCTAATATCGGTTCTTTGATGCCTAAATCCTCGTCAAGGGTTTCCGCAATCTTACTCATTGTCTGATAAATTAGCAATCTCATTTTATTTTTTGTTTCCCTTCTATATACACGTTTTAGTGTTTCCAAAGATTCTGAGTCAGCATAATTAGGTATAATATTCAGAGACATTTGAATTGGGGAAGCAGATTTTTCATTCTGTATTACTTCAAGTAATAAGTCTTTTATTTCATCTTTTTTTAGTTTTCCTCGATCATGCAATTTACGAATTGCCATTGAACGAACAATTTCATTTTCATCTTCTTTTGATATTCTACTCAGAAAACCTTCAATTTTTGGAGATGACATATATCCGATTGCTTCAATCAACACAAGTTTAACGCTATTTTCTCTTTCGTATGCATAAAATTCCATTAGTTTTTGTGCAATTTCTTTCTTCTTTGTATCCTTCAAAATAAGAATGGCTTTAATTCGTACCCTCTCATATTTCTCCTTCTCAACAACTTTGATGAGAAATTCCATGTTATTCTTATCTATTTCTTTCTCCGATATCGAAATGAGTTCTTTCAACTTCGTCACATCAGGTGAGTTGTTGAATTTTTTCAGTCTCTGCTCCAATTTCGAATCCATTGTAGTTCTAGTAAATACATTCCTTCTTTTAAGGTTGCTCAATTTTTGAGGTTTTTATAAGATTATGAAGAGATATTATGAAGACAGTTGACTACAATACTAGACGAAAATAAACAGGAGCTTGAAGGTTATGCCATTGTTTATTTTGCCGATAGTGGCTTTGAGTTATTTGCATCCAGTCTAGATAATCCTAAATTAGACATTACATTGACAAATTATCCTACATTGATGGGGATGATGCAAAATCAAAAAATCGAAGGCTTAGCTTCCTCAAAAATCAATAATAACACTTTTCTTTTTGCTTATGCTTTGAACTTAAAAAACTTAAATGCAAGAGATTCCCGTTTGAAGCATGAAACAGTGACAATAGTCAATTTTGTAGTCTCACGAGAATTATACAAAGAACTTATCGTAAACTTTGATGATTTTGAACAATTCTTGGAATCCTATTTTCAACCTATCAGGTTTCTTTTTGATCTTTATGCAGTCGACTTTACTAAAGTAATACCTATATTTCAAGAAAGGCAGCGCATAATAGAAAAAACTAGAAAAAGAAACAATGGAGAAGGAGAAAACTCTTTAGCTACGGAATTTAACAATTGGTTGAAATCAGCAGACTTTTCCAAAGAAAAAAATAAGTAACAAGCATATAGTATTTTTTTTATATCACATATTCCCCTGTTCTTTTAAGTGAGATTTAATGCATGAAATTAGGTTCCATGGTAGAGGAGGTACTGGAGCAGTTATGGCTTCAAGAGCACTTGCTAAGGCGGCGTTTTATGCAGGAAAGAATGCTGTATCCTTTCCATCTTTTAGTGCTGAGAGAAGAGGAGCATTGGTTTTAGCGTTTGCTCGAATCAACACTAAGAAAATCTACCGAAAGTCACAAATCTACGAACCTGACACAATTGTTGTTTTAGATAGTTCCCTAATTGAGTTGAAAGATGTCGCAAAAGGTCTAAAACCTGACGGAATCGGAATTATCAACACAACAAAGAAACCTAAGGAGATAACATTATCCAAAGTGATTAAACTTGGGGTTGTAGATGCAACAAGTATTGCTAAAGAAACTCTAGGGCAACCATTTGCTAATAGTGTCATATTAGGTTCTTTAATTAGGAGTACAAAATTAGTTGGAATGGAAGAATTAGAGAAGGGTATTCTGTCTGTATTTGGTGCAAAACTGGGAGAAAAACAAGCAAAGAGAAATGTTGAAGCAGCTCGTAGAGGATATGAAGAAACACAATTTGGTAAATCACATGGAGGAAGAAATTACTCTAAATTGCAACCATGGTTACCATCTGTAGAAGAGCTGCCTATTGGAACTATCTTGCCAAAAACCACAGTTTCAACTGGACAGTTAATTGGACCAGGATCTGCAATCACACGGATAACAGGTACGTGGAGTTACATCAAGGCAGATATCGACCCAGAACTTTGTATTAAATGTCTTAAGTGTGTATTTCATTGTCCTGAGGGGACCATCCACCGAAAAAATAATGTTGTAATTGTAAATAAAGCATATTGTAAGGCCTGTGGAATTTGTGAATCAATTTGTCCAGTAGATGCTATAAAAATGATAAAAATAAAAGAGTTTTCAGAAATCAAACCCTAAGCTCTTATTTGTATCTATCTAAATCATCTTTGTTATTTCGGTATTTTCCAGAGACTGATTTAGAATCAAAAGAGTAATCATTATTCGAATTACTTTCTTTTGCATCATTTTCAAAATCTTCTTCGTTCTCAAAATCTTCGAAATCTTCGAAATCGTTTTCTTCTGTATCTTGGTAGAATTCTATTTGGGTTTCAAGAAACGAAGTATCAAATTCAGTAATTTTATTTGAGTGAAAATCTCTATTAATGTGAGTTTCTACTTCTTTTAGAGCCATTAATGCTGCATCATAATCGATGTCAAAAGTATTACAATAGGATAAAACAGCTAATACAGGAACACTATATGCTGTACCTTCTGTAAGGAGAAAACTTATTGGTCCTCTGATTGATAAGTCATCTCTGAAGGTTCTTTTTGTTCCATAAACTTCTGTGTATTTATTGGTAGGAACTAAAGCTATCCAAGAATCATCTGTAGTGTCTCTTACATCCTCTCTCAACCCACCAATTATAATGTATCTCTTAGCATTCCAAGATAGAATCTCCTGTGCTAACCACTTCCAGAATGCGTCTGGTAAAGCATCGTAACCAACTACAGGGATCGGTAAACGCGAAGCTACCAAAACAACTTTTTCTTTCTTGTCGCTGGAATCTGCGTTCATAGAGTATACAGTAATTGGAGTTTCAATGTTAGCCTTATGAAACCAACTCATCGTTCCCCAAAAACCAACAGAGACAACATCAGTCTCTTCGACAAGATGATTTAAGACAGTGGTTCCCACTGAACCGTAGCCCGTAAAACCTAGAATCACTGTCGTGTCAGAATCTATAATTGAGGTGTCAAAGGACATCTGATTAAGAAAAAGTGTTTTATTTTTCATTGTTTGATGAAGATATTTACATGTGGTTAAAAAATTGATGGTTAGAGCGTTTTTTTGCGCTCAATTTTTGTTTGAATTTACTAGTTTCTGGTAAATTCATGCTTCCTCAAGTTCAGTTTCTTTATCTTTTCTTCTCACTTTAGATTTATCTATAAATTCCTCTTCTTCAGGCCATAAGAAGGAAGCAATTGTAGTAAAGATAAGCAACAACACAATTGGAACTAACAAGCCTATGAGATTATATGCAAAATTATCTGTTCTATCAGAAATTGCAAACACAATCATCAATGCTACACCACCTAAAATTATCCCAATTATTTCACTTACTGAAATAATTGTCTGTTGAATACTCATAGTAGATCCATGTCTTTCTTCATCCATTCCGATTGAACTGCTATCTCCTAAGCGACCACTTATTGCGGGAAAATACGCTGCACCCAGGACGAGTGATATTACTAGTAATATAAGAATCCACCAGTTACTCGTAAAACCATCTGGATCAAATTCTGACGTGGGGTCATACCAAGGTTGTCCTCCTGTCATGAAATTTCCAAAAAAGGATATTCCAATAACAACTGCCATCATTAGTAAACCTGCAACGCCTATTGAAAGAGCTTTCCGACGTCCTATCTTATCAGCTATCCAACCCCAAAAGGCCATAGGCAGTCCCATAGTCAAAGTAAATACAACCGTAGTTAAACCAGCATCTGCAGGACTTGATTCAATTGACAAAATTAAGAAACCCCAGTTGTTCAGAATACCAATTATTGCAGCTGTTCCCAGCAGAGGTAAAACTATTCCTCTTCTGCTCTTATCAACCATGAGTTTCCATGACATTAACAGCTCTTGTTTAACACTGTACTCTTCATGTTCAAGAACAGGTTTGGTTTTATCAATCATGAGAAAAACAACAACTGCAGAGATTATTATTGCAAAAGCAAATAAAAGATAAAGATAGGCAAGTCTTTGGGGGTTGTTGGGTTGCCAATAAGTAATAACGTTTCTTGCACTTAGACTAAGTTCGTTAATTTTAGCAAAAAGATTGATTCCCCCGATCCTAATAAGCTCATTAACGCCAACTATGGAATTGTAAAGAACACCTGCTAAAAGAACACCTGCAGATCTACCTCCAGAAACAGCTACATTGTATAGACCCATTTTAGTAGCTCTTGTTTCATAAACTGAAAATCTGGATATGTAGCCATAAGAAGCATTCACCTTGATAGAACCTGCTAGACCATGCAAAAAATGAAATAAACTCATTCCAAAGATCATCAAACCATTAGCTAAGGGGATTATACCAATCCATCCTTGCCAATTGAGAGCACAAATTCCATAACCAATTAATATTAATCCTCCGGCAGCTGTTCCTAGTAGAATCCACCGTTTTGCATCAGACACATCAGATCTAAAACCAAAATATCCCGAACTGATGATCACAGCAATGGCATAAGTTATTTCAACGAATATTATTGACAGATTCGCTTCCCAACCCTCCATTCGAAGATGAAGAAAGATGTAAATTGGCATTAATACAGTTGTGCTGCCAAATGCGACTCTGAGGAAAAAAGTTGAGATTAAAATTCCAATAAAAGAAAGAGTAGGTCTCTTTTGAGTGTATAAATCATCGCCATCGTTTGTTTTGTCCAGAGTACCATCCAATTTATTTGATGATTTGTTGCGCATATTCATTATTCCTTAATTGATAATCGAAGTGTGTCAGTCTTATTATTAAAATTTTTGCTGATATTTTCAGATTTAGCTTTTAGTTATTGATTAAAGTGAGTAGCAAAATTAACTTGGAATAAAAACACCAACTGAGAGTACTTAAACGAAAATCGACATAGTTCATAAGTGAAATGTTTAATTATTATAAAAAAATACCTTGAAGTATACGAGAAGTAGCGTAAAGTATTTAAGAAAGGCATAAAGTATTTAATACTGTAAGAACATAAAATAATTATTAATAGAACAGATGGAGAATTAGAAAAATGAGCAGTGAAAAGCAGTCCGTAACAATTGCCAAGATGGTCAAATTAGAGGCTGAAAGGCCGATTGAACTACCCGAGGAATTTTTATCAGCTCTAAAACCCGATGGCAAGACTTATGCTGTCTTGATTTTAGCTCCCAACACTCGAATAATCAGAATAATTCCAACAAGTACAAATGAAGTCGCGAAGATTAACATCAATATTGGGAAACTTTCTCCTGATTTCCTTCGTAAGATGGGTTCTATTTTCATCAGACTTGGTATTAAGACACTCTACAGTACTGGTCTTTGTTTCACTCAGAGCGCCTGTGTGTATGAAGGGTACATTGACTCTGATGAATTAAAGGAAGTCAGTATTGATCAGATCAAAGATGAGCTTGAAAGAATTGAAGGCGTATCGAGTGTCGAGGTAGAAACGCTAACAGTATAAAGGGGCCAACCTTATTGGTTCAACGGAGTAGGAAAAAAGAAAAAAGATTAAATTTACTCCTTCACCCGTTGCGCCGTGAGATTTACAGACTAGTGTGTGAAACCCCAGGGGTTTACTTTTTTGAATTATCTAGTGCATTAACAGCTCCACATGGTACTGTAAACTGGCATCTTAGAAAACTAGAAGAGGCAAGTTTGATAAATTCTATGAAATTTGGAGGTAAAAGAGTTTATTATTCCCGAAATTTGCGTACAAAAGATGTTGAGAAAGCTTTTGTTGTTTTGAAGCATGTGACAGCACGTAAGGTTTTTGCACATATATTAAACAGCGAGAACTGCCACCAAACACAAATTGCTCGGAGCTTGGGTATTCATCATGACACAGTTCGTCACCATACTCTGCGTATGGAGAAAGCAAATTTAATTGAAAGTTTTAAAGATGGAAGAAAAACCTGTTATAGGCTTGGAGAGATTGGGAAAAAACTCCAAGAAGATAGTTTGAATACAATCTCAAACACATATATCGCAGCTCTGATGGACATTCTTGAAGAAAGTTGTCTTCATCCAGAAATAGAGGAAATAAGTACAAAGCATCTGACAATAAGAATCGAATGTCCTGGATCAACAGATGCTACTTTTACAATTTCGTTAGATCAATGGTCATTTGATGAAGAAGAATTCGATGTTGTACAAACTGAGGGAGAAAGAGAAATTGCTCAAGAGGAATCATAATTTCACACAGAGTGCTTGTGTGTATGAAGGCTATATCGACTCTGAAATTGATTGTTCTAGATGAAACGGGATTTTTTTACAAATAAGTCAATTAATTAACCAAAAATAAATTTCTTCAAAAAAATAGCTTTATAAGGGAATTTGGCAATCCATCATAAGGAGTGTCAAATATGAGTTCGAAGACTAAAGTATCTTCTACTAAAAGTAAAAAATCAACTAAAATCGATATTAAAGGCCTTGCAAAGAAAATTAAAGAAATTAAGAAAAACATGAGCAAGGTAATTGTCGGACAAGAAGAAGTTATAGATGCAATGATTACAGCACTTATCGCAGATGGTCATGTTCTGCTTGAAGGAGTGCCAGGAATTGCAAAAACATTAATGGTACGTGCTTTATCAAAAGCAGTTTCAGCAGAGTTCAAAAGAATACAGTTTACTCCAGATCTTATGCCATCAGATGTTACAGGAGTTATGGCTTACAAACCCGAAACAGGTGAATTTTACTTCAAACAAGGACCGGTTTTTACAAATTTGTTACTAGCAGATGAAATTAACAGAGCGCCACCCAAATCTCAAGCTTCAATGCTTGAAAGTATGCAAGAAAAGCAAGTAACAATTGAGAAAAAAACCTACAACCTTCCAGAACCATTTATTGTTTATGCAACTCAGAACCCAATCGAAACTGAGGGAACGTATCCTTTACCTGAAGCTCAAATTGATCGTTTTGCCTTCAAAGTTCTAGTAACCTATCCAAAAGAGGATGAGGAAGTAGAAATCGTAGAAAGGTTTACTGGTGAGCATGATTCTTACGATAAATTGGAAGATATTAAACCAATACTGACTGCCAACGATGTAATCGAACTCCAAAAACTTGTTCGTAAAGATGTTACCATTTCTGATGAATTAGCTAAATATATCGTCCGTATCGTCAATTTAACTCGTGAAAGTGAGGAAGTATATATGGGTGCAAGTCCAAGGGCAAGCTTATGGATGACAATTGCCGCAAAAGCATCCGCAGCGATGGAAAGCAGAACTTATGTTAATCCAATTGATATACAAAAGATAGCTAAGAACGTTCTTAGACACAGAGTTCTTATTAAGCCTGAATACGAATTTGATGGCACCACATCTGAAATAATTATTGACCGAATCCTACAACACACTCCTGCACCTAGTGTTCAATCATAGAGTTTGAAAAATTCAATTACAGAGTTTGAAAAGTATGAAACTATCTCGGAAATCCATATTCCTTTTAGTTATTGTCCTTGAAATATCAGGGCTTATAGTGGTAAGTGGGCTTACTATAAACTCCAAATTGAACGATTCATCGAATATTCAAGCTCAAGCTGAAGATTTGACAGTGACCATTGAAAAAGATCAGTTCTATTTCAAAAATGACACCGTAAAATCAAACGCCTACATCTATTGGGCAGAACTTGAAGGTGGTAAGTTAACTATTTATGGAAACACTTCAGACATGTACCAAATAGAATTTTGGGATGGTATAGGCAACCTTACTCAAAAAACAGAAGAACAAAATGGCGATTATGAGATTTTTCCAGACAGGATAGTTATTACTATTCGCACAACAGAGTTGTATTATCAGATACGAAGTAATTATTATCCAGATTATTTTCTTGATACAAATTTCATAGTTATTTTTGATACATTCTGGGCTCAATTCAGCTATTTGACTCCAGAGGGAGAGGAGAGATATGCGCCAGTAAATTATCATAATAGGCAATTACTTCCAGAAGGGGCTGGAATAGTAAGCTATGCCCCAACAGATGGAGCTATTATCGTAAAGGAAGGAAATTCATTTGGCATAGTTTGGGAATATTCTGAAAGAGCTATGGACCCTTTCCATGAACCATTAACTTATGAAATAACATATAATTTTGATCCAATCTATCTGCAGTTTACAGAGCAGATGTTTAATAATCAACAGCAGCAACAAGAGAAAGAACAAATTGATAATTTGCTAGATTTATTAAAAACATATTTCAAATTAATAACTTATTTTGCTATAGTTTTAAGTGTTATAGCTGCACTTCTTGGTTATTTAAGAGCAAAAAGGAAATTTAAATCACGATTAAATGAAGCACGAAATATGCCAAAAAAAATGCTGAAAGACATCGAAAAAGAGACCGATACCGGCAAAAGGGTTTCTTCAATGTTCAGTGTTCTTTTCTTGGTATTAATTCTCTCTTCAGCACTTCATCAAGGAGATAATTTGACAGAGGCTCAAGATGTATCATATCTAGCTAATAATAGACAAATTACAATAGATGACTATTCTGAACTAGAGGCTTCTAGTGAGAATATTTTATACGACACTTCCATTGATTTAGGTAAAGATGGCATTGCGTATGAAACGGTGACAATAGAACTCCCGTACACTATAGATAATTTCAGTATCTGGGTTGATACAACAACAGTACTTGATTTTAGAGCTTACAACAGCTTAGGAGCACCAATATCTTATCAAGAATTTACTGATCATTTTCTTATAAGAAATGTTCAAGGATATGTTAAATATGAGATAGTGAAACCTTACATTTACTATAACAATAGCAATATTCTAGTGTATATAGATTATTTTTGGTTACTTTTCGTAGACGAAGAAGCAGAGGAGGAAGATATAGGATACTTGAAAGCAGATATAGATTTCACTATAGTAGTTCCTGATGGAGCGATACTATATAGTGCATCTCCAGAAGATATTTTGACTCTATCTCAAACTCCAGAGGGGAGAAGAAAAGTATCATTCTCTGATACAGATAGACAAATCGATCCTTATCATGAACTTTTCTCAACACAAGTGACTTTCTCCTATATAGATGTGATAGAAGCTATAGAAAACCAATCAGCAAGATTCGAGCATTTCCAAGTCGATATAGAACTGACAACTGAGCAGATAATAGAGTTTACTAGAAATTTGATCTTCATAAGTTTATTAGGTTTAATTGCACCTATACTATCATTTCTCTTAACATACTTCATAATGAGAAGAAGGATGATGCGTAAAATCAAAGAAGAGGAACAAAAACATGAGATGCTTATATCGGTCGAGGAAATTCAACTAAGGGCAATGAAAGATGCGCTAAAAATAGATATTTCAAAAGAACCTTGGAAAGCAATGCTTGGAGAATATTGGGAATTATTGTCCTATCTTAGCAGATTTACACCTGTTAATATGCTAGGATTAAATGAAGAGATACATGAAAAGACTGTTCGCAAGTATCTTCCTTCAATGTTAATATCAGAAACCTTAGAATTATTATCTGTTGGAAAAGCCCTTTCAGATAATTGGAAGAACGAAGAACAAATACACTATACAAGACACCAAGCTCGAGATTACCTTGAATCAGTGATGAAATTGATTGAGAAAACAGAAAAATGGAGAAAAGAGAATTCATGAAAAAAGTTAGCAAAATTATAGTTTTTATTTTACTTATAAGCATACTAGCTTTAGATTTTACAAGTTATGTTTCAATAAGTCAAGAGTCAGTATATACATCACCAAAGGAGACATTGGAAATCAATGGAGATACAAATTTCACTGTATATTCAACAGCACCTTTAACTTGGGAGTCAAACAGTCAGACAAATTATACAGTTTACTTTAATTCCACTGGCGTGCCCCTAGGTGAAAATATTACTCTTGTAAGTGTCGCAATTTACTATAATATTCCTGATAATCCCCACAGACAACAAGCTCGTATTCTTACTCCTCAAGTTAATCTAACAGGTGTTAACCAACAATATGAAATATTGAGTTCTCTACGACCTCCCTCAGATGCAGATGAGTTTAACATAACAATTGAAATCGTTGCTAGAAGCACATCTGAACCTGAAAACAAATTATTCGAAACACAATTCCCAGGGGATGGAATATATATTGATATTAAAACGGACTTGGTTCTACCTGTAATAAATCTTCCAGGATTCCCAAATATCGAAACTTTTGCAAGGTGGATTTTCATTTTTGCAGTTGCTTTTGTAATAATCTCCTTACCAGCAATTTTCGTTGTTTCTTTCAAAATCCAAGATTTTGTGAAAACACGTAAAAAAAGTGGAAAGAAGGAGAGAACCAAAACGAGAAAAAGTAAAAGAGAAGGAGGAAAGAAAAAATGAGCTCTAAGGAAACCACCACACCACTTGAAAGATCAATGAAAAAAATGGATATTTTAATGAGATCCTTTGGAATGCGCACTAGAATCTTCAAAGGAAGAACTCGAGCAGTTGTAAAGGGAACTAGAAAGGTTTATCCTTACGAGTTAAATGCCACTATCGTTGAAACTGCAAGAGGGGTCGGAATCAGAGTTAAACTAGAAAGAACTTGGTATACTTTTCTCAAACTAATACCATTTTCGATAATTCTAATATTCTCATTATTGCAGTATTTTGTACCATCTGCGGGACAAGTGATTGCAGATGCTACAGGTGTTAATCTTTTTCTACTTATTTTAGGACCGACGCCAAACCCTATTGGACTCTGGGTTATTCTACCAATAATTGGCATTGTAATAGTTGGATCCGAGATTCTGGAACGGATAATAAGAGCTAGATACATCCAAAATAGAATGCCTCGTTTCTTAAGCGGAGCAGAATGGATGGTTGCTGAACCACCTGTTGCACTCGATATAGTAAGTTCATCCAATAACTTAATTTGGTTAATGTATGTGATACTTATTATCATTTTTGCACCCTTATCCTTCCATGAAGAAATCTATGCAAAATTTCTAGAGGTTTATCAAGTTGAATCAGCTGCTTTGCGAAGCACAACACTGCTTATCTCTGTATTAGATGTAGCACTTGTATCTGGAATCATGTTTGCTATTCTTTATCAGAATTATGAGAAATTTAGAGGAAGTTTAGACAGGCAGCAAATGAGACATGACATTAAGCTTGAAGGTCAAACACGACAAATGTTCCAAGTTGTTCTAGGAGCAATATTCCTCGCAACACTTGAAATATCATTATTCTATTTCGCTTTCTGGTCTGCAATTACAGTAGTACAGGTTTTAATGTTCTATGGGATAACTATAGCTTCAAGTGTACTAGGTTGTTGGTTGTACTGGCAAAAGGAGAGTTACAACTTTATTGCAATGGCTATCTGGTTCTTTCTAATAGATGTTATAATGATATTCCTTAATGCGGACGATTCTTCCTACTCTTGGATGATTATTTGTCACCTATTCCTCATACTCCTAATAGCTATTCTTTCAATGAATAGGCATTTTGAGCAATATCTAGAGAAAAAGGGTGTGTATGAACCTAGTTGGATTTTCAATCCCTTACCAATATTTTCTTTTATCGCTGTATTTCTAAAGAAAAAGGTTAGGGGGGTTAAAGGAGTAGAAAAGGATCTAGATGAAATCTTAGACGAAGAAATGAAAGATAGAGTGAAGGAAAAAGAACCTCTATTCATTGATATAGGAAAAGTACGAATCAAAGGTAAAGAAGCTGTTAAAATCATTGAATATTATGAAAGATTAACTTCAAGAATAGTTAAAGGTGAGTTAAACATACTTTCTCTCACTGCTCTCGATGATCAAATCAAAGAGATTGTCAAATCTGACAAAAATCTAATGAAAGAAGCTGACCTGTTTTTCTCTACTGTTGACAGTCTCCTATGGCATGATGATTATAAACTCAAAGATGGTGAAAAGGTTCTCAAAATTGGAGAGAAACTGTATAATGAAATAATTAAAACAAGGTGAGAATTTGACTGTAGTGGATGAAAAAAAGACTGTGCGAGAAGAAAAGGGTAAAATAAAAATACCTCTCAAAAAGATTAAGAGATTGGAAATCTTAGCTAAAGAGAGGTCCACAAGTTTTCTTCAAGGACATCGTAGATCCATTTTCAGAGGGCCAGGAACCGAGTATGCTGATCTAAGAGAGTATAACGAGGGAGACGACTTGAGGTTCATTGATTGGAATGCATCATCACGTGTTCCATTCAAATTGATTGTGAGAGATTATGAACAAGAGAGAAACACTAACATAATCATGATGATGGATACTAGTCATTCCATGCTACTGGGAGAACCAATCCCAAGAATAAAGATGGCTGTTGAATCCATTGCTACACTTGCTTACACAGTAATGAATAACAGAGATAAATTTGGGTGGGCATCTTTTTCTGATAAAGTACACAACTATATTCCACCAAGAGGAGGAAAAACTCATCTCTATCATGTATTCAATGAAATGCTGAAAATTGCTCCTCATGGAACAACTAATATCGGAGAGACAGTAAGAGAGATTGCACTTTCACAGAAAAGGAGATCTATCATAATCATTCTAACTGATTTGCATAGTGATTTAGAAGGGGCATTAGATGGCTTCAAGATTGCAAAAGCAAAAAGACATGAGTTAAAGCTCATACACATTCATGATCCAGAAGAATTCTTATTTCCAAAACAACCTAGGCAGATTAAATTCCAAGATCCAGATACTGAGGAGATACAAGTGATTAACTTCAGTAATCTTCTCGAACGAGGTAAATTTATGTTTGAACTTGGTTTGCAAATTAATAAGATTAATGACTTTAAACGAAGTATAAGAGGACTCAATATTGATGTTATTGATGCACCTACAACAATCTTAACTGAAAAGCTGTTATTGGCTTATTTCGGAACTAAAAGAAGGAGCCTTATGTAATGAAGAACATTAAGATATCTACAATATTTATAATTTTCTTGTTCTTATTCAGTTCAAGCACTCTGTCAATTATTGAAACTACAAGCATCGTTATAGCAGGTAGTTCAAGTTCAGGAGACATTCCACCTCCAAGTGGTTCTGGCGGTGATACGGGAGGAGGAGGAGCTGCTGGAGGATTATATCTCAACTACAGAATCCCATTACTGTTTCGCTCTGGTCCCTATGGTCCTTCGTTAATTGCAATAAATTCTATAGAAAATGAAACATTAGTTATTTTCGAATTCAATAACACAAGATTTCCAGATTACACTGCAGTGATAAATGTAGGTGAAACCTTAATTCTAGATCCTTCAAAAATACCAGAACTCAGAAATGGTTCACTTATTCAAGCTTTTACCCCGCTTCAAATTACTGTTTTTCATCAATCTAATTCGCCCGGATTTGATGATACATATTCCTACTCTCCGTTAGTGATGCAAATGTGGGGAAGAATTTACCAATCAGTTTACGATGATATGCGTGCTATCATTGTTGCAGGATATAATAACACAGAAATTGAAATTAGAACTCCTGGAAAAGAATCAGAATATATTGACATACCTTTAATTGGTCAAACTACAAATATCACTGTTTCTAAGGATACGATTATTGAAGCAAATGGTCCAATAGGAGTGGTTTTTTACTCTCTATCTAGCACCACTGGTTCTTTTACTTTTACAGGCATACCCCACTTTCTCTGGGGAACTGAATACTTCGTTTACAGTAGACCAGCAAATGACACTTTACCTCTACTTGAAGGGGACATAGAACTGTCAATATCAGCTGTAGGATTAGGGGAGAAGATACACGCTATTACAAATCTCAATGATGATCATCTTGTAGATATTCCAGATAATGAATCAGTTTTAGTTCCAAATAGTAATCTAGATCCCGGAGAATACTATCACAACTTTGTGAGTCTTACTACATATTTTTCACTAACAGCTTTGTATAATTATACATATAATGGAGTAGCTCACAAATCAGCTATTGGATATATTTCGGTCGAAAATATGAAATACGCAGAACTATTCTACACAAAATTCGCTTATAATAACAGCGAACTTAAATCTGTTATCTTAACAGATGCAACACCAGTATATCCTCTAGTTATTCTTGGAATGGACATATACCTTGACATCGAAAATTATATCGAATTAAACAAAGGGGATTACTTCTCGTATAGTGGACATGAGTATTTAGGTGTTTTTGGAAACGGATCAGTCTATTCTTTTGTAGAAACATCTACCCCCGAAACAATCAACTGGAATAGTTCCACAAACATTCTTTATCCACTTAATTTATTCTCATATAAGTATAGTACATCAACTTATTTCCCCTCCTGGTACAGATTCCCCAACATAAATGTAAAAGAAGTGTTGATTAGTCCTAAAATTCCTACAGAATTCCGTAGATTACAGTTAGATATTTTTGTTCAAAACAACGGTTCAATTCCTTCTGCTCCGTTTTGGGTAACTGTTTATGTTAATGATTCACTAAAAATCAATACAAAACTGGATGGTATAGATATTAATCAGAGTATCCCTGTAACATATGAAGAATTCCAAAGCTTTGGTTTAAAAATTCTAAATGTTTCAATATTCACGGATTCTCAAAACCAAATATTTGAACTCGCAGAATTTGACAACTCGCTTCAATTCTTTATTGAAATTAAGCGTAATTGGAACATAATTTATACAGGGGTTGCCATAGCAGTCGCAGTAGTAGGGTTTGTTGTATACATTATTACAAAAAAAATAGTAAAACAACGTAAAAAGAACAAATCTCGATTCGATGTTATTCTCAGTGATATTGAGGTCTGAAAAAATGGTTGCCAATCTAGAAGATAATCAAATTAAGAAACGTAAAGAAAACGAGAAAGAAGAGTTTACGCCCCTTAGCGTGATATTAGCTAGGGATCTTATTTTCATGGATTGGACTGTTCAATTTGGAGGACAGATATTAGGATTGATAGTTGGTGTGCTCTTAGGTTTTCTATTTGGTGCAAATATGGGCGCTTTGTTTGGTTTTGGTGACTCAG
The DNA here is from genome assembly GCA_018238545.1 of Candidatus Heimdallarchaeota archaeon. Taxonomy (GTDB): domain Archaea; phylum Asgardarchaeota; class Heimdallarchaeia; order Heimdallarchaeales; family Heimdallarchaeaceae; genus UBA460. The sequence continues at coordinate 63,378 of JABCTC010000005.1, forward strand.
ATACCATCGATTTTTCAGCTTACCTTGCAATACAGATAGGAACAATAATTGCTGTTCTAGTTTTAAGTGTTTTTTATATTCAGAAGATGGGTATTAAAATTAATTCACCAAAGAAGATAGCAAGAAACAAACTTAATATAGCAAAAATATCTTTCTTTGGTCTTTCTTTCATCTTTGCTCTAGCTTTACTATATAACTCTGTCCTCGTTCCTGCAGTTCATAAAGTTGCAGGGATATTAGTTGAACCAGGAGTCCCAGAACCTGGCACAGAACCAACACAGGGAGTTTATGTTGATTTTAAAACCACCAATCAATATATTTTTCTTTTAGTAACAATAATGTTAGCAGTTGCAGTTTTTGCTTTGCTTTTTGCTGGCATCATGTATGCGATCAACGTCAAAGTTAATACAAAAATAGGTGTCGCAATCGGCTCATCAACAATTTTGTTAACCTTCTATCTACTTTCTCAAGGTTCAATTCAGTCTTACATATTAGAAGCATTTTCTACGAAATCATATTCTTTACTTTTAGTTTTTCTTACTGATTTCTTCTATTATTTGCTAGTCGCATTTATCACAATATTGGCTTATCACTTAAGTAGAAGGATTGAACTTTCAGTTCTTCTGCTCTTTATCGGGTTTACATTTGGGTATGGTGCTCCTTCAAACGTAGTTCTTCAAATAATTGCACTTAAATGGGGATTTCCAAACTTCTCTGACGGAATTACAACTACCGCTGATATTTTAGCAAGGACTGTTGAAGGAATCGAATATGCCGGAGTGTTTGGTATAGCACTCTACCCGTTTATTTTTTATCAGGATACGACCAAATTTTTTAAACAATTTTGGATAACTTTGAAAAAACAAGGGCTTTCACTGTTAGTTTTTACAATAGTAATTTTTGCGATTGAGTTAATTATCCAGGCATTGTTTGGTTCTCTAGGAATTTTCTTTTCTCTGATAATTTTCATAGTATTGGTGTTTTTGGTTAACATGTTAATCTCTGCTAAATATGGAAAGCAAAGCTATACAGGTTTAATGAAACAAATGACATTGAAAACTCTTCAGATGAGTGATCCAATCGTGCCAAATCTAAAACATCAGTCTAAGTTTTTAGAGCGTAAAGCAAGAAAACGAGAGTGGAGTACATTGATAATGGGAACCACAATACCCGTTGCTATATATTTTCTAGTAATGTATTTAACAACTGCAATTACTAGTACAACCCTAATTGGCACCACGATATTTTTATTCACAGCTGTTCCGATTTCTATTGCTGTAATGTCTTTTGCAACTGTGTTTTATTTCTCTAGAGATCCTCTAATCAAAGGATATTTTAGTTATCCGATTAAAATTCTATTACTTTTAGGGAGCATTTCGTATTTCTTTTACGCGAATTATGGTTTAGTCTATAATGTTTTAGGGATATATCCGTTAATTGCCATTGCATATATTCCTTTTATTGCACTGCCCATAGTAAGAAAAGCGAAAGTTGGAACATTGCTTCTTGCGATTGCTGGTGAAAATAAGCAGAAAGCTTTGAATAAATTATCACTTAGAAAAGATGTTAATTTTGACATTCTGGCAGAGACCTATTATAAATCACCAACTATTTTCAAAAATTGGCTAGCTTTACTCTTAACAAAAAATGGTGAAAGAGAAACCACATTAAAGAATCTCGAAACTTCCTTAACAAGCAGTTTTCCTTTAGAGCGAGCTAATGCATCTTTGTGTTTCCTTTACTTGAATGAAAAAAGCATTCTAGAAAGGATTATCATTCTCCTAGAAAATGATACTGATCCAAGAGTGAGAAATGCAATAGCATATGGTTTAAGGTATACTGAAGATGTCCACGAAGAATTATACAAAAGAGTTATTGATTCACAACATTATGAAGACGATGCTCAGGTACTGCAAACACTGAAAGAAACAGTTATCATACTAGATCAAGCCTTTTCCTCAAAATTAGAAGAGGAGGAAATAGGAATGGCAGAGATTTAGTATTGATATTCATTAATATGGAATCAATAAATTGCAAAATCGATATTTCCTTTGTTTCAGAGAAGTTCTTATAAATCAGTGAGCTCAGTAATTCCTATGGAAATTAGATTTGTAACTGATAGTGGCTCCGATATAGATTTTGATTATGCCGACAAAATAGGAGCCAAGATTGTTCCACTAAGTGTGACATTCAGTGATGATGCTAATGTTGAACATTTTGAAGATAAGAATTTTGATTTAGAATCATATTACAAAAAATATAAAACAGATGGCGATTTCTCTGCAAAAACTGCACAACCTAATCCAGGGGCGTTCTTCAAAGTATTTCAGGAACTAGCTGCTGAGGGAGCAAAGGAAATCATTGTAGTTACTTTGAGCTCAGGTTTAAGTGCAACAATTAACAGTGCTCGCTTAGGTGCTAATATGCTCAAAAAGAAAGATGATTCAATAAAAGTTCATCTTGTTGACGCACTTAATGCTTCTTACTCTGAAGTTTTTCTATTAGAGAAGGGGATCAAATTAAGAGACGAAGGAAAGTCTGGAGATGAGATTGTTAACTTATTGAGAGCTCATACTAAGAACATTAAAACATTCATACTCTTGCCATCCTTGAAATATTTGCGCAAAGGTGGAAGAATTTCTGTTACCAAATACATTCTTGGTTCATTACTGAAGAAAAGACCAATAACTATTGTTAATAGTGAAGGTAAAAATGATGTAGCTGCCACAGTAAAAGAAACAGATGAAGGGATTCAGAAGATTATTGAACTAACAACAGAAGATTTCAGTAGGTTCCCAAAACAAGTTTGTATTATTCATGGTAGTAATCTTGAAAGAGCTGGGCTCATGGAAAAGGCAATTAAAAAACATATTAAAGATGCAAAAATAATTGTAAGATGTACAGGAGTTACTATTTCTGCACATACTGGACCAGATGTAGTTGCATTAATTTCGGAATTCTAAAACTATTTTAGAATTATCCTAGCATCTACAGGAAAGATTCCATCTTCATTAGCTATAATTGGATTGATATCCATTTCAGTTACATATTCTCTATTTTCCCAAGCTAATTGAGAAATCTTAACTATTAAATCAGCTAACTGATCCTTGTTAACCTTTGGTTGCCCTCTAAATCCTTCAAGTAGAATTTTTGCTTTTATCTCTCCGATTGCCCCAAGAGCTTGTTCTTTTGTAACAGGGCACATTCTAAAAACAACATCCTTTATTGCTTCTACAAGTACACCCCCCACACCAAAGAGGATTACCGGACCAAATGTTGAATCAGTACTTGTACCAATAATTAGTTCAAGTCCTTTCTTTACCATTTTTTCAACAAGAACACCAGCGATTTCTATATTTTCAAACCGTCTCATGAAGTCAATATAAGTTTCCTTAACTTCTTGTTCATTTGATAAATCTATTACAACGGCACCAGAATCGGTTTTGTGCATAACATCTTTTGACATAAGTTTTAGTACAACTGGAAAACCAAATTCTTTTGCAGATTCAATAGCTTCTTCTTCATTTAAAACTAATTTTGATGGAGGGATAAGTATATTCATGTTTTGTAAAACTTGTTTAGCTTCATGTTCTAATAACCAGCTTCTGTTTTCTTGTTTTGTTTTTTCAAATAACTCTCTATTATTCATTTTTAATCCTCCACATGAATTGATTTTGGATCTACTCCATGTTTTCTGAGATACTTCGTATAGTCAGTTAGCAGCCCTAGTGCTCTAACTGCTCGTCCAGGACTTGGAAAGACAGGTATGTCTTCAGCAAGCAATTTATTTGTAGCTTTAGTACCTTCTTCTCCTCCTATCAAGGCAGTTAAAAAGGGTTTTTTCTTCCTCTGTGCAAATTCACTTGTATATTTTACATAATCATTAATATCTAAATCGGGGATACAAGGAATGTTTAGATTTATTATGGCATCTACATTTGGATCATTGTAAACTGCTTCAAATGCATCCCGATAATCTTCGGCAGTTGCACTTCCGGTAAGATCAATAGGATTACCAGTAGAATAGAAAATTGGAAAAGTTTCATCAAGTTTTTTCTGAACATCAGGTGAGAATTCTGCTAATTTCAGATTGCAATCTGAAACCATATCAGATGCCATAACACCGGCACCACCACCATCTGTGATGATTGCAACTCTATCACCTAGTGGAAGTGGTTGGGTACCAAAAGCCAAAACACAGTCTGCTAATTCATCCCAAGTAATTACACGAAGGATTCCAGCTTCATCTAAAAGATCATCAACTATCGCATCGTTTGATGATAAAGCAGCTGTGTGGGAAGCTCCTGCTTTCGCTCCTGTTTCAGTTCGATTTGCTTTTATTCCCATAAGTGGTTTTTTCAAAGAAATTTCTCTTGCTATCTCCATGAATTTCCTACCATCCTTGAAATCTTCCAAATAAATTATAATCATTTTTGTGTCAGAATCTTCTCCAATATATTCTAGAGAATCTGTTTCGTTGATATCACTAGCATTCCCATATGATATGAACTTGGAAACCCATTGACCAGACCCCAAACCTGAGAGTTGATCAATGAAGGCTGCACCAAATGCCCCACTTTGTGTAAATATGGAAACAGGACCACTTTTTGGACGTTTTAGTTTTGAATCAGGTAAGAACATTGTATCAATTCCAAGAGCAGGAGAATAAATACCAAGGCAATTAGGACCAATCACATTAAGATTATACTTTTTCATTATTTCATACATCTGATTCTGTAAAACAATTCCTTCTTCTCCTATTTCACTAAAGCCGCCAGTTGTAACAATAATATTTTTTATGCCTTTTTCTCCACATTGCTCTAATGCTTGTGGAGCATATTTTGCAGGTACGATTATACAAGCTGCATCAATCTCATCCTCAACATCTAAAATTGATGGATATAATTTTTTTCCATATAACTCTCCTCCTCTAGGATTAACCAGATAGGTTTTTCCTGGGAAGGAATTAATGAAGTTATAAGCTACTACATTTCCTGGTTTGTTGGGAGTTGTAGACGCCCCTACCACACAAAATGACTTTACATTGAAAAAATTCTCAAGCCTTGCTGTCATTATTATCATTGGTCATAGTATGGAAAGCAATAAAAATATTTGCAATAATGCTCAAAAAAACCCTCAAAACCATCATTCTGGTTTCCAAACAATTAAATAATTATATGACCAATACAAATTATGGCTAGAAATAGATTTCTATTTGATGTTATCGGAATTATTTCATTCTTTGCTAGTACCATACCAGTCTTTCTATTCGCCAATACTGAGAATGCAAGCGTTTTCTTCGGTTGGGGAGGAGGAATATTTGGAGGGGCGCTACTATTAGGATTTTTTGCGTTCAAAAATGATGGTATAAAAATTACGGCAATCATAGCAGGTTTAATTGCTCTAGGTGGCATTATTATAGGTGTTTTAATGATTGTTGGTGCAGCTACTATTTTTGATTCTACCAGTGATTTGGGAGAATTAATTGGCAGTCTTATACTTGGACCACTTTTTCTTATTATTGGTATCATTTTAATAATAGCTGTCATTATCGTAGGAGGCATCAGTATAGGTGTAGCTGCTATTGGTTCTGCAATTGGTGAAGCTGTTTGGAAAGATAAAAAGGATAAAATTTTCACTGCAGCACCAGGACAAACATATGTTCCATCAAAAGATGCTTATCAACCAACTACTCCTGTAAAACCGCAAGGACCAAGTTCTGCAGTATGTAAACAATGCAATGCAAGTAACCCTGGTGGAGATAAATTTTGCATAAATTGTGGTGCAAAATTGTAGACACCCCACTTATTTCTTTTCTTTTTTATTTTTAAATACTAAAATGTTTAAAGCATAATTTTTTTATCGTTCTTTCTTTAATTCAACTCATGAATATGAATGACTTTTCTCCTATTTACTGGAGTGCACCTTATCAAAAAGAAGTATTAGCAAAAGTTATTGGAATAAACAAACATGAAGTTAAGGTAGATAAAGCACTTTTTTATCCTAGTGGAGGAGGGCAATTATCAGATCTTGGTTTAATTGTATATCAACAACAAGATATCAAAGTTATAGGTATAGAAAAAAGAGAGGATGGAAATTGGCTTCAAATTGATTCTGTAGGAGATTCAGGCTTAGAAGAAGGAATGGAAGTCTTGCTCCAACTAGATTGGGATAGAAGATATTCCTTCATGAAATCTCATTCTTCTCAACACCTTATTTCACATGTCTTAAAACGATTATTCGATATTGAAACACTAAAAGCCAATTTTGACGATGAAAAAATAGATATTGAAGTTTCAAGAAACTTATCTGAAGCAGAAATTTCAGAAGTACTACAAGAATCTAATCAATTGATTAACGAAGGAGCAGAGGTTATCTCTCTCATTGTGGATAAAGACGAATACAAGAATAAATACAGAGATGTTGCCAGAGGAAAAGTCTCAAATGAAAACACAGTGAGACTAATACAACTTGGTGAGGGAGAAGGATATGATTTAACTTGTTGTGGAGGAGTTCATGTTAAAAACCTTTCAGAAATCAAAGGGATATTTCTTGATACTTTCAAAGGTAATTCACTAAAATTCTTCATAGATAAACATGGAATCGATTCAGTGAATAGACAAAGGATTCTAATGATAAATCTCGAAGAAATTACAGCAAAGAAGGGAGAAAAACTTGTTGAAATGTTAAAAAATAAACTAAATGAAGGTAAAATTCTACAAGAAGGAAATCTTAGTCTCCTCAAAATGGTTTTCAGCGAGATTGCTTACAGGAGTCAAGAAATAAATGGCAACAAAATAGTATTTTTTAATCTACCGGAAATCGATAGGCAAGCTCTACAATCAGCAGCAAGAGAATTGGAAAAAGGATTTCTTATAGTGGTTTTAGGTAGAAACGATATTCTCTACTTTATATCAACTAATGGGGAGCTAAGCGCAAAAAAAATCAATGATATAATAATTGAAAAAACAGGTTCAAAGGGAGGAGGAAACAAAGGATTTGCACAAGTTAATGTAAAAAATATTGAGAATCCTCTTAGTTTAGTTAAAGAGGTTCTAACAATGTTTAATTAATAGAATTCATCTTTCGGACCTATGTAAGTATATGTAACTGGGTCTGATTTCTCGTTTTTCTGAACCTTCTTCTCATCAATTAGTTTATTGAGATGTGCTTCCATATTCACTTTTGGAGCCATCATCATATAGGGATGATACCAAACTATTCCTTGTGAAGAATGTACTCTTTCAATTAACTCATCTCGAGTAATATATTTTTGCTCAGTCATTGCCATTAAGAGCTGGCTCTCAAACTGCATGAATGATTCTTTAACATCGCGGATGTATGGAGAAATGTGTCTAGCTTCTTGATAACCATCATGAGCAGGACATAAAACGGAAATTTTAGCCTTTTCAAGGAATTCTATGTTCTTGAACCATTTTTTATAGTTTCCAGTATAATCAATGATATAACAACTTGGAAGGGCAGGATAGATATTAAGGGCATCACCGGTAAACATAGTGCGTTCAGTTGTAGAGAAAAACATACTATGCCCAAAGCTTGTCCCATCAAAATTTACAACCATTATTTTAGTATCTCCAATATCGAATTTATCTCCATCTTTGAAATAAATGTCAGGTTTAAATTTATCCAAATCATCAAAAGGATCTTTTTTCACTGCAAAATAAAGGCGCTCTTTTCTCGAAAACTTGAAATTCACTGCCCTTAATTCATCCTTAGGATCTTCCATTACGCTCTTTAGTTTTTCATGTATAGCAACTTGAGCATTTGGAAAAATTTTCTTTAGTTTGTAAACACCACCCATTATATCGGGATATGCATGTGTCAAAAAGATATATTTTACATCTTTTACATCCTTGCCTTTGTTGAAGATAGCTTCTTGGAAATCAGTTTCAATTGTTCCACGTTTTCCAGTATTTATAATTGCAAAAGAATCCTTTCCAACTATATATCCACGGTTTTTTTCTCCTCCATCTCCCGATGGTCCTTCAACTACAGTTAATCTTTCATTGATATCGTGTATAGAGTCTCTTATCATTATGAACACCTAATTATCTTGCTTCTGCAAGAATATTTGCAACTGTTTTGCTTACTTTCTTCATTCTATCAATTTCTACAGACTTCTCTTGTTTATATTTCCCATATTCTTTTTCTGAAATCTCACCTGTTTGTGAGTTGACATAAAGAATCTCTAGATCTCTTTGCAAAGTTTTCATCTTTTTCTCTAAAGCGTCAAAGGTCTTTCGCATCTTTGCTAGTTCAACATTGAGCTTGAGTTCTAGATTTTTGATGTTTTTCTTGAATTTAGTTTCCATTTCCTCTAGTGTAGCTCTACTGACTGCTTTGTCTCCCTTAAGACCACTTAGTTTTTTGAGTTTCTTCTTTTCATTATTTCTGTCTTCTATTATTTCTTCTATAGGCAAAATAGCTGAAAAGTTCTCAAATTGGTCTTCTAGAACAGAAACACTTTCAACCTCTTCCTTCAATTCTTTTATTCTAGGTAAGGCTTCATTTCTAGGAATGAGTTTGTTTTTGACACGATCAAGTAGTTTGTTGATTTCGTCATCTAAATCGGTTTTCTTCTTAAGAAGAGCATTATAATCTTCTCTTTTAACAATGACATCAGCAATTCGCTCTACTAGCTCGTCATCTGTTAGCTCTTTCTTCTCTTCTTCTTCAACTTTGACTTCTTCAACTTCTAAAGGCTCATAAAGCATTCCAGTTGGCGATTCAGGATCTTCCGTAGCTATTTCAACGACTTCGTCCTTTACAATAAACTCCTCAGGATCTTCTTTATGAACTAATCTTGCACCACATTTTCGACAAAAATTCCATTGAGATTGAACGGGGTTTCTGCAGTAATGACATTCTACCATACAATTCACCTTTCTTAAGATAGAAAAGAGGTTATCCTTAAAAAAGATAATCTTTTGCAGACATATAATTATGTATAAAATAGCAATTTGTTCAAAAAATCCAGTGAAAATTCAAGCTGCAAAGGAAGCTTGTGAATCTTACTTCAAAGAAATTGAGTACAAAACTTTAGATTTGAGTCAATACGAGGGTGTTTCAAGCCAACCAATGTCATCTGAGGAAACACTAAAATCTGCGTTAAGAAGACTGAAAATCGCAAGAACGTTAGAAGAAGCGGATTATTACATTAGTCTTGAAGGAGGATTAAACAGAGATTTTTATGGATCCTTTCTCACATGGTACATTTGTGTAGGCAATAAGAAGGGGGAGGAATCTATTGCAGGGGGAGGTAGGATGGCAGTACCATCAATCATTTATGATACTCTTATTAACAATCCGGAAAAAGAGCTTGGGGAAATAATGGATGAACTAATTGGAGAGAATAATATTAAACAGAAGGGTGGAAGTACAGCAATATTTACTGATAATAGAATAATGAGAAAGGATGTCTTTAAACGAGATATTATACTAGCCTTTGTTCCATTTGTAAATACAACTTTTAGAAGGATTGAAAATATAACGAACACCTAGATATCAAAAAAAAAAAATTTGTATAAAAAGCACATTTTATAAATGTTATATGTGATTCTCAAACAAATAGAGATATGTGATATTATGAAAGACAAAGTGCAAGCAACTTTAAACGAAATCCGAGTAGCTCTCCAACAAGATGGTGGAGATATTGAGCTTAAAGAGGTTGATGAGGAAACAGGAACAGTCCGTGTTGAGCTTCAAGGTGCATGTAGAGGTTGTCCCTATAGTCAACTAACACTTACAGGTTATGTTGAAAAAGTTCTAAAGGAAAGGGTTCCTGGCGTCAAAGAAGTTGTAAATGTCAACTTAGAAGCGATGCAAACCTAGAAAGACTTACATAAAGTTTTTTTATTCAATTATTCTTACTTCTATTGTTATTAACAGAGGACACTATAAATGCCAAATACGCTTCCTGCAGAAATCTTAGCTCATCAAAATAGAATCAGTCCAGAGATACGTGAATTTTTCATTGAAACATTGCAAGGAACTTTTACCCCAGAGGCATCCGTACAATTAGGTAGGACATTATGGCATATTGTTGATGATCCTGTTTATGAGGGGGATGAAGAATTAAAGTATCTTGCAAGCAAGATTGGAGTAATGGTTGGTCAATATGACCTTGCAATAAAGTGTATTACTGATTCTATTATTGGTACCAAAGTATGGGGTAGTGTTGCTCTTTTTGAGATTGGTGAAATAGACCAAGCATTCAGTAACTTACAAGATGTGATTGAGAATGAAAATACTGACTTCTTGCCTCTTATAGAAGCCATTTTTTGGATAGTATACATTAAATATCTAATTGGAGATACAGAAAATCTAGAATCTTATAAAAATAGGTTGAATGAGATTTTTACTGAAAGGAATATTAGACTATTGCCTCAACACCTTCATCAAATTAAAGATTTTATTGAAGGAATTATTGAATTACAATCTGCCAACAACATATCAGGTTTGAAGAGGATTGAAGATTTTTTGGAAGATAGAGAAGCAGTATCTGATCAGTATTGGCAACTATTAGCCCTCCTTACTCTTGGAGAACAAACTTTAGATTCATCTGATTATATTTCCTCAGGAAAAATCTATTCAAAATCAAAATTACTTGGAACTAATCTTTCTAATATTTCTCTCACTAGTGCTGCTGAAATAGGTTTAATCCATGTTCATTATCTTAAAGGGGAACTCAAAGCAGGAAATATCTTATCTGCACAGACTATTGATAGATTACAAGGCATGTCCCAATACTATCTTGGAAAAGCTCATTTTGCTAAAGGTAGAATCTTAGCAAAACTAGGTCACCATCAAATGGCAAGAAATAGTTTCAATACATCGTATTCTTTGGCAAAACAATATCGAGATTATAACAGAGCTTTTCTCTCTTTAATTGCAACCGCTGACAATTATATTTCAATAAATGAAAGAGAAAAAGCTCAAGAATTATACGATAAAGCTTACAATCAAATTGTTAATATTGCTAATAAAAGACAATTCGCAAAAGCATTAGTACAGATTGCTGTAGGAGACATTCGCCAAGGAAACATTCAAAGTGCTACAATAAGAGTTAATCAGATTGAAACACTTTCTGAAGAAATTCTATATCAAAAAGGTAAAACAGATGCTCTGAGATTAAGAGCTCAAATTGCCATAAGCTTAAATGAAGATATTAAAAAGCAGATTTTCATTCTCAAAGCCTGTCAAATTCTATATCTAGAAGTTGGTGACGAGGAAAGTAATGCAAATTGCGACATTTTAATAGCAGAAGCAAATACTCGAATTGGTAATATAAATGAAGCTGCTTCGCATTTAGAGAATGCAAAGAATTTCTATCTGAAGATATCAGAAAGCTTGAAAATCGCAGAAATTAAAGAACTGCAATCCTCTTTTGATTTAGAAGAGGGTAGATTTGATGAAGCTCTTGTTAAACTCCGATCCGCATACAGTCACTATTCAGACATATTTGATCGAAATAGAAGAGTCAGATGTTTAAGAAAAGTTGCAGATATTCTAGCAATTAAGGGAGACTTCCGAGAGAGTATTAGTAGATACAAAAAAGTTGAAGGAATGATAGGAGAGACAGAGAACATAGTAGAAAAGGTAATCATCAACCTAAACAAAGCTAGGATTTACCTATATGAAGAAAAATTTGCACAATCCTTGGAATCTTACAAAATCGCTGAAAGTTTCTTAATTGAACACAAAATTAAGGAAGTTCTTAATGAGGTTCTTGTTGAAAAGGGCTTACTTTACATCTACAGTGGTGATTTTGAATTATTAGAAGAGACACTCAAACAGATTAAAGAGCAATTTGAAGACAAGGACGAATTTGAATTAACAAAGAAGTTCCTCTATGCCCTGAAACATATAAAAATGGAACAATTCAGCGAAGCTTATTCATATTTAACAGAAGTTTTACAGAAAACATTTGAAAACGAACATCTAATGTCTGCGAGTATATTGTTCAATTTGATTTTTGTGATAGTCAAATTAAATATTGAAAATCTAACAGAATCGTTTGTTGTAGAAGAAATAAATAACTATTTTGGATTTATCAGTAGCATTACACATGAATTCGATTATTTTTATTTAAAGGGGTTAGGTTTTCTTGTTGAATTACTGTGGAGAGTTATAGAAAAAGGAGATAGAGATTATAATGAGATATTGGTACAAGCTTCTGAATACTATGCAGGTACTGGTATTGAGATTTTTGGAAGTAGCCTTCTGGTGCTACAATACAACATTGGTTTATGGGAAAATCAAGAGGATTTAAGATTAAAAGAAATACTTGGGATAGTGAAAAAATATGGCTCTAAAGAAGAAGCGTTTTTAGAATTCTTGGAGGATTCTACAAGAGCTATGTTAATTGAAAAACTACTAGAAACAGAAAAAAACCTTTTGGAAAGTATGTTGAAAGAAGAATCATCAAAAGAATAAATTTTTCTTATTTCAAACTTTCAAGAGCTTTTTCAACAACCTGAGAAGACAAACCAATATAATTTAAGGGGTCAAGAATTCTATCAATATCTTCTAAACTGAAAAATTTCATTATAACAGCATCGTTTTTTACAGCTTCAACAAAGTTTTCTTCATTTGATAGTTGCTTCAACAGTTCATGAGCTTGCTGCCTTCCTAATTTACTAGCTAATTCAATCATGAGGTTCTCAGCACATTGAGCTCCTTTACGTAGATAGAGATTAATTTTAATTTTATCTGAATTTAGATGTAAAGATTTCAGAACACTATTCATTTGAAGGAGAATGTAATGAGTTAAGATAGATGTTTCTGCTAAAATAACTCTTTCTGAACTAGAGTTAGTTAAATCTCTTTCATGTTCTAAACAAATATTATCAAGTCCTGTCTGAATGTTACCCCGTATAACACGTGCTAATCCACAAATCCTTTCACTTTTTTCCGGATTCCTTTTTTGTGGCATTGTTGAAGATCCAACCTGAGTTTTAATGAAAGATTCTCTAACCTCATCAATTTCAGTTCTTTGTAAATTTCTAATTTCTCTAGCAAAATGATCTAGAACGGTTGCGATAAGACCTAGTCCATAAATGTAGTTAGAGTAAACAACTCTACTAACAACTTGCGTAGTAATAGGTAAGCGATTTAATCCCAATCTTTCTAAAACTATTTTTTCAATTTCCATAGTTCGGAATGATGCGTAAGTACCAACGGCTCCTGACATCTTTCCAAAATTTATATCTGCATTCTCCAATGTTTTTTTTGCCAAACTCAATTCATTTAAGAAATTAGCGAATTTCATTCCGTAGGTCGTAGGAATAGCATGAATACCGTGTGTTCTCCCTATACATGCAAGATTTTTGTATTTCAATGCCAGCTTAGCAGAAATGTTCATGGTTTCTATAATTGATTCAAGAATCAACTCCTTTGCTTCGAGCAGTTGTAAACCTCTGACTGTATCTTGAATATCATATGAAGTAGCACCTAGATGTATATATCCCCCTTCTTCTCCACACTGTTCTGATATAGCTAGTACTACGCTCATCAAATCATGATGAATTTCCTCTTCAATTTCCTTAACTCTTTCAAGTTTAACGAAACTAGGTGAACACTTCTCTTTGATAACTTCATAAGCTCTTTCTGGTATTTTACCAGTTTTATAATTTGCATAAGCTAATTCTTTCTCAACAAGGAGCTGAAGTTCAAACTTTTTTTGTTCTGAAAACACTTTTTTCATTGATGTTTCATATCTACTTATTTCAAGCATATTGAACCCTCATTCAAACAAACTACAAATAGCGCATGTCAATATAAGTTTGACCGATAAAAACAAAAAGAAGAGGAAAATCAGGTAAATGCTTTCTTTTTCCTTATTATTATAACTATGATAAGCAACGTAGGGACTACAATCAAGAAGGTGTATGCATCTGTTTCGTCTGTATTTGTAACTGGTCTATAAGTTAAATCGAAATTATATGTTTCTGAATGCACCGTTACATTTGAGGCTTCTGAATGTACTGATATACATGTTGCATTAGTAATAGTCATTGTAGAAAAACTTCTGTAAAAGAGTGGGGCTTGTCTGTGATAGACGGTGTAACCTGCCCTAGAAAAGTCATACGAATGTATATGTCCAAATGCTGCAAATTCTATTGGGAATGATTTGATAAGATCTCCAGCATTATTATTAAAGTCGTAATGATAATAAAGTACATTTGCAGTTCCACTATTTTCACTCAAAATAACTCTTAACTGCTGCATTTCAGCTGAATTCAGTCCCTCAAAGGAAGAACCAAATCCAACAAAATTCCAATCTAGATAAGAGAAGTTTTGATACCTAAGTGGTCCAAGATAATTATACCAGTTTTCTACTAAATTATCGGGTACAAGGTTAGATGGAGAAAATTCATGATTTCCATGAATAAGATAAACTGGTAAATTAAGTGTGTCAAGAGCCCATAAACCGAGTTTTAATTGTATTTCAGATCTTAGAGGTTTCCCAGTTTCAGGATCTACAAAAACTGTTGTTGGACCCTGAATTAAATCACCGGTACATATAATAAAATCAGGATTCAATTTCCTTACTTTTTCCATTTCTTCAAGATTGATATCAGTCGTGTTAGTATCACTCAATAGTGCTGGGAAATGGAGGTCAGATATATGAATAAAATTGAAGGGATATTGCTTACTTTCAACAAGTTTTACAGAATGAGTTTGATAATCGTCACCCATACTGCAGTTTAATTGAAGATCATACAAACCCTCTATTTGATCGGAGGGCAATGTCTTGAATAGCCATGTTTCATTAACATATTCTAAATCAACTATATCCATAGAAATCGCTGTACTACCATTAATTAGTTTAATATTCCAATTTGTTGCATCTGCAGAGGTGTTTACAATGATATTAATCTGCTCTCCAAAGATAGCTATTTTCGGATTGGCTTTATTTGGATATTGTATTAAGCCAAAGGGTCTAGCAGCTAAATGATAACGTGGAAATGAGGTTTCATTGAAGAATTCCTCAGAGGAAGTTGCATTATATCGTTCTTCTAGCTCGATTAAAGGGAATTGATTTTGAGATTCAGCAATAACGTTACTAGAGTATCCGTTAAATGAAACTGCAGAAGAAATGAAGAAAACACATAATATTACTGCGATGAGAGATTTCGATTTCATATAGAACATATAAATTCTTTGTTGAAAAAGATTACTGAATTTTGAGAAAGTAAAGTGTAATTTGTTTCCTCGATGCAAAACCTTTTTTTGAGACAATAACATAAACATAATTATGCCTCATGAGAGAATGGCCCATAATCTTAATCAAAGCATTTTTGCTATTTTAGTTGGAACTATCTTTAGCTGGCTCATAATCGCCCTATTTAGTATGAATGCACTAATTCTAGTTATTTTCGAAATTCCACTAGCAATTCTAGTAGAATTATATGTGGTAACAGAATGTGTCTATTTGTATAAAGATGAAGTTTCAATACAAACAACTTTCAATATGCTTAAATCATTGTTTAAATCTTTACTAATCTCAATACCTATTGTAATATTCTACAGCGCTATAATTTTGATACTTCATAATTCCATTGCAAGCTTAAACAGCGCACTTGAACCATTGTTTTCGGAAACAATCCAAGGTTTAGAGGTATTTCTAGCTATTCCACTTATAAATTTCATTCCTATCTTCATTATGATTTTCTTTACACCTTTTCTATTGTTCTTCTATGGAAAAGTACACATTTTGATATGGGGAAAGTCAAAGGAAAGGAAAGAGGAAGATCAAGCAGAATTCGAAGCTAAGGAAGAAGAAGTACACAGACAGAAAACATCTGAAATAATGAAAATATTGGATGATAGTATGGTACAATTGCAACAATACTTGTTAGAATTACAAGCATTCGATTCCACAATTAATTCAATAAACGATCAGGAAACCTATAAAACAGTCACTATGCGATTAACCATGATGAAAGATTATATTGTCTCACTTGGTATAGATGAAACTAAAGAGAATAAATCATTTCTGAAGAAGAAGGAAATTAGCAACAAAATTAAAGAAATTGATATGCAAAAAGCGACAATTACTGATATTATTGAACAAAAAGCTAAGAAGCTTAAGAAGGAAAAAGGAATTTTCGAAAAAGATGAGCAACAAGATGAATACATAAAAGGTGGATCTAAGAAGAAAAAGAAAGAGTCACCTGAACCTCCTGAAGAGAAGAAAGAGTCACCTGAACCTCCTGAAGAGAAGAAAGAGTTACCTGAACCTCCTGAAGAGAAGAAAGATGAAAAAAATGAAGAAAACGGAGAATAGTTTTCTTTATGCTTTTTTGTATGCTTCTAGTACTTTTTCTACAAAATTGTCTTCGGGATATGCTCCCTCGAATTGAATAGTACCTTCGTCAATTACTGTTTTTGGAACACCCATTACATAGAACTTCTGAGATAACTCTGGAAATTCAGTTGCTTCAATCATTTCACCAACAATATTTGAATTTGCCATCGCTAGTTTATGAGCCATTCTGACCGCTGCGGGGCAGTAGGGGCATGTTGGAGTAACAAATACTTGAATCTTCATTGGTTTATCGATTTTAGCTATCTTATCTATATTTTCTTGTTTAAGGGAAACTTTACGTGCTGAAATATCCAGAATATCCTCAACAATAGTTCCAAATTCATAACCACTTGGAATTCCGCTAAAAATCACATTATGTTCTATATCACCATGAAGAATAATAGTTGGGTATCTTTCAACATTATATTTTTTAGCTTCTGGAGGATCATCTTCTCTATTAAACTCCTCTATAACAATCATATTTTCAGGAGCTAATTCAGCTAAAAGCTCCAAAAGTTCTTTTGTTTGAGCACATGTCAAACAACGATCTTTATCAACAAATAGCTTTGCTATAACTTTATTTTCCATGTGTTGGAAAATCTCTTTAACTTGTCTTTTGATATTGTCATCAACTTCTAAGGACATTGTTTATCACCAGTGTGTGTCATTTATGCACACAGGTAAACAAATAGGCTTTTTCTTTTAAAGCTTTTGCTTGAACTAATATAAAAAAAGATGATGAATGATTTTATTTTACCCAGTTCTCTTAATTATATGATAGCCGAATTCAGTTTTTACAACGTCTGATAATTCTCCTTTTGCGAGCGAAAATGCTGCTTTCTCAAATTCTTTAACCATTTTACCACGTGTAAAGAAACCTAAACTTCCGCCTTTTTTACCAGATGAACAAAGTGAGTGGGTCTTAGCTAATTCTGCAAACTCTGTACCACTTTGGATTTCCTTTAGTAATCTATCTGCCTCAGATCGTTTCTTAACGAGAATGTGGCTTGCTTTTATTTTTGACATATTAACACCAAATTTCCTTTCCGCAAGATATTAAAAAAGTATTTGATTTGTAATAAATCAAGATTCTTCTATTCTAAAATGATTCTAGCGTCAATTGCTCGTAACCCATTTTCTGTAGCAACAACAGGATTCAAATCCATTTCGAAAATAATTGGATAGTTCTCAATTAATTTAGATACAATCAAAATCAATGAAATTAATTCTTCTAAATTTGCCTTAGGTAACCCTCTAAAGCCATCAAACATTGCTTTTCCCTTAATTTCATTAATCATATCTCGAACATCTTTTGAAGAAACTGGTATTAATCTAAATGAAACATCTTTGTATACTTCTACAAAAATCCCTCCAATTCCTAGTGCAATCATTTTTCCAAACTGTGCATCTGTGTTTGTACCTATTAACAATTCCACTCCACTCACCATTTCCTCCACACTTACTCCTTCAATTTTAGCATCAGGATAAAAAGAAAGAACGCTTTTCATCATTTCTTGATAAGATTTAGATAGTTCGTCATCAGATTTTATTCCTACCTTAACCCCTCCCGAATCAGATTTGTGAACAACATCTTCTGAAATAACTTTAAGCACGATAGGATAACCCACTTCGTTTGCTCGTTGGATACTCTCTTCTAAATCTTTTGCAACCTTCATTTTGTTCAAAGGAATCCCAGCAAAATCCATCACTTTTCTTGATTCTTCGTAGTTAAGGACAGTTCTTTTCTGATTTCTTACATTTTCAAAAATTGATTCAATTCTATTCATTTGAGATACCACTTTAGTAGATCAATTAATTTATCAGATGAATTTATCAGTTTTACTTAAATTAAAATCTTCTGAAAGCAAATAGAAAAAGAAAAGGAAGGGGTATTCAATATAATTCCAATTCTAATTTTTCAAGTGGTTCAAACAGATCTATATTTGTTCTTTTCTTCACAAGTGCAATTATGTGTTGATACAATTTTTTATAGTCAAACTCTTTCACACTATTTCTTCCAGGGATTACTAGGTTATGTTTTTCACCAATTTCAATTGCCTTCTCATAACCAGCAGTAGCATGACGTAGAATAGCACTCAATGGATCCCAAGTAAGAACTCTAAAAAGTCTCTCTTGTGAAAGTTGAGTTCCATCAGCTAATATAACTTGACCCGAATGAAGAGAATAACCTACACCAACGCCTCCTCCACCATGGTAAGATACCCATGTCGCACCACTCAAAGCATTTCCTAGGAGATTTATTACAGGATAATCACCAATTGCATCGCTACCATCTATCATTCCTTCAGTTTCTCTATTTGGAGATGCAACACTTCCCCCATCTAGATGATCTCGACCAATCACAACTGGGGCCTTCAAAATATCATCTGCAACAAGTTTGTTCATTAACATTCCAAAAGCTGCTCTACCAATGAATCCTGCCCAGAATACCCTAGCAGGTAAACCTTTCTCAAAAGGTATATATTTATCTGCTAGTTCAAGCCAAGTTACTAGTTGTGGATCATCATAGAAGAGCTTCTTAGCATATTTGTCTGTTATCCGAATATCTTCAGGGTCATTACTCAAAGCCATCCAACGGAATGGTCCTTTTCCTTCACAGAAAAGAGGTCTAACATATTCCAGAACAAATCCACCATAATCAAAAGCATCCTTTACTCCGAGTTCATATGCTTGTTGACGGATATTATTACCGTAATCAAAGGTTTCTGAACCCCTTTTATGAAGTTCTACCATTAAATTTACATGTTTAACAACTGTTCTTCGTGAGCGCTCCAAGTATTCCTCTGGGCTTTCAACTCTTAAAATATCAGCTTCATCATATGCGATTCCAGCTGGATAATAGCCATTAAGTAAATCATGAGCAGAGGTTTGGTCTGTTAGAATTAGAGGTGTAATCTCATTATCAATTAGATATTGTAACAGCTCGGTAGCATTACAGAGAACACCTATTGAAACTATTTCATCTTTTTCAACAGCTTCTTTCGCAATTGTAATTGCCTCTTCAATTGATTCAGTTTTGTAATCTAAATATGGTGCTCCTTGTTTTCTCCCCGTATTGTAAATTCGTTCAATAAGATTAGGGTTGACTTCTGCAATGATAGATGTTTTTCCACACATTTTGAAAGAAAGAGGTTGAGCTCCACTCATCAAACCTAATCCAGCACTAACTGTTAGCTTTTTCTCAAACTCTGAAAGCTGCTGATATCTCGGTTTTTTCTCTGCAGTTTTAATTGCAGCAGCTATTGTTTCATATGTTCCTTGTATAATTCCTTGTAACCCTATGAAAATAAATGAACCAGCAGTCATCTGTCCATAAACTGTTAACCCCGCACCTACAAATTCCTCAAAATTTGGCGTCCAATGAGGAACAATCACACTGTTTGTTATTACACATCTAGGTGCCCAACGAGTAGTTTGCATTTTACCATATGGAGTTCCTGATTGTAAGAACAAAGTTTCATTAGGTTCTAGGCTTTTCAACAAGTCAATAGTTTCAAAAAAAGATTCCCAATCTTTAGCTACTTTACCTGATCCTCCGTAGATGTATAATGACCCCCAATCTCTTCCATTATGGAGATTTGAAATCATTGCACGAATTATTGCTTCAGTCTCCCAACCAGCTTTAGTGCTTGGGGTTAAAGCGTCACTTCCTTTTGGAAGAGGAGGAATTTCATCAGGTTTATCTTTCAGTTTTAATCTGTCTTCTTCAGATAATCGGTGTTTTCCAGCCATTATCTCTTCCATTTTATTCCTGAACTTCATAAAATAACCTAGTTATATTACTTATCATGGACAAAAATACCTAAATCAAAAGTTTTACTCTATGACAGATTGAAATAAAAAGAAAAAAGAAGATGAGCCTAGTATTTTTCAATCAAGGCAATCATTTCTTTATTAAAAGCAATTATACTTTCTACTTGTTCATTGATTTCCCAATCAACTACATTTTTTCTCAAAATTCGAACGGTGTTCTTTGTTACAGGGATGGTCGAGCTGTTAAAGTAAGAATAATCTTCATCTAAGGATAAAAAGACATCAACGGAATAGTGATCAGAGCCAAGGTTTGCAGAAGGAGTGTCTCCAACAGTAGCATTAATCATCCGATCAGCCCAAAAATCATTAACTAAAATGAAATCTATTCTACCCCAGTATTGTGGTTCCCAATAACCAAAAGAATGTCCAGGGTCGTCGGGATATAATTCTCTAAAAACATCAGTAAAGTTGTGTACTTTAGGAGAAAGATGACCATAACTTGGATCTTCTGGGCGAAGCCACATCCTTAATGGTCCATCACCAAGCCAGCCTAGAGGCGCTAAATCGCCAACATCATCAGGAGAGTGAGAGTTAAAATCACCTAAAACCATAACTGGAACATCGCCTAAATCGTCTACATAGTTAATCATTAGTTCTGCTTCAGTCTCTCTCATCTCTGTAGTATTAGTAGAAGGTGTTGGAGAGCAACATTTTCCATGATAACCAATGACATGAGTTACCACACCATTGATATCTATAACAGCGTCAAAGAAATCACGATAAAGTGTTACATTGGGACCAGCATCTGTTCTCCACGTATCTATCTGTAAGAAATCTAAGATTGGATACCGACTTATGATTGCTTCACCATTAGTTACAGAATGACTTGTAGGGCCAAGTTGATCTGCTCTGCCTTCAAAAGGTGCTTGTTTATAGTAGTAACCACCAACTCTGTTACAAATTTGTATTAGTTGACTGTTATTAGCATTATCTAGACCCCCAGTTTCCACTAGAACAGCTATATCAGGATTTTCTTCAATAATAACATCCAGATATTCGCTCATTTTACCACTTTCCCAGATATTATAGTTCAAAACCTTGAAAACGTCTGTTGGAGTAGGATCAATAGTATTATCAACTGTAACAATAATTTCTCTTTCTGCTACATTTCTTTTTTTATCGTAAGCCTTAAAGTTGATTATATGAACTGATCCATCTTCATATTGAGTAGTATCCCAATCATAGGTGTTTTCTTTTGAGACGAGAACATCATTAATGTAGATTTTATATGAACCCATACCCGAGGGATTTTCACCAGTATCTGTTGCTTCAATAGAAATTTCAATTACTCCTGAAACTATTTCATACTGAATGGGTGTTAGATTAGTTATAGTGGGGGGGTCAGTTTCTCCAGTGAATATGATTACAAGGGGTATAGTGGCTGCTAGAACAATCAAAACAGCTCCACTAATCATAATAATTAATTTCCGATTCATAAAGTATCACTTTTAGGAATGAGATTTAGAATTAAGTAGATTATGAGTATTAATTCTAAATGATTCATTTTAACAGTGAGAATAGGAGGTATTTATGAGTTTTGTATAAACGTTATAGAACAATGTAGAATAAAATAGAATTTTATCTGGTTTCTAGGAAGATTTTAATTTTAAATGATACTCTGTATTTTATGATAAAAATATTAATAACAGGCGCAAGCAGAGGGTTGGGGTTAGAGTTTACAAAACAATATTTGGAGAGAGGAGACAATGTTATTGCTACTTGCCGCCAACCAGAGAAAGCAAAAGAATTGGAAGGGTTACAAAAAGATTTTGGAAAAAGGCTGGAAATTGAACAACTAGACGTAACGAGTGAGAAATCAAAGGATGTACTATATCAAAAATTATTAGATGATTCAATTGAAATTAATATCTTAATTAATAATGCAGGGATAATATCAGGAGATGAAAAAGAGGGTCTTTCTTTTGGAAATCTCTATAAAGAAGATTTTAGCAAAGTATTTCAGGTAAATACTGTTTCTCCCATACTGATTTCAGAAAAATTCCTACCATTATTGAAAGAAGCAATTGAACCTAAAATCGTTAATATTTCATCCATGAGTGGAAGTATAAACAACAAAACTAGAAGTGGAGGATATGCGTACAGTTCAAGTAAAGCAGCTTTAAACATGATGACAAAAACTCTATCAAATGAACTGAAAGAGATGGAAATTACAGTTGTTGCAATTCACCCTGGTTGGATAAAAACAGATATGGGAGGAGAAAATGCACCATTAGAACTAGAAAGTTCTATAACTAGTATAATCAGTGTAATAGATTCATTGTCAATAAAAGATACTGGAAAATTCTTGGATTGGCAAAGAAATGAGGTTCAATGGTAAAAGAAGTAACACATTGATCTTCGAAAAATAACAAAATATACGCAATGCTAAACATTACTTACAACACATGAAAGAGACAATAACTTTAATAAATTGACATTCTTTTTTTCGCCCATGAAAGTAATAATCATAGGTCATGGTTCAGGTGGTATGACAGCTTCAGGTACTCTCAGAATTTGGGACAGAACTGCAGAAATCACCAATATAGACACAAAGGATTTTGATTTATATCATCCATGTGCAACTCCATACGTAATTGGAGGTAAATTCCAAGAGCTAGGTAATGGGAATGCAATAAAAGAAAATATTCCATACGAAAAAATGAAAATCAAACATTTACATAGACATCTAGTAGAAAAGATAGACCGCACAGCAAAAAAAGTGCTAGTCAGAAATCTAAATACTGATGAAAGATTTGAATTAGAATACGATAAGATTATCCTTGCTACAGGTTCATATAATACCAGTCCGCCTATTCCAGGAGTAAAAGAAGGCAAAAATGTCTTTTCACTCAAATGGTTGGAGGAAGCAGAAGAAATACGTTTAGCTGCTGAGAAAGCAAAGAAAGTTGTGGTCATAGGTGCATCAGCTATTGCTCTCGAGGTTGGATGTGAGCTAGCTGAAAGAGGACTGGATGTCACAATATTTGTAAGATCCAGAGTCCTAAGACAATCTTTCGATCCAGATTATAGTAAACTCATTGTTGATCTTTTATCTGCTAAGCTCCCAGAGCATCTAACAATAAAAGTTGGTGAAAATGTTAAAGAGGTTGTTCTAGATGAAAATGGAATGGCATATAAAGTAATCACAACAAATGATGAGGAAATGGAAACAGATTTTGTATTTGTTGCAGCTGGAGTAAAAGCAGAAACAACACTAGCTAAAGATGCAGGATTGGAGATTGGTGTAACTGGTGGTTTGAAAGTTGATAAATATCTACAAACTTCTGATCCAGATATCATAGGTGTAGGAGATTGTACTGAGACAGTTGATCTAGTCAGAGGTGACCCACTTTCATCAATGTTGGCTACATGTGCTGTTCATATGGGGAGAATAGCAGCATACACAATAGGAAAACCTGGTGAATTAGAGTTCCCTGGAACATTAAACAATTTCATTGTACCTTTCTCCGATTATCATGTGGGTTCGGTTGGATACAATATTGTCACAGCTGAAGAAAAATATGGTGAAGGGAATGTATTAGCGGTTAAAATTAAGACAACAGACCTGCCCCATTATATGCCAGAAGCAAGGGAGATTTATTTCAAGGTCTTAGTAGTTAAAGAAACCGGAAAAATAATTGGTGCCCAAGGTATTGGATACAAACTTGTTACAGATAATTTGAATATAATATCGATAGCTATTCAAGCAGATATGACATATAAACAACTCTTAGAAGCTGATCTTTGTTATGCGCCAGCTATTAACGAAACAATCTATCCAGTTACACAAGCACTAGAGATGGTCGCAAGAAGATTACTAAGAAAGAGATAAAATAAGAGCGAAAGCTCTTATACATCATTTTTTTATTTTTTGAAATTCTAAAATTATTTATTTTACATTCTTATTGATCCTTTTTTCACGCTTTGAGTGCGTAGTATTTCTAATGAATAGTAATTGTTTTTAATTCATAGTACATTTTCTCAATATGCCTAAGAAAATCGTGCTTAAACAAGCCCTTCATTTAATTGATAACTGGCTTGATTATCAAACTTACATAAAAGAAATCCCTGGAGTTGCGGTTGGTATTTTTGTTGAAGATGAGATTATTTTCAAAAAAGAATATGGTTATGCAAACCTAAAGGATAAAACAAAATTAACAGATCAGCATTTATTCAGAATTGCTTCTCATTCTAAACTATTTACAGCAACTGCCATCATGAAACTTTATCATGAAGAAAAATTATCAATCGATGATAAGGTTTCAAAACACCTTCCTTGGTTTACCTCTGGAAAGGATAAGAACATGGAACAAGTTCGTATCCGTCATTTGCTTACACACTCGAGCGGAATGTCGCGAGATGGTAACACAGCACATTGGTATAATCACAAATTCCCAGGAATCGAAGAGATTAAAGAACAAATCAAAGAAGGAATTAGTTTCTTCGAGACAAGTGAGATTTTGAAATACTCTAACTTTGGTTATACTCTCTTAGGGCAAATAATAGAAACTGTATCAGGATTAAGCTACTCTGAATATATTCAGAAAGAAATTCTTGATCCCTTAGAAATGAAAAATACTGTTTTAGATGTTAATGAAACAAATCTTGCTAAACACGCGACTGGTCACAAAAGAAGACTCCCAAAAGAAGAGAGGGAGATTATTGAGCACGTCCCTGCAAAAATAATGCATGCTGCAACAGGATTAAGCAGTACAGTTGAAGACCTTATTAAATTCTATAGAGCTCACATATTAGGGAATGATATCTTGTTTCCTGATTATATTAAACGAGAAATGCAGAGAATACAATTCAAGGCTAAAACAGCAGATTGGGGTTTAGGATTTAGCATTACTGCTTTACCAAAAGTAAAGATTGTTGGACATGGTGGAGGTTATCCTGGATTTATAACTAGAACTGGGTTGATTCAAGAGCAAAAAATAATCATAGTTGTACTTACAAATGCTATTGATGGTCCAGCGTTAACTTTATTCAACGGAATAAAGAACATTTTAGGTCAACTAGAGAAAAAGAAGAAAGAACTAGAAGCAAAGCCCAATGAAGTGGTTCCAGATTTCAAAAACATAATAGGTTTCTTTGCAGGAGAGTGGGGAGTAACACTATTCAGTCAAATTGGGCATAAATTCGTTGCTATAAGCCCTGCTGCAGATGATCCAGTCGAAATCTTTGAAATATACAAACATGAAGAAGGAAAAAAATTCACACTCTCCAAAGAATATCCATTTGGTTCTCCAGGACAGAAAATAGATTTTGTTGATGGACCCGATGGCGAGAAAATATTCATTGACAGCCATGGTGGAAAAAGCAAAAGATTCAATTATAAATACTAATACAGTGAAATAAGAATGAATAATCATAAACCAACAGATCCAATTAAATCTCCAAGATTCTCAGGAATTAAAACATTCATGCGTTTACCGCACTTAAAAACAACTGAAGGAGTCGATTTTGTAATTATTGGTGTACCATCAGATGCAGGAGCATCATTTAGAACAGGACAAAGAGAAGGTCCAGCTGCTATAAGAAAAGTATCTGCTCTATTGAGAGGCCACAATCCTATCTTAAACATAAGTCCATTTGATTATGTTTCAGGTATTGATTACGGGGACTTACCTGTTGTTCCAGGTTACATAGAAGACACTTACAAGAGAATAGAGGAAGAGCTTTCATCAATAGTCGAAACTGATGTTATTCCAATTTTACTTGGAGGAGACCATGCAATAACATTACCAGAGCTAAGAGCAATAAAGAAAAAACATGGCTCCGTGGCATTGGTTCATTTTGATGCACATAGTGACACAATTGACGAATATTTTGGTAAACCATATAATCATGGAACGCCATTTAAAAGAGCTGTCGAAGAAAATCTGTTACTTGTTAACAATTCAATACAAGTTGGATTAAGAGGTTCCATCTATTCCGAAGACCATTTAAAAATTCCAAAAGATTTAGGCTTTGAAGTAATAACAGCTGACGAAATAAGAAAAATAGGTTTAGTAGAGTTAGTAAAAAGAATAAAAAATAGAGTAGGAGATGCAAAAGTTTTCTTTACATTTGATATAGATTTTGTTGACCCAGCATATGCACCAGGAACAGGAACTCCAGAAGTAGGAGGATTTACTAGTGGAGAAACATTGAATTTAATAAGGGAATTAAAAGACCTAAATTATGTTGGATTTGATGTTGTTGAGGTTTTACCATCCTTTGACCCAGCAGAAATAACTGCCCTTTTGGCATCAAATATTGTTTATGAGTTTATATCAATAATTGCTCATAAAAAATCAAAAGAGATTAACAAATAAGGAAGTTTGTTTTAATAAAAAACTATTTTTTCTTTCTTTTGCCTTTTCCTTTGTTGGTTTTTCTTCTCTTCTTTTTATTTGCCTTTATCACTATATATGTCAATATAACAATAGCTCCCCCTCCAATGAAGATGACATAGTAGATTAGGTTGTCACTTCCATTCTCAAATGTAACCAAAATTGAAGTTTGGTTTGTTAACCCTTCGTGATCAATTGCTACAGCGGTAATATTATGAGTACCATCTGCATATTGACTCGTATTGCACATGAAGTGAAGTTCAGGATAAGGATAATAATCAGGCATAGAAATAGTATCAACTAATAGATCGTCTATGTAAAGCGCAACACTTTCTAGTTCTTGATTGTCATTACCTCTCGCGATTATTTCTATAGTATCTGAAACATTATCATCGGCATGTGGTTTGATTATATCAATTGATGGAGCTACTGTATCTGGGGGGGCTTCTCCATCCGCACTGAACGAAAGAGAGGTTGAAACAATATCTGCAACCATCCCTGCTGCGTCATATGCTAAAATATTAACCATAAATGAATCGCCTAGAGCAAGACCATCAAAAGCTGCATCACCAGAATAAATACCATTCCCTAAAGGATCTTCTAATTCAATCATTTGTATTTCATCATCATCAATCGGGTACACATATCCGTCTTGAAGATAAGTTGGTTCCCAGCCTGAAGGTACGAATCTAGCATAAACTTTGCTTATTCCCATAGAACTTTCAACTTCTACACCAATATATACAACACTAGTAAAAGGATCCCAAATTTCGTAAATAGGTAAGGGGACCATTTCTATTTGGATTATAGGAAAACATATTCTTGGTTCAGCCCATATCCTCACATCTAATGCATCATAACCTTCTCCACCGGAAGGTAAGTAATCATTTGGATAAACAGTAGTCCCTATTCCATCATGATTGTCATCAAGTTTTGGTGATTGGTTACATCCAAGATTTCTTATGTGAGTACCAGCGGCTTCAAATGCTTTTCCTATTGTTTCACAATATGCAATAGATGACCAAAAGGCTTCTGAAAAAGCCCCATTCGTTCTATCAGCATTGAAAGCCGCACCAAGGTAAGTAGCGGTAGATGTTACAATAATTCTATTATCCTTACTCAAGGTGTCAATAAAAGATCCAGAATGACAACCCTCAATTACAACAATAATTCTTTTACATCCAGTAGTTGATTCAAAATTGTTCAGATATGAATTCAAATTATAATCCCATAAAGCATCACCTACCATCACAGCAAGAGCATCTATATCACCATGAGAAAGGAGTGCTATTCCTAAACTTTGGGTTGAATTAACATGCTGTGGTGCCCATGTTTCAATTGCATATTGAAGATTAATTTTAGTTGCAGAAGTATTTACATAAGGTTGGCTTGGTCCAACTTCAGGACCCAAATAGTATAGTTGTTCTGAAGTGAACCCAGCACCCCTTAGAGTTTCGTAAATTATATTAACCCCACTTTGAATAGATGCCATATCTCTATGATCCCACGTATCTCCTGCAAGAAGAATCCAAGCACTTTGAACTTCACTGCTTGTTGGCGCTTGATTCATGATAAATGGAGAACAATCTGCCCGAGCACTTGCATTGGAAGTAGTTTGTTGTAGATGTAACATGGAGAGAGAAAAACTCATCAATAGTATTAAGGTCAAGGTTCGCTTGGTGAAAATTCTCATTTTAATCTATTATACATCTTCATCTTCCAATATTATAAGTATTGCTGGCTACTATAATCAAATTACAAGTGGAGAAGCAATAGAACTTGTTAGGAACTTAAAGTGGTACTTGCTCAAATTTTGATTGAAAGAATCGTAGATACTGAGGTTCATAGACCATTTTTAAACCGGGTATGGTATCTCTTTTTTCATACAGATTGATTATTGAGTTAGCAGTATATTCCATATGTGTGTTTGTATAGACTCTCCTTGGTATTGTAAGTCTTACAAGCTCTAAGGGGGGGAAAATATTCTCTCCTGTTTCTTTATCTCTACCTTTTGAAACAGCACCTCTTTCCATAGATCTGACTGCTGAATTCTCGTATATTGCACCGGCTAAAGTCTGAGCAATCCATTGTTCTCGTTCAAGGTGAGGAAGGAATTCTAAAGCATTAAGAAAGACAGCATGACCTCCAATAGGTTTCACAATCGGAACATTGCCTTTCATTAGCAACTCCCCTAAATATCGAACTTGATTTATTCGATACTTCAGATATTCATATTCAGTTCCTTCTCGCAATCCTCTAGCTAAAGCTTCCATATCACGACCAGCCATTCCACCATAGGTGTGAAGACCTTCATAGACTACAACCAAGTTTCGAGTTCCTTCAAATATCTCTTTATCATTAGTGGCAAGGAAACCACCGATGTTAACTAAACAATCTTTTTTTGAGCTATGGATACAACCATCAGCATAACTCATCATTTCTCTTAGTATGTCAATTATAGGTGTATTTTCGTAACCTTTTTCTCTTTCTCGTATGAAGTAAGCATTTTCGCTAGAACGAGTAGCATCATAGATAATCTTGAGAGGATACTCATTACAGAATTCTCTTAGTTTACGAAGATTTTCCATAGAAACAGGTTGTCCGCCAGCCATGTTGACATTCATTTCCACGTTAACACAAGCAATTTTTTCAGGTCCATAGTCATCGACATATTCTTGTAACTTATTTAAATCCATATTACCTTTGAAAGGATGTAGATTTTCAGGATCATGAGCTTCATCAATAATAGAATCTACCATTTTTCCGCCAGGAATCTCTACATGCAATTTAGAAGTTGTAAAATACATGTTTCTTGGAACAATTTGACCAGGTTTCACAAGATGTTGATAAATTAAATGCTCCGCTCCTCTTCCTTGATGAGTAGGAACTGTATATTTGAATCCAAGAATATCTTGTACTGCTTGTTCAAGATGATAGAAGTTCTTACTTCCTGCATAAGCTTCGTCTCCTAACATCATTCCTGCCCACTGATTATCAGACATAGCAGATGTGCCAGAATCCGTCAGTAAATCAATATAAACATCTTCAGATAGCAATAGAAATGTATTAAATCCTGCCTCTCTGATAGCTTCTTTTCTTCTCTGTTCAGAAGGAATGGTGACTGGTTCAATAACTTTAATCTTAAAAGGTTCAACTGGGGGTTTCATAATTTCAATTCCTAAAATTTAATCACTTTACTCAATAAGTAAGATTGTGTTAAAAATATTTCGCGGACTAATGAGCTTAATTCTAATAAAATCAAAAAATAGTAAGAACAAAGTCCTTTAAAATTATTAGTAAGAATTGGTTGATAGACCAATATCCTCTAGGTTGTTGATAAAACAAGATTAGGCAAATAGTAACACAGTCATGCTACTATAAATAAGTTCTGAAAATTGTATCAAACCATGAAATTATAATAGAAAAACAGATAGTGGTTTTTCAAGCTTTTTCACGCTAAAGACATGTCTTATATAATTTAATATTCTAAAGCTAAAATAATTGTACCTGAATACAAGAAACGGTAAGAGGAGGTAAAGAGGTGCCAGAAACCACATTATTCACAAAGAAGACTATACTATTCATACTTGGTGTTGTTTTAATTTGTCTATCAGTTTTTCTTCCTGTTTATTTTACAATCATAAAAGATGATAGTGTTTTTAGACCTACTATATGTTCTTCTGCTTTCATTTGTATTGATTCTGATGATGATTTTGCTTATTACAATTTAGCAGGTAATGGCTCTTATTCGAATCCGTATGTTATTGAAAATCTCACTATGATTAGAGATTTTTCTTGTGGTGTTTTAATTAAAAATACTACCAAACATTTTGTTATTCGAAACTGCTTCTTTGATAGTTCTAGTGGGATCGAGATCTCTAAAATTCAAGCTGGAACAGCCAAGATACATTCGAATGAATTCTGGGGTAAAACAGGAATTAGTTTAATGTATGCAAAAAACACAATTGAAACTTTTCAACATGGTGTACTAATAAATGTTGAAGATGGATATCCTGAAACAACGATAGCTTGGTCAAGAGTTGAAAATGCATTTCAGTTGCATCCAAACCTAAAATACAACTATGGTTCTTATAAAATGGCAGTCTTGGATACTGGTTTTGATGAACCAACTTGGAATCATTTTGCTAACAAAATTCCAAATTATAAACTTAATTTACACCTAATAGATGCGGACGGGTATTCTGTCGACAGACCTTTTGCTTATGATATGTATGAAAATCTTCATCATGGAACAGCTCTCATGAGCTTAATTATTCAGATGCTGGAAAGACAAGCATATAATGTATACGCAAGTATTTACATGTTTATTTGTACTGATGATACTGATGGTTCGTTAGATTCATATATAATAGAAGATCAATTGCAATATATAATAAACTTTAATCAACTCTACCCAAGTAGTCCATTCAAAGTAATATCTATGTCCTTTGGAGGAAGTGAAAACTTCAATCCGATTTATCAAGACGAGATTAACACACTCATTAACACCTATGGATGTATAATAGTAGCTTCATCAGGTAACACTCAAACTGAAAGTACAATGCTTGAAATTGAAAATGAACGTAATTATCCTGCAACAGAAAATGCTATTGTTGGAGCAGGAGGTTACTATGGACAAGATGTTGAAGATTGTGAGGAAAATCCTGGTGAACTTGCTTACTATAAGAAATGTCGTATGAGTACTTCCTATTCTGATCAAGCGAATGAACTTGAAACAAATAATCAATACATAGGAAGTCAATACTACAGATTGGATGAATATGAACAAACAGTACCACGGTCTGAAGCTACAGTTGATGTTACAGCGCCAAGTTTTCAAGTAGAAATGATTTGTGACATAGATGATAGTGGAGCAATCAATTACATAAAAGCTACAGGCACAAGTATTGCAGCTCCACAGGTAGCAGTTGCAGCATATCTTGGAGTAAGGATGAAAGCTTACCTTGATAGCAGTAATCCATTGACACCATCTCAATTCATGACAGCTCTTAAGAAAACATGCGAATATGACTCAAGTATGAAGTATCTTGATCAATCTACGCGAAACTATTGGAATATTGTACGCAAACCTTTTGCAAATAGAGATATGAGTTATTATTATTCATATCATGTAGGGTATGGAGCATTAGATATTGGAGATCTCGTGGAATATATATTTGACACTTATTCGTAAAAGATGAACAAACATGAATCGAAACAAAACAATAATTTTAGGTTCAGTTGTGATTATCATTTTAATAGTAACTAGTTCACTTTTCTTATACTTTGAACTACGAAAAAACAACGTTAATCCTAATTCTGAACCTCCTTTTATTTACCCAAGAATATTCTTTTCTAACGGAAGTATCTCAGATATGGCTATCGAAAATGACGATAGTATTCATTTTCTTATAAGAAGTACAAATGAAACATGTCTAGGACCGGCATATGTTAAATTGGATTTAGAAAATTATTCAGTGGATATGATTAAAGCTGGTGGAGATGTTGCAACATATCATATTTTGGACATTGCACTTACACCAAATAATCAGCCTATAATTTACAAATATTTTACAAATGCTTTTTTCTATTTAACAGGCACAATAGAAATTCTAGAAGATAAAACATGGAAAGAATATCCTTCAATTGATGATGATCCAGTTTATATGGGAGCAATGTCTCGAGGTCCATTACTAAATTGGACATTTTCAACAGATAGAAATCTTACATTTGCATATATCTATGATAATGGTGCTTATTTTGAAGATCGGTTCTATACTCCTGTAATATATTCTGAAGCAAATGATACCTACTTCTTCATGAATTCAACTTTCCCTGAGATAAAATATTGGAATATCGGAAGACATGGTGATTTCGCTGTCAACAATAGATCCCAAGCAATTCTATTTCACAGACTCATTGATTTAAATCATAGTTATCCTTGTGTTATAATTAACTGGGAAGAAAAACCTTGGATGCTAGAAGAATTAGGAGACGTAAATAGCAACTTAATTCCTTTACTTGTAGAACCGTTAGAAGAAGGATTTGTCATATTTTCATATGATCCTGGAAATGAAAATTTTAGAAGCAAATTAGTAAAAACAACAATAAACAATGCAACTTCTGTGAATTCAGAGATAATTAAGACTTTCGAAGGAAAAACGAAATTCTATTTTGAGAGTGTGAGTCCATTTATTGATGATTCATACGTTTGCTTTTTTTCCATGAAAAGAAGCGATGCTGAGGATTATGATCTCTATAGAGGAATAGTACAAGATAATAATTTTTATGAACTTAAACTTACTGACACTCCTTTATTTGATGAATATGGTGTTCATTGTGAACTTGGAAATAGCTATCTCCATTATTCGTGGTATAGAACAAATTATAACGCATTTGAGAATATAGATAAACCATCCTGTGTAGTTTATTACAATCGTACTTTTCTGGGAAATATTTCACTGACACAGAATAATGCCAAAAATAGGACTTTTTCAAACTTCGATGAATTCATGGATTTCAATACTTGTGAGCGTATCTGTTTAGTTTATGAATTCAAAAAAACCGTTTCAATTAAACCAGTTTAAGCTGATTAAGAAATATAATTTATCTACTAATGTGATTAAAATGGATAATTTTGATAATATCCTAAAGGAGTTTCTAAACCTACTTCAATCAAATGATAGTTTTGAATATATCCAAGCAACATATCTTGGGGGTTCATATATTACACAAAATAATGATAACCATAGTGATTTAGATATTATTATTATTTGCAAAGAAGCCTTTACGGAAGATGTTTACAACAAAATTAGGAAATCCATAAAAGAAAATAAGATAACCAAATATTTAGATGTCAAAATTATTGGAGAAGAGGATGCTAAACACATTATTAATAGTGTTGATATGCCCTTTTTTCACCATTTTTTTTTAAATTCCAAACTTATTTATGGTATTGATTTATTTCAAAATTATAAAATCAATCAAATTTGGTTTTACCATTCCATCCAAGATATTTTGAATAAAGTTGAAAATATTAAAGATTTAGCTTTTATATACAAACAAAGATCAGAAGCAGAACTTATGCTATATAATTCCAATAAAAAACTAGCTATAATTTATGAATTGTTAGCTAAAGGCGATAATGATTTTCCTTCGTATAAATTATTACTGCTGAAAAGATATGAAAATGTATATCTTGACTATATAAGGGATAGAATCAAGAAAAATAGGGATTTTGTTAGTAGATACAAAAATGAAGGATCTAAGGGGGCGGGTTTTAAAAAAATAAAAATTCATAAGTCTAAGATACAAAATAATGACCAAACATCTCAAGAGTTTATAGAGGATGAAATTAAACAAACAATACAATTTGCTAAGAGATGTTTGGATTTGTTAGACTATTAAATTCTGAATTCATAAAAGATTAAGATACTTCTTCAGAATTTCCCTCATATGACTTCTATTCACTCCATGTTTAACGAAGCGATCTTGGACATGATTTTACTTAACTTTGTTATTTTCCCATTCCGTCCTTCGTGCAAAAACTGGGAGAGATGCTCTTTATCATGGGGAACCTGTCAGTAAAAACTAAGAAGCTGAACAGTTCTTGAGAAAATGAGGGTGAAAGGAAGCTAGTTTAACCCTCAACAAAACGGAAGTCTGGGATTGAAATTCAAGTTTGAACTAGCTTCAAAGAATAATAAGAAAAATGGTATTTAAAGGAGGTAGAAAAATATTTTACCAGTTTATAAATCAATTGTGGGGTAAGAAGACAGAAGAAGTATGAACTGGAAGACGATATTCATAATCTATGCGAAAGGTAAACGAGAAGAAAAGATAGAATTAGCAAGAAACAAGATAACAGGGGTAGATGATCTACAATTCTTCATAAATCACTTCTATAGGAACAGAGGGAATGGAGGGAAAGAGGGAAGATGTGGGAGCATGAGATAAGAATAGTAGATGAGTGGGGGAAAGAGTTGTCGATGAAGAACATAACAGAGCTGATGGAGAAGAAAGGGGAAATGATGAGTTTTTTTCAGATGACAAAGACAGCGATAGGGGAGATGCTAGTGGAAGGAGTGGGATGAATTGTTCAGTAAAAAAGAAAAAAGGATTAGAAGCGCATTAATACCGTTCTTTGGTGCAGTGTTTATCGGATTGGTAATAGGAGTGGTTATCTTGGATCCAATTTCAGACAATAATCAAGATACAAAGAAGATGATATATTTTGTTCTATTATCAGCAGGAATGATAGCTATATTAGTATTCGAACACGACATGATACAGAAATGGTTAGAAAATAAAAAAGAAGAGAACAAGGTTTTACGGGATTATTATTGGGAGCAAGAACAGAGAAAAAATCCTTTATTCAAGTATTATTCAGAAGAGAGTTTAGAAGAGATGAAGAAGGAGATTGTGAAAGAACTTCTGTTTAGAGAAGAATATGTAAAGAAAATAATCGATGGAGAAGAAATAGGTGAGGGGTTCTCTGAACTTGCGGGTTTTATTACAAAAACACAACCTAGTGAATGGAATAATATCACACCTTTTGCAAGAGATTATTTCAGCACACATCCGGATGATAGTCTGTTATTTTGGAATCTGTATTCCCAACAATATGATGTTCGGATAGATTATGGAGGAGTGTATTTATTTTCATTATATTTCTATGAGCAATTTGGTTCTTCAGTTTTAAAACAGATAGTGATAGATTCAGCAAATGGGGCAGAAAGTCTAAATATTTTACTTAATGCTAAGAACACGTCTTTCAACGAATTTTTTTCTCAATGGCAAATTGCATTGATCGGTGAACATTTTGATGATGAATCATTTCAAATATATTCTTATAAAAATATAGATTTTTCAATAGAACCCGTCATAAGGATAAATCAAAAAAACATCTTCAATACGTTGAGTA
This sequence comes from Candidatus Heimdallarchaeota archaeon, assembly GCA_018238545.1. Lineage (GTDB taxonomy): Archaea > Asgardarchaeota > Heimdallarchaeia > Heimdallarchaeales > Heimdallarchaeaceae > UBA460. The sequence continues at coordinate 98,806 of JABCTC010000005.1, forward strand.
TTCCATATTATGGTGTTTTTCCTGTTTTATTTGATTTATCTGATGAGAAATTCGATGTTACGTTGTATAATAATAATTTGCAGTTATTCTCAATTGCAATTCTAACAGTAAATGAAAATACAGACTATGTCAATATGGAAATAATACAAACATCAAATCAATCCATATCACTTTTTTCTGATTTTAAGAATATTAACAAGGCAATACTGTGCATATCAGCAATCGATCATTACACTCCAATGATAGATGGAGATATAGGTATTGGAAACTACAAAACATTATCAATTTACACATCCAATCCTTATGAATTATCAATAAATAATCCAATAATTACACAAAACAATTCATATTTATCAATACACTATTTGAGCATATTTTTGTGGAATGGAACAGACATTTATTTTAGTGAAGGAGATGATGTGGTTATACTACAAATTCAAAATGAATCATCAGTACTCGAATATGAGTTCTATTATAACGCTGTTGAGTATAATGGATGGAGCTGTAATGTTAAGATAGAAAATCTGCAACCAGGTTTTTACCAAGTTTACTTATATGCAAATACTGGTGAATATCTAATAGAGATCTTATTATATGAATTTACTATTGAAATTGAAGTCGATTTGAATAAGCCTGAAATATTCTTTAATAAAAATAATTTGCACATTAAAGATAACATAGTTTTAATTCCTAACTCAATCAGTATAGAGATATTAAGTCAGATAAAGGTTTATGCCTATATTTACAATATTACTGAAAATTTTATTGCAAATGTTACTTTAGACATGATATCAAAGAGTTCTTGGGAAGGAGTGTGTGATTTTAAAGAATATGAAAATGGCGAATATTTCACAGTTGTGATTTTTGAATTTGGAAAACAGTTAACAAAATCTCATCCATCTAACACATCGTCTTATAAGAAAATCAACACATCTTTTAATATACTATTGATTGTAAGTTTTGTAACAATAATCTCAATTTTCAGCCTTTATATAATAGGTAAAAAAAGATGGAGATAAAGGAAAAATGAATAAAACATTGATACGAATAATGTTCATAATCGTCATAACCAATGCCTTATTTATTGAAAATGCGTCTACAATGAGTTTAACAAGAGAAAATTGCCATAGCAATTCACTACACGATCCAATAGACATAAGCCAAAATTACGAGTTTGATATTTTAGGTTTCGGTGGTTCAGGTTCAATGAATGATCCATATATACTTGAGAATCTTGAAATAGAATATAATAACAATGGAAAATATGGCATAAGAATACAAAGAACTTCAGTTAACTTCATTATACGAAATTGTACAGTTATTGGTTTTAATTATGGAATATTCTTGAACAACATAGAAGATGGGGGGATAATTTTAGAGGATAACGAAATCAGTGGGAGTCACTATCAAGGAATTGATGTTAATACATTATTAAATGTTGAAATTGCAGGAAATTTGTTAGACAATAACGGAGGAGGGATCAGACTTAGTTCATCTAAGAGCAGGATAACTGATAATGTTATTCAAAGGACATCAAATTCTGCAGCAATTACATTATACTCTTGTAGATATTTATTGGTAGAAGGGAATGAGATTAAGGAGAATGAGTATGTTGGAATAACATCGGGAACAGAACTTGAGGATTGTATATTTAAAGAAAACATTATAGAATCGAACGGAGAGGGAGGTAAGTATCCAGATGAAACCCATTTATCAGAACCATATGGAATTAGATTGGGGAAAGAGAGCTGTAATAATACAATATATCTTAATTTCTTCATCAATAATAACCAAGAAAACGAGAAGCAAGCATGTGATGAAGGGGAAAATAATACCTGGTATGAAGAAACATTGAAAGAAGGGAATTATTGGGATGATTTACCAATTGGACATTATGAAGTTGATGGAAATGTGGGAAGCAAAGATATCTACCCATTAAACAAAGACGGAGAGAGTTTGAATAAGAATTTTTACAAAACCCCTATTGGAATAATTGGAATAAGTATGGCATCAGCGATAATTGTAGGAATACCCGCAGTGATAGTAATAAGGATAGCAATAAGAAAGAGAAAAGCAAGAATGATAATATATTCTCTAAGATATGAATAACAACAAAAGGAAAAGGAAATTGAGCTGGGGAAAAAGGTTTTTATTTGGAAGAACTTTTGTGAAAATGGTTATAATTATGGGATTAGTAAAAACTCCAATGTGGAAAGTCCATGAAGAAGCAGGAGCGAGAATGATTGATTTTGCAGGCTATTATCTACCAGTATCGTATACAGGTATTGATGAGGAAATCATGGCGACAAGAGAAAGAGTGAGCATCGTAGAAGTTTCGGACATGGGTCGTTATTCTTTGAAAGGTAATTATGCCACTAAACTTATGGAACTCCTTGTTCCTCGTGATATGGCAGCCATGGAAAATATGAAATGTGGTTATTCTTATTATCTCAACGAAAATGCCGGTTATCGTGATGACACTATTCTCGGCAAAAAGAGCGAAACTGATTACTTCAATGTTTGTAACGCTGGTAGCCAAACTGTTAAAGTTTTAGCTTGGATTGGTCAGTTCGTTAAACTCTTTGAAGAGATGACTGGTGAACCTCTTGAGTTCAAAGACTGGACTTTAGAAACTACCATGTTTGCTGTTCAAGGTCCTAAATACAAGACTGTTTTAGATAATCTTGGTGTACCAGATACCGGTGCTTGGCAGATGGTTGAAGCTGAAGTTGAAGGTTGTAAATGTCTTTTCACTGGTACTGGTTATACTGGTGAGTCAGGCTTTGAGGTAGTTATTTTTGATTCTGATCTTGCCAATCCTGAAAAAGGTATCAAGGTTTGGAACGCTATTTTAGAAGCTGGTAAAGAAGTAGGTATTGCTCTCTGTGGCCTTGGTGCTCGAGATGCTCTAAGAATTGAAGCTGGTCTACCTCTTTATGGTGAAGACATTCATGAAGAAGTTAACCCAGTTGAAACTGGTTACGACTACAAAATGTTCTGTAATCATTTCAAAGAACCTTTCTACTTTGGCAAAGAAGCTCTCCAAAAAGCTAAGAATGAAGGTGTGAAAATCAAGCATGTTGGTATCAAACTTTTAGAAAAAGGTATTCCTCGAGCTGATTATGATGTCCTCAATTCTGCTGGAGAAAAAATAGGTTACATGGTTAATGGTGTCCGTTCCCCTGTCATTGGTAATGTAGGTGTTGGTATGGGTTTTGTTGACATTGAATATGCTGTACCAGAAACTGAAGTTTTAGTGCAAATTCGTAAGAAGCAGGTTAAAGCTAAAGTAGTTAAACTACCCTTCTACGATCCTAAGAAGTGGGGTCGAAGAAGAGAAGCTTAACTTTTTTCCTTTCCCTTCTTTTTATTTTATATTGCTGTCTTCTTTTGATTGTTCAACTTCTACTTATCAGTTACATCTGCTATTCGTGATTTTAATTCTTCTATTTTATCTCTTGAAATATTTATCAAAGTTAATTTAGGACACGCGTTTATTTGTTTCAATTCTTCATGGTTTATATCCTTCAAACTAATATCATGCAACATTAATTCTGATAGCGAATTACGTTTAGACAAATAAAAGAAGTTTTGAATCCAAATTTTCTTTCCCAAAAGTGCAAGTTTCTTCAGTTTGGAGCATTTTAAAATTTCTTTTAAATCCACTCTTATACTTTTACAATCAAAGTTTCCTCTTTTTGTAGAGAAGGAGGACTGGTATAACAATAACTGGTAGGATGAGCAGACTCATCAATGCCCAATACGGACTCGTAGTATGAACTCGTTCCAATTGTTCTGTTAGAGGGTATTTATCCACTGCTTCTGCCTGACCTGCAATCTTGTATGATCCTTTTCCTTCATAATCTTTCCAGTAATTTCCCCTCTTGGCTTCCTTATCGTACCACATATTCCTAAAACCATCATTATACCCTTGTGAAAGTCCAGTAGGGTTGTTGTTGATGAAAGAGTTGTAAGCCACAAGAGAGTCATTGGTTCGCTCTTCTAAATATACCCCATATCTATGATTTTCTTCTAGTCTGTTATACGTGATCTCACACTCTCTGCTCCGTTCTATATAAATCCCGTCTATAGTACTATTAAGAACAGTATTACCAGATATAGTGTTATACCATGAACCCGCAGTTAAGAAAATACCATAGTCGTTATTTTCACAAGTGTTGTTAAGCGTGTAAGAATAAAAGGACTCAATATTATAAATCCCATACTTATTCCCATAGCAAGTATTATTAACAAGCGTAAGATGAGCACCTATCCTCATCCCAGCTAAACTATTGTTTGCACAATAATTCTCTGAGATTGTCCCATAACAAAGCCCAAAATCTATCCCATTCATCTTGTTGTTTTCGCATCTGTTTCTTGTACAAGTCTTAAAATGAACTGACCCCAGGTAGATCCCGCCAAGTTCATTTTCTTCACAGATGTTGTTCTCAACTACTGCATTATTACCTCCAATAATAGCTATCCCTCCTCCTTGGTTCCTTATGCAGGTATTATCTGTGACTGTTGGTTCAGCGGACATGTAAACATCTATTCCATCTGCACCGTTGTTGATACAGGTGTTGTTTGTGACTGTGGCAAAATGCGTTTCGCGGATCCGTATTCCCCAACTATCACAATCGACGCAAAAGTTATTTCTGATGATTGGTCGGCTGTCTGTTGTGTTCTCAATAAAGATCCCAATCCCTCGTGCATACATCCCCTCCTCTTTTGCTGTAAGATAACAGTTTTGGATAATAAACCGTTTTGAGGTACGATAGATGGCAATAGTTGGTTTTTCTCCTGTGACATTGATGAAGTAGTCTTCGATTCTATAGGGGTTTTCTGTTGTTCCTGTTCCTGGGAAACTGTAATCGGTGAAATTCTGGTCAGAAAGAATCAAGATAGGTTCGTGAGGGATATATGAAGAGGGAAGGAGTAGGGAGGTTAAGGTAGGAGAACCTTCCAGCTCGTTGTGTGTCCCCACTACCATCCTTGCTCTTGGTGTGGGGGTAAACAGCCAACCTCCCACTAGGAGGAGCAGTATTAGTATTGTTCGCACACTTTTGAAGTATTTAATCATTGTTTGTTCCTTGCAGTTAATGAATCTCTAGTCAGTTTTAGTATTTATTTCTTGTGTGTTCCGTACCCAGCTTCTGTTACCTCACAAAAGCAAAAAAAAAGAAGCGAAGAGACTAAGTACACGTCCACAGGTTTAGTTATGGGATGAACCATCCTCCTCCTCCGGGGTAATCCGTTGGGTCTTTTGGGTCTGTTCCTGCACAAAACTCTTCATAGTCTGTATACCCATCATTGTCCGTATCGGTATAACGAGGGTCAGTCAGCAGAAAATTTTTCTCTATTCCATCCTTTAATCCATCTCCATCGGTATCCGAATTTGTAGGGTCAGTGTAACGCCATCCAACCCCTGAAATTGAAAAACCATTAGCTTCCTCACCATCAGTTAACCCATCTCCATCAGTATCAGAATCAGTCGGATCTGTATAACGTTTACCAGTTATTGTTGGAATGTAAAAACCATAAACTTCTTGTCCGTCTGTCAATCCATCATTATCCGTATCTGGGTCAAGGTAATCAGTGTTATAGACACTTGTTTCGTCCCCATTTCCTATTCCATCCCCATCAGTATCAACTGCACCATCTGCAGGATCTAGCGGATCATAGCCATGAGCTACTTCCCAGCTATCAGATAACCCATCATAATCTGTGTCTGGCCGTCCAGGGTTTGTTCCATAGGTGTTTACTTCTTCCCCATCTGTTAACCCATCGTTGTCTGTATCACTATTCACTGGATTGGTTATCCTTTGATACTCTTCGAGATTCGTTAACCCATCTTCATCAGGGTCTTCATTAGCATCATCTATGCAAGGATCAAGGTAACATCCCCTGGCAAACTGTGCAAACTCCCACCCGTCAGGCATACCATCACCATCAGAATCCAGCTTATTGAATCTTAGTTTATACACTTTTTCTTCTCCATCTGTCAGCCCATCTCCATCTGTATCTGTAGGTATGTATTGGAAGGAATAATCTATCGCTGCACGGGCGTTAACTAATCCTGATCCATGATATTTTTCCATATAGCCTATTTCATCTCCTTCATGTCCAGGAATTTGATTAGCATCGATGGCAAAACAATCAGTTAGTGCAGATTCCTGTAGAATGTATCTAACATCCCCAGGACTTAGCTGCTGATTGTTTCTTTCAGCATTTTCTAGTATCAAGGCGCATACCCCCGCTACATGGGCAGTTGCGGCAGAAGTCCCGCCAAAAGCGTTAGTATGACCATTATTTAAAGTTGTAGTATAAATATCATTTGTTCCTCCAGGAGCAACAAGATCTAAATAGTCATAAGGACTGGCTGTATTATCATAGTTACTTCCAATCCCATTTGGTCCAACCCATTTAACATATTCTCCATCATATTGTTCCACAGAACCCACTCCAAGAACACTTAGAAATCCAGCTGGTTTCGAAAGAATTGAGAATCCTTCATTTCCTGCTGCTGCCACCACAACAATCCCACTTCTATATGCTTCTTCACATGCTATTCTAAACTCTTCAACAGTAGGAAGAAATTGTGCTCCATTACTCATGGAAATAATATCCATTCCTTGATCAATCGCCCAATAGATTCCAGCTACTACTGCTGTTTCATAATCCCAAGTTATACCAGTACCTACTCTTACAACGTATAGATCGATTTTTGGTGCTACGCCTATCGTTCCCCATTGGTTATCAACTGCTGAGATAATACCCGCACATGCTGTTCCATGCCCATATGTATCCTCAGGCTCTCCACCGTCAGAATAATCTATTCCTCCTTTATAGTTATTATAAAGGTCATCATGGTCAGTGTCTATACCGCTATCAATGAGACAAACCTTAATCCCTTCTCCAGCTACATTACCAGTTTCAACATCTTTTGCATTTTCTCCATCCCCCCAAACTTTTTCAGCATCGATATCATCAACTCCCCAATCAAGCGCATCTTGGGAACAGTAGAAAGATGAGTATTCACTACTTAATGATTGCTCAAAAATGATGGTAGAATCTGTGAACCAGGAATGCTTAAGATATTCTCCCAGACTTTGGGGAATTATAGCATAAATTCCGTTTAGATTTTCGTAATAATCTATAATCTGAATGTCTTTGATTTCTACCGTAATATCTGATTTAAAAAAGATTATAGCTTTATGATATTGTTCGTTTTTTTTACAAAAGTCTCTTGCAGAGATAGTT
>JABCTC010000027.1 GCA_018238545.1 Candidatus Heimdallarchaeota archaeon
TTTCTGTGAACCAAGAATACGTTGCTAATAACATGCATCCCTTCTTTGCTACTATGACTAGAAAATATACTGGTCCAGTTTTTGATGCTCATACTCATCTAGGTTCTGTTAAAGATGTTAAAACCATGGTTGAGTATTCTGAAAAATTCAATGTCAAAAAAATCTACGGTATTGTACGAGACTATGAAAGCAGAATTAAGCTTGAAGAAGCCTTCCCTGACCTCTTCGTTTATTCGATCTTTTTGTCTATTCAAGACGCTATAAAAGGGGACATAGATATCTCTCTCAATCTACTTGACAAAGCATATGAGCAAGGTTTCTCATTAGGTAAATTATGGTTCTCTCCTAGATGGGTCCGATATTTTGAAGGAGATCTGAAAGACAGATTCAGAACTAAAGATGTTCATCTTAATGACCCCAACTTAGAACCAATTTTTTCTAGATTGGAAGATTTACGTTTTACTCTATTACTACATGTTAGCGACCCAGACTTACTTTATGCACAGAATTACCAACCCGCCAGTAAATATGGAATAAAATCTGACCATCTTGAGGCTTTAAAGAATATCTTAGAACGTTATCCTAAATTAAAAATAGTTGGGGCTCATATGGCTGGACAACCTGAGGATCTCCAACAACTTGACTCATGGTTAGACAAATATCCTAATTTCTTTGTCGATACAGGATCCGCAAAATGGATGGTAAGAGAGTTTGCATATAAGAAGGAGGAGGTTATTAAGTTCTTCAATAAACATTCAGATCGTATTCTTTTTGGAACAGATTTTGTTGCTGGTAGAAAAGATAGAGAACCTATACCAGGTTATTACATCAACAGATTTCTTAGTTTTCAAGCTCTTCTGGAAACAAATGCAAAGGAGATTCCTTTTCCAATTCCTGATCCTGAAAACGATAATAAGACAGTGATTAATGGTTTAGATTTACCCATGAATATTCTAAAAAAGATATATTGGGAAAATAGTTCAAAGTTATTTGGTTAGGATTAATTTTTAAGAGTGTTAGTTAGGAATAGATTGTTATAGTAGAGTTCATACAGTTTAAAAAAACAAATACTTAGTGATTTCATTGCCACAAAAATGTATTACCATTATTAAAACAACGAATATCATTTCATTGATATTCAATTCCGTGGCTATAATATTAGGTTTAATTTACCTTCTCTTACCAGTTTATTCAGTTATTTGGAACATTTTTGGGTATATTTATGTTGTCGCTATTGCTCTAAATTTCTATCAGATTTATTTCATTGACCGACGGATACAGCTGAAGGGTAAAACTGGTAGTCGACTCTATGTTTTAGGATTCTTCTATCTTATTTTCCAAGTTTTTTCTATATTGAACATGAATCTTGGAAATATGTTTATCTCTGTAACTTACTCAAATCTTTTTGTAGACAACATTTACTCGTATATTTTATTAGCTGATGGATTCTTCGGTGTGTTCATCATCGGTTTGATATTTAATTTTACTATTTTGCGTAACCAGAACAAACCAGAACTATGGGTTGAGGAGTATGACATTAAGAAACGATCTTTCTTCGAAGGATCTTTGTTCAGAAAAACATTAAGAATTTTGCTCATCATTGGTAGTATTTTGGGAATAGCAACAGGTCTTCTTAGCTCCTTCTTAATTGTAGCAGGAGTCAATTCTGGCCGAGTATTGGGTTTTGCTAGTGTATCCATTTCTCAAGTTGGATTTTCGTGGAGTTTAGTGTTCATAACTTGCTCTGTAATTCTTATCAAACTATTTCGTAGAAAAACATATCCGCACTTATTTTATCCAACTCTTATTCTAGGTTTGGTTGTATCAACAATTAGTTTGTTACCAATTGTATCAACACCATTTGATATTAGGAGCGCACAAAACAGTTTTGATGAAGCTTTTAATCCAGCTTTTGGTGGGGACTGGAAAGCTATAATAACTCCAGAAATTGAAGGGTATTTTCTTGAAAATCCTTATTATTTTATGCAATATTTATTAGGTGTACCTCCTAAGGAATGTATAATCATTAAAAACGTCCCATTCTTTTATGGTTCGCAAAGCGCATTTGAGGTTGATCAGAATATTAGCTTGTTCTTTGATGTATACCTTCCACTTAATTCAGGTGAGGGACTACCTGGTGAAAACTCAACCTTGATCCGTATTCATGGAGGTGGATTGGTTATGGGAGATAAAGGAATTTCTAACATGATGCAGATGAACAAGTATTTTGCTGCTCAAGGATACATTGTTTTTGATATTCAATATGGCATTATAGATACGGGGAGTTCCGATTTCATTACTCCTGAATATCGAAAAGGAAATTTCACTGAGGAAGATATCATAAGACATGTAGGTAATTTTACTTACTTCCTTGCTAATCATGCTGACGATTATGGAGCTAACGTTGATTCGGTTTTTATCTCAGGTGGTTCAGCAGGAGGGTTTCTAGCATCTGCTGCTGCCTTGATGACAAGTAATGGCACTTATACAAATATCTTTAGCCCTGATCTAACAATTAAGGGTTTAATACCCTATTATCCTGCTAACAGAATTTCTGATGAAGATGATCCCTTTGCAAATCCAGGTATCTTAGTAGATGAAAACAGCCCTGCTTGCTTAATATATCAAGGGGCTCAAGATGGTTTGGTTCATCCTGAAGTTTCTGTGGATTTGTATGATAGATATATTGAAAGCGGAAATACAAATTGTTCCCTTATCATGATACCATTTGCTGGTCATGCTTCAGATGTTTACTTCACAGGAAATTATAATCAAATTTTTCTTTATTTCATGGAACGTTTCATCTATCTTTTTCATTGATTTACAGAAGGTAAACCAAGATATGTTTTTCAATTTTTTTAGGCCTTAATCACCTAATTTGACTGAATGATTTATAAGTGATAACGGTACTATTAATATAGTGTTGAAGATGAGAGATAAAAAGGATAAAGACAATATAGAATTGCAACAGAAACTATTTGATTTTCTGGAAGGTTTCTCTGTTATACTTAGTAGCTTAGGAAACAAGAAGCGATTGTATATTATGTCACTGCTTCTAGATGGTCCCAAATTACTTACTTCTATTGAAAAAGAATTGAAATTAGGTAAAACAGCTGTTGCTCACCATATCAATCTTTTATTGAGCTCTAAATTGATCGAAAGAGTAACTCGGGGAGAGTATAAAATATCAGCTGATGGTTTAGAATTCCTTCGAGAAAACTTCAACATTTATACAGCCTCATCTTTCAAATCAAAAGAGGAAGCTGAACAACGTCAAAAACGGTATATTAAGGCATATAAACTAAGAACTGAGCACAATGGAGTCGCTAAGAAAATCTTAAAAGAAGCTAAGTTTCAAAAACATCATTTAACATTTGTTGGTGCGATGGCAGGCGCTTTCAGTTCTTTAGGGAAGAAAGTAACAGCTGATGAGATCGCAGGGTTTACAGGATATGGGTTCTTGTTGAATGTGCCAAAACAAGGATTGTGGTCTTCAAGTCCAACGTCACATAATGGATTTGATATGATTATAAGATCTATCTCAAAGTTTGGATGGAAGATAAAGAAATATCATGAGCCTGAATCCTTACCTTCTGATTTTTCACACTCAAAGCCATTATCTATGAGAGACGAGGTTAGAGCTAATAACATATTTGAAATGATCAAGAAAGAGATCGATAAGGATAAACCCGTCGTGTTATGGGGTATTCATGTTCCCGAGTATGGTATTGTAAATGGATACAATAATGATAATTACATTGTGAGCTCAATTCATACACTTGATGAGAGGTTCAAAAATCAAATACCTTACAATAAATTGGACGCTGAGGGCTCTGTTATAGCATACATGTTTGACCGTAAAGTTACCACTAAAATCGAAAGTGAGGACCACAAAAAATCAATTAAGCGTGCTATAAAGTTTGCTGAAAGTAAGAAACTTGCTTTCGAAATCTTTGTTTCTGGAGTTGATGCTTATGATGTTTGGATTAAGCATATTGAAGAAGGTTTTACAGAAGATACAAAGTACTTTGGAAACCAATACATGATCAATTCTTATCTCGATGCACGGAAAAGTGTTGTAGAGTATTTAGGTAAACTCATCAAACTTTACAGGGGAACTCCACAAATCAATGAGCTGTATCAAACGTTCTATGAATACCAAAAAGTTGTAAAGATATACAAGGAATTATCAAAATTATTTCCAAGGAGAGGGTTTGATTCCATAACTGAAGACAAATGTAAGAGAGCAGTAATCCTTCTGAGACTTCTGAAGAAGCATGAGTTAGAAGCAATTGCTTGCATGAAAAAGGCAGTAGAAATTTGGGAATAAGATTTGGGAAAATAATCAGAATCAAAGTTTTAATTTGTACTTTTATGGTTATCTCCATAATCTAAAGATTGGTGTCTGAAGTATAAATCATATAATTGCCAATACTTTCCACGTTTAGCCATTAATTCATTATGTGTTCCTTCTTCTTGAATGAGGGCATCATCGATTACAATAATCCTATCTGAATTTTCAACTGTTGTTAACCTATGGGCAATTATTATTGCAGTTCTATCCTTTAACAGAATCTTCAATGCTTCTTGGATTAATGATTCTGTGTAAGCATCAATTGCACTAGTAGCTTCGTCCAGAATTAGAATCTTAGGATCTGATAGAAGGGCTCTTGCAAATGCAACTAGTTGTTTCTGTCCAGCGGATAATTTTGTTCCTTTTTCCCCAACTTCCGTATCTAAACCATCAGGTAGACTTTGGATGAATTCCCACGCATAAACTGATTCAGCAGCTTTAGTAACTTCTTCGCGTGTTGCATCAAGTTTTCCATATCGAATATTTTCTTCAATTGTACCAGAGAAGAGTATGTTATCTTGTAAAACAATACCAATTTGGTTTCTATACTCTTCTAATTTGTAATTTCTGATATCTACTCCGTCAACCAAGATTTCTCCTTCTTTAACATCGTAAAATCGGGAGATCAAGGATATTAAGGTGGACTTACCTGCACCAGTCTTACCAACGATTGCACATGTTTGTCCTGAAGGGATATGCAAAGTGAATTGTTTGTAGAGTGGTTCCTTTGGCAGATAGAAAAACGTCATGTCTTTGAATGTTATATCCCCTTTAACTTCTTTAATGCTAATTGGATCCTCAACTTCAACAACATCTGGATTGCTATCCATTAGACTGAAGATTCTTTCAACAGCTGCCAATCCCGCCTCAAACTGATTAAAGAACTGAGTTATTTGCATTAGAGGAAAGAAAAATCTATTGAGCATCAATATGAAAAATATCAATGTTGAAATCTCGATTCTCTCTGTTACTATTGTCCAATTTCCTCCATAATATAGTATGAGAAAAGTACCTATTCCGAAAATCATCTCAACGAAAGGAAAGTATATACTTATTCCAATCGCTCTGAAAAATGCAGCACGATAATTATTTTGGTTAATTTCCTTAAACCTTGTAAATCCTTCTGCTTCTTGATTAAATGATTTAGTTATCTCTATCCCAGATATTGATTCTGATACGTTAGCATTCAATATAGCAATAGTTTTTCGCCATTTTTTCGATGTTCGTTTTGCAAGAATTCTAGCTCCCATTGCAATACCAAATAAAAATGGCAAAGTCGATAAAGCAATCAAGGCAAGCAAAACATCTGTGACTAAGAGAATTACCATTATTGTTAGCATTACAAAACTATTGATAAGAAATGATGTGGTTAGATTGACCATATTTCCAATTGTATCTGTGTCTGAGGTAACTCTACTTACTAACTTTCCACTCTTGTTTTCATCATAGAAAGTCATATCTTGAATTAATAATTTTTCATAACAATCCTTTCTTACATCTCTTAAAAGATTCCCACCTAGAGTGGCTAGAAGATACATTGCTCGATACTGACCAAGCCAATTTATTGCATAAAGAATAGCTACACCAACTGCTAGAATGTAAACCATATAACCTATATCACCAGGAGTAAAACCTTGTGCGACTAAATCAAGATATTCAGAAACATCCATAACTCTATAGATAATTCCTTGTTCAAGATAATCTATTACGAATTTTATTAGATAGGGAATACCTATGCTAGAACCTGTTGTTACTACCATCCAGCCTAAAACCTTTAAGAATGTAGGTAGATCGTGTTTCCCCATATAGGCAAAGAGTCGTTTAAAGAGGTAGAAGTCACCATACTTACGATCATATTTTTCGTCAGGGATATTGTCAATGAAACCCATCTAGTCATTCCTCCTACTCTTATCAGGTTTAACGAACTTGTCACGTATTTCTGAGAATCTAGCAAAAACTCGCCAATAATCTACTGATGTCTTTAAGAGCTCATCGTGCTTACCCTTTGCAACAATCTTTCCTTGCTTCATCACAATTATAAGATCAGAAAGGCGTATTGTACTTAACCGATGAGTGATAATAAAACTAGTTCTGTCCTGAAGAACCTGATTAATCGCTTTTTGAATAAGGTCTTCAGTTTCACTATCAACACTTGAAGTAGCGTCATCAAAAACTAAGATTTGAGGATCAGAGAGTATCATTCTGGCTATTGCTAAACGCTGTTTTTGACCACCAGAGAGTGTCATTCCTCTTTCTCCTACTACAGTTCCATATTTCTTATCAAAACCTTCGATAAATTCATGAGCTTGAGCTAATTTAGCAGCCTGAATTATGTCCTCTTCAGTCGAATCAGGTTTACCATAAGCTATATTTTGCTTAACTGTTCCTGAGAATAGTATAACATCCTGTTCAATCACTCCAACATTGCTCCTGATTGTGTCAAAAGACAGATTTCGAATATCTTGATTATCTAAAAGGATAGATCCAGATTCAACATCATATAATCGCGTAAGCAATTTCATCATCGTTGTTTTCCCACAACCAGCTGGGCCAACTATAGCTGTTCGACTTCCTGAAGGAATCTTAAATGTAACATCATTAACTACTTTTGTTTTTCCATCATAAGAAAAAGTTACATTTCTAAATTCAATATCTCCTTTAGCTTTTTCAATAACAATCGGATTTTCTGATCTGGGGATTATTGTTTGTTTAGTGAGGATTTCAGTAATTCTTTTAGCACCTGCGAAACCCATCTGTGTTAAAACAAGACTCCAAGAGAGAACCCAAATAGGGAAAAAAAGATTTCCCATAAGCATCACATAAGAGTATAATCTACCTATGTCAAAGATTCCAACTTGTATCAAAATTACACCATAAACAACGGCCATACCTACACTAATTCCAACTAACAGAACAGGATAGAATTTAGATCTTAACTGACCTCTTTTAATTATCTGATCGGATAAAGTATTATTCTTATCTCTAAACTCAACCCTTTCATGTTGATTTCTAGCGAATATCTTAACTACGCTAATACCTAGCAATTTTTCTTGTAAATATGAGGATAAACCCGAATAGGATTCCTGGATCTCCATGGAAATAGGACCAATAGATTTGAAATATCTTCGAGCTAAGAAGAAGATTGGAACGGATATTGTTAAAGGTAGTAACCACAAGATGGGTATACCATTCCAAAGAGGGTCAATAAACAACATTCCACCCATTGCGAATGCTACTCCTACAAATGCTGAAAACAGAAGGTGTATGCAAGGATTTACCAAATAATTTACCATTCTTGTATCAAATGTAGCTCGTGCCATCACATCGCCAGCCTTCACTTCATCGTGGAATGTCATACTCTTTGATAGCATTGACGCATAATATTCATCTCTAATATCTCTCTCCAATTTTTGAGATGTAACTTCAATTACAACACTGGATCCAAAATCAACAAATCCCCTCAAAACTGTTAATCCTAGAATTATTAACGCGTAATTTTTTACTCCTACCCAGTTCTTTGTATAAATTGCATCAATTAAGTATCTTCCCGTGATTATTGGATTTATTGTAGTAATTGCAATCGATATAATTGCAAATAACATAAATAATGCAAGAAGTTTTTTGTAAGCAAAAATATGACTAAGAATCCATTTGATGTGAGTTTTCTTATTATATTTGACCATAATAGGATCAAAAAATTCCCCTGTTTCTAGATGGGTAGTTTGTGATGCCAATGATTCACCTCTTTCAGAATTTATGATTCTTTTGAATATATAAACCAAAAACAAAGCAATATTGTTTTGGTTTTCTTTCATATTTTCCTTAATAAAAGTGATTATTAAGCGAATCTTAAAAAACAATCCAAATTTCTACAATCCTTCCTATCATCTGTATGTCGTTCAATGCATTTCCAACCAAACGCAAAGGTGCTTCATTGAGAGGTAAGAATAATGAATTCCTCTTAACTGCTAAAAGGATATCATCATTATGTGAAACAACACTGCTATTGAGCGTTACTATTTCTTCATCTGAATTTTTCAAGAGGATATCATAACCATTTAGTGCTAAAGATTCATTAAATGTATATGAAGTACTATCTTCCAGTTCTCCATCTATAATAGAGATAATTGTCCATAGTGGGATTCCTGCATATGTATTAATTCTGTCTCCGTCTTGCATCTCATAGAATGCTATGGTATGTGCGTCCCCACTTGCCATTTTTGATTCAAAAAAAGGTCGATCAACACTGTCATTTGTTATACCATAAAGATATACTATCCATGATTCAGTTACCGATTTGATTTCTATTTCTTGTACTTTCTTAGCCCAAAGATTTCCATCTGATAAATATCCTTCATCAGACAGATAGACTATTCTTAAAGGACCATCAGCTGTAGCAAGAGCATTCCCGTCTTGCTCGTATGCTAAAATCATCTCAAATTCATTAATCCCTAAATTGGCTCCAGTTTCATTATCATAAGCTGTAACTTGACCAGCAATCATAGAATAGGAATAGGATACTATATATCCATCAGTTGCTCTTATTGTTAAATCAGAAGAAGGTAACATTCCTCCAATATCATCCAGCAGAGAGATAATTGGTACACCTTTGTAAGTTGAAGGTCCAACGATTATCCCTGTTGTCTTCTTATATCCTCCCAGACCTGAAACACTGGGGAGGGTTTGTAAATCCGACATTGTATAATTTTTATTTGTATTTTCACTTACTAATGACAAAATTACCATGTCAGTATCAGAGCCATTATTATTTTCATAGAAAAAGCCGAAATATATCCCTATTCCAGTACCAGTTACAACTAGTAAGGATATCAAACTGAAAATAATGATTTTATTCTTTGCAACCATTAAATTAAGTTATATTAAGATAAATATAAATCTGTTTGAATGGCAATATCATCTATCTTTAGGCAAAATTTTAAGTAAGCTATTTCTGGAAGAGAAATAGGAAAATCTTATACATTGAGTAGTGTGTCTTTCATATGGTCTCCAAGTATATTAAAATAGGCTTGTCAGTTATTCTTATACTTGGGGTATTAGGACCCATTATTTTTTTCAGCTTTTATAAAAATCCTAACAGAGAAATTGAGATAGATTTATGGTATACTTACGAAGGTGGAGATGTAATAGATTCCAAAATAGCAGCTTTTATGGAGGATAACCCTAATATTCAAATCAACTTCGTAGAACAACCTTCATCAGGTTGGCTTGATAAATTCATCAGTGTAGCGCAAACTGGTGAAGCTCCAGATATTTTTTTAGGAAAAGGTTCTTGGTTTGGTGAGCTAGCCCAGCTAGGGTACATTCACCCTTTAACGAATTTTATAACACCAGAAATAGAAGCTAAGTTTTTTCCCTCGGCAATTAGTAGTTTGGGATATAAAGGAGATTATTGGGGTTTACCTATGTGGTATGATTCTATCCTTTTGTTCTATAATAAGGATTTATTTGATGCTCAAAACGTAAGTTATCCACTTGCAAATTGGACTGACATTGAACTTTTAGATGCAGCTACCACATTAACAGATCGTTCAGTGAATCAAATTTATGGTTTGGTATGGGCCACTCTATCTCCTTATATGTGGCCAGCTTTTCAACATGGTTTTGGTCATGGACCCCTCTATCAGAATGAGACAATAATTGTTAATGACACTGCTTCTTATAATGCAATGGACTTCATTTATGATTTGAAGTATAACTCTAGACTTGTGGAATATGATGAAACTAGTGGTTCCGCTACTCAAGCTTTTATTACTAACAAAGGGGCTATGCTTATTTACGGAGGCTGGTATATACCTATGCTTGAAGAATTGGGAGTCAATTATGGCGTTCAGATTTTACCCTCAATTTCATCTACAGGAGAGAGAATTACACCAATGGTTGAAATCAAAGGATGGGGAATTTCAAAAGATACAGAACATGTCGATACTTGTTATGAAATTATCAGTTTCTTATCTTCGAAAGAGGTTCAAGAAGAAATGGTTAAGGAAGAATTTAAGGTTCCTACTTTAGTTGAATTGTTGAGTTTACCAATTGTGAAAAATGATCCAAGAATAATGATACAACTAGAACAAATTAAATTCAGTCAACTTCATCCTTTAGATCCTATCTACAACGTCTATTCAGATTATATGAGAGCAGCTTTACAGTTCATTTTACTTGATCACTTAGATATTCAAACTACTCTTGATAACGCTCAAGCAGGTATAAATTCAAACAAGGGGGTATCTTAACATGTGGGGGAAGAAAAGAAAAATTACTTTCATAATTTCTGTATTTTTAATCTTGATTACCCTCTGCTTAATTATAAGTGAAAATGAACAAATGAAAATTGGTTTATCAACAGCTCAAGAAACTAATAGTCATATTGTTGAAATCGGAGATCGCTTTGTAATTTTAAATTGGACCATTCCAGAAAATTACTCGTTTAGTGGTTTTCGGATAGAAATTTATGACAGTTCTCTAAATCTTTCTCATACCTGGTCAATTATACAAATTAATCAAACTGCAACTCCAAATTATTTTGATCAAGTAAACCTTGTAAACTACACTGATTCAAATGGTGATATCCTAACCTCACAGAAGGAAATTTCACTTAATTTTACCTATTTCATCGTTCCCACTAGCACAAATTCAATCCAAGTTAAGGTAAATGGTTTGAAAACAATTAATCCCTACCAGATACAAATATACTCCACAAATTCAACACTTGTTCCAAATAATGAGCTTAGTATATTGCTTGTAGAAGAGGAGGAATCTTTCTGGATAACAGAGGAGTTTTCCACACTCCAAAGTATAGATGAAGCACTAAAATATTCCAGGACTGCAACGACGATAACCATCCTAGCAATTATTCTGGTTTTCATTGTTATTTTTGTAATCATAGCAAAGATAGATGTTCCTTTCAATAGAGTTGCGTATGTTTTTATCTTTCCAGCCCTTTTTGCTCTTGTTTTGCTAGAAGTATATCCGATGTTATATGGTATTGTGTTATCCTTTACATCCTACAACCTTAGAAGAGGAGAGATTCCGCAATTTAATTGGCTGGAAAATTATATCCATATTTCAAATAATCCTCAATTACCAATTGCATTTACGACAACTTTGGTTTGGAGTACAATCATTATATTTTTGAAGATAGTACTAGGCTTTGTATTAGCATATATCATTCATTACAAAGTTAAACGAAAGAAAGCGTGGTATCTCCTTCTCTACCTTCCTTGGGTTATTCCTACCTATATCAAGATTTTATCTTGGAGAACTTTCATACAGGGGAGTGGAGGAGAATCATTATTCAACATGTTATTTGGCACAAATGTGAATCTCATAAATCAGCCATATGTTGCCCTTCTTCTAGCTTGTTTTGTTGAAGTTTGGGATTCTATCCCCCTTATAACAACGTTGTTTCTTGGGGGTCTAAGTAGCATTCCTAAAGAACTGAATGATATTGCCAAAGTTGATCAGGTATCTGAAAGGGCAAGTATTAGAAAGATAATTATTCCCCTCATAAAGCCGATAATTTTACCAGTCATAATTCTGGAGATTATCAAAACTTTCGGAAGTTTCAATGTAGCATTTCTTTTTACGAGCGGCTATCCTTTATTGCCTTATGGTATGAATGAAGCGGGAATTATTGGAGCAACGGATCTTTTCAGTACTTTCACATTTTACATGTTTTACCAGAGGAGAGACGTAGGAATAGCTGCAGCTTATTCAACTATTATGAGTATTCTCACCCTATTTTTCGTTTTGGTATGGATAAAAATGTCAAAAGGAACTGAAAGTTCTTTTCAACCATCAGATACAAAGAAGAAGAAAAACTACAAAGTTATCATTCCAATTTTTCTTGTAGCTCAAGCAATAGGATACATAGTTTCAGGTGTTATAGGATTTAGATACTTTGGATACCACTGGAATCCAGTTCTCACCTACGTAATGGCAACATTCTTTGCTATAGCTGGTGGAATATTTATCTGGAAACCAAATCAAAGCTCAAAGGGACTTAAATTGTTACTAGCCATGGATTTGATTTTCTCTTTAACTCAATTCTTCTTGTTCCAGATGTGGTTTGCTTTTAACTGGAACATTTTCATAATTGCAGTAGAATTTTTCATTATTGCTAGTATCCCACATAAGAAAATCAAGCCTCATTTTGCTCTTAAAAGATTACAGCAATTAGTTCAGGATTCGAGGAAACTAGTAACAAAGACCTTTCAATGGGTAGATACAAAATTAACAGACATAAATTTTATCCATCTCATTTTGGTTGTTCAAGCTTCCATTTTTCTCATTTCTAACCTTACTCTAAGTTCAAGTTCTTGGTTAATGTGGAGCATATTTGGATTAAATATATTAATCATAATTTCTTCTATTTTCTCACAAATTATAACTAAATTTACTGTCCTTTTCCAACCCTTAGTTTGGATAGGTTTGGGTTTTGGATGGGGACCAATAGGTTGGAAAATCATCCATGCTATAGTTTCAATTGTATTTATAATCAATTATCTTCAAAAACTGCTAAACAAACCAAAGAAGAACGAATTCGAAAGAAAGATTTATTCTATTTTATCTTTACCTGTAAATAGTTCTGTGGTTTTGTTATCTATTTCCTTAATAGCATTTATTCCTATATGGAACATATTTTGGATAGCATTCTCACCTTCAAACACTGTTGTACCAACAAGTATTTTCCCTAGCAATCCGACACTTAACAATTTTGAATTATTATTTACACAAGAAAATATACTATTACACTTTGGGAATTCACTATTAGTTTCCTTGGGAGCTGCAACGTTCTGTATATTGCTAACAGTTTTAGCAGCTTATGCATTTTCTAGATACACATTCAGAGTAAAGAAGCAGTTAATGGTGGGTGTTTTTGTTATGAAAATGTTTACAGGAATATTGACATTGATTCCTTTATATCTTATCATGTTCAATTTAGGTTTGATTGATACATATATCGGTGTCATTTTAGCATATAGCACGCATACAATACCTCTAGGATTATGGTTAATTAAAGGATACATGGATTCAATTCCAAAAGAGTTGGATGAATCAGCTCTATTAATGGGAAATTCACCGCTAAGGGTTTTAAGAAAAATTGTGTTTCCTTTGGCAGCACCAGCGATTGCAGTAGCTTTCTTGCTTAGTTTCCTTACAGCTTGGAATGGTTTTCTATTAGCATTTGTTCTGTTGCAATCACCCCTAAGGTATACATTACCAATAAAGTTGTATACCTTTTTAGGGTCTATTGAGACAAGTTCGCCTGAATGGGGCATGTTTGCTGCGGCTTCATTATTGGTGATGATACCAATGATAATTATGTTTATTTTTCTAAGAAATTACCTGCTTAAAGGTGCAGATGGTTCTATACGTGGAGGAGATGTATAAGTGAATATCGAAATTAAAAAACTAACAAAAAATTATGGAAAAAAGATTGCTCTTAAAGATGCAAGTTTGGTATTTCCAAAAGGGAAAATTACAATTATTTTAGGACCTTCAGGAAGTGGAAAAACAACAATGTTGCGGTTAATTGCAGGACTATTATATCCAACTTCAGGAGAGGTTCTGTTTGATGACACAAATGTTTCGAATAGACCAGCTAATAAGAGAAATGTAGCAATGGCTTTCCAAAATTACCCGTTGTTCCCACATATGACGGTTGTAGAAAATCTGAGATTTCCTTTGGAAAGTAAAAAGGAGGGTAAATTGTTCAAGTTCAATGTTTACTCAGAAGAAGAAATAGAAAAAAAAGTTAACGAGATCTCTTCTCTATTGCACATAGAAGAACACAAAGATAAATATCCTTCACAACTTTCTGGTGGTGAAAAGCAGAGGGTTGCCATAGGGAGAGAGCTTATTCGTGATCCTGATGTTTTTCTTTTTGATGAACCTCTTAGTAACATCGATGCAAGATTACGATATGAAATGAGAATGTGGATTAGAAAACTGCACGAGCTACTTAACAAAACTATGATTTATGTTACCCATGATCAATCCGAGGCTATGGCCCTAGGAGACATGATAGTACTTCTAGATGATGGAAAGATAGCACAAGTAGGATCACCAGATGAACTATATTATGACCCTAGTTCTAAGTTTGTAGCACAATTCATTGGAAATTACCCAATGAACTTCCTTTCATTCACAGTTGAAAAAAATAAATGCAAACTTACAGCAGATAAGAAAAATAGCCTACCTGAAAAGGCATCAAAATTCATCCTTAGCAAAGGCATTAAAAAAGGCACTCTTGGCTTCAGAGCAGAAACAATTAGAGAATTCGATCATAAGAAACCAATCGACAAAGATATGTTCAAACTTGAGTGTAATGTTGAGGATGTAGAAAAGGTGCTAGATCAACAAATCTTAACTTTAAACTATCGAGGAGAGCAGATATTCTATGTCACAAAAACAAAAAAGAGGTTCTCTAAGAAAGATTCAATATCTGTAATTGTGTACTCTGATGATATTTACATATTTGATGAAAAATATGAACGAGTTTAATGAGAATTCGTTTTGGCAGGTAATTTCTAGCTAGGACTATGGCAATCTTATTATTTGAAAAAACAATTTGTTTAGTTAGGAACTATATTTGTCATATTTGCTTTAGACAATCCAAAAGCACGTAAAACAGAGTTTCTGGGTTCAAACTGCTGTATAAGTAAAGAGTGGTAACATGATAAGTGATGAAATGAGAGATTTATTTGATCACATTAACGAAGGTGTTACTTTAGTCAAGGAAGGTAAAATAGTTTATGTTAACAAAAAATTAACAGAAATTCTAGGCTATACTTTGGAAGAATTAATGGAAGAGTCCATTTTTCTGTTTGCTTCTACAGAGAACCATGAGAACATAGAAGATAAGGTCGAAGAAAAGAAAATAAGCAGCACTCCTTTGAAACTCTTGGAATTCTGGGTCATTGGGAAAGATGGGAAAAGAAAGTATATTAGAAATCAATATCACGATATAGAAAAAGAGGGAGAAAGAGTAGGCCAGATAATATATACTCAAGATATTTCTGAAGAGAAACAAAAAGAGACATTAATTCTCGCTTCAGAATTTAAAAAATCGAGATTTCTAGACTTTCTTTCTGAACACGTTATATTCCACGATGTTAATCTAAATATATTATGGGCTAACAAAGCTGCAACAGACTCTTTAAACATCAGCACGAATAATATTGTAGGTAAAAATTGCTACAGATTATGGCACGGTAGAGAAACACCGTGTGATATATGTCCTGTATTAGTTGCAAAAGAAACTGGAAAAGAAAGCAGTTCTGAGGTTACAACTCCCGATGGTAGAGTATGGCATATTAGAGGTTTTCCAGTATATGGTGATGAAGGTACATTAATTGGGATGGCAGAATTAACTAGAGAAATTACAGAGCGTAAAGAAGCTGAAACCGAATTAATGGAAAACGAAGAGAGATACAGACATATTTTCCATGGTGTTGTAGATGCAATTTTTATTCATGAGATTGATGATGATGGAAATTTCGGAAAGTTCATAGAAGTGAATGATTTAGCATGTCAGTGGACAGGTTACTCGCGGGAGGAATTGATGAATAAAACTTCAAGAGATATAAGTCGTAGAGATCCTTTAGAGATTGAGAAAAACATTTCTAAAGAGCTAATTTCTTCTGGAGAAGCATCATTTGAGATGTCTTTAATTTCGAAGAGTAATAAATTAATACCTGTAGAGATACACTCCACATTATTCAATTTAAAGGGAGAAAAAGCTGTTTTATCTATTGCCAGAGACATTACTGAACGCAGGAAAGCAGAAGAGAAGTTAAAAGATAATGAAGAAAAATTCCGTCAGATTTTTCACAAAACAAACGACGCCATATTTCTAGCAAAATTTGAAGAAGATGAGAACACAAGCCAATTCATAGAAGTAAACGATGTAGCTTGTGAGTGGCTTGGTTATACAAGAGATGAATTGCTTAACCTGAAATCAATTGACATAACAGCTAAAGTCTCTACATCTCAACATCTCGGAATTCTTCGTAATATTCTAAGAAAAGAGACTCATAGTTATGATTCTATTGTTCTAACCAAGGATGGAACAGAACGGCTAGCTGAAATGGAATCACATATTTTTTACTTAAAGGATGAAAAGTTAGTACTTACTTTTGCCAGAGACATAACGGATAGGAAAGAAGCTGAAGAAGAACTACAAGAAAGTGAAGAAAAATTCAGGCAAATATTCCATAATGCACAAGATGCAATGTTCATAAACAAAATTGAAAATGGTACCAAACTTGGTGCTTTTATTGAAATTAATAATACTGCTTGTCAGTGGATAGGCTATTCTAGAGGGGAATTATTAGGTTTAACTAGTTACGAAGAAGAAGATAAAACAATAGAAAATTTCTTTTCTTTCCATCTAGATGAGGAAATATTAAGTTCTGGGAAACAGACATTTGAAACAGTTATTATTAGTAGAACTAAAAAACAGATTCCAGTTGAGGTAAGATCTCACTTGTTTGACCTTGCTGACGAACAAGTTATCTTATCCATCGCAAGTGATATCACAGATAGGAAGAAGGCAGAAGAGATAATTAAAGAGAGCGAGGAAAAATACAGAACGCTAATTGAAACATCATCCAATGCAATCATTCTTCTTAATCTCGATGGAAAACTTCAGTATGTCAATAAACTATCTGCTACTATGTTTGGTTACAAAACCACAGAAGATATGCTGGGTTTAACACCCATAGATTTCGTTTCCCGTAAGGATTATGAGATAGCATCAAATTCACTAAACGAAACAATAAAAATAGGTAGTGTTAGAAACGTAGTGTTTTATGCAATTAAAAAGGATGGAGCAAGTTTTCCAGTAGAATTTAGTGCTACATTGTTACTCGACAAGAATGATAAACCCAGATCAATTATGGGCATTATTGAAGACATTACAGACAGAAAGAAAGCTGTAGATGCACTTAAAGAAAATGAAGAGAAATTCAGACAAACTTTTGACCGATCAAACGATGGTATTATTCTTCATACACTTAAGGGGAATATCATTGATGTTAATTATAGGCTTAGAGAACTTGTGGGATATTCAAAATCAGAAATACTACTTCTAACTATTCATCAATTACATCCTGTAACTGAACAAGAAGATTCCAAAAAAGCATTTGAAATTATACAAAAAGAAGGCTATGTCAAATTTGAGATTAGTTTCAAGAGAAAAGATGGCTCAATATTTCCTGCAGAGGTTTCATCCAGTCTATTCGAAATTAGAGGAGAGAAAATTGTTCAAGGGGTCATCCGAGACATAACAGAGAGAAAGAATTCTGAAAGAGAGCTTAAGGAAAGCGAAGAGAAATTTAGACAGATATTCCATAACGCTAACGATTGTATCTTTCTTACTCCGGTTAATAGAAAACTTGGAACTACTACAGAATTTATAGAAATCAATGAAATAGCTTGCAAATTATTAAATTATACAAAAGAAGAACTCCTCACTATGAAATCTGTTGATATTACTGCACCAGAAGAAAGAGAAACTAACGCAGAAATCATTAGAGAAATTATTGCTCAAGGTTCAGGTACTTTTGAGACCAGTTTGATTACTAAAGACGGTATCAGAATACCCACAGAGTTGAGTTCACATCTTTTCTTCTTTATGGATGAAGAAGTGATTTTGACTATTGGAAGAGATATTTCAGAGCGTAAAAAAGCTGAACAAGATATCCAAGAAAGTGAAGAAAGGTATAGGAAACTTGTAGAAACTTCCCCTGATGGAATTATTCTTACTGATATTGGCAACAACATTTTAGTTGCTAATCTGCAAATTGCGGAGATGTACGGTATATCTAACCCCGATGAATTGATTAGTATCAACTCATTAGATATGATTAAAGAAGAAGATAGAGAAAGAGCAGCTGCAAATTTCAAGAAAACCTTGAAAGATGGAAAATCTGCAACAATAGAACTAGAATTTTTGAAAAAAAATGGGGACAGTTATCCAGGAGAACTAAGAGCTACAACTATATCAGATAAAGAAAACATACCTTATGCAATTGTATGTATTATCTCTGACATAATAGAAAGAAAGGAAGCAGAAAAGATTCGAACCGAAGCTTTTACTCGAATAGAACAAAATATACAAGATTTTGATGCACTGGTAGATAGGATAAGAAATCCATTAATGAGTATCATAGGTTTCGCTGAACTTGCAGATAGTTTTCACTCCACTGTGATCATTGAAGAAGCAGAAAAAATCGAGGTTATTACTAAGCAGATAGCTGAAAGTTGGCTAGAATCTGAAGAATTCAGGAAGATTCTTAGGAAACATCTTTTAAAGGAAGAGGAAAAGGAATAATTTCACAGTCAAATGATTCTACTCCATATATTTTATATATGACTTTTTCAATAGTGTCGATATGAGTTTCATTAAAAAATTCAAAACAACTTTCCACATTACTTTCTGGGAAGCATTAATTGCATTAATAGCAATTGCAACATTTTTCATACTTGAATATGTTGTTTTTCATGGAGAGTATCATTTGTGGTTAATTATTATGGGTTTTGTAGTAGGTATTTGGTTAGCTTTTCGTCCATCAGAGTGGGCGGTTATAGGTTTAAACAGTGGAGCTAAGTATGTCGGTTTATCTGAATATGTTGCAGGAATCCTATCAAGTTTAGCTTCAAATCTTCCTGAAGCTGTTATTGCTATAATACTCATC
The DNA here is from genome assembly GCA_018238545.1 of Candidatus Heimdallarchaeota archaeon. Classification (GTDB taxonomy): domain Archaea; phylum Asgardarchaeota; class Heimdallarchaeia; order Heimdallarchaeales; family Heimdallarchaeaceae; genus UBA460. Next base: position 19,075 of record JABCTC010000027.1, read on the forward strand.
GTCAAGTATAATGATACTTTAACAGCTGTCGTTACTGTTCTATCTGCTGCAGGTTTTAACACAATTATTCTAGGAATAGCAATTATAATCGCTACAATCAAGAAAAAGGGCTCAATAGCTGTTCCAGAGGATTTAAAGAAGAAAGAAGCCCCAATAATAAGATGGGCTATAGTTGTCTTAGCAATGACAGTAATATTTGGTTTCAGTCAATATTTCCACATATTGGAGATTGGCACAGAATCACTTGCTACAGCTGTTTTAACAATACCAATAGCCGCTATGCTTGCAGGCAGTTATGTTTTTTATCTGATATATATCATCGTTGTGAAGGATAATAACAAAAAAATGTCAATCGAGGATAAAGAGGATATAGAACAAACACTTAGTCCAGTGAAAGAAGAAGTGGAAAATGAAGAAATAGCTCTTGATCATGGAACTAATGGAAAACTCTCAATTCCGATTACATTGCTTTTCTTAATACTTGGTTTTGTTGGAATCTTTTTTGGTGGACATACATTGACCGAGAGTGTTCAACAGCTAATTCCAATAACAGAAGGTAGAACAAATTCAGAGATAATTATTTCTGCATTAATATTAGGAGCTTCTGGAGCTGTTCCAGAACACGGAATAGCTATTATATCAGCTGCAAAAGATGAAATTGAAGTAGGAATAGGGAATGCTATGGGAGGAATCCTGCAATCTTCATTGCTAATATTTGGTATTCTAGGAGTGATAACAGTTGTAGCTCTACATCCATTTATCCTATTACAATTGTCAGCTATAGCAGCAGTTTTGTGGTTTGTCAAACGGTGCATCCAAGATGGAAAATTTGACACGTTTGAAGGCATAATGATAATATTACTCCAGGTGATAGTTTTCATAATTCTCTTTGAGGATATAGCTCTCTTTCCTATTTGAGCATCATTTTTTTTTTATCATGATACAGAAAGTTATCACTTTCTGTTTTCTGGGTTTTTATATCCAAACTAGTCAACTATATCATGGGTATACAGAAGATTCTACCAAATTCTGAATCTAGTGAGAGTGCGATACTAATCCATAAATATGGAGAAATTATCGCTCTAAGCTATTCTATGTATCAAGTAAAAATTTATCGCGAACCAGAAAGAAAAATTTTCACAACATGCATTGAAAGAGCATATAGTATATTACAGAATGAAGAAGAGATAATTAAAATGTCTAAAGAACCGCATTGTAGGTTCTAAAAGAAAAGAAGAAAAAAGTTTTAGTTTATTGTAGCAAAAACTTTGTCTATGATGCCTAAAGCCCACTGAAGTTCCTTCTTAGATATAATTAAAGGTGGAGCAAAACGTATTGAGAATTCATGAGTTTCTTTAGCTAACACTCCAATTGGTGAGTTGTTCATTAATGCTTCAGTATAAGGTCGAGCTTTCTCAGAAAGTTCCAGAGCAATTAACAATCCTCTCCCACGAACTTCCTTGATTTTTTCTGGGTATTTTTTCTGAATTTCTTTGAGACCATCCATGAAAAATTTACCGAGATCTTTTGACGTTTGTGAAAAATCTTCGTCTACTAGAAGATCACACACAGCCTCTAAAACTGCCATACCAGCGCTGTTTCCGCCCCAAGTACTTCCATGAGAACCGGGAGTAAGAACATCCATTATCTCCCAGCTAGATAGGACACCAGACACTGGGAAAACACCTCCTCCTACTGCTTTGGCAACAAGTGTCATATCAGGTTTTACTGATTCATGTTGACATGCTAAAAGTTCTCCAGCTCTACAGAAGCCAGTTTGTATTTCATCAGCTATCATGATTACATTGTTATCCTTACATATTTCCTGTACTTTCTTAATATAATCTTCAGGCGGTATAAGGACACCTGCTTCTCCTTGAATTGGTTCAAACATGAATGCTACTGTATTCTTCGTAATAGCTTTTTCTAGTGCTTCTGCATCTCCATAAGGTATAACCTTAAATCCAGGAGTTTTAGGACCAAATCCTGTATAAGCATCTGGATCTGTTGAAAAGCCAACAATTGTAATAGTTCTACCGTGAAAATTGTTTTCACACACTATTATCTCTGCTTTATCTTTTCCAACACCTTTTTTATCATAACCCCATTTTCGAGCGATTTTTAATGCAGATTCAACTGCTTCGGCACCAGTGTTCATGGGTAAAAATGTTTCATATCCAGTTAATTCACATAGTTTCTTTGCAGCTGTTCCCATTGCATCATTGCAAAATGCTCGTGATGTTAGGATGACCTTGTCTAATTGTTTTTTCAACGCTTTTACCAATTTTGGATTACAATGTCCAAAATTTTGGCTTGAATAAGCGCTCAAACAATCCATATATTTCTTACCGTCAACATCCCACACCCAGATTCCCTTAGCTTTTTCAATAACAACAGGAATGGGTTTATAGTTGTGAGCTGTCCATTTATCATCTAAATCAAGATAGAATTTAGATTGTGAACTATTATTTTTTGACATAAGTATCACTTATAACTTCAAACAAATCTAGATTAGTTGATTTTTAAAATTTTAGATGAAAAGATAAAAGAAAAAGAATGAAGCTATCTTCTTTTCTTTCTAATAATAATGATAGCAGATAATGCAAGAATTGGTATAATACTGAACCATGGATATGAAGCTCTATCAATTCCAATCATAATTTCCTGATCATCTAAATCAAAGACATTGTTCAATAAGAATATGATAAAGAAATCTAAAGTTTCTTGTGTTTCTCCCCAATCAACAGTTGTCATATCAATATAGAAATCTTCTGAGACATCTCCAAGTATAGAATGTAATGTAAGTATGATACTCATACCATTTGTAACTAAATGGACGTCTTCAAAATTTACTGAAATATCTTCAATCGAGATATTATACATACCTAATTCTTCTGTAATTGGGAGTTCATTGAAATATATTTCATCTCCTGTTATCCAATTAAGTTCTTGTCCATTTATTAGAGAGGATAAACTAATCGTGCCATTAAGATAAGCTATTGGTTCTAAAGATAGTGATGCTCCTCCTACTTCTGGTATATCAAAGTTTACAACTATTGGTGAGAAGTTGATAGGAACGGTTATATTTTCTCCAATTATTGTTTCAAAGTTAGCAAAAGACACTGCAGAACCTTCCTCTATTGATATATGGATGTCATTTGTTAGTGATGTTGTAAGATCTATTGATCCATTAACACCTAGTGACACATTACCAACACTGCTACCTATTTGAATACCATATGTTGAAATGTCATCATTGATTTCCTTACTCAAGTATCCGGTGAAATTCAGGGGAACGTTAACCTGAGATTGAAGCGTTAAATAAGGAGTTATTTCTAAACCTAAACTCTCATTCACAAAAGAGAACAATAGGTTGGTCTTGAAATCCTTGTTAAAATTCACCACAGTTGAAGAAAAGAACCAATCTGAAAGATCGTCTATCTCCCCTAATTCAAATTCAGCGAGTGTATAGTTGCTATCTAGTGACAGTGATACAGTTACTAGTAAAATCACAAACGTGAACCCTACGATTATTTTATTCTTTGTCTGCACAATAATCTTCCCAAATATATAAAGTATACAACTTCTATAAAATCTTTCCATTCAACAATTATACCAAAAATATTTAAGAGATACCAACACTATTTTCTTGTATGCCTAAAGAACCTAACATAACAAAAGAAGAAAGAAAAAAGGCGAGAGCAGAGAAAAGGGAGCTCCGGAAAAAGGAAAGAGCAAGAAAAAGAGCTTCCGGCGATAATGTAGTTAGGGAAAAGATTTGGAATGGGGTCAAAATTTTCTTCAAAGGTGTTTGGAAGGTAATTAAAGGCTTCTTCAAGTACGTATTATTTCCATTCTGGTACACAGGAGTATTAATGGTGAAAACAGTGAAATTCCTGCGAATCCGTAATGAAAAACCCTTAACTGTAGAAGACAAAAATTTCCTTTCTCTAATACCAACTTTATTCTTATCTATGAGTTTGAGTATTGCAGTGGTTTTCTTACTGTTCTATTTTCAAGTATTTGATGACATTATTGATTTATTCCTCAATGATCAATTCTGGGCAGCTATAGGTCAAATATTTGTTGTAATTGGTGAAGGAATTTGGTGGTTACTTCTAGTAATTTTCAGAGATTTCTTTTATGAATTGATTATTGTTCCAATTACCGCAGCTTTAACAGGTCACGATTGGATAACTGCTGTAGTGTTACTAGGCGGTTTAATCATTTTATCAGGATTAGGAATCCTCATTTACAATTTCGCTAAAAGATCAACCTTATTTGAAAGGATTAAGAAAGCTCTCAAGAAAGTCTTTCTGCTACCAAAACGTTTCCACAACTATTTGCGTGAAGAGGTCGTTTTGAAGTATTTCATTGGTCATAGATATATTGAAAACAGAACTAAGAAGTTCTTCTGGCTCAATGTTCTAATACAATCTATTCTTACTCTTCTATTTGCTATTTTCTCCTTATATCTTGGTATAAGTAAGTATTTCCTATATAGAGGTGGGAATCTAGAAACTGGTTGGGATGGTTTAGATGTTATGAGATATGCATTGTTCGCGTCTCTGATACTTTTCCTATTAATAGGCATATTCTCAACATGGTTCTTCTCTTTTGTTCATGGAGTTTCAACTATGTCAGATGAAGAATATGAAGCAAATAAGAAAAGAAGAAAAGAAAAGAAGCAACAAAGACTTGAAGCAAAAAGTAAGAAACAAGAAGAAAAACAGACTACGCAAGAAGAATAATGATATTTTTCTTCCCTTTCTTTTATTTTGACCCACTCATTCATATCTACGTAGGAAATTTTAAATGCTAGTTTTTGCTAGAGAATTCAATACGGGTGATTAATATGGTTTTAAGAGTTGGAATCAATGGGTTTGGTAGAATAGGGAGAGGGATTTTTAGAGCTGCTTATGATAATCCAAACATCGAAGTTGTAGGAATTAATGATATTACTGATGCGGGCACACTAGGGCATCTGCTAAAGTATGATAGTGTTCACAAGATTTTCCCGCGTGATGTAAGTAACACTGAAAATTCGATTATAGTTGATGGTGTTGAAATACCTATTTCTAAAGAAAGAGACCCCGCAAGCATTCCATGGGATGAATGGAAAGTTGACATCGTTTTCGAATGCGTCGGCATTTTCCGAACATATGAACTAGCTTCAAAGCACTTGGAAAGAGGAGTAAAATACGTTCTTATCTCTGCACCGGATAAAGGAAAAATTAAACCTATTCCAACTTTTGTTCTTGGTGTAAACGAAGAACAGTTTAATCCTGCAGAACACAAAGTGATTTCAAACGCAAGTTGTACAACTAATTGTTATGCACCAATTACCAAATTACTAGATGAAAAATATGGGATTGTATCAGGATTTATGACAACAATTCATTCTTATACCACAGATCAGAGATTACTTGATCTTCCTCATAGTGATTTGAGAAGAGCTAGATCAGCAACTCAATCTATGATACCAACATCAACAGGTGCTGCGACAGCAGTAGGTAAAGTGTTGCCACATTTAGAAGGTAAGTTACAAGCAATATCTATACGTGTTCCTACACCAAATGTATCTTTAATTGATGCGATTTACACATTAAAGAAGGAGACATCTGTTGATGAGATAAATAATATGTTCACCGAAGCTGCAGAAGGTAAACTAAAAGGTGTTTTAGCAGTTTCTACATTACCATTGGTTTCTATAGATTATAATGGGTCACCTCAATCAGCAACAGTAGATTTACCTTTAACTATGTGTAACAAGAACCTGGTTAAGATTGTTGCATGGTATGATAATGAATCAGGTTATTCAAACAGAATGGTAGATCTTGCGCTATATGTAGCTAACAAATAATGAGCTACATATCTTCCACACTTTTTTTCATTGCAATAAAAGCTTTGTAAAGACATTCAGAGCAATGTTTCGCTTCGGGATCCATAAATAGGATTACTTCTCTAGTGTTCATGTAAATCTTGCGAGGTATAGACATATCTCCAATCTTTATTCTTTTATTCTTTGTAGGGCAGAAAACAAAATCTTCTTTATCAGCTATCACAGCATTCAAGCAGTAGGAAGGGTTTTGAAACTCACTTATGTCAATTTTTTGCAGGTCTGCTTGATGCAGAAAATTAATTAGTATAACATCATCAAATTCGTCATCTAAAATACAGTAAGTTTCGTTGTCAACTTCTTTATGTAATGGACATGGTTGCATAATCCACAATACTGGCACCTTGCTACATAACTTGAGAGGTCTTCACATAAAAAGATTACAGATTACTGCAAGCTGTAATAAAATAAATCAACAAAATTACACTGAGAAAACTTTATATTAGTCTTCTGAGTATCTTTTCTTTAGTTAAATTACATTATTTGATTAAAAATATCTTATGATGGAATTTCATTAAATATAGGTGAAAAAAAATTGGCAGCATCTGATAAAAGTCGATTAATTGCTTTCCTAGTTTCAAAGACGACGCAGGTAATGAACTAAGCAATTGGTAAAAAATACCCTATTTTACCTTTTATTTTTTTAAAAAAAAGATGAAAATAGATTAACTATTTTCTAATGGGTGGTCTGCTTCTAAATTCATAATAGATTTTAGTAATTTCTTTGACTAGATCTTCATTGAAAGAAGCGATTAAAACAGGTTCACCAGAGGCCGTAGTATGTCCTAAGAATCCTTCCTCAATACCATCTCTTGTACCCATATAAGCAGTTAATTGAGGATCATCTTTTACTATAACATTACCCATCCCTAATAATTTATCTAGGATCGCATTATCTGCTTCAGTATGTACTGTAGTATTGGTTACTATTTCTAGTTTCCTTCCAAAAGTATCTAAGAATTCAGCATCTATCCAGCTCAAATTAGGACAGATTATAGTTGCGGAGGATTTTGTATTTCTTAGAGTTGACATCATCGTGGAAAAGGTTTGTTCTTTACCATGTACTAGCCAGATATCTTCTATGGGGGCAGGTTCAACACCTTTGCCCAAATTGAGAACACTTCTAAGTAATTTCATTGATTCACCTGTAGCTTCTAAAACAATATCAATCTTTGATGGGATTGATTTCAGAATGCCTGTAATATTCGAATCAACTTTATCTATTTCCTTCAGTGAACTTGAGATGAATTCTTCTTTGAATGTTTGCAGCTTCAATGAATATTCATCTTTGGTAGAAGTAGAGGCTTTTGAATTTTCTAGAGCTTTATTCATCTTCTCAGCTATAACTCCATAGAATGTTTCAAAGATATCATCAACAGCTTGTTCAACTCCTTTAAGATCTTTATCTACAGTCTCATGAACTGAAGATGAGGTGTCAAGTAACGAATCTTTTGTACTTTGGATATTTGTCACTAAAGCTGAAGAATTGGAATCTGAACTTGACACTAGTGAGTTGATTTGGTGACTAACATTCAGCTGGAAGTCATTACCCTCCTTCTCAAATGCGTCTTCAACAGATACTATACTTTTATCATATTCGCTTGAAATATTTGCATAAACTTTTTCCAAATCTTTCTTAGTTTCTTCATACAACTCGTCTAGAATTGCTTGTGCTTGAGAATGGTAATCATTTATTGCTGAGGTAAGATTTGATGCGAATATAGCGTTATCACTATCTAACCACTCAGGGTAAGATTCAGTAAGTTTGTTGAGTTCTGCTTTTGCTTCATTAATTGCATTATCTAACGAAGATGCTTTTTTAGGTGAAACACTTAAATCTGCTAACAAACCTTCTGAACTCTCCATAAACGCTTGTACTTCTTGATTAACAGAATCACGAATTTGCTCACCTACTACCTCTGTTTGTTGACTGTAACTTGCTGAGGCTTCATCTAGAGTAACAGACACATCTGTATCCAGAGCTTTCTTTGCTCCCTCAAATTCTGACTGGAGCATCTTCATGTTGCCATCCATTGAAGTAGCTACACTTTTTACAAGTGTTGAGTGGTCATCAATGTTAGTTTTAATTGTCTCTTGTAGTTTTTGCATTACTTCATCATTATTTACTCGCATAGTGCTGAAAATTTCTTCTTTAGAGGAAAGTAATCCTTGTAAACCTTCTTCAATGTGTAGTTGCATTTTTGTTTTTTCTACTTCACCCTCTTCATCACCTATAACTGACTCTCCTGCTTTTATCACTTCATCAAGATATTTGCCAGTTTTATTGATAATTGCTTGGAAAGAGTTGGTTGCATTATCTGTAATCAGCTTATTTGTTTTTTCTAATTCCTTGAAGGTAGTATTTAGCTTCTTACTTATTTCACTCTCTGAATCACTCATTGTTTGAAGAATTGTAGTTTTAGATGTGTTAATTTTCTCTTTCTCACCATCTAGAAGCTTCACTACATTTGAAACAAATGAATTAGAGTTCTTTGTCAATGTATCAATTTGTACTTGATATAGATCCTGAACCTTTTCTGGAGTGGTTATTTCATTAATAGTATTTGTTAAGCTACTTGTTGCTTCCTCAACCTTACTCTTCAAAGAGTTTATTGATTCATGCTCATTACCAACAATGCTGCCAAGAGCCTGAGTGTTGGTATCTTGCAATTCAGTAAAACTTGTTTCATATGTGGTGAAAGTAGTATCGATTCTTTCCTTCATGCTATCGTATGATTCTCTAAGCTGATTTGTAATCTCATCTTTAGCTTTCTCTATTTTTTGACTAATGTCCTCTACTTCTGAATCCGACAATTGTGAAAGGGCGTCTATACGGCTATTCATCTTGTTAAAAATATCAGTTGAAAGACTCTCCATTGAGCTAGTGAATGTTTTAATAACTTCAGCAATTTTACTTTCCGTATTATACTTCAAGTTATTAATATCAGCAATCATGGTTCCGATTAAATGAGCCATTCTGGGACCAGCTTCTTTTCCAAAAACTTTCTGTAATTGCTTTTGATCCAGGTCTTGGAAGGCTTCATTAATTTCAGTTAGTTTAGCAACAGAGGCTTTAAACTGATCATCGAGTTCTTGAACACTTTCAAGGCTTGATTGATAATTAATTTGAACTAAATTAGGTACCTCATCTCTAACATCTCTACCATTCTTAGCAAATTCTTCAGAAAATGATATAATTCTTGTCTTAATTTCCTCATTTTTAGTATCCATGAAACTGTTCACAGTAGTTGTATTAGTATCAATATTCTCTTTGATATCTGACAAAGCAATGGTTTTAAGTTCGTTAAGATGGGTAAGATAGTTTTCTTTGAACTCAGTGTGAGTGGAAGTAAACTTCTTCTTGCTAGCGTTCATTTTTTTGGAGTAGCTGTCAATAGTTAAAGAGATGCTAGTAACATATTCTGATGAAGCCAGCTCAAATGATGATACTGTATTGGATAAGAAGTTCAACATCGTTTCTTGGTTTGCCAAAACATCTTTCTCAAGCTTTTTGAGATAACCTTGCTCCTTTTTCTTTACAGAAGTTAAAGCAATATCGGTCTCTGTATGTATCTCTGCTGCTACATCAGTCAGTTTTGTGTTGCTTTGTTGAATGGATTCCTTAATAGAAATCGATAAGAATGTATTCAACTCTTGGATTTTCTTGTTCATGCTTTCTTTTTGACTTGACGATAAATTAACAAAGTCAGAGAGATTTTTCTGCAAATCTTCATTTATGGATAATTTCAAAGTATCAAAATCATCCATAATTTCTCCAAAGAAGCTTTTAATCTGGTCACTTACATTCTCAATGGATTTTGATAGAGTGTCCTCAAATAGGTTTAAACCGTCATTTATCCCACCTTGAAGAAGTGTTAATAGATTGTCACTATTTTTCTCGAAATCATTCAAATAATCATTTAAGTTCCCAACAAGCTTATTTTTCATCTCAGCAGTTTTAGTTTCAGTTTGAGATATTAAGTTTCCAAGCTTTTCGACTGATAGAGTCTTTATTTGGCTCAAAAGATCTTGGAATTGTGTTTCATTTTGCTGCAAAACATTAATTGCTGAATCCTTTGCTTTTTCAATAGCATTTTTGATTCTGTTAGAGGTTAAATCTTCTAACTTTTTTAACTCTTCATTTAATGAAGATAGAATATCTTTTACTTTTGTTTGATATTCGTCTAAATTAGTGTGGTAATCACTAACAATTTTGTTTATTGTTTCTATTGATTTTGTTGTTGATTCTTTGGTTATTAATTTAGAATCACTGATGAGTTTCTTGTTAACATCATTTGTATTATCAACAATTAGAGATTTTTTCTCACCTGCTTTGGAGTTAAACTGTTCAAGAAGTGTGCTTATGTTAGTTTTTATTCCTTCAACTTTTTCTAATATTCCATCTAGTTGCCCTTTTGCACGAGCATTATGTTCGGTTTCTAGATTGGTATACGTCTCTTGTATCTTTGTTTTAAAACTCTCATGGTGTTCCCCAACTCTATGGATTGTTGTATCAAAAGTTGATGAGAGATTCTCTTGGATTCTTTGTATAGCTTTTTTCAGGTTGTCACTGTGTGTAGTGGTAATTATTCCTGTGTCTGTTTTAATCTTTGAAATTGCTTCTTGTACATCGTTCTTTCCTGTTGTTACTACTTCAGAAACAGAAGCAAGAAATTGCTTTGAAATATCACTTAGCTCTTGACTATGACTGTCAGTCGATTCTGTCAGATGATTATGAAATGTAGATAATTGACCTCGAAAGGTTTTCATAGTATTATTCCAATCATTCTTCACATCATCACTTAAAGCTTTAAGTTCATTTTCAAGCCTCATGGATACATCTTCAGTTAGCTTAATTTGTGGAGGCAAGGGGATAAAATATGAGGTTCCTTCATTATTTTTTGCTATTATTTCTTTTATATAGCCTTTAGTAACTAAACTACCCAAAGCTGCAGAAATAACATCAACAGTTTGTTTATAGTAGGATTGGATTTGTCCAATGGTTCTAGTTCCAAATTGAACGACTGTTGAATAAACCTGAATTTCATCTTGCGATAAACCTATTTTTTCTAATGTTGATTCCATTTTCATCACACTTTAAAGTTCGTTTTTTATAGATTCTATACTTCTTTCTAATCTTTCAATTCTATTAATCAGATCTCTTTTTCTTTTTTCGGCATCTTCTGCGCTCTTAACATGTTCTTTAGCTTCTACGTCTAGATCTGTCATTATAGATTGCTGAGTTTCAGCAATTTGACTTTTAATATTGGAAGATTGGGATGCTATATTTGCTCGATTTTCTTTTTCAACAACCTCAAGTTGAGTTGTGATTTGAGAACTTGTTTGACTGATTGAAGCCTTTAATCTCTCGACTTCTTCTTCCAATAATGCTATTTTTTGGAGAAATTCTGATTCAGTTTTTTCTTTAGTTTTATCAGATTCCTCTATGACTATTGTTTGAATCTCGGATAACTTTTGTTTAATATCATTCTTTTCAGTAGAAATAATAGTCTTGGTTTCTTCTTTCATTTCATCAGATTGTTTGGAAAATGATACTAACTCGTCATCTGCGTTCTTGTTGAAATTTTCTTGAAAGTCTTTAAGTTCGTTTCCATGAGATTCTATTTGCTGTGTTACTAATTCCTCATAAAGATTGATTATGGATGCTTTGGATTCATTGAAGTTAGAAAGGGCAACTTCATTAACATTGAACATGCCTTGCTCATATTCTGCTAGAACCTCTTGAATCTTTGCAATTTCATCAATAAGATATTTATCCATTGTTCCTGAAATTCCAGATAGCTCTGTCTGAATCCTCTTAACAGCGTTATCTACTAGTTGAGCTAGTTCACTTTTTATCCTATTGAAACTCTCAAAAATTGATTCCATGTTCTCTGTAAGTTTATCACCGTATTCAGAGCGAAGATGCTCTATAGACTCTTTCATAATATTTTCAGTTATATTAATATTAGATTCTAGCTGTTTCTTCATTTCCTCAGCATTTTTCTCAAACGTTGTTATACTATTTTGCCTAATATCTGAAACATCTTCCTTAACAGTTGTAATTGCCTTTCTAAAGGAGTTTACTTGACTATTTGATAATCTGTTAATATCTTGTTCATGAGAACTTAAAATTGATGAAATTTTCTCTTCAAAGCTAGCTGAATATTTATCATACTCAGTTTTCCCTTTTTCCAAAGTAGAAAGAACGGTATCTTGTAATGAAACTAGCATTTTCTTGGTCTCATCTAATTTACCACATACTGTTCTTGATTGGGTTTCAGTCCATTCATTTAGAAAGGTTCGATCTTTTTCCGAGCCAGCTCTAACACTATTCTCGAGACTAATCTTATTATTATCAATTAAGGTTCGAATATTTTCATTCAAAGATATGAACTTGTTTTGTATCAATGTTGCCATTGTTTGATAATATTTTTGCAATTCTAGCTGGTTTTCCAATGCTTCTTTGAAATTGGTTGCTTGACCTTCTAAATTTTCTATTTCTCTTCTAATTTTATCTAAATCTTTAGATACTTTTTCAGACATGTTTTTCACCTAAAATTCTAATTCTTTTTCAATATTCTCCAAAGAAATTTCCTTTATTTCTTCCTTTTTTGGTTCTAATGTTGGTTCCACAATTAGTTCTTCTTTCTCAAACATCATTGTTTTGAAATAATTGCGATGGATACTTTCAGGATTGAATAAATCAGCTGCTTTCTTACGTATCCTTTCAAAACTCTCATTATCACCCATACTTCTATTGCAATCTAAGCTCCTCTTGAAATATCCTCTTACAGCATATTCATTCTTCTCAATTGGAAGACTCATTGCCATTTTTTCAAATTGGTCAGAAGCTCTTGAATAAGACCTTTTTGCTTTCAATTCTTCTTCAACTGAGTCATAATAATTCGCAGACTTCACATAGAGTTTTGCAGCAAAATAGTAGTTTTTTTCTTCAAATTCTCTTGCAATTGATTCACAAACTCCACCAGCTTGCTCCAGCTCATTTATTTGCTCAAATTGATGAGCATTAATGATTGCAAAATCGTATGCTCTTTGATACATTTCCTTTTCAATACATATCTTAGTAATTTTATTCAACTTCGCTGCAATAGCAAAATCTGCTAATCTATCCCTTATCTTAAGAGTAAGGTTTTCAATGATTTCTATAACATTATCAGATGGAGCAATGTGATTTTCAAGATCGCTTAAAATCGAATCTAATCGTACCATTAATGTTGGTAAAGGACCAAATAAGGTTAACCTAAATTTCATAGCAGTCAATAATGAATCCTGAACTAATCTAGCGTGTTGTGATCCTAACCATAAAATTCCTTTTTCTTCTAAACTCTTAAGTGTGCCCAGTGACACATAAGCAGTTAGCTGCTCGATGAGAAAAACATTTTCATTATAAGAGGCCATTTCTATAAAAGCTGCTTCTTCATCATCTGTTAACTCAAAATAAGCTCGTATATTCCTCTCAACGAAATCTTCAATTTGTAAATCAGAAGATATGAAAGCTACACCTAAATTCAAATCGAAAAAAGATCGGTGGCTATTAGTAATTAATTCTAATATACCCTTATTTATCAACATTGGATCCTTTCGTCTAAGATATATTTCTGCTTCTGAAGCAGTTAAAGGCTCTATTTTTACAATGTTTGCACCATTAGTCAAGTTCTTCTCGTAATCAAAATCATAGAGATATTTTTCATTGAATGTAGCAACAATGATGATATTGTATTTTCGTTCATTAACACCCTTTACAATTCTCGAGAATATCGGATAGAACTCCTGTAAATCCAATGTCTTAAACAGTTGTAGATTATCAAAGAAGAAGTAAAGAAACGTGTTTGTTTCCTGTAATTTTACATTTACTTTGTCAAGACTATCGAAGAATAAGTCAACATAGTGATCTGTGTAGGATTTTTCGGAAGGAATTTTCAGTGTTTGATTTAATTGAGGGAGATCATCACCTAGTTTCTTTTTCCCTACTTTTTCCAATAATGAACGCCAATCAGGTGATAATTCATCTATCTTATTCTTCCATATTTTGAAAAAACTTAGGAGTTCATCCTCTTCAGGAATCAGATTTACAACATGAACTAGGTCACTTCTTCCAGAAATTGATGTGGATAGTTTAGATAATAATGAACTTTTACCTGTTCCTTCATCTCCTATAATCAAAAATGAATGAATATTATCTTTCTTTTGTTTGATTTTACCAATCTGCTCTGTGAAATTTTTAATTATTTCTCTTGAACCATAAAAGTCATCAGGCTGGCAAGGTTGTAAAAATTCGCTTTTTTCACTTGTCATTATTATCCTACCACTTCACTCAATTTCATTAATGTAATTTTTCACTTATAAAATCTGTGTAAGTGTAAAAATACAGTTATCATATATTTTGCTTTAGTTAGGTGACAACTCTACTGTTTATCAAATTTAGAAACATATAAAAAGATCTAGCGGGTTCATGTATATAATCAATAACAGAGGTGTAAAGATGACAATAGGTGAACGTTTTGTTAAAGCCAGCAATAATTTCCGAATTACAGCTGGAAAGAATCGAAAATACAGAAGAAGGGATCATCTTTGCGCAGAAGAAGATATTAGAGCTTGAAAATGACTTGCTCTTAATGGATGAGCTTTTGAACAAAAGTTTGTTTCTTTTTATTGACATAATGAAAGACAAACAACAATTAATCTTTGCTGAAGCCATAAAACAGTTAGACAAGAGATCTTTTTCCTTGAATAAATTAGCTGAGATTTTATCGCATAAATTAGATTTCACATTTTCAATGATTAAGTGGAACCTGACAAAATTCAGAGATTACGGATTGTTTGAATCTAATGGTCAAAGAGGAAATACAAAATCGACCTTGCTTCTAACAGAACTTGGTAGAATGCTTTATTCCACTTTTGCGAAAATGAAAACAAGAAAACTGTAACAACCAAAACAATATATGAAAAATAGAAATCAACTAATTGGAGACTGAGTATATTGATGAAAGATCAAATCTTACTATATAAAAAATCAGGTCAAATACTTGCTCAATCATTAGAGTATGCTTTATCAATTACCAAACCAGGTGTAAAACTGATTGATATTGCAGATAAAGTCGAAAATCTAATCCGTAAGAATTCAGCACAACCAGCTTTTCCTGTTAATATTTCTATTAATGAAATTGCTGCCCATTATTCACCTGTAATTTTCGATGATTTGGTCATTCCAGAAAAGTCTATAGTAAAAATTGATGCTGGAGTACAAGTCAATGGATACATTACAGATGCTGCAAGGACCATTGTTTTTGACGAGAAATGGGAGCAAATGAGTCAACTGGCTAGAAAAGCCTTAGATAAGGCTCTAGCAATAATTAGGCCAGGAACTACAGTTTATGAAGTGGGTGAGATTGTTGAAAAAACAATTATCAAAGAAGGATTCAAACCAATAGTCAATCTTAGTGGGCATTCATTAGCTAAATATTCTTTGCACGCTGGACTATCAATCCCAAATTATAAAATCCCAAGAAGATTGAGAGATAAAACACAGACTTTCAAAGCAGGGAAAGCATACGCAGTTGAACCTTTTGTTACAACAGGAAAAGGAAAGGTTAAGGATCATAGTGATATGACTATATTTAGACAATTTCGGGAAGCAAACATAGAAACATTTTCTAAAAAGACTAGGGAAGGATACCAATACATTAACAACAATTTTCATAAACTTCCTTTTTCACCCAGATGGCTTTTCAATGAAGGTTTCTCAGTTGAGGAAGTAGAAGAGATTATAGACGAACTCATTAATCGAAATATTGTACATGGATATCCTGTCCTTATTGAAAATACAGGAGCGCCTGTTACACAAGCCGAAGAAACTATATTAGTTGGTAACAATGAAACACATATTTTAACAAAAACAAAAAACTAGTGAGAGAATAACCATTTCATGGATTGTTACATCTCTCAAAAGATAAGCCTAGATTATTAGAGGCTCTAGTTCTCTCGGATATGGAGTAATTAAATCTGAACCATCTTCTGTTATG
The DNA here is from genome assembly GCA_018238545.1 of Candidatus Heimdallarchaeota archaeon. GTDB lineage: Archaea > Asgardarchaeota > Heimdallarchaeia > Heimdallarchaeales > Heimdallarchaeaceae > UBA460. Next base: position 35,020 of record JABCTC010000027.1, read on the forward strand.
ATAATTGTATCTGAATGACGAAATCCTCCAAACTTATACTCATAAATTCCAGGTTCACATGTAAAAACCATACCAGGTTGAATTATCTCATCAACACCAATATCGAGGAATGGAGCTTCATGTCCTTCCATCCCAATTGCGTGTCCAGTGTGATGTTGAGTTAAATGTTTCATACCTGCTTCTTTGAACACATTTACAGATGCTTTGTCCACTTCACTGCAAGGGATTCCAGGTTTAAATGCTTCTAAAGCTGCATCTTGGGCTTTTTTCATGACATCAAAATATCTTCTCTGTTTTTCAGAAGGAGCCCCAATAAACATAGTTCTCTCCAGCTCTGAAAGATATCCAGAAACATTAGCTGCTGCCCCTGTAACTAAGACATCACCTTTTTTGAAAATTGCTTTTTCAATTACAGAATGTGGTATTGCAGACCATTCTCCTATCTGACCTCTGTATCCTGCATGAGCAGGGAGTAATCCTCGGGGGATGAAACCTTTCAAATCGTCCATCATCTGCTTTGATGCTTCAACACAAGCTTGAAGTGATACTTCTATCTCATTTTTACCCTCTTCAGTATATTTTTGTAGAAGTTGATGAGCTAAATCACCATATTTTGCAGAAACCCTTATCAGTCTAAGTTCTTCTTCATCCTTGATTTTTCTCATTTCTGGTATTAATGAGGAATGGATGTTATACGAAGTTTCTTTTGCTATCAAATCAGACAACAGAGGACCACTATACCCCCAATAAGCAGAGAATGTTGTTGATTCCATTCCAACTTTGTTGTCTAAAATCTTATGCTCTTTTAGGCTTTCAATAAACAGCTTTGCTGGGTGGGTCATATCAGGATATTCAAAATATAGTTCTCTTCCTACCCAAGGAATTTTCTCTATTAGATGTTCTTGTTCTAATCTGGGAACGAAAAACCATGGTTCATCATCATGAGGTAGAACAAATGCAATAGGTCGTTCAGTTGGGATAAAGTGGTATCCTGTTAAGTAATAAATTGATAATGGACTAAAGAAAATCATAGAACCTAGATCGGTGCTTTCTTGAAACTCATGTATCTTTTCAATCCTTCTAAGATGATTCTTTTTTGTTATAGCATAATTATTCATGTGAATTCTTTCCTTTTTGTTATGCAAATCCTATTACTGTACTTGTTGGCAGTAATTTTCTAAGAGTAATAAGATCTGGTTTATATAAAAATGTTAAATGTTTCGGGAGGAGATTATCAATGAATTCAACCCATGTTCCTTTGAATTTATCTAACACTTTTAAAACTAAGAACTGATCAATCAACTCACCAGAGATAGCATAGGTACCCAGTCCAAGATCTCTTCGCCTAATTATCAGAAAGGGAAGAAGAACTTCATTTTCTTTCTTGGTGGGACAAATAGAGAGAAGCAAATCTATTTCTTTTTTGTTAATATGTAGTTGGCTATTATCCCTACTAACGTACACATTGTAACCTTTGTTAGCTAAACTTAAAGGAACTCTTTTCTTAGGCAGATGTAAGTTAATTGAATCTATTTCATGTTTTAGGAAATTGCTTAATTTGTCGTCAAATCCCAAATATTTCACCAATCAATTTCCTGAGTACGTTTTGGGGAAAAAGATTTTATCAATATTATAGTAAATCAAATGTGTTCCAATCAAAAATGGAATGAATAGTGTTATAATATTGAATATGATGAAGATGAAAACTGCTCCGACAAGATAGACAAAATATAGATCTACGATGTTGAACCCAAAGATGAATACTGTGGCGATTACTAGGTTTACTAGGATGTCAAGGAAAATAGCATAAATCAGCCAAATGACTATTTCCTTTTTCTTTAGTGTGAATTTCTTAATTGATTTTCCTAGGATATAACCAATAATAATTGCAAAAGGAACACCAAGTATTACTGAAGATCCTTTTATGAAAAGGATGGAGGATAGGTTAGCAGGAACATTCAATGATAGAGCTATATTTGGATCTGTTGGATCATATGATGCTAGCGCTACAAGAAGATTCAATAGATAATGAAGTATTGACACTGCTATGAAAATCAGTGTCATATAGAGAAATTTCATGCCAGAGGAGTACTCTTTCAATTGTGTTGGTTCTGTTTTCTCTTTTTTCTTTGAATCCTTTTTCTTATCTGTAACTTCTGCATCTGGTATTTCCGGCATTGCAGGCATTGCTGGGTAATCAGAAGTGCTTTCCTTTTCAACTACACGAGGTGGTGCTCCAGGTACTGACACACTTGGATCATCTGCATGTTCTTTAAACACTTCAGCATTTTCATCTATATCTGTATCACAGAAGACACATTTAGTAGTGCCAGCGATATTAAGATTACCACAATTTGTGCAACGGACAAAATCTTCACTCATTAATATATAATTAAACTAATGAATTAAAAAAGTATCTAAAATTCTCAATGATTTACTTTATACTTCTTAGAATCATCTATCAGTTTTTGGAATAGTTTTTCTTGTTTCTTTGGAAGAGGCATTTTATCTTTCAATTGTGTTAAGAGTTCTTTTTCATTCTCGGATAATTTACCAGGGATAGCATAATGAACAATAATCAGAAAGTCCCCATAGTTAATGCCGTACTGCGTTTTTCTTTGAATGCCTTTTCGACTAAGACGCAAGACGTTGCCCTCTTTTGTTTTCTTTGGTATTTTCACTTTTTCCGGACCATAAGGAGTAGGGACTATCATATCGCCACCTAAAACAGCAATTGGATAGGGGATAGATAGTTCAACTATTATGTTATCATTTTGTCTTTTATAGAAGAGATGAGAGTCTACTATCAATCGGAAATAAAGATCCCCTCTAGGTCCACCCAAACGACCTTTTTCGCCTTTTCCTCGTACTCTTAATCGAAAACCAGTGTCTACACCAGGAGGAATATCCAATTTAATCCTCTCATCTTCCCTTGAATCTCCGGTACCTCTGCATGTTTTGCAAGGTTTTGATATGACCTCTCCGCCACCATTGCATCGTCTGCATGTTTGTTGAGTACTAAATGTGCCAAATGCTGTTCTTTGACTAACCATCACTATACCTGCACCTTTACACTCAGGACAAGTTTCAGGAGATGCACCCTTTTCTGCTCCAATTCCACTGCAATCTGGACAAGGTTTCTTAATTGGCACATCAATAATCTTCTTAGTACCATAAATTGCATCCTCAAAAGAAATTCCATAATTCATCAGCAAGTCCGAACCCTTTTGCGGACCAGATGGGCGCCTAGCTCTTCTTCTCCCGAAAAGACTACTGAATATATCATCTCCTGAAAAATCGTTTTGAAAGATAGAATTGAAAATATCCATAACCGAAGAAAAATCACCGGAATTAACATTTGAAAAACGAGATTCTACACCACTAAAACCAAATCTATCGTAAGCAGACCTTTTTTCAGAATCAGCTAATATCTCATAAGCTTCAGAGGCTTCTTTAAATTTATTAGCTGCTTCTGGATCATCTGGATTACGGTCAGGATGATACTGCATTGCTTTCTTTCTGAAAGACTTTTTAATGTCGGCTTCTGTTGCATCTTTCGAGACATCTAGAACCTCATAATAATCTCGCTTTTCTGACATTGTGATTCATCTATTATTTTATGGATATAAAAACAAGAAAGAAAGAAGTAATAAAAATATTATCGGTTAAAGAGAAGTTAGAATTTTATCTAATCTTCATCTTCAACTGGTTCATAATCAACATCTATTACTTGTTCTTCATCAATGTCAGGCTGTTGAGGAGCGCCTGGTGTAGGTCCATCTCCTGCTGGAGTAAATGGATCCTGACCAGGTTGAGGGCCTCCAGGTGCTTGACCTGTTTCAGCATATATTCTTTGAGCTACTTTGGAAATCTCTTGCATAAGGTCTTCAGTTTTATTCTTCAACTTTTCAATGTCATCCTTTTCCATTTCTTTCTTAAGAACCTCAACTTTCTCGTCCATTGCCTTCTTTTCGTCTTCAGTTACTTTGTCTTCTAAATCTTTGAGAGTTTTCTCAGCTGTATAGATAGCTTGTTCTGCTGTATTTCTTGTTTCAACAGCAGTTTTTCTCTTCTCATCTTCTTCTTTATACTTCTCTGCATCTACTCTCATTTTTTCTATCTCGTCTTCAGAAAGACTTGATGATTGAATTACGATACTTTGTTCCTTTCCAGTTCCTAGATCTTTTGCTGAAACTTGGAGAATACCATTAGCATCCATATCGAAAGCTACTTCGATTTGTGGAATACCTCTTGGAGCTGGAGGAATACCTACTAACTGGAATCTTCCAAGTGTTATATTGTCAGGAGCCATTTTTCTTTCTCCTTGTAGAACATGTATTTCTACGGAAGTTTGCATATCAGCGGCAGTCGAGAAAACGTTCTTTTTGGTTACAGGAATAGTAGTATTTCTTTCTATAAGAGGGGTCATAATCGAACCTAGTGTTTCTAATCCCAAAGTAAGGGGTGTAACATCTAGAAGAAGAATATCTTTAACTTCACCAGCAAGAACAGCAGCTTGGACAGCTGCTCCCAGTGCAACAACTTCTTCAGGAGCTACGCCTTTGTACGGTTCTTTGTTGAAAATCTCTTTAGTCATATCTCTGATCATGGGCATTCGTGTTGCACCACCAACCAAAATAATCTTGTCTAAATCATTAGCCTTCTTACCTGAATCTTTCATTGCCTGCTTGGTAGGTCCTACGCATTTTTTAACAAGGTCTCTTGTAATATCCTCAAATTTTGCTCTTGAAAGCTCTAAATCAAGATGTTTAGGTCCAGAAGCATCAGCTGTAACATAAGGTAAACTTATTCTTGTTTTCAATTTTGATGTTAGTTCGATTTTAGCTTCTTCTGCTGCATCTTTTAATCTCTGCATAACTTTTGCATCTTTTGTAAGATCAATTCCTTCTTTTTTCTTGAATTCATCTACAATCCAATCGATTATTCTTTGATCCCAGTCATCTCCACCTAGTAAGTTATTACCACTAGTTGCAATTACTTTGAATAAACCATCATCAAGTTCTAATATTGAAACATCAAAGGTTCCTCCACCAAGATCAAACACTAACACTCTTTCTGTGCCCTCCTTTTCTAAACCATAAGCTAATGCACTAGCAGTTGGTTCGTTAACAATTCTCAAAACCTCTAATCTTGCAATTTCTCCTGCATTCTTTGTAGCGGTTCTTTGCGCGTCAGAAAAGTATGCTGGTACAGTAATAACAGCTTTGTTAATCTTCTCTCCTAAATATGCCTCTGCATCCTCGACCATTTTTGTTAAAATCATTGCAGAAATCTCTTCGGGTCTGTATTCTTTTCCGTCTAGAGAAAATCTATAATCTGTACCCATCTTTCTCTTGATACTTCTAATTGTTCGGTCATGCATTGCAATTGATTGCCTTTTTGCTTGAATCCCTACAGTTCTTGTACCATCTTCATTGATTGTAACAACACTAGGTGTTAATCGTCCACCTTCTAAGTTTGGTATGATTTCTGGTTTTCCAGCAACCATATGTGCAATACCAGAGTTGGTTGTACCTAGATCTATCCCAACAACTAACTCTTTCTTTGTTTTTTCTTTACTCAAATCTATCACCGTTAAATAAGCATTATAGTAACAAAATGAAACTCATTTTCAGAATGAAACTTCTATTCGAAATCGCAGTTCGCTGATATATAAATGTTGGCATTAATAAAAAAATATTAAGAGAAGAAAGAGGGAGGAAACGTAAGGATAAAAAGAAGAGGAGGAGACCTAATTTTAGGTTTTGACTGGCTTTTTTTGTGTTCTTCCTTTTCTTCTTGTACGTTTTGGTTTTGTATAGTAGGGAGACTTGTTCAGCAGGATTTTTCTAGCGATTGGTTTGACTAGTGAGATTAAGAATCTTCTAAATCGGATTTTCTTTTTGAAAACTTTAAGAAAATCATCAAATGTATAGTGCTGGAAATTTAGTAATTCTTGAGCATCCTTAGTGTACATCCAATCGCAGTGATAATAATCATCCTCAGTTCTAACTTGTTTAAATGCTGATTCAGGCAGCATATCTATTCCTAAGGCGTTCAACATCTTTGAAACATATTCTCGTTGGTACAATTGATTACTTTTACCTCCACCAATAAACAGTGTTTTGCCTACAATATCTGCAGATAAAGCATTAACACAAGCTAAAGCTGCATCTCGAGAATCGACTATCTCTATCCGTTGTTCTAGAGGGATATCATACATGATGTCAGGAACATTCCAAGTCAGTTCAAAAGGAGTAACTGCGGCAAATCTAAGAATAACCCAAGGCAACTTACTATTCCAAAATTTCATTTCCATTTCTATTTTATGTTTGGCATAGTTATCATAATTTAGTGGATCTAATGGATCATCAACAATTAATGGAGGTTCATATTTCATTCTATTTCCATGGACTGCTACCGAAGATATGAAAATGAATCTTGGAGGTTTTGGACAGTTTTCTGCAGCCCGAAGTAAATTTGTAGACCCTGTAACATTTACTGCATATGCTAACTCAGGATAATCATACGCCAAAGGAGGAATAATTGCAGCTAGATGGATAATATAATCTACATCTTTAACTAATCTATGTGTTATATCAGGATCTCTAATATCTCCCCAAACAACTTCATAATTCCCCAATTTTCTAAGTTTTAATTCAGTGTTCACATTTCGTGTTGTTCTTATATCAAAACATCGCACCGTATATTCTTTTTTTAACAAGACCTCAAGAGTTCTCTGACCAACATTGCCAAATGCACCCGTTAATAATACTCTCATGAGTCTATTAGTGCCTTTAACCGATAAGTCAAATTGCTTGCAACGATTCGACAAGAGTAATTCGGTTTTTTTAGAATTATCTCGTAGAAAAACTTATATAGTCACCAAATGACCTCAAAAAGCCCCCAAATACAGACAGAATGAGGGTCTGGAATGGATAAAGAGATTTACCAGATAAAAGAGTAATTATATGGTTTTGGAATTACTAAGAAGAAATTAAACGAAAGAAGGTTTTTGAAGTATATCAGGTGATAGAAAAATTATACAATAAATTCTCCTTTCACGACAAGTATAGATTTTCCAATTAGTTCCACACGATTGTTTTCTAAAATTTTCACGATTATTTCTCCTCCTCTTTTAGATATTTGGTAACCTTTCATTTCTTTTTTGCCAAGTTTCTTTGCCCAGTATGGTGCTAAGATTGTATGAGCTGATCCTGTAACTGGATCTTCGTTTATACCAACCCATGGAGCAAAAAATCTTGAGATGAAGTCATAGTTTTCTCCACCTCTCGCTGTTACAATTACTCCACGTATTTCAAAGCTAAGAGACAAGTTTTTTAGTTTCTCAAAATCTGGTTTTAGACCAGAAATGATTTCTTTTGAATCTACTTCAATTAGCATATCTGTAACGCCTTTGGAATAAGCAAAAACTTCAGCTGTTTTTACACCTAAAGCATCGAGTAGTGTGGGAAGCGGTTCGGTAATTTCAGGTTCATTCATAGGGAAATTCAGTATAGCTCCATCTTCAGTCTTTGATGCCATTAACTCGCCACTTAATGTTTCGTAAATTACAGAGTTGGAATCTATTTTAAGTATGTGAAACAACAAATGTGAAGTAGCAAGAGTTGCATGGCCACATAAATTTACTTCAACTTGAGGAGTAAACCAACGTAAACGAAATCTATTCAATTTCTTGATTTCATCGACATTGGGAACGTAAAGAAAAGCGGTCTCTGAAAGGTTCATCTCTGCAGCAATTTTCTGCAAAGTTATATCAGGATAAGTTTCTGAGATTAAACAAATCGCTGCAGGATTCCCCCTAAAAGGTTCATCAGTAAATGCATCAATCTGATATATAGGAATAGCATTTGCTTTTTTTATCTTTTCCACCTTCAAGAAGACATTATATCTATTCTTACTTTATCCTAAATCCATATTAAGTATTTTTGTAAGGATTTGGAAGTTATCTCTTTTTCTTGATTTTATATATTGGCAAAAATTTATGAATAAGATTAACTAAAGTCAGAATATGAAACGAAAAGCAATTGTTAGTTTCAGCTTTCTTTTACTTACTATTTTCATAATACAAGTTAGTGCTGTCATGATATCACCAACACAAGGTGCGATTGTTGAAGCTTCACCCTCTGAAGAGGTGTTTTTTGATTCGATGAGAGAGTATGTCGTACTCTTTGATTCTGAAGAAGCTTTTGACAATTATGTCAGCGACGGGGATTATTTGTTAGCATTCCCATATCTGAAAATAGTTGCAATCGAAGATATGCTGAGTAATAAAATAGAACTCCAGAATTTAGTTGGAGTGAAAAGAATTTTTGACATAACAGATACTAAATTCCAAATTCTAAAACCCATACCATCCAGTCCAATTGATTCTGTTTTAGATAACATCAAATTTACAGTATCAACAGCCGATCAAATCAATGTTTCAGGTGTATGGAATATGGGTTACGATGGCTCAGGAACCGTTGTGTATAACATTGACACAGGAATTAACGAAGATCATTTAGATTTCACAGGAAAAATCCTTGCAGGGAGTATGTCATTCGTTAATAGATTATATGGACATAAATATACAACAACTTCTATTAATGATAAAAATGGTCATGGTACTCATACTGCTGGTACAGCAGCAGGTGCAGGTATTGCTAACCCAAACTACAAAGGAATGGCTCCAGGAGCTGATATTCTCGTAGGTAGAGTAGGGGGAGCGGGCGATGAGCTACCCATTTGGTCAATATTAGCAGCCTTGGAATACGCCTTAGAATATGAAGCAACTGTTGAAGATATCGATGTTGTTAACATGAGTCTTGGTTCAAGCGATCAAGAAGGTATGGATCTCGAAGAAACCCTTGTAGAAATCTTATGGAGTGAAGGAATGTTCATCTCAAATTCAGCAGGAAATTATGACGATATTTCCAGAGACTATATATCTGTAGGATCAGCTAGTTCAGCTCCTCAAGTCATGAGTGTTGCAGCAGTTGATTCAAATGGTTTCTTAGCGATCTTTAGCGTTTTAGGTCCAACTGCAGACGGATATTATAAACCTGATATTGCAGCTCCAGGTGTGGATATTTTAAGTTGTTCAACCGATGGAACTGATGGTTACGTTTCTTACAGTGGAACATCTATGGCAGCTCCACATATTACAGGAGCCGTAGCAGTTATGATTGAGGCACTCAAAGATCTTGGTACCCCTTACGATCCTGGAATGATAAAAGCAGCTTTGATGAAATCAGCTCCTGGACTAGCAGATCATTTAGGAACTGGAGCGGGAATTCCTGATGTTGGTAATGCATTGCAAATGATAATTGGTGCCCCTACAAACGCTTCAGGTTATCCTACACTTATGTACGCGATTAAGAACATGCCTACAAACGATCTTAAAATTGCACCTCAAGGTTGGCATCATGAATTCTTTGTTGAATCTGTATCATCTACTCCATGGGAAGATTTAACACCAGTTTTAACAGGTGATTTAGGTCTCATTGGCTCTATTGAACCAGTACCTTATTCAGATCCATGGACTAAATTCTACAAATTTGTTTTAGATATTCCAACAGATTTAGCCCTAGGAGACTACAGTGGAAATATTGTGTTTGAAACATCACAAGGTGTTCAAGCAACAACATATTTCGAGGTAACAGTAACTGAAGGCAATGGTAGAATATACTATGCTAAACAACACACATCATGGTCTATCGATGGTTATCTTGGCCAATATATCTTTGCAATAGAGGATTTAATGGACAAAGGTATAGCAATAAATGAATATAGACATGGTCTGATTACTGATGCTGAATTAGCAGGTTATGATGCCATATGGTTTGCTGATCCATTTGATTATGATTTTCCAAATATGATCGCAATCGATCAAACACAACAAAACGCAGATAGAATAACAGCTAGACCTTTGGTGCAATCAGAGATAACTGCTATTCAGAATTTTGTTGCGAATGGTGGAGGATTATTCATTGATTTACTTGGGCAAACGTCAGAAGTTATAACGCATTTAGGATCGTCAATCGTTGCGGGTAATAATATTACAATGGTCAATAACCTAATCTCACCATATGATATAACTGTCTCAGAGGATCTCTTTGATTTCAGTGCAGTTGCTACTTCAGATGTAACAATAACCCATGCGCTCACTGAAGGTGTTATCAAAGTTGATCATTATGGAACTACTCTAACGGCTACAGGAGATGCCAACATCCTAACAAAGTGGAATGGTAAAGGAACCACAGCTGCTTATGAAAATGATGCAGGAGGAAGAGTAGTTGTTGTGACCACAAACTTCCATTTGGACACAATAGGATATAAAGATGCTTACAATTCTGGAACACAGAACAAGATATTTGTTAATAATATCTTCAACTGGTTTACTGCAGAAGAGCAACTCATTGGCTCATATGTTCAAGATGCCACAGGAGCAGACATAACTATTGAAAGCCTTAACATATCCGCAACTCTTTCAGCAAGCGTTAAAATTGTCACGGCTACTGGACAAACAACTGACACTGTAACATTAACCGAAGATTCACCAGGTATATATTCCTATAGACTCACTTTCGGAGAAGAAGCAGCATATACTTTCAAAGCTGAAAGTAGTGATGATGTCTACATTGCTGATTTCTTATTTGACTCATTAGCTCCTGAAATTACTGTTGAAGGATGGACTAATGATACAATACCAGAGCTCGCAAGATTGGATTTTGAAGTCATAGATCAGATATCAAATATTCTTTCAATCTCTGTAGAATTAAATGAAGAAAATATTAATGTCCAAGGTGCAGGAAAAGCAAGAACCTTTCAGATATTTACATCCAATTTAGTGGATGGAGATAATAATCTTCATATTGTTGCAACAGATCTAGCAGGAAACACTCTAAATGTCCATTACAACATTCCGACTAAATCGTCAGGTGCTCCAGTTTCAACGTTTGCAATACTTCTAGGAATATTATCATTAGCTGCAATTGCAGCATTCAATAGAAGGAAAAAACGGTAATTTTTCCATCTCATTCTTTTTCTTTTTCTTTTTATCAATTATTTGCAAAAGTTTCCATTTTATTATCTTGGTTTTTGAAAAACTTTATGAAAAATATACCCCTAGCAAAAGGCATGAGAAGAAAATTAGTTATCGGAGTTAGTTTTTTCATACTCACCATTTTTCTAGTTCAAACAGGTTCAACTATTCAACCAACAACTGACACTTCAGTTAATGAAAGTCTCCCTAGAGACAAAATAGTTGATAACTCTATAAGAAAATTTGTCATGCATTTCGAATCAAAAAATGCTTACAATAGTTTTGTTGAAACACATTCTTACAAACTATCTTTTCCAAATTTGAAAATGGTTTTAGTAGAAGACAAACTAGCTGAAAAAGTTACACTCAATAACCTCGTTGGTGTAGATGGAGTTTTTGATGTTACTGACTCTAGGTTCTATAAAATCCAACCTGAACCTGGTGCAGACTTACTATATGCGAGTACAGAAGGAATTAAAAGAACAGTTGCTTCTAATGATTTACTCAATCTCCAACCTCTTTGGGATATGGGTTATAAAGGAGATACCATTGTTGCTTATGACATAGATACGGGAATACGAACTGATCATGTCGATTTTGCAGGACGAATTATGCCTGAAAGTAAGTCTTTCATAAGCCCTACTTATGGATTTACCAGGACAGACCTTTCAATAGAAGATTCTAATGGTCATGGAACCCACACAGCTGGTATTATGTTAGGAGATGGTACCGGAAATTCTG